>CAYOOD010000010.1:0-18545 GCA_964405435.1 uncultured bacterium
AAAAAACATTGATTTTGCCATTATAGCATAATTTTTAAATTTTGGAGAGGTCTAAGCCCTTTTCAAAGCAGCGTCTACTTGCTCCATCACCGGGCAAGTGCCAATTACCCTATCAACTTCGCGATCGAGAACAGTAGCCAGATTATCTGCCATCACCACTGAATCCGCCATCAATCCCATCTGCTGCCCAACAGCACTGTCTTTCTGGATTGCAACCCGCGTTTCTCCTGTTCTGCTCAAATTGGAGGTGATGAGGGCGACAAGCCTTTGGCGCAATCCCGTGTCAACATCATCGGCTTGAACCACCAACGCCGGACGCCTCTTGTACGTCACCAAGTCGGAATTAGGATAGCGAACCAGAATCACATCTCCCCGCTTATAGGGCATCATACGCCTCCATACCCGGTGCTTCCCAATCCTCTTTGAAAGGCATTAACCGATAGTAAGTCTGAATTGCTTCTTCTTGCGACCAACCCAAATCGGATATTAACAATTGATTTTTGGTTTCTTCAGTTGGCGCTGAGTGCTTCTTCGGCTCGAATTCTTCTACAATAACTTGGGGTTCTCTCTTTGGGTTTTCCATGAAGGTTCCTCCTTACTCAAGGCGGCAATATTTTTAGATTAACATTTTTTCTACTGTCTGGCTGTTTTGTCAGGTATTGTCTGAGCTTATAGCGGTTTTCAGGCAGATGAAGTACGCCCAGAAACCCGGCTTCTTTGAGAAGCCGGGTTTCTCAGTACCTCACGAGGATGAAAACCGCTATAGGGTTTTTTCTTCGTCTTGCCCCAGCAACAGGCGTGAAGCGCAGCACGCTAGGCGAATCGCCCTGTGGGGGATGCGGGTGACGCCCCATCTCTGACAATCTTTGACGATTTTGTCTATAATAGACATAATGTACAAAAAAGCTCGAACCTTTTGGCCATGCACAGTTACACCCTCACAGAAGTCCGCAACCGACACGGGGAAGTTTTCGATCGCGCTGCTGTTGAGCCGATTCTCCTAACCAAGCAATCGCGACCGAGCCACATAATCATGTCGGTTGATACCTACAAGCGCTTGATAGAGCGGCTCGCACAATTAGAAGACATGCTTTTGGCTCAATCTGCAGAAGCGTCGCTGAGTCAGTCTCAGATGGTGGGGACGGAAACTTTTGTAGAAGCACTCCAGCAACTGGCGGCAAATGGCGAAACTTGACGGTTTGCAGGCGGTTCTCGATTTTCTCAAAGGTTTGCAACCAAAAATTGCCGCTCAAATAGCTAAAAAGGTGCTAGCATTAAATGTCGAGCCGTTGCCTGCTGATAGCAAGGAATTATCGGGCTATCCCGGTTATTATCGGGTAGACAGCGGCGAATATCGCATTGTTTACCGATTTGATGCCGATGAGGATTTGGTAGAAGTCATTTTGGTAGGCAAGCGCAACGATGATGAAGTTTACAAACAATTGAAGCGTTTGTTCTGAGTCAGGAGAGATCGCTGCAGCAGGCTAACCTCTGGAATAGAAGTCGGGTTGCGCCGAGAAGGCTACGCCTGCGATATTTACGCGATTGTGGAGCAGTTGCTAGAGGAGTAGCGAGGCGTTACAGAGCGATCGCCTCCCTATCCTTCGGGAGCATCCCACTAAAGTAGGGGCGAAGCATTCGGGCGAATAATCTTTCGGACAAAACCGAGAATTTCTCATCCGAAAGCTTCGCCCTTCCCCCGGCTTCTGACTGTGCAGCCACAGATAGGGAGGCGCGAGATAATCTCTCACATTTCGCAGTCAACAACCGCGCGATCGCTCGCGACTTTCCCCACAAACGCTTTGCACTTCTCGTGTTCCGGGTGCTTCTGGTAAATGTCGAGCGCTTCAAAACTGGCAAACTCGGAATACAACACGACATCAAAAGCAGCCGGAGATGCGATCGCATTTATCCCGACTCTAATCTCCACGATTTCGGGAATGACGCCTTTGAGCGCTTCCAGCATTTCTTTGATTTTGCGGGCGTTTTCTTCCTTGGAAGCGCCTTCTGCTTCGTCTTTTAACCGCCACATCACGATATGTTCGATCATCTTTTACCCCGATTAACTAGCGGCTGCGATCGCTTTCTCTTGCACTTGCTGTTTTGCCAGCAGCGCGCGAGCGCGAACGGCGATTTCTGCATCCGCCGCTGCCATTTCCTCCAACTGCGTCAGGATTTCTGCAAACCACGCTGGGGGATTGGCGGCAACTGCGATCGCTAGCCCTTGCAATCCTACTATCGCAGCATATCGCACCACCCATTCCGGGTCTTGACAAACTACCCTTAATGTGTTAAAAACTCGCTTTTGAGCGTCTGGCACTTGTTCCGACGGCACGCCAGACCATTTTAAATTTCCCAGCCCTCTTGCTGCGGCTCGGCGCACGCTCAGGGCAAAATCTGTCTCTGCTGCCGCAACTAATAAATCCAGCCCGCGCGCGTCGCCGATGCCGGCAAATGCCCGAATTGCCCAGGCTCTGGCTCCGTAATTGTAGCCGTCAAGCCGCTCTAAAATCGGCTGTACTGCTGCTTCGCCTAATTCTATCAGCCCGTCAACGGCTGCGACTGCGGCTCCCGGATTGTTGTAGCGCAGCACGTCTATCAAGGTTGGAATCGCGGCGGGATCGCGCGTCGCTGCTAGCGCTTTCACTGCCGCTACCATTTTATCCGCTGACGTGGCTTCTTCAACGGCGCGGATCAGGTTTTGGATACTGTTGTTGTTATTGATAACGGTATAAGTCATGGTTGGCGGGCGATCGCTTTTTTCTATAACTGCAATTTTCTATTATCTCTTGCGGCGATCGCATAAAATTTACCCCTCCGCATCTCCGCAGCCCTTCTCAGCGCGGGCTTCGGGAGTGGTGCCCCAGCTTGAAACCTAGGGCACCGGGGGAGCGTTGGCGGGTTCTACAACAGCGAATCCATCAGAGTCATTACCCGGATGGCGTCATCGGATAAACTGGAGGTGTCTGGGGAATTATCCTTTAACTGATGTTCTAGGAGTCCTTTTAGGGCTATAATTTTTAGACTATTTTCTGCTAATGTCTGCGCGATCGCTTCCGCTGCGGGCATGTATCCGATCGCTCCTAAATCCATCAGTGCCGTGCGCCGCAATTGCAGTTCGTTCCCCTGCAGCCCTTGCACCAAGCGATCGCCGTATATTGCCTCTCCCGTCAGTTGGTACATCGCGCGCGCGGCGGCGTACTGCACCCGCTTCACCGGATGTTCTACAAAGGGTTTTATCAGCGCGATCGCTTCTGTGGCGTGCAAGCTTCCCAGCGCTTCGAGGATGGCATCGTAGGGCTGCGCTAAATGGGGTTTTCCGGGTACTTGTACCGCTGCCTCTACGCCTCCTTCTAGCAGTTTCACCAGTGCTGATATGCAAGAGCGATCGCCCAATGTTTCCAGCGACTGCGCTGCAGCCTCGCGAACGTAATAATCTGCCCTCTCCAAGCAGCGAATTAGCGCCGCTACTGCCCGCTGATTTCCCAGTTTGCCCAGTGCTCGCGCTGCATTTCTCTGGAGGGGATAGCCGCCGTCTTCCGTGCGATCGGATTCGTCTTCTAGCGCTGCGAGTAGCGCGTCAATGGCTTCGGGGGTGGCAATGCGGAACCTGCCCAGCCACCAAGCGGCATAATAGCGCAAACCCGAGTCATTCCCTTGTAAATTGGCGATCGCCTGTTCGACGGTTAGCGATTCGCCAGAGCCCTCACCCGCTGGGGGAGCCGCATCAAAATCATCTTGCATTGCTTTGCTGCTACAGATTGCTCGTATCCAATCGTGCCGTGCAATTTTTTTTTGCAGCCCTCACCCCCTTTGCAAAGATTTTGGATGAAAGATGAAGGCGAGATTAATTTCTCTATCCTTCTGCCTTCTACCATCTGCCTTGCAAAGGGGGTGTGGGTTTGGCCGGCGTTTTCTCGCACGGCGAAGAATATACTCCGTTAATGAAATTGGGCGTTACTCGCCAGCAGTTACCGGTGTAATGCTGACAATTTTGCCGCCCAACCGCGCAATCCGCTGCATTTCCTCATTCATCCGGTTGTAGGGCACGGTGATAAACACGCTGCCGCTCTGACGAATGGGATAGTTTCTTTTGTTGGTTTCTGGATTTTGAGCTAGACCGACCACTTCATAGCGGAAGAAGCGGTTTCCAGAAGGGGTATTCGCAGCTCTGCCTGCTGCAGTTTGACCCAACATAATTTATGGCTATCTCCTTCAGGTGAAGCCGAGAATATTTTTTGATACTGCGAGTGACTGAGTTTTTAGTTAATATCAACTCACCCTTCGCGGTTCAAATTTTTCTCAGGCTGTGGTTACGCTGGCTATTTTACCGCCCTGACGCAGGATTTGCTGCATCTTATTCGAGAGTTGGTCGTAAGGTACGAAGAAGCTAGCCGTGCTGCGCCGCACGCCTTGCCGAAGACCGGTTGCTTCAATGCGGTAGACTTTGCCTTCTTCGCCGAAACCGACAAACGCGCCGCCCAGGCAGGTATTCGGAACGGAATCAGAGCTGGAACGGTAAGACCAGCCGTTGGGGCTGCCGGAAGGAGCGACGATGGTGGAGGCTCCATTTTTACCCAGTTCGCGAGCCAGACGCGAGTTATTGCCTTCTAGCTGGGCGCGATCGCTGCTCGCGTAGCCGCGATACAGGCGGAACATGCGGTTGAAACCAACGGTTTTCTGATTGCGTTGGGTGTCAAAGCCGCGATAGTACGGTACGATATTTTCGCCGAAACTTTCTTGATACTCGACCGAATCTATGTAAGAATCGATCTCGGCATCAAACCCTTGGGTTTCGTACAGGTCGAGGTGGTAGATTACCTCTGACTCGTCATAAGGAGCCCGACCTAACAGGTGCTTGTAGTTCAGTTCAATCACCCGGGTCTGGAAACTGTTGTAAAGAAACTTGCTTTTGTAAAGCTCTGATTTGGCAACGCTGCGAACAAATTCTCTGACAGTGATGCTGCCATTTCTCAGGAGCGATTCGGCAGACGTGAGTCGTTCCGATGCCATCACATAGTCGTTGCCCAACACTTGACGGTAAACGGCACGAATCACATTTTCTATATCTTCTTTTGTCCAATTCGGACGCAATTCTACTCGTGCTGCATCGAGAAAAGCGGACGTTCCCAAACGGGACGCTGCTGCTGTGATAGCCATTTCAAAATCTCCCAACAAACAACAAGCTTTATTCAGCCAAGCCTTATTAAGTCTCAGATATGCAAAGATGCCCGGATAGGTATACACCGTCTAGTTTTTGGCTAGCACCTGCATACCTGTCCGGACATCCTTTACCGGACTGCGCTATCTAAAAGACGCTAGAGAAGTAAGCTTTTGATACTAGCTCAGAGCGTTGATGGCGTAGTCGATGTAGGTGTTCGCTTCAACGGCAGCTTGTCCGCTCAAGCCGTGGTTGGACTTGATGTACTTCAGAGCTTCAACGTACCAGCTAGGAGACAGTTCAAAGGTGCTGTTGATTTCAGCCAAGCCAGCGATCAGGTACTCGTCCATCGGGCCGGTGCCGCCAGCAACCAAGCAGTAGGTCACCATGCGCAGGTAGTAGCCGATGTCGCGAGCGCACTTGTCTTTGCCGGTTTGGGTGGAGGCGTAGTTGGGGCCTTGCAGTTGGGTGGTGTAGGGGAACTTGTTGTACACCGCTTGAGCAGCGCCGTTGGTCAAGTTTTGAGCGTTGTTGGTCAAAGAGCGAGCTGCTTCCATGCTAGCAACGGCGCGCTTGAAGCGACCGTCAACGGCTTGCAGTTCGGTGTTGCTCAGGAAACGGCCTTGGGTATCGGCTGCTGCGATCGCTTCGGTGATGGGGGTTTTCATTGTTCGGATATCTCCCTTCGGTTGGCAAAGTTTTCAAACAAAAATCAATTCGGAAGTTTCGAGAATGAAGTTTGCACTTCAAACTTCAGGCGCTAGTGGTTCTTAGCCCACTGCAGCGGCGGCGCGGTCGAAGTAGCTGGCGAGCTCGGAAACGAGAGCGCTGCAGTCGCCGGGGGTGATGCCGGAGGGATCGTTAACGATCGCGATCGCTGCATCTTTCATCTTTTGAACGCCGTTGGCAACGGAACCGCCGGGAACGCCCAGAGCTTGGTAGGTTTCGCGCAGACCGTTCAGGCAGCGATCGTCCAGAACGCTGGCATCACCGGCGATGGTTGCGTAGGTGACGTAGCGCAGGATGATTTCCATGTCGCGCAGGCAAGCAGCCATGCGACGGTTGGTGTAAGCATTTCCACCGGGCGAGATGAGCTGGGGCTGTTCGGCGAACAGAGCGCGAGCTGCATTAGCTACGATGGTCGAAGCGTTGCTGGTGATCCGGTTGACGGTATCCAGACGCTTGTTGCCTTCCTTCACCAGGTTGGCGAGGGCATCGAATTGAGCGCCGCTCAGGAATTCGCCGCGAGCGTCAGCTTGGGCCACTACTTTGGAAAATGCATCTAACATGAGTTAGCTCTCCTACTTATCTGGTTTGCTTGTGGATTGTTCCAAAACGGTCTGCTGTTGAAAGGCTTTTTCAACCTATCGCAGCAGTCTGGAAAGGTTCGAGACAGACTCCAGCATGAAGCTGGTTGAACTCAGTCTTGAATGCTGCCGGTCAGTCCATCGGGCCAACCCAACCCCCATTCAAGAATTCTGAGAATATCTTACACGATGATGAGAAACTGAAAAATCCAGGTAAATCAGTCTTTTGGTTAACGTTTGCCTGTCTTTCGTTCCCTCCAGGTATCTTTATACAACGCCGTAAAGGGTTTTTATATTACGTTTTGTAAATTTTTTTCATCCCCGATCGCCTGTCCGAGTGCTGTTGGTGTCGGCCTACAGGCTCGGTCAGCCTCCGCAACTGAGTTTAAGAGTGCAAATACCTACCGTCTGAAATAAAGAAAAAATAAACTATTAAACATTGCGCTTCTTAAGTAAGAGTTCGCCTTTTTGCGGCCCTTCCCCTATCCTCCTGACGGGCATTCGACCTTGGGAATTGCTTAACAATTTGTAATATTTAACATTTTTTTACTTTTGCCCTCGAAACAATCAAAAACCGTGGCTCGATTCTCGTATCGGGGAAGTTTTGCCTGCATGCTGAAGTATCCCCCCTACTGGCTTAGGCTAGAAGTCCTATCTCAATAAGTGTTGTAGCTAAATGCCTCCCGGTGACTGCGGCTGTACCAGGCAGCGGACTGCTATTCAAGCGGCAGAGCAAGAAAAAAAGCCGAAGTGCCAAAAAATATCGAGCCAGCTCGATTCTTTTAGTACCGTTTCGAGAACACCGACAGGCTCTGGGTGCAAAGTTCGCCGCAATTTTCCAAATAAATCTTTCTTTGGATAGATGCGATCGCGCCGCCTCTAAAAAAAAATTGCTGCGGCCAGTTCGGCGGCAACCCGTTGGTAACACAACCAAAAACCGTTGCTCGGCGATTTCGTTACATATCGACATAAATCTTCAGGCGATCGCTCCGGCTCCGATGAATGGCCATTCTCTGAAATGGCTTTCCCGATCTCCTCCAGAAAAAATATTAAGAAAAAATAAAATTCTTTAGAAACTTTGTTTAATTAAGAAATGTAACGATTGCTGGCAGATCGGGCGTTGATTGTGTCGCCTTCTAGCGGCAATTTTTAGGCCACCTCCAGCATTCCCATGTCCGCACTCCCGGCAGTAAAATGCCCCACAGGTCGGCGATCGCCCGCGACTGCTGATTTTCTTGCACGAAAGTGAGAATTTTTACCTAAGATATAAGTGGGAGCGTTGAAAGAGACGGGCGGGCGGGCCAAGGTAAAAAAGTTTTGTTGTACGGAGAAAACGCAATGATGAAAGCTGAAGAAATAATGACTAAAGAAGTCGTCACCATTCGCGGCGCGGCGACGGTGGCTGAAGCAGTGAAGCTGATGAAAGAGAAGAACCTGCGGGCTCTGGTGGTCGATCGCCGTCACGAACAGGACGCCTACGGAATCCTCACCGAGACAGACATCGTATATAAGGTGGCAGCTTTCGGGAACGACCCCAACAAAACGCGGGTTTACGAGATTATGACCAAACCCTGCATCGTGGTGAATCCCGACCTCGGCGTGGAATATGTGGCGCGGTTGTTTGCCAACACGGGCATCCGCCGCGCGCCGGTCATCGACGGCAAGCTGGTGGGCATCATCTCGGTGACCGATATTCTCAGAAAGAGCGATTTCGTAGAGAAACCGAAAGGCATCCTGCTCGAGGAACGCATCCAGCAAGCGATTGAAGAAGCCCGCGCGATCTGCCAAGAAAAAGGCGCGACTTCTAAAGAATGTGCCTCGGCGTGGGACATTGTGGAAGAACTGCAAGCCGAAGCCGCGCACCAGCGGGCTCAGAAGATAGATAAAACCGCCTTCGAGATTTACTGCGAGGAAAATCCAGAAGCGGTTGAGGCCCGCATCTACGACAATTAGGCGCGATCGGGCCCGAGCGCCCCAGAAAAGCAAGTCGCGCGGTAGGGCTGGCCAGCAGTGGCAGCCTTACCGCGCGATCGCCGTCTTTCGGGTCTTTATTCGATCCCCAGCCATCCCACAAGCCATTTCCCTGCCTTTTTATTGCGATCGCTGCGATCCCCGCTGTTTATCCGGGAATTCTAGGATTTAACGATGCCAACAGGCAGCAAGTAAGAGGTACGCCGTATGGACGAATACGAATTGCTCAAGCGCTATGTCGCGGGGCACAGGGATTTTCGGGGAGTCAACCTGAAAGACGCCAACCTGATCGGGGCCAACTTGACGGGAGTCAATCTGACAGAAGCCAATCTCAAAGACGCATCCCTCGCCCGCGCCAACGTCAGCCGCGCGTCCTTTCTAGAAGCTCAACTCAGCGGAGCCTTCCTGTACGCCACGGATTTGAGTTATGCCAAGCTCAAAGGCAGCAATTTAATCGAAGCAGATCTGACGAAAGCCGATCTCAGAGGCGCTCAGCTCGCCAATGCCGACCTCAAGGGGGCGAAACTCAGCGGTGCCGTCCTCACCTGGGTGACGCTCTATCGGGCGAATTTACCAGGGGTGAACCTGTGCGGTGCAAATTTAAACGGCATTAACCTCAGAGCCGCCAACCTCGCCGGCGCAAACCTGAACTGGACTAACCTGAGCGGCGCTCGATTGAGCGGCGCATCCCTGCAGGGGGCACAGATGAATGGCGTCAAACTGAATGGGGCGTTTTTAAATGGGCTGAATCTGGAGGGAGTCAATTTCAGCGGCTTGGAACTCCAAGACGTGAAGCTGAACGGGGCTAAATTGCAGGGAGCGAATTTCACCGGAGCCGATCTGAGTCGGGCGCAACTGCGCTTGGTGCAACTGAATGAAGCCAATCTCAAGCAAGCTTCTCTGCCGCAGGGCAATTTAAGCAATGCCAACTTCAGCGGAGCCACGCTGATGAGAGCGGACTTGCGGGAAACAGATTTGCGGAATGCCGATCTGAGCGGGGCTAACCTGAATTTGGTCAACTTGGCCGGTGCCGACCTGAGCGGGGCCAACTTGCAGGGAGCTTACTTGTGGGGCGCTAATTTGGATGGGGCTAATTTGTCCGGTGCAGATCTGCGGGGAGCCAGCCTGCGCGATGCCATCCTCACGGGGTGCAACTGGCGAGCTGCAATTCTGGACGGGGCGGTCATGCCGCAAGTGCTGCTGTGCGCCTAGCTACAGCATGTCGGCAGGAAATATAAAACTTTAGCAACCCGCTTTAGCACGAGAGAGCGGGTTTTTCACGCAAAAAAAGTATTGATTTTAACCTGCAATAAAAGTTTAAGCTATAAGTCTAAAAGCTTTTGTATATCAAGTCTTTGCAGGCGCTATGTTGTTTGATTTCATGCTAATTAAGAGCAAAGTATCTTGTTTCTGCGTATACCAGTTGTCGCTTAATAAAAGCTGACTGCCCTGCTTGCGGGGGTTTTGAGCGCGCGATCGCCTGTCTTTGCAGCACCCGTCTTTTTATATGGAGAGGAAACCGCCTCTTGCACAAGCTGTAAATTTTTGTAAAATTTTATTCGTCTCTGTTACATCTCAGAAAAATTTATGAAACGCCTCGATCGCCTATCCAAAACCCTTTTAGTCGGACTTCTGAGTCTGAGCAGTGCTGCGGCTCTGTCTGCCTGCTCGCAAAATGCGCCTGAAGCCAATCAATCGCCAAGCACTGAAAGTACCGTGGCTGCGAGTACGCCAGCCGCGACGTCCTCCCCGATAGCTGCCGCGCCCGCAGCCGACGCCACAAAAGCCGACGCCACCAAAACCGACGCCACCAAAACCGACAGCACCACTGCTGCCGCGCCCGCAGCCGACGCCACAAAAGCCGACGCCAGCAAAGCCGACGCCACCAAAACCGACAGCACCACTGCTGCCGCGCCCGCAGCCGACAGCACCAAAACCGACAGCACCACTGCTGCCGCGCCCGCAGCCGACGCCACCAAAACCGACGCCGCAGCAGGCAGTCTGGTAGAAGTAGCCACTGCCGACGGCAACTTCAAGACGCTGACGCAAGCACTTGAAGCCGCTGGATTGACTGAAACCTTAAAAGGAGATGGTCCTTTTACCGTCTTTGCCCCCACCGATGAAGCCTTTGCTGCCCTGCCGCCCGGAACCCTCGAGGATTTGCTCAAGCCAGAGAACAAAGCAAAATTGGTGAAAGTGCTCACCTACCACGTCGTGCCCAAGGAAGTCACTTCCAAGGCAATTGCTCCGGGAGAAGAAAAAACCGTTGAGGGCAGCGCGCTGAAAGTAGAAGTCGATTCGGCTAGCAGCGAAGTCAAAGTCAACGATGCCAAAGTCACCAAGGCAGACGTCAAAGCCAGCAACGGCGTTATTCACGTTGTTGACAAGGTGATTTTGCCCCCAGACTTAGAAAGCGGTTCGAGCCCAGAACCGACGAACCCTTAAGGAGTCTGAGGCAGGCAAGGGGGCAGCAATGCCCCTTTTTTTTTGGTTCGTCGCTGCTATGCGCCAGAAGGCGGGCGATCGCTACATTAAACCCCTCGCCAAAAAAATTAATAAATCATGTACCTTCCCTGTGGGCACCCTATATATAGAACTGGAGTGGCACAGTTGCGCGCCAGGGGAGGAAAAGGATTATGCAAGTTGACGAACTGCTGGGGCGATATGCAGCCGGAGAGCGGAATTTTCGCGCTGCCACTCTCATCGGGGCAAACCTGGAAAGAGCCTATCTAGTCGGAGCCGATTTATCCGGGGCGTACCTGGGCTCGGCAAACCTCAGTCGCGCCAAACTGACTGGAGCCAACCTGACGGGAGCTTTCCTGCAACGCGCCGACTTGAGTTATGCCAAAGTCGATGAAGCCAGACTCGAAGACGCCGATTTGACAAAAGCCAACCTCAAAGGAGCCTATATCGTCAAGACGCTGCTGAAAGGAGCCAAACTGAGCGGGGCGATTTTGTCGGGGGTAAACCTGCGCTTGTCTAGCTTGCGCGGCGTCAACCTCTGCGGAGCAGACTTGCGGGGAATTAATTTGCGTTCTGCTTATCTCGGAGAAGCCAACCTGAGCTGGGCAAATCTCAGCGGAGCCCGATTGAGCGGCGCATTGATGCGGGGAGCCATCCTCAACGGGGTGAATCTGAAAGGCGCTTACCTGAATGGGGTAGACTTGCACGGATTGGAGTTAGATGGCGTGAATTTCAGCGAAGCTAAACTGAGTGGAGCTAATCTGATTGGAACGAATTTATCAGCAGCCAATCTGAGTGAAGCGCAGATTCGCGTCACGAGTTTGTGCCGCTCAAACCTGCAAGCTGCGAATTTAAGCGGCGCGACGCTGAGCAAAGCAGATTTGTGCGAGGCAAATTTGACGAAGGCTGATTTGTCTGGCGCTGATTTGACTGAAGCCGATTTGACTGGAGCCAATTTGAATAAAGCCAATTTGTCCGATGCCAACCTGACGAAAACCAGCCTGCGCCAAGCTTGTTTGTGCTGGGCTAACCTGAACGTGGCAGCAATGGGCGGGGCAGATTTGAGCGGCGCGAGTTTGCGCGGGGCTTATATGGCAGCGGAAGACTTGCAGGAGGCAATTCTGCAAGGAGCAACGATGCCCGACGGCTCGATTCACGAATGATTGAGGGGAGGGGCGTTTTACGACGACCTGATTTGTAGAGTGGGGAGAGCGCGATCGCTCTCCTCGAACCGCCCTTATCAATCCAAGCAAACTTTGATAGAGCTTTTTTGACTCTTGACAAATTAAACCACTTGAATAATCAAAGGAATCCCTTTAAAAACCGCTAAAAACCCATGCAATTAAACAGAAAGTTACTCCTTTTCTTTAGCGCGATCGCCCTGTCGGCAAGCTGCCCCTTTTTCCTCAGCTTTCACTCTCCCGCCACCGCTCAAGAAGCGCGTCCCGCTGACGGAGAATATCGAGTGACTGCCATTATTGACGGAGATACTATCAGAGTGGCCAATCCCAAGGGCGGTAGGGATATTAAAGTACATTTGGCGTGTATCGACGCTCCGGGAAGGGCAGAGACTCAAACACCGGAAGGATTGAAAGCACAGCAGCGATTGACGCAATTACTGCAGCAGGAAAATATGCGCGTCCAATTGAATTTTAGCCGTCAAGACCAATATCAGCGCTGGCTGGCAGATGTCAGAGTTTCGGGCGGAACATTAGTTCAGGAAGTATTGATAAAAGAAAAGTTGGCGCGTTTTTGGTCAAAAGACCCCTCTCACTGTCCGAATACATTTGATGTATTGCAAAATGCGGCTGGTTTTTCTGGGCGATAAATGGGCTGAAAGATCGGAAACCCGGTTTCTTCAAGAAACCGGGTTTCTAACAACAACGACTCTGATGCCCCGTTGAGGGCGAAGCATTCCGACTGATAATTTATCGGTTAGACGCAAAGATTTCCTGCCGGAACGCTATCGCCCCTACTTTAACGGGATGCTCCCTTACCCATAAGCCATTACCGCTTCTAAACAGAAAGGCGATCGCTTGCAAGCGATCGCCCCTTTCACTGAAAAGGAGAAGCCTTGGCTTCCCCCTCCATCTGTTGCAAGATTTTGCCCTAATTTTTCAAGACAGGGTTATTTCTGTCGATAGTTCCGTTGGTTCCCCCATCGGGTTGTCCGTCGCGCAATGCGCCAGAAGCAACTGCAGGGTTGACGGCATCTTGCGCTTCCAGTAAAGCAACCGCTTGCTTGAGGGCTTCGGCGCGATCGACCACCACGTTTTGCGGCGGCAACAGATCGAGAACCTTCAAGCGCTGCAGGCGGCGGTGAATCTGACCGGTTGCCCCGACAATAAAGACGTGACGCCCTTGATCGCAAGCATCTTTAATCGCATTTTCGATCGCCAGCGAAGAAGTGACGCCCAACAGGGGCACGTCGCTCAAGTCTAAAATCAGCACTTCATAATTTTGCACGACAGCTTGCTCGCGAGCGATCGCCTTGGACACGCCAAAAATCATCGGCCCGCTCAGGTAGAATAGCAAAATGCGACCTTCAGCTCGCTGTAGCAAGTCCTTTTCTTCGTCGCTCAAGAGGATGGCGTCGTCAGCATCCGTAATCGCCTTAACATCCTTCGATTGCACGTTGCTGAGATTTTGAATCGTCAAGATATTGGCAATGAACACCCCAACGCCAACCGCCACAATCAGGTCAACAAATACGGTGAGTAAAATCACCCCGTACATGATCAGAGAGCCCTTGAGCGAAACTTGGTGAGCCCGCTTCAGGAAGCTCCAGTCCAGAATATCGATACCCACTTTCAGGGCAATCCCCGCCAGCACTGCCATCGGGATATTTTGAGTCAAACCTGCTGCCCACAAAACCACCACCAGCAGAATCAGGGCGCGAGTCAATCCAGAGACAGCCGTGCGAGCGCCGGTTTGGATATTCACCACCGTTCCCATCGTCGCGCCCGCGCCGGGAAGCCCGCCGCAGATGCCGGACACCAAGTTGCCAATCCCTTGACCGATCAATTCTTTGTCAGAGTCGTGATGGGTGCGCGTCAAACTGTCTGCAATCACCGCAGTCAAGAGCGTATCGATACATCCGAGCATCCCCAGCATCACGCCATCGACGAGCATCGTCTGGATTTGACCAGCAGTAAAGACGGGCATCTGCAATTCCGGCAGCCCCATCGGAATTTCGCCAATGCGACGGATATCGACATTGGGGAAGAGAACCAGCGACACGATCGTGCCGGCTACTAATGCCAGCAGTTGCGGCGGCACGATCCGCTTGAATTTGGCGGGCATGAAAAACAGAATTGCCAGAGTCAAAAAGCCGAGCGTCGCTTCGGGCAGGTTGATATTCGTCAGAAACATCGGCAAATTCTGCAGCGCTCCGATGACGCCGCCCTTGCTGGTGTGTCCGAGCAAAGGCCCGATTTGCAGGATAATCATAATCACCCCGATCCCGGACATGAAGCCGGAAATCACGCTGTAGGGCATTAGGGTGATGTATTTACCCAGCTTGAAGACGCCGAATGCAATTTGGAATAATCCGGCGAGCATGACAACGGTAAACGCCATTGCCAGACCGGTTTCCTGACCATTTGCTGCCACCATACTGGTGACGATCGTTGTCATTACAACGGTCATCGGGCCGGTTGGTTCGGAAATCAGCGTCGGAGTGCCGCCGAATAGGGCTGCAAAAAAGCCGACGCAGACGGCACCGTAAAGACCGGCAACTGCTCCGGCACCGGAGGCAACGCCAAATGCCAGGGCGATCGGCAGAGAAACGATGGCGGCAGTCAGCCCGCCAAATACGTCCCCTCGCAAGTTTCTAAAGTGAATCAGATTTGTAAGTCCCATGAGTTGTCAGTCGATCTCCTATCTGTCGTTCAGGCGAAAATTTGCGAATGATACCTCTTCACACCCCTACTTTGGATGTGACTCCTCGGAAGTTGTGTAAGAACCTTGTCTCGCTCTAATCCATAGGTTTTAACCTATGAAGTTTGTTGATTTGGCTAATGATTGCTGATTGTACGGGTAAAGCGCGCGATCGCATCCAGTGAATCTATAGAAAGTTTTAATAGTTCCCCAAGATCGCGCAATGGGGATCGCTAAATTGCTTGGCTTTAAAGCTTGAAATCTATATCTGGCAAGGGTTTTGTCTCGATAAGGTTCCATTAATTGATACTTAATGAGAATCGATGAGGGGGCAGAAGGGCCAGAATTTCTGAGAGAAGACTGAGGAGAAATACTAAAAATGCCCAAAAGACAGGCGATCGCCTTGCGATAGGGCGAAGGGGGCGAGGGAGTCAGGGAGACGGAAAAGCGCTTTCTAACCAGCCTTTGTCCTCTCGTTGGGGAGGGAATACGGGGAGTGTGGGGAACACTCCCTCCGCTACAGCCGTGGAATAAGGAGGCTCTGAAAAAAATCGCGTCGAGTGCGGGCACGCCACGGATGAGAACGCGGATAGGCGGATATTTCAGGGAGAAATCCCTCTATGCCTGTTCGCCCCAGTTTTAAGAAATATAAAGGTAAAGAAAAGTTAAAAATATTAAGTGAGCATTGATGAGTGAGTTAGCGAGAAAGATTTTCATCGGTGGCAGTGTCTCCCTTTCTTGAATAAGTCTCTCGCTGCGTGGGGGGGGTGAAAAATGCCAAAGTTCCACGAGCCGCGTCTCGATTTTGAAGCAAGCGATCGCTCGTCGGGTTTAAAAAATCAGCAATTGACTTGTTGCCAGAAACCCGGCTTCTTCAAGAAGCCGGGTTTCTTAAAGTGCTATATTCGGAAAATATCTGGCAATTTTGTTTATGGCACCGATTAATTTAACAGATAGTAAAATGAAGCTGCTCAGTTGCAGTGCGGTGTTGGCAGTCGGACAAGCGATCGCTAGCACGTTGAGTAGTCCAGTCGGTCAGGGGGCGGTTGGTTTCCTCGGCGGTTCCGTGGGAGTGTTGGGGGCGAGCGTGCTGTCTACGATTGTCGCCAATTTAGCAGGCGGTATCACGGCGAATGAATTGGGAGCGCGCTTGCTCGATCGCCTCAGCCAGAGTACAAATATTCTGGAAAATCACGATTTAACGAAAGCGGCGGGAGAAGCGATCGCACTTCTAATTAGAGCCGCTGCTAAATCTGACGAACTTATCGACATCGCCGAGCGAAACAATTTGCGGTATCCAGAAGCGGAACTGACGCAAATAGCCGACAAAGCCGCTGACTATTGGCTGAAGATTAACACAAGTGCCGCTGCTTTGTCAACCCGTTTGCAGATTTCCGAAGCCCAGCTCGCGAAGATTTTCTCCCCCGATGCGGGGGAGTTTGCCAAAGTCACGGCATTAGAGTGCGAGGATTGGGAAAAATTCCTCAGCGATTGGCTTGCCAGTGAAAATAAATCTTTCGACACTGCGATCGTAAAAGCGATCGCCAGCGAGCTGCAGGTTAAGTTTCCGAGAGCGTTTCGGGAGGTTCTCAAGCAGGATGCCGCTGCTGGGGGACAAAAGTTTGCCGCGATGCTGTTTAACTTGCACGCCGAAACCCTGAGCGTTCTCAAAGAGTTGGGGCTGCAGAGTGGAGAGATTCGGCAAAAATTGGAGGCATTGGCGACGAAAGAGCAGATATGTCAGCTCGTGGCGCATCTGGAAAGCATAGAACTTGGCATCCGGGATGATTTAGCCCAGATGCGGGAGTTGTTGCAAAATTTTGTCGATGCGTCAGCGCCGAGATTGCCGCTTCCCTACCAGTACCAGACGATTATTGAGGAGAAAACGCGAGAGTTTGTCGGGCGCAGATATGTTTTTGATGAGATTAAGCGTTTCTTGCAGAACAATCCCAAGGGCTATTTTATCCTCGAAGGGGAACCGGGTGTGGGCAAAAGCGCGATTCTGGCGATGTGCGTGCGGGCGATGAAGTCGCGGTGCGTTGCCCATTTCAACGTGCAATCTCAAGGGATGGTGAAGCCGGAACAATTTCTAGAGAATGCCTGCACTCAGTTAATTCAAGGCTTCAAACTCGATTATAAGAGCTTGCCGGAGAATGCCACCAAAGACGGCAACTTTTTGGCGCGGTTGCTGGGGGAAGTCAGCGCTAAACTGGGCGGAAAAAAATTGGTGTTGGTGGTGGATGCTTTGGATGAAGTGGATATGGGCAGCGCGAAACGGGATAACGTGCTTTTCCTGCCGGAATTTTTGCCGCCAGGGATTTACTGCATCGTCTCGAAACGCCCGCAAAGCGTGATTTTGCGCATGGATTCTGCTCCTCGCTTGTTTGACTTGATGCAGTACCCAGCACAGAGCCAGGAAGATGTCAAAACCTACATTCGCCAGCGGGTGAGAAACAGTGCGGGAATACAGGAGTGGATAGCGGGGCAGGGATTGAGCGTCGAGCAATTTGTGACGGCGCTGGCGCAAAAAAGCCAGAATAATTTCATGTACCTGCGCTATGTACTGGATGACATCAATAGCGGCGGCTACAGCGACGCGACTATTAACAGCTTGCCCCAAGGTTTGGAGAATTATTACGAAAGTCACTGGCAGCGCATGGGGATGACGGCTGAGCCGCTGCCCCGCGTCAAGATTAAAATCGTGTACGTTTTGTGCGAAGCGCGGGAGGCGGTTTCCCGTCGCTGGATTGCCAAGTCGGCGGGTGAGGATGAATTCACCGTGCAAGCGGTACTCAATGAATGGCAGGCATTTTTGCGCCCTCAGCCCGTTGATGGCGAAACCCGTTACAGCATCTATCACGCCAGTTTCCGGGATTTTCTGCACCGGCAGGATGTGGTGCAGGCGGCTGGGGTGACGCTTCAAGACGTGAATCGCCTGATTAGCGACAATCTGACAAAAGGAGCGCCGAAATGAGCGAGTTAGGGGCGTGGTTAGCCAGCCAGTTGCCGGCAGATCGAACCCATATTTTGAAGCACCAGCCCAGCTATCTTGCCAAAGCGGGGGAGGCTGGGCGGTTGTACGGCTGGTTAACCGATTTCGGTTTCGTGCAGGCAAAGCTTTCTCATCCCGACATCAAGGTACAGGATGCGATCGCCGATTTCGACATGGCTCTGGGGCTGAAAGAGCTGATGTCTGGGGAGAAAGCCGAGACGCTCAGAGCGATTCAAGGGGCAATTCGCAAGTCAGCGCACGTTCTGGAAAAAGATCCAACTCAACTGGCAGGGCAATTGCTGGGGCGATTGCTGGATTTTGAAGCGCCCGACATTCAGGAAATGCTGGAACAAGCCAAGCAGTGGCGAGAGGCTCCCTGGCTGCGCCCCTTGAGTTCTAGCTTAGAACGTCCTGGGGAAGGAGCGCTGCGAACTCTCAGTGGGCATACTTTTTGGGTAAGTGGTGTAGCCATTACTCCCGACGGCAAATTCGCGGTTTCCGCTTCAGCGGATAACACCCTGAAAATCTGGGATTTGACGAGCGGTACTGAGGTACGAACCTTACTCGGGCATACCGCCTCGGTATATAGCGTCGCGATCGCCCCCGACGGGAAATTCGCGGTTTCCGCTTCCTCGGATAGCACCCTGAAAATCTGGGATTTGACGAACTTTTCCGAGGTGCAAACCCTTATCGGGCATACTTCAGAGGTAAGAGCTATCGCGATCGCCCCCGACGGGAAATTCGCGGTTTCCGCTTCCTCGGATAGCACCCT
>CAYOOD010000010.1:18797-115317 GCA_964405435.1 uncultured bacterium
CCTGAAAATCTGGGATTTGACGAGCGGTGCTGAGGTGCGAACTTTAATCGGGCATCTTAGCTGGGTAAATGCCGTCGCAATCGCCCCCGATGGGAAATTTGCCGTTTCTGCTTCTTATAATTACACTCTGAAAATCTGGGATTTGACGAGCGGTGCTGAGGTGCGAACTTTAATCGGGCATACTAGCTGGGTAAATGCTGTTGCGATCGCCCCTAACGGCCAATTCGCCGTTTCTGCTTCAGATGATAAAACCCTGAAAATCTGGGATTTGACGAGCGGTGCAGAGGTGCGAACCTTAATCGGGCATACTAGCTCGGTAGCAGCCGTGGCGATCGCCCCTGACGGCCAATTCGCCGTTTCCGGTTCAGTGGATAACACTCTGAAAATCTGGGATTTGACGAGCGGTGCGAAAGTAAGAACTCTGGAAGGGCGTACTGTCTCAGTAACAGCCGTTGCAATCAACCCTGCTGGCAAATTAGTCATTTCTGCTTCCTCAAATAACAACTTGAAAATCTGGGATTTGACCAGCTTTGCCGAGATGCGAACTTTGGAAGGGCATAGCGGCTCGGTAAATTCCGTTGCTATTACCCCCGACAGCCAATACGCAGTTGCGGTTTCCGCTTCAGCGGATATATACATCTGGGATTTGACGAGGAATGCTGAAGTGCGAACGTTACCAACGTTAATAAGGCATACTAACTCAATAACAGACGTCGCCATCTCTCCCGACAGCAAATACGCGGTTTCCGCTTCAGCGGATGCAACCCTGAGAATCTGGGATTTGACGAGCGGTGCTTTAGAGGGAATCTTAATGGGACATACTGACTCGGTATTGGCTGTAGCGATCTCCCACGACGGCAAATTCGTCGTTTCTGCTTCAGCGGATGCAACCCTGAGAATCTGGGATTTGACGAGACGTACCTGGCGTTTTACGATCTATGCTAAAGAGCCAACTTTAATCGGACATAATGCCCCAGTAAATGCCATTACCATTACCCCCGACGGGAAATTTGCCGTTTCCGCTTCCTCGGATAAAACCCTGAAAATCTGGGATTTGACGAGCGGTACTGAGGTGCGAACCTTAAAAGGGCATACTGGCTCGGTAAATGCCGTCGCCATCTCCTGTGATGGGAAATTCGCCGTTTCTGCTTCCTGGGATAACACCCTGAAAATCTGGGATTTGCTCAGCGGGCAGGAGGTTGCTACTTTCAGCAGCGAGGCTTGGTTAAATGATTGTGCTGTTGCGCTGGATGAGCTGACGATCGTGGCGGGCGACGAGTGGGGACGGGTACATTTTCTGCGGTTGGAGGGAACATAGCTCGACACGGATTTTGACACGGATGCGCGGATGAATAGCCCAATTTATCCGCGTATCCGTGCTATCCGTGTCGGGCTGTGGCGGGCGATTCAAAGGCGTCGCGTTACATTGAGGGCGAAGCATTCGCGAATAAAAATTTCGGTGGTGTGGCAAAGATATCGACGCGAATGCTTCGCCCCTACATTTGGATTTACAGCCATCGGGATGCTCCCAAATTTTTCAGTCCTCTTGAGAGGACTTTCGCTATTAGCCGTGGGTTTAAACCCACGGCGGGGCGTGCGACACGCGAGAAATTCTGCAATATATTGACGGTGAGTTGCAGGCAGGTGTCGCGTTACATTGAGGGCGAAGCATTCGCGAATAAAAATTTCGGTGAGGTGGCAAAGATACTGGCGCGAATGCTTCGCCCCTACACGGGCAGGGTTTGTTAGGGCGGGGCGATAATAGGAGCGATCGCATTTTTTGTCTTGTGTAGGGGCTTGCGCATTCGGGCGAATAATGTAGCGGGCACAACCAAAAATCTCTCATCCGAATGCTTCGCCCTGGCGTTCGAGCTGCCTGACACGGATTTTGACACGGATACGCGGATGAATAGCCCAATTTATCCGTGTATCCGTGCTATCCGTGTCGGGCTGTGGCGGGCGATTCAAAGGCGCGATCGCGTTACGTTGGGGGCGCGTGGATGATAGAGGCGCTCTTACCTGTAAAATCTCACCCGCGCTCAATCAACTCCCGCTCCGATCGCTTTTGCCACTGTCGAAATTCTTCCAACAGCTCAAAAAAATTATCCAGAGCATCCCTTTCATCTTGGGAGAAGAAAAGAATGATGTTTGCCCAGGATTGCGACGACTCAATTCTAAATTTTTTCTGAATCCATTCTTGGAATCCGTCGAGCGCATCTTTTTCGCCTAAAGGCAAGCCAAGTTGATACTGAGCGACATTATACCCGGACAAAAAAGCCCGCAAACAGAGAATTGAAGGGTTGCCCAAATAGACAGAAGGCTTTTGCTTGATTTTTTGTAGCAGTTCGTAAAGATTATCCATATTAGCTCTCCTCCTTGTCAAGCCTTTATTGAAAAACCACCTTCTCGTTAAAATTCGGTTTCTCTCACTACAAACTGCCCGTCAAAATCTTCTACAAGTGGCCCACCAAAACTGTTGAGCCAGTCCTCTTTAGGGATACCATCGGGATAGAGATTGTCAAAAACCGTTTCAACGGTTCCCAATTCGGTTTCGAGCTGAATGACTGTAGAAACCCGGCTTCTTAAAGAAGCCGGGTTTCTTGCCTGTACTTCATCGCTATCTGGCGATCGCTTCCCAGCGGATTCGTGATAATTGAAAATGGCAGCCTGTCGGTTTCTGTACTTATCTTTATCAGTTTACCATGAATTCCCTCTCCTGTCAAATAACTCTGGATTGCTTGCGAGCATTCTACACATTGAAAATTTCTGTAGCTTCTGGCAATCCGCCTAATCTCTTCTATTTGCTCCTCAGTCATAGTAATTCATTATAGCAGCAAGCTAGTTAGGTACGTCAGAAACCCGGCTTCTTAAAGAAGCCGGGTTTCTTGCTTGTCCTTCATCTGACTGAAAAATGCTATATACTAATGCAGCCTATTTTGAATTTCTGAGGAATCAGCGGTTTCAAAAAATAATTCTAACGCTTCAATCAGATTTAACCGCGCTTCTTCAACCGTGTCACCTTGACTGGCGATATCCAGTTCGGGACACAGGGACACATACCCGTCACCTTCGCGCTCAATGATTGCCGTCAGTTGATGCGTCTGCTTCATAAAAATCGCCCCGCAGAATTCAGGTATTTCTATCTATTTTATGCCACACGCGAGCAATTCTGCAATATATCGGCGGAGAGTTGCAGGCAGGCGTCGCGTTACATTGAGGGCGAAGCATTCGCGAATAAAAATTTCGGTGAGGTGGCAAAGATACTGGCGCGAATGCTTCGCCCCTACACGGGCACGGTTTATTAGAGGGGAGAAATTATCAGAGCGATCGCCTCCGTCGCCCTATTGACAAAAAATCACCTATCTGATAGAATCATAATTTCTTAGCACTCCCCACTCAGCACTCCCTACTCAGCACTCAGCACTCCCTACTCAGCACTCCCTACTCAGCACTCAGCACTCAGCACTCCCTACTCCGCCGCGCGAGCAGCCCAGATGGCACAATGAATAAGCGAGTCGCGCAACTGCTTGAGCGCCAAAGGAACAGCAACATGAGCAATTTCAAAGAGTGGTTAGCCAGTCAGCTAGCTGAAACAGAAGAACGCATCTTGAAACACCAGCCGAGGGCATTTGCCGAGGCTGGCGATGGAGAGCGCTTGTACGCATGGCTGACGGATTTTAATTTTATCGATGCGAAAGTTTCTGCGTTGGGAATAGAGGCGCTGATACACGATTACGAACTCCTCAACTATTACGACCTCGATCTCGATTCGCAGCAAGTAGAAATTTTAAGATTAATTCAAGGGGCGCTGCACTTTTCCGCTGAGGCGGTGAATGCCGATCCGTTTCAACTGCCCGGGCAATTGATCGGGCGCTTGCTCTCTTCTGGAATCTCGGAGATTGAGGAGATGCTCTCGGTGGCTGCGATCGCTCGAGACTCCCTCTGGTTGTGCCCGATATTTCCCAGCCTGCTGGCTCCAGGTGGGCCATTACTGTATAGTTTGGCGGGTCACGAGAATTTAGTGACGGCTGTGGCGATCGCTCCTGACGGCGATTTTATCATTTCTAGTTCGACAGACGGCACTCTAAAAGTCTGGGATTGGAAATCTGGGGAAGTCTTGCAAACTCTGGAAGCAGACAGCGATGATTTTGATGATGACGATGATTTCGATGATGAGGATGATGACGACGATATCGAGAATGACGAGGCTCTCGAATCTGTCGAGCCTGTGGATTCTTTCTATGCCGTGGCGATCGCTCCCGACGCCAAGTTTGCGATCGCCGGCACTGCAGCCGGCTCTCTGAAATTTTGGGATTTGCAAGCGGGCACCCTTTCCATGACGATTCAAGCGCACGAGGATATCGTGCGGGGAATCGTCATTTCTCCAGATGGAAAATCCGCCATTTCTGCCTCGCGCGACAACACCCTCAAAATTTGGGACGCCCGCGAGGGCATTCTTTTAAAAACTTTGGAAGGGCACGCCTCCTATGTCAACGGCGTTGCGATTTCTCCCGATGGCAAGTTCGCGATTTCTGCCTCGGAAGACAAGACGCTGAAAGTCTGGGATTTGGCATCGGGGGAAGCGGTGAAAACTCTGGAAGGGCACGCCTACGCCATCCAAAAGGTTGCCATTTCCGCCGACGGAAAATTCGCGGTTTCTGCTGCCCGCGATCGCACCCTCAAAGTCTGGGATATCGACTCTGGCACGGAGTTGAAAACCCTTGTCGGGCACGCCGCCGCTGTCAACACCGTTGCGATCGCCCCTAACGGCTTAATTGCCGTTTCCGGCGGTTCCGACAACATCGTCAGAGTTTGGGATTTGCAAGCAGGCGTAGAGTTGCAAGCGTTGCCCGGGCACGTTCACGGCATCTTGGGAATTGCCCTGACTCCCGACGGGCGCTATGCCATTTCTGCGTCGCGAGATACGACTCTCCACGTCTGGGATTTGCAGGCTAGCAGGCAATTGGAAACGCTCCCGAAACACAACGGTTCCGTATGGGCAGTTGCCTTTTCTCCAGACGGGCAATTCGCGATTTCGGCTTCTGAGGATAAAACCCTGAAAGTTTGGGATTTAGACGATCCTTCTGATGTGAAGACTCTGAAAGGGCACTCAAAACCCATCTACGCGATCGCGATCGCGCCAGAGGGGCAATTGGCGATTTCCGGTTCTGCCGACAATACGATGAAGCTCTGGCATTGGAAAGCGGGCGAGGAGTTGAGAACTCTGGCTCTGGAAGAACCCGAAGAACCTGAAGAACCGGAAGAATACGAAAGCTACGAGGAAATCGAAGAAGACGAAGAAGGCGAAGAAGCCGAAGAACCCGACGTACCCAGTGACGATACGATTTACGGAATTGCCATTCATCCCGACGGGGATATCGCGATCGCTGCGTGTCAGGATTGGACTCTAAAAATCTGGGATTTGCAATCGGGCGAGATGGTGAAAATGCTCGAAGGGCACGAGGATGCCGTGCTTGCCGTGGCGATTTCGCCGGATGGAAAATTAGCGGTTTCTGCTTCCGTAGACAGCACCCTGAAAGTCTGGGATTTGCAATCGGGCGAGGAGCTGAGAACTCTGGAAGGGCACGAAGATTCTATCTGGGCAGTTGCGATCGCGCCGGATGGAAAAATCGCCGTTTCCGGTTCTGAGGATACGACTGTGAGAGTGTGGTACTTGCACTCCGGGCAGAATTTGAAAACGCTTCACGGGCACAGCGATCGCATCACCGGCGTGGCGATTACGCCAGATGGGGAATTTATTATTTCTGTTTCTAGCGACTCCACCCTAAAACTTTGGCATTTGGAATCCGGGGAACTGGTGGCAAATTTCACCGCCGATTCTGAGCTGAGCTGCTGCGCGATCGCGTCGGATGGCAAAACGATTGTAGCGGGCGAGCTTTCTTCCGGGCGAGTGCATTTTCTGTCTTTGGAAGGTTTGGCTGAGGAGTAGTTAACAGGGGAGCATCCCATTTTTGGAGTGCGAACGTCTCGTTCGCTCTTGGATCGATCGGGAGCGAGACGCTCCCACTTCTGAAAAAAGGTGTTTTGACAAAAACGGGATGCTCCCAGTTAACAGGGGCTGAGAAACCCGGCTTCTTTAAGAAACCGGGTTTCTAAAACTTTATTTTTCTCACCTTGAATTCGCTTTTTCTGGCTGCAAGCTTGAATTTTTTGACGGCAAGCGATCGCTATATCCGGCTCATCGGCAGACGCACTTTGTGCTTTCGCAAAATCCGCGTAATCTGGGTGGCGCTGATTTCAATCCCCGTTGCCTGTGCCAGATGGGTTGCCAATCGCTGGCTCGTCCACAGTTCAAACTCGTACCCCAGACTGCGCGGCTCTTTTTTCACCGCCTCCAGCAGCGATTGGATGTAGCCTTCATTGGCTTTGCGGTAGTTTCCCTGCTCCCGCCGATCTCGCAGGCTGTCGAGGTTGTCCGGATCGCCGTGTACGCACCAATACGCCACCGTTCGGTAAGAACATCCGATGAAGTCGGCAATCTCTTCGTAAGTCTTCCCGTCATTTTGCAATAACAAAATTAAAGCATGTTCTCGCAATCGAGGGCAATCGCTTTCTCGGATGGCTTTCTGCAGGCGTTTTTTTTGTATCGGCGTTAGAAAATTTTTAACAGGCATAATGCAAATAGCGAAAAATTTATTTATCTCTATTTTATGATATTTAGGTGTTTCTGCAACGCCGCGCAATTCCTTCTCTGTCAGCTCCTAGAGAGATTGCATCGGCACCATAAAATCTCTTTCCCTCAATTGCACTGGCCGCAAGCCACCTACAGGAGAACCGACAAGAATATCCGCGCAAGTCTAAAGTAAAACAACAAAAAGCGAACATAAGTAAAGGCAACTGTGCCCCTTCCCGCAGCCTCGAACCGCGCGCGAGTGGGGTTCAGTTTCGCCCGCCAGTTCGCGAGTTTTGCCAGATTGGGCGATCGCCGGCGTTGCTGCAAACACCTGCAAAGAATAGAAAATAGCGATCGCCCAATCTGGGACAGCTATTTTAAAATTTAAATCAAAAGTCTCAAATTGCCATGTCAATGGTCAGCCTACCCGGACTCAAAGCCATGCTCGACAGCATGAGTCGAGAGCGCAACTTGCCGCCAGAAGCCGTGCACGCAGCCCTGCGAGAAGCCCTCCTGAAAGGATACGAGCGCTATCGTCGGATGCAAAATCTCAACGGCCCTGATTTTCCCGAAGAGTATTTCGATAACTTTCAAGTCGAACTCGACCTGAAAGCAGAAGGCTTTCGCGTGGTGGCCAGCAAAACGGTTGTGGAAAAAGTCAGCGATGCGGATCGCGAGATAGCCGTGACGGCAGCGCCGGCGCGTGCAGCCAAAGCCCGCCCGGGCGAGGCAGTTGTCGTGGACGTGACGCCGCAGCAAGGGGATTTTGGCCGTCTCGCCGTACTCCAAATCAAGCAAGTCTTTGCACAAAAATTGCAACAGCAGCAGTGCCAGCTCGTTAAAGAGGTGTTTGGCGACTTGTTGGGAACGGTGTTTTCCGCCCGAGTGCTGCGCCTCGATCGCAGCAGCATCATCATGGGAATCAGCGGCGGCGCGGGCAAGCCCGAGTTTGAAGCAGACCTGCCGCTTTATGACAGTTTGCCCAACGACAACTACCACCCCGACGCCATCTATAAGGTTTATCTCAAGCGGGTTTTTGATATGCCGCGATCGACGAAACCGCTCTTGCGCGTCTCCAGAGCCACCTCGTATTTAGTCACCGCCCTGCTGACGAGCGCAGTCCCGGAAATTCAGCAGGAACTCGTTCAAATTGTCGCCGCGTCGCGGGATGCCTCTCCCAAATCTCGTTCAGTCCTCCCTCGCACTAAAATCGCCGTCGCCAGCGAACAGCCAGATTTAGACCCGATCGCCGCCTGTATGGGAGAGCGCGGCTCTCGCCTGCAGGTGGTCGTCAATGAGTTGCGGGGCGAACCCATAGAACTCATTCGCTGGTCCGCCGATCCCGCTACCTACATCGCCAACGCGATCGGCGCGGATTGGGTGCAGGAGGTGCGCATTACCGACGCAGAAGCCCGTCAGGCTCTGGTACTCGTTGCCCCAGACCATCTCGACTCAGCCCTTGGCCCAGACAAGCAGAATGTGATCTTGGCCGGTCGCCTGACGGATTGGCAATTACAAATCCAAGCTACTTCTTAGGGTGAGTTTTTTCTTCTGTCAACAAATTTTGAGGGCAATGCAGGGGCTGGTTTTCCTGTCAAATTCTCGATCGCGATCGAGAAGGTGGCTGATGGGCGCTCTTGAGTCGCTCCTGCATTGCACTTTTATTGGAAAAGTTCAGTTGGCCTCGCTCTGAATCGTTCGCTAGATTTTGGGAATCTGTCAATTTCAATGCTGGGTTTACTAGAGATTGCTTTCGTGGCGATCGAAACGCGGGGTGAGGGGCAGCAGGGGCGATCGCCCCCTCTCCCGATCGGCATACTTTGGCTGAGGAGCGTGCAGCGTTCCCTATGCCGCAATCGCCGCGCCTTTTCTTTGGCCAATTTTCGCGTCAAGCGCAGCACGCTCTCGTCAATGGCGATCGCGCAAGGAAAGCGATTCAAATCACATTTCCACCCTGCCAGAAATCACAAGGCACCTGTGCGAAATAACTGCGAAATAACTACGATAATGAATATCTATCCATGCTACCCCCTTCGTAACAATGGAAGCTCAAAGTTGTCCATCCCCCATGTCCATCGCCGAACTGTTTACCAAAGTCTGGCAATCAGGCCGCCTCACCCGCACCGATCGGCAAGAACTGAAGGCAGTCTTGTTAGAGCCTTCTGTCCCTGAAGAAGATCAAGTCACCATCGACCGACTGCTGCACGCCGTTCGCAGAGGATGGCTGGTTGTTGTAGATTGAACGGACAATCGACTCCCGTTGCCTGCAAAAGTTAGCTTAAGGGAGCCACACTCTTGCTTCGACAGGGAAGAACTAGATGCGGCGGGGACGGCGGTTGAACGATTCGCAGCCAGAGCCAAAGACAACTTTCAACTTTGAATTTTTTTTTCAAGTCAATTATTAATTTTTTTTTAAATCTATTGACAAATTAAAGCCTATTTGGTATTGCTAGGGCCAGAGTGCCAAAGGGCAGATTCAGGCGTTCTTGTGGGCAGACATAGGGGCACTTTCCGCGCGCGGCTCAAAGACAGAGGACAGGCTTGCCTCACACACCGATCCCATTCCTCCACCAGACAAATCTAATAAAATTGTTAATAACGAGCTGTACCAGAGCAGAATTAAGTAAAATTGACAATCTATAACAGGTTAGAAATTTAAACTCTATGGTACAAACTCCTCCTTCCGGCAGAGAAGAAGAGGCTCTAGCAGCGGCGACTGCTGCTGGATTTCATACCCGAGAGATGGAATCTGAAAAAGCCGCAGGTTTTGAGTTTCTTTTCACCCGCTCCCTCGAGTTCCGCCAAGAAACAATTTACTTCCTGATCGTAGATCGGTTTTTTGACGGAGATACTACCAATAACGAAGGCCCCACCTCGAAACTCTACGATCCGACCAGACAAAAATGGGGACTGTACTGGGGCGGAGACATCCAAGGGATAATCGAAAAGCTCGACTATCTCAAAAACATGGGAATCACCGCTATCTGGGTGACGCCCCTGTTTGAACAGATAGAAGAAGAACTGTTTGAAATGGCCGGGATGCACGGCTATTGGGCCAAAGATTTTAAACGGCTCAATCCCCGCTTAGTGGGTGCAGACGACGAAATTTCCCTGATAAAAAGCAAAAATACAGTCTTTGACAAATTGGTTGCCGAGATGCACAAGCGGGGAATGAAACTCATCCTCGATATCGTATGCAACCACAGCAGCCCCGATGCCGGCGGCAAAAAAGGAGAACTCTACGACGACGGCGTGATGATTGCCAACTTCCACGACGACGTCAATGGCTGGTATCACCACTACGGCGAAGTAGAAAACTGGTCAGAAGACTGGCAGGTACAGAACCGAGAATTGGCTGGCTTGGCAGATTTCAATGAAAACAATCCCCAATACCGCGCTTATATCAAATCAGCGATTAAGCTGTGGCTCGATCGGGGCGTCGATGCCCTGCGCGTCGATACCGTCAAGCACATGCCGATTTGGTTCTGGCAAGAATTCAACGGCGACATCCAAACCCACAAACCGTCCGTGTTTATTTTCGGGGAGTGGATTTACAGCGGCCCGAATGATAAGATGTCGATTGACTTTGCCAATTACTCTGGCATGTCGCTTCTCGATTTCGGGTTAGCCGTTGCCATTCGGCGGGCAATGGGGCACCAAGAGCCCGGAGGATTTCACATCATTGACGAGCTGCTGGCGCAGGATTATCTCTACGATGCGGCAACGGAACTGGTCACATTTATCGACAACCACGACATCCCCCGCTTCCAGAGCTTGAATCCCGATCCGGAAATGCTGCGGCTGGCGATTAACTTGATAATGACTTCTCGCGGCATTCCCTGCATTTACTACGGCACCGAGCAGTACCTGCACAACGATACTAATGGCGGGCACGAACCCTACAACCGCCCGATGATGGAGAATTGGGATACGGGGACCGCTATCTATAAAGATGTTCAGGTGCTCTCCAAAATACGCCGACTCAATCCAGCAATCTCTCTGGGCAGTCAGGTGCAAAAATACCTTTCGCCAGATGTCTACTGCTATGTGCGGCGTTATCGGGATTATCGCTGTTTTGTGGCGATGAATAAGGGAAATCAGCCGGCAACAATTGACGTAGCGACGGATTTTGAAGATGGAGATTATGTCTGCGCCCTGACAAAACGCATGTTTGAAGTCAAAAATGGCATGTTGTATGGGTTGCAATTGGGCGCGAAAGAAACGATCGTCCTGAATCTCTTCGGCACGCGCGTCAAAGGAAAAACCATCGTGCGGGCGCAGGTGAATGGCATCTCCACCGAATATGGGCAAACCGTTGTCGTCGTGGGAGATTGCCCGGAATTGGGGAATTGGGATATTACTAAGGCGTATCCGCTGGAGTATATCAACCCGAATACTTGGTTTGCGGAAATTCCATTTAATGAGAGTGCTGGGAAGGCGATCGCGTACAAGTACGCGATTATTTATACAGACGAACACGGCAATCAAACCCGCGAACCGTGGCGCGAAAATCTCGTCTGCCGCCGCTGGATTTTAGCCAATGAAGGGACTGTAAAATGGCGCGACAAGTGGGCGCATTAATTCCCTCGCTGGGAAAGCGACAACAAAATATAGCGATTTGGTTTGAGTCGTGAAACTTCAGAAAACCGGTTTCTTCAAGAAACCGGTTTTCTCTGTCCCTCACTCGTATAAAAACCGCGATAACGCCCGGACAAGTGTTTCTAGCAGTGAAAATTAACGTTTTGTAACCAAAGCTACTGGGCAGCAACGCTGCTGAGTTAAATTAAAGATGTAAAAATAGCCGAAAATAGGCATATAACAAGCCCTATGAACGAAATGGGTTCCCAGAATGGGGGTGAGGGGATTCGTCCGGGCGAACTGCCGCAGCAACCAGCCCTCAATCCAGAAGCATTTTGCGTACCGCAACAAGTACAGCCGATTTTGAACAGGGCAGCGTGCGATCGCAACCAAATGGTTTACCTCAAACAATATTGTTTCACAGCAGCTCAAGTATTTCCGCCGGGAGAGTATCGCGCTTATCAGCTTCCCGATATAGCCTTTGGCATGGGAATGGTCATCCCACCGCCGCAACCTTCCATACAAGTGCCAAAACAGGAAACTATCGAATTAGTTTTAGAAAAAGATTCGCTAAAAGGTGCAGTCACTCCCGATGCCGAATGATGCTTACGCTTGGATAGAGGAATCTCTGGCAGCAATTCGCCGCGCGAACTGGGATCGCTCCGTGCAGGCAATTCAGGGGCGTGCCGGAGCTACAATACAGGTGGAGGGGCGCGAACTCCTGAATTTTGCTAGCAATGACTATCTCGGTTTGGCAGGAGACGATCGCCTGATTCAAGCTGCTATCACTGCAGCCAAAGAATTTGGCACGGGTGCCACGGGTTCGCGCTTGATAACCGGGCACCGAGAGCTTCACGCTTCCCTGGAACGGGCGATCGCTGCTTTGAAACAAACTGAAGACGCCCTTGTTTTCAGTTCCGGCTATCTGGCAAATTTAGGCACGATCGCAGCGCTCGTCGGCAAGCGCGATTTAATCCTCGCCGATCGCTACAATCATTCTAGCCTGAAAAATGGCGCGATTCTCAGCGGTGCAACGGTTGTAGAATACGCGCACGGCGACTTAGAAGATTTAACAGAAAAACTGGAAAATCAGCGCGATCGCTACCGCCGCTGCTTGATTCTGACTGACAGTGTTTTTAGCATGGATGGCGATTTGTGTCAACTGCCGCAGTTATTAGATTTGGCAGACCAATTCAGCGCCATGCTCCTCGTTGACGAAGCGCACGCCACCGGAGTTTTAGGGGCGACGGGTGCAGGATGCGTGGAACATTTCGGCTGCACCGGGCGATCGCTCATTCAAATCGGCACCCTCAGCAAAGCATTGGGCAGTTTGGGCGGCTATGTGGCGGGGAAAGCTGCTTTAATCGACTTCCTGCGCAACCGCTCTCCGGGCTGGATTTACACCACCGGGTTGACGCCAGCAGATACAGCCGCAGCCGAAGAGGCGATCGCTATTGTCCGACAAGAACCGGAACGCCGCGCCCAACTCTGGCAAAACGTCACTCACCTGAAACACCTGCTTTTGAAAGCAGGAATTATTCAGGAAAATTCCCCCCTCCTCCATCCGAGCTGCGAGTCTCCGATTGTCTGTCTCCCCGTCAAAGATGCCGAAACGGTTTTAGCAGCCGGACGCCATTTAAAACAAGCGGGAATCTTCGCCGCCGCCGTGCGCCCGCCCACAGTTCCCACCAGCCGCATTCGCCTGACGGTGATGGCAACTCACGAATCAGCTCACCTCCAGCGATTGGTAGAAGCCTTGGGAGCGATCGCCTAATTTTTACTCCCCCTTCGCTGAGAGCAAAGGGGGAGTAAAGGCGTTAAGTTTTTCTCTTTTTCAAATTAGGGAGTATTCGATTCAGCCGTTGCCCTAACATTCACCTCTCGGACGCCTGGAACTTCTTGCGCCAAAGCTTCAACCCGATCCAGTTCTTCTTGAGAAGAGGCGGTGCCCGATAGGGTGACAATGCCATTTTCGGCATCAACCATTAGATTGTTGTTGGGGAAATTAGCAGCCAGCTTGTCGCGCACTTGACTTTCCAGAGTGTCATCAGCGATCGCGCTGTTGCTGGTGGCGTCATTAGCTCCAGTTTGCGCGCCGTTATTATCGTTGATGGTACGCTGTTCGCCCGATCGCCGATCCGATTCGATTTGCGCCGAGCGGATGTCTCCACTCGGTTCGTTACTGTTAATCGCGCGCTGTTCGCGAGCGCGGCGATCGGATTCGATTTGCGCTTGCCGGATGCTGTTATTATCGTCGTCCGTCTGTGCGGTATTGTTATTGACGGAATTGGGAGCGTCAGCGCCTGTTCTGGCATCCTGGCTGCAAGCAACCGTTCCCAAAAAAAGGAAGCCACTGAGTAGAAAGGGAGTGAATTTCTGCATAATATCCAGTCTGAATCGGTGAGTGAAAGTTCTAAAGTGTTTCAATGACTCAGCCTAGATAATCGGCTGCCCCAAACTCGTTCTCGGAACGCTTTCGCGCGGATCGACAATGCCGCTGGTGTAGGGAGCGTCGGGATAAGCGACGCCAAACGGATCGTAGATACCCCATTCTTGAATGCCCCAGCGGTTGAGAATTGATTGAGCCATCGCAATTTCGGTGTCGGTGCCGTCTACGACGATTAGATAGTCGCCGCGCGACACGCGATCGCTGTAAAGGCGCGCCCGCTCTTCTGGAATTCCCAAACCGATCAAGCCGCCAATCAAACCGCCGGCAGCTGCGCCGATCGCGCCTCCAGAAATCGCCGTTGCCAGTGCGGTTGCTGTCGCGCCTGCTACCATCACCGGCCCGATGCCGGGAATCGCCAGGGCTCCCAACCCCACCAGCAAACCTGCAATCGTTCCCAAGGCACCCCCGGCGATCGCGCCCTTTCTCGCCCCTTCTTCGGCTTCAGTTTCGTCGTCGAGAGCGCCCGCTCCTGCATCCTCCAAATTGCCGTGTCTTGCATTTTTGGCGATGACGGAAACCTTATTCATGGGAAAGTCGGCATCTCTGAGTTCGTGAAGTGCCTTTTCCACTTCTGTGCGGTTGGAAAATAGACCAACAGCCCGCCTGTTTTGCCCTCCTGTCATTTTTCTCTCCTTCCACACCTCAACGATGAGCGTGGCAGCCTTCAGTGTTTTCCTAATTCTCTGAATCTATTAATAGATTGACATTTCTACCCTATGCAGCCATCCAACTCTAGATGTAAATTTTCTGTATTCCTACAGAAATATGAAAGACAATAAAAAGCCTATTTTTTGCTAACATTTTTATGGGGGTTTGGGGAAATTTTCAGTCAATTTTTGCCGAAAAAATCAAGTTAAAACCCGGTTTTTTAGAAACCGGGTTTCAGAACTCGTGTAATTCGCGCGCTGAGCGCCCGAGGAGCGCGCAGCAACTCAAGTTATGGGATTACAGACGAGGGCCAACAGAGCCAGGATCGCGATCGTAAACGGTTTCGGGGAAAGGAGTGCCCGGTGTATGAGTCCCGGTATAGTCAGCGCGATCGCGATCGTGCATGGGACGGTCGTAAACGCCCCAATCCTGAATGCCGCGCGAGTGCAGGATGGTTTCGGCGCGGCGGATTTCGCCTTCATCGCCATCGACTATGACGAGATAATCGCCCCGAGATACGCGATCGCTGTACAGTCGGGCTCGGTCTTCAGGAATGCCCAGCCCAATCAAGGCACCGATCAACCCGCCAGCGGCTGCACCGATAACGCCTCCTGCAACCGTTGTCGCCAGGGCGGTGGCGGTTGCGCCGGCTAGCATGATCGGGCCAATTCCCGGAATCGCCAGGGTTCCCAACCCCACCAGCAAGCCCGTAAGGGTGCCGAGAGCGCCGCCGGTTGCCGCACCGGTTGCTGCGCCTTCGTCAGCTTTATTGCCGATGCGATCTTTAACGTCAACGCCGGCGATATCGTCCTCGCGATCGGCGTCGCGGGCAATGACAGAAACTTTATCCATCGGAAAATCAGCATTTCGCAGTTCGCGAAGCGCCGCTTCCGTCTCGTGACGACTGGAAAAGACGCCGACGGCTCGGTGGTGGCGATCGCGGCGTCGGGTGTTCGCCGGCGCGTTATAAACACCCCAGTGCTGAATTCCTCCACGGTTGAGAATCACTTCGGCGCGGCGGATGTCTGCTTCCGTGCCGTCTACCATCAGCAAATACTCCCCTCTGGACACGCGATCGCTGTAGAAATGGGCGCGTTCTTCTGGAACTCCCAAACCAATCAGCGCGCCAACCAAACCGCCCGTCGCGGCACCGATCGCGCCACCCACCAGCGTGTCAGCCAGAACCGTGGCGATCGCGCCGCCTGCCAAAATCGGGCCAAAACCAGGAATCGTTATCGCGCTCAGACCCCCGATCAAGCCGATCAAGCCGCCCGTAGCTGCACCCGCTACGGCTCCGGCTGTCGCTCCTCCGGCTACGTTGTCGCCCGATCGATCTCCCCCTGCCACTTTGCCGAGATCGTCGCGCTTTTCAGTATCCCGCGCGATGATAGAAACCTCGTGCATGGGAAAGCCAGAGTTTCTCAACTCTCTGAGCGCTGCTTCAGCATCTCGATAATTAGAAAAGACACCGACAGCCCGCTTGCGTTCACCTAAAGTCATTTTTTCTTTCCTCCACAATTTGCTTCTTTAGCGGCAACAAACAGGGCATCTGTTTGCTGACTCGCGCTCCTGCCTGTCATTGACGCCTATTTTTACAGGCAGTTTCATCAGTTGAGATCGATATCTTTACCGCTTGTATTTCGGGCAAAAAATCTCCCTCCCTATTTATTGACGGTTCTGATTTTCTTCTTTGTTTTCTTCCGGTTTGGCTGGAGCCACGACTGCTTTTACCTTCACGCTCTTGACGCCTTTAATTTCCTTAGCCAACGGTTCAATCCGATCGTATTGTGGCTGAGTCGGAACTACCCCGTTGACGGTAACAATCCCTTCTTCAGCTTCCACCGTCAGCGAACTAGCTGGAAGGTTGGCTTCCAACTTACTGCGAACTTCGCTCGCCAGATCGCTATCGGCTCTTTCGAGCGGATTGCCCGCCGCATTATTGCGCTGTTCGCGAGCTCGAATATCAGAATTGAGTTGGTCGCGGCGAATGGGGCTCGTAGCGTCGTTCTGGTTAGCCTTAGCCGTATCGGCATCGGGGGCTTCTACATTGCTCTCGCTGGCACTAGGAGCGTTCGCACTCGTCTTCTCGGTTTCCGAGCAAGCAGCAGCGCTAAAAAGCAGGAAGCCGCCCAGTACAAATGCAGTTAGTTTTTTCATTTTTCTTCTCCTGAATGAATCTGCAAATGCTATGATTGACTTGGGTCAGCGATGCGCGTAAGGAGCAGCCGCATCCATTGCTTCACCCGGTCGAGTTTCGTAGATATTCCACTCCTGAATGCCGCGCTGGCTGAGTACCTGGGTTGCCAGACGGATCTCGTCTTCCGTGCCCTCTACTATCAGCAAATATTCGCCGCGCGAAACACCCTGAGAATAAACTCGGGCTCTGTCTTCGGGAATTCCCAAACCAACCAAACCACCCGCGAACCCTCCAGCAGCCGTGCCGATCGCGCTACCGGCGAGAGTAGTAGCCAGAGCCGTTGCCGCTGCTCCGCCCACCATGACCGGCCCGATACCGGGAATCGCCAGCAAACCCAAGCCTACAAGCAAGCCCGTTAGGGTTCCCAATGTTCCGCCCGCGAATGCACCCACCTCGGCACCGTCTTCCGCGTGAGAATCGCCGCGATCTCTTTTGAGAGGAACGCCGGCAATATCGCTCTCGCCTTCGGCATCTCGGGCGATGACGGACACCTTTTCCATCGGAAATCCCGCTGATTTCAGTTCAGTAAGTGCCACGATCGCATCTTCGATGGTGGGAAATATGCCGATAGCGCGTTTTTGTTGAATCAAGGCCATTTCTCGTCCTTCCGGAGACTGCAAATGGTTAATAAAAAGTTATCGTTCTATATAAAAATCCTAAGAATTGTGGCTGAGATATTCATCAGTCCGCAGGTGTAACCTTTTTCTCTATCGATAGGGGGAGAAGAGATGGCAGGAAAATATTTGGTCTACAGAGCTTGAGTTTGTAGGAAAAACTGGGCAACCGCCGTGCAGGGGTTCAAGCTGCAGCATTGAGGGATAAGCAATTATGCAGAATCAATTGCACAATCCTACGGAAGTAGTGGGGGCTAGAAGCCCGCACCTCAAAGAAGCGGGCGAGGACGCCCGCACTCCCACAACCCTACTGCAATGATTTCTGCTCATTTGCTTATTGAGTGTAGAATTGCATGAAATGCGCCTTATGGCGATCGCGGTCGGGAACTCACAGCCGTTGGCAGGGCAGGCAGTTAAGCCGCAATCTAAAATCTAAACTTTAAACTCTAAAATAGTAGTGCTGAACTGGTGGGGCGTCATGCGCGACTTCTGGCTGGTGTGTTTGCTGCTTTCCTCGATCGCTTGTCTCTCAGAGCAGGGACTCAGCGCCGCTGAGGCTGCTGACGATTCCGGCGCGATCGCGCAAACCGTCGAGTCGAGGGAGTCTGAGGATTTTTGGAACCGAGCCAAGCGACTGACGCAGGATCAGATAGACGTCATGGCTCGGATCGAAAGCGCCATCGTTTCTGCCGAACCCACCCAAGTGCAAGCAGCGCGATCGCAACTCATCCGCCACCTCGGCGCGATCGACCGCTTTCTGGAAGAACGCTACTACTCTCCCCGCGTCGTTTGCGATCTCAGCCGTTCTTTGCCCATTCCCCGATTAGGAGCGCCCGCCCTCACCGTCGAGCAAAAACCCGTTTACTGCGCTCTCTACGCTTCCAGCCGCGCCCTCACCCCGCTAATCGCCATCCTCAACGAGCGGCAGCGAAAACTCGCCGGTCAAGTCGAAAACGAACCCTTGCCCTATCCCGTTCTCCCGGGCGTTCCCCGCTGGGAACAAGCGCCGCCCCCCGCCCCAAATTTCCCGCCCCCAGAACCCCCCGTCATCGGCAGACCGAAAAAAACACCCATCGCCGATTACAAGCCCCCCATCCGACCGGCGATCGTCTCGCGCTCCACGCCGCCGCCGCAAGCCCTAGCCGCCGCTAAATTGCAATTAAATAGATTGCAAAGCGCCTTTCCCCGAGGCACTGAATTTGTCAATCCCCAACAACCCGCAGAAACGAACAACCGCAACGCCGGTCAACTCGATCGCGAAGAGCCCGAAAACTACGCTGATTTTCTGGCGCTGCCCGGTACGGGAGTGGCGATCGTCTCAACCGCACCAGTCAATCGCCTCCCGCCCAACAGCCAGCGCAACCGACTCGCTCCTCCCCGAATAGAGCGCATGTCTTTGCCGCCGCTTTACGACATCCCGCCAGCAGAACGGGCAAAAAACCCATTTCAAAAGGAAGATTTTATCCCCCGATTGACGGTAGAGATTGTCGGGGGAAAATTCCAGACTATTTTCTCTGACTTGAATTATGGATTTTTGGTAGATTTGGGCAACGTGCCGATCGAAAAACTCGATCTGGAACTGTCGAGAAACAGAGGATTCAGGTTGCCGCCAGCAGTTCGCTGGTTTTTCCTGTACTATCAGCCCCCGGAGGAATTGCAGCAGTTGCAAGCAGACCAGCGCAGGTTCCTGACTGGCAAGCTGGATGATTTTATCCTAACAATGCCAGTGCAACGAGAAACCCTGGCGGCTTCGTCGGGCGGGATTGCCGAGGTTCCTATCCCGCAGCCAGCGCCCGCTTGGCAGGAGGAGAAAAAGCACCTTTGCGCCCCTTTAGCGGGGGTTTTCTGCGCCCCGCAAATTTCTCCGCCGCCGACAAATCCCGATCGCTTGGTGTTGAATGCCGCGCCTGTCGTACTCAACCATACTTATTTAATGCGATCGCTCCAATTCCAAGTGCCGGAAATCATTCTCAACGACCAGCCTATTTCTCGCCGCCAGCGCCGCTATCTCAACCTCATCTTAGAGACGCCCAGCAGTGATTTGCTGATTGCCTTCCGCCCCGTGCGCCGCCGCGACGATGGCAGCTATACAGTCTTGTGGCGAATTCTCGGAGAGTTTCCCGCTCCGCAGATTCGGGATTTATATCAATACGTCGATTTGTATTGAAGTGGGGCGATTCGCTACCGCAATTTTCTAGCAGGGGAGCGATCGCCCTAAATTGCCAAAAAATAGCGCCCTGAATTTTTAATCTAAATCAATGGCTTTTTTAAATCACTTCTAAAGATTGGTAGCGTTCCGGTAGCCAGCGGCGGCTAGAGTAAGCCCGTGCCGCGTCTACAAGCCCCCGAAACAGGCGCTCGTGAGCAACATCACGGGCAGAAAGTTCTGGATGCCACTGTACAGCGATCGCCCAAAAGCAATTTTGATGTTCGATCGCTTCTATAACGCCATCTTCTGCCGCTTGAGCCACAACGCGCCAACCTGGAGGAAGCGATCGCGCGGCTTGGTGGTGCCAGGAAACAACATCCACCTCAGTATTGCCCACAATCCCAGCCAGACGACTTCCCGGCACAATTTGCACCGCGTGGTGAATGGGATAACGCTGTGTCGGCGACAAATCCAGCCGGTGTTTCAGAGCCGTTCCGTATTCATCCGGTACATGGGTAACGAGATTGCCGCCGCACGCCACCACCAGCACCTGCAAACCGCGACAAATGCCCAAAATGGGGATATCCGCTTTGAGTGCCTGTTGAGCTAAAGCCAGCTCAAAGCGATCGCGTTCCGCATCAACACAGTAAATCGTCGGATGCTGCGAACCGCTGTAAGCCGCCGGATCGATATCGCCTCCACCAGAAAAAACAACAGCATCCACTCGTTCCAAAAGAGCCGCCGCATCCGGTTCGCCGGGGGGAAGCAGAATCGGCACGCCCCCTGCCGCCCGCACGGCATCCGTGTAACTGCTGGGGAGCGTATAGGCAGAGGCTTCGTTTCGCCCATAAGTGGTAATTCCAATTAAAGGTGCTTTCAGTTGTTTAGTCATCTTTCCGCGTTTTTACCAATAAGATTTTATCTTATCCAGCCTTCATCCTTACAATACCCACAGCTTTGAGATTTTTAACATTAAATTTATTTACAGGGTTGCAACTGAGCCATTGCAACTCGCCGCGTCCAAACATAAAAATAGTATAATTTGACACTGATTTTCAGTTACAGATATGACAGGTGACAGAGATTCTCGCTTGCTCTTTCAGAACCCCGCTGCCTTTTCCTCAGTAACTCCTTTGTCCCTCTCATCTTCTCCATCTCTGCTCTCTGTGTCCTTTGCGTTCTCTGCGGTTGTTGATAGCGACAGGGCTATTGGGGGAGTTGTCTGATAAAATTGACTAAACCCATCTACTCAAAATCAAGAGGGTTGCTTTATGACTTTCACCGAAGTTCGCTTGTGGACGGTAGACGAGTACCACCGGATGATAGAAACCGAGATTCTCACAACTGACGATCGCGTCGAATTACTTGAAGGGCAGATTATCCAAATGAGTCCCCAACAACCCCCCCATGCCGCAACCACACAGCGCGCGTCAAACTATCTCAGGGATTTACTAGCGGGGAAAGCGACGATTCGCGCGCAATTTCCAATTACTCTGCGTCCAAACTCAGAACCCGAACCAGATATCGCTGTCGTTCGTATCGATCCGCGCGAGTATATCGATCGCCATCCTGCCCCAGATGAAATTTTCCTGCTGCTAGAAGTGGCAGACGCCACCTTAAGAAGAGATCGCAATCAGAAAGCCAAGATTTACGCGCAAGCTGGAATCGCTGACTACTGGGTTCTAGATGTCAACGTTCGCCGAGTCTATGTGCTGCGCCAACCCGGCAGCGAAACCTACGAACGAGAAACTATTTTAGATGAAAATAGCACCCTTTCACCCCTGGCGTTTCCTGATATTAATGTATCAGTCGTTCGGTTGTTTCCCTAACTCAGAATAGAAGCGATCGCTCCCCCATTTTATGAAAAGCAATCGCCTCATTAAATTAACCCGCTAAAGCCGCTTTCACATCAGTTATTTCAACATTAACCGACGGTTCGCTCCGCCGACTCGCGATCGGCATCCGCCATCCCGTACCAAACGCGCGATCGGTTACTTTCAATCCCGGCGGCGCTTGTCGGCGCTTAAATTCAGCGCGAGTCACCATTTTTGCCACTCGTTCCACCACCGCCGCATCGTGCCCCGCTGCGACAATCTGAGCCGGCGATTGATGGTTGTGAATCAACCGCGCCAAAATATCATCTAGAATATCATAAGGCGGCAGCGAATCTTGGTCTACTTGCCCCGGTTTCAGTTCGGCACTCGGTGCCTTAATCAAGACATTATCGGGGACAATTTCTCGCGAAGCATCCTTTTCCTTCGCCCGTTGATTCAGCCAGCGACAGATAGAATAAACCCGCGTTTTCGGGACATCTGCGATCGCCGCCAATCCCCCATTCATATCGCCGTACAGCGTGCAGTAACCCACTGCCATCTCCGACTTATTCCCCGTCGATATCAGCAGGTGCCCGAACTTATTCGCGATCGCCATGAGCAAATTTCCCCGAATCCGGGATTGAATGTTTTCCTCGGCAATTCCAAACGCCGTACCTGCAAATATCTCTGACAAGGTTTTGTCATAATTTTGCATTAAATCGCCAATTGGCAGCGTGTAAGTCGGTATTCCCAGATTTTTTGCCAGCGAGAGCGCATCGGTGATAGAATGGTCGGAACTAAACGGAGACGGCATCAACACGCCCAGGACATTTTCTGCACCGATTGCTTCAGCCGCGATTGCCGCCACTAGCGACGAATCAATCCCGCCGCTCAGCCCCAGTACCACCTTAGAAAAACCGCACTTGCGGATATAATCCCGCACGCCTAAAACCAGCGCCGAAAAAATTTCAGCATCGTCACTTTCGATAAGTGCAGCAACCTGCCCTGGGAGAATATCCGCCCGTTCCTCGTCAAATTCCAGCAGTGCAAAATCTGTTTCAAATGCAGCCGAGCGACACGCTACTTCAGCCGCGCGGTTAAACGCCACGCTGCAACCGTCAAAAATTAAATCGTCATTACCCCCTACTTGATTTGCGTAAATAATCGCGCGATCGAACCGTCGAGCGGCATGTCGCAACATCGCTTCTCTCAACTTTTGCTTGCCAACCGTATAAGGAGATGCCGAAAGATTCACCAGCAAATCTACCCCCATCTCAGCCAAATCGGCAAGCGGATTGACGGCATAGCTGCGCTTCCCCCAAAATTCCTCATCGTTCCACAAATCCTCGCAGATGGTAACGCCAATGCGGACATTATCCAAGATAAAGAACGTACTCTGCTTCCCCGGCTCGAAATAGCGGTGTTCGTCAAAAACATCGTAAGTAGGGAGCAGGCGCTTGTGAAACACTTGCTGCACCTTTCCCCCTTCTAACAAAGCAATACTGTTAAATAAAGCCTTGCCGCCGGTGACGTGCGATCGGACATTGCGCTGCACCGTTCCCACTAACACTGCTATTTGCGGGGGCAAATCCTGCGCCAATTGCACCAATTGCGCCGACATCGCCTCCACAAAACTCGGATCTAACAGCAAATCGCGCGGCGGATAGCCGCACAAAGACAGCTCCGGCGTCAGCAGCAAGCGAGCGCCGCCCTCCGCCGCTTTTTGAGCCGCTTCTAAAATATGCCCAGCATTGCCAATTAAATTCCCAATCGTCGGATTCAGTTGCGCGATCGCAATTCTCATACTATTTTCCTCTCCTTTCTTTTTCCTAATCTGCCTTCTCTGCGTACTTTGCGGTTAAATAAACACCAGCGGTTTGTCCTTCACCCGCGCAAAAGCCTCAGCATTAAATTGATATAAACTCGCCGGTCTTCCCGCACCCCGCGAAACCTTCACCCCCGTATCGCACAGAAAACCAAGCTTCAACAAGCGAGTGCGAAAATTAGAATAATCCGAAAAGTTTTCCCCCAAAACCGTGCTATATAATTGATAAATGTCGCTCAAAGTAAAAACCTCCGGCAGCACTTCAAAGGCAACTGGACTGTATTCCAGTTTATTGCGCAGGCGGCGGTAGCCGTACTCTAAAATCTGGTTGTGGTCGAAAGCCAACTGCGGCACTTCTTCCAAAGGATACCACGCAATCCCGCGCAATCCAGAGCCGATCAGATCCGCTTCCTCAAACCGCACCAAGGCAAAATAACTCACCGAAAGGTAGCGAACGCCGTAGTTATTTGGCGATTCTCTGGGGTCGCGATCGGGGCCGCCAAAAGTGTACAATTGTTCTAAGTAGAGATTTTTGACTTTGATTTTTTCCGCCAAAATCCGATAGGCGGCGTTTTCGAGAGATTCCCCTCGCCGAACGAGAGTTCCTGGCAAGCTCCACTGACCGAGAAATGGTTCGTCCTGTCGCATCACTAAGAGTGCCAGCAGGCGATTTTGTGCAGTATCTACAGAAAAAATAACGTTATCGACCCCGACTTTAAAATCTGCCAAAAGAGAGGATTCTTGCGATCGCCCTTGTTTTTCCACCAGTGCTGCCATTTTTTTTAGTTCGCGTCCCGACATGCGTACAAATGCTCTCGATGGATGTAAGCCTCAATTGGCGGCGTTAAAGCTTCTTTTTGTCCGCGTTCGCGAACTTGCGTAGAGGAAACCGCCGGCGCAAACATGGGCGCGATCGCCACTCGCGCCCCCAGGAGCAGCAACGGATCGATATCGCCCTCTTTCACTGCATAGCCCGGGCGAGGCACCACCAGCAGCTTCACTTCCTGCAGTAACTTTTCAACGCGATACCACCGAGGCAACTGAGTTACCAAATCAGAACCAATTGTCAAGGTGAATTCCGCATCTGGCCATTTTTTGCGAGCGCGCTCTACCGTTGTCACAGTTCTGGGGCTGCTCAGTTCCGGGTGTAGGGAGACATTGCGATCGGGCGGCGAAATCTCTTCTATCAGTAACCGTAGCATTGTCTCTCGATGTTCGAGCGGCGTTTGGTGAGACTTGAACGGGTTGTCAGACGCCCACACAGCCACATAGTCAAAGTGTTGGGACAGCCAACTGATAATCTTTTGATGGCCCGTTGTCGGCGGATCGGCACTCGTACCAAATAAAGCAATGTTAGCCATTGTTCGCGATCGATGGTGAAGGGCATTGGGGATTAGTGTTCAGTGCTGAGTGCTGAGTGCTGAGTGCAAGAAAAATTTAACTTCACACTCCACACTCCACACTCTCAACCCCATTCACTAGGAAGGTTGTATTTGCTCGATCAGAGCCTGCAACTCGGCAGAGAATTCGACTGGCGCTTGCTGGGGTTGGCTCAAGCGGCGCGTTTCAGACGGCAGGCTGGCAACATTGCCCGCCGTTCGCTGCGCGATCGCCTCGATCGGTTCGGGCGCTTGCAACCGCTTCCCCTCTTTCATCACCAGTTGCAGCAGCGGTTGCTCGGATTCGTCTGCCGGCGCTTCTGCCGCCAAACCCAAGCGATCGCCGAGCATTTGATTTTGGTAGAAGCGTCGAAATATTTGCTTGCGCCCCGGATAAGTCCCCTTGCCTGCGGACTTCTTCATCACCGGTATCCCCTCGATTTCCACCAGCTTGTACACCCCATTCACCGGAGAACCCGTCACTAATTTAGTCCCCAGTCCGTAACCGTCGATGCAAGCGCCCTCGGCTTGCAATCGGGCAATCTCCCACTCGTCGAGATCGCCACTGGCAAAGATTGGAATTCCCGGCAAAATCGATCGCACCTCTCTAGAGAGGGCGACTAAATCTCCAGAATCCAGCCGCACCCCGCGCAACTCAATTTCTCCCGCCTGCAACTGATGGGCTAAGAGTCTAGCTGCCGCGATCGTGTCGTAAGTATCGATCAGCAGCGTCGCTCCCGGAAAATAGTGGTGGAACGCCGCAAAGGCTTGGCCCTCGCTGCCCTGAACCGCCCCTAAAGCCATGACAAGGGCGTGGGCCATCGTGCCAGCCGGCTTGCGGCCCAATTTCAGCGCCGCCAAGACATTCGAGGTAGCGTCCAATCCTGCCGCCAGTGCCGCCCGCGCCGCCCACAGCGATGCCTGCGGGCTAAATGCCCGTCTCGTGCCAAATTCCAGCAGCGTTGCTTGTGGCCCAGCGACGTCTCGCAAGCGAGCCGCCCGCGTGGCCACCAGAGTTTGGTAATTGATCGCGTTCAGCAGGTAGGTTTCTACGATCTGCGCCTGCCAAAGCGGCGCTTCTACTCGCAGCAGCGGCTCATTCGCAAAAACAGCCGTCCCCTCCTGCACCGCCCACACGTCCCCGGTAAAACGTCCCTCCGCCAGCAGCGACCAAAACCGCTCCGGCGCTTCGCTAAAAATTCCCGTCGCCTGCAACGCGGCAATCTGCTCTGAAGAGAAGCGGAATTGCTCTAAATAATCCAATGCCTGGGCCAATCCCATCGCGATCGCGTAGCCAAAGCCCTCTGGCAGCCGACGCGCAAACAGCTCAAAGCACGCTTGCCGCCCATCCAGGCTTTCGCCCGCGTAGCAAGCAGCCATCGTCAGTTGATATAAATCTGTCAGAAGACTGTAGTCTTCAGGGTAGAGCGTCAGTTCTGAATTGTCTTTCCTTCCCGTATCCGGAAGATTTTCAGCCTGCGAAATCTCCAAGTCAGTAGCAATGCTCATAAACCAGCGGCCTCACGAGTTCAGCTTGTCTCTATTATAGTAAACTTTACCAAAACACTGGCAAGCCATTTAAACAAATCTTCACAGCTTTTCTCCATACAAGGAGTATTACAAGTGTTTTTGTTCGGAAAAACCTCTGGCTAGCTTCCCCTTTTATGGTAAAAAATACAAAAATAATCGAGGCCCGCCTCAACCTCGCAGGGGCCGAGTGGCCGCCCGATCGAGAAGGTACGCCCCTTACCGCTGCCTTTTTCGGCCCGCTTTATGGCCATTTAAACCCTAGAGCCCGAAATCGCATGAGCAGATACTCACTTTTTAATTAAGTTTTGCATCTAGAAGTCACGCTTCATCAACAAATATAAAGTTATTCAAAGCAAGGGGCCGTGACTGGCCGAGAAAAGTATCAAATTATTGCAATTTTTGCAAAAGTATTCCTGCAAAGCATACAATAGTCGCAGGATGTTTAAAACAAGAATAGAGTTCGCCCAAAGGAGGCTTTATGAACCTTTCTGATAGAATTTCCGAAGCCATAAAATATGTTTTAGCAGCAAGCGCTCGCATCTTCGGCCCCAGCGATGACGAATACCCCCAAGTAGGAGTTCAGCCGTTTGACGGAGATCCCTACAAAGGCCGTCAGGAGATGGATTGAGAACGGTTTAGAATAACGCCTTCGTTGGCACTGCGTAATCATTCCCTTGAGGGGCTGCTTTTTGTCATGCCCGCACGCTCTCTTGGCGATCGCAATTAATTTGTTGTCAGTGGCCTAGTGTTAACAATCATAAGAATCGGTGGAGATAAAAAACCCTCTCCACCGGTTTGTATATGGTTGACTTCTGCGCAACTTCAAAAGACTATAGCGGTTCAATCAGTAGCGATCGCAACGCGAATATCCCCTAACGCCATCTTCAGATCGAAGAGAGCAGATCGACCGCACGGGTCGAAGTCCGCTATTGAGACGGTTTATTGAAATTGCAGCATAACCCTGATTGACTGGTAATTTTGACCGCCTATCTTCCGCACAGAGATGAAGCGATCGCCTGCTTAGCTTCATTCCATTTTTCACCAGTCAACTCCAAAACTTGCCGAATTTTCAAAAAATTTCCATTTTCCGCTACAAAACTTAAAGATTTACCCAGAGGAGGAGTCAGGCGGCGCTCTGATTCCTCCTCACCAGATATCCAGATAGGCTTCCTTCTATAAAATCTCTGAACGTTCGCCGAGCGGCGAATAAAAAAACAGCAGTTCAAATCAGGGGTTTTATCGGGAAACCCTATTTGCGCCAGTGGCGGAGATAGAGGGCGTCGTCCTCGCACCCCCATAATCTCCACACCTGCTCAGCACGAAAACTATCCAACGAACCAGTTATTTAAAAAAAAGCCCAAAGCCGCACTGCCCAGAGGAACCGTCAGGTTGTCAATACCAAACTTAGAGAAAGCTTCTAATCCGGTGGCGAATAGAGCCACGGCAATTGGCACCACCCAAGTAGGCCAGATAGGGCCTTGCACCGCCAGCAAAATCGCGCAGCCAACGGCATAGGTGACGAGGGCCATAGTTAAGGAGCCTTCCCAACTCTTTTTATTTCCCCAGAGTTCGTAGCGATTTCGGCCAAAGCGCTGGCCAATCAGAGCAGCCAGCCCATCTCCCCACGCCATTACCAAAATTCCCAGCGCCGCATATTGAGGTTGTTGCAGTGGCCAAAACCAAGCAATCAGCACGCCGATACTCACCGCATAGAAAAACGTCCCAAAACTTTTGCGTCCGACGCTGTTGATACCGGGCAGGATGGGAAATCGGTAGGATAAAAGGGCGATCGCGCTCGCCAAAATTCCCGCCCCAATGCCCACCCACGCCGGCACCTGCAGCCACCAAGCCAGCAATAAGACTTGGCCCGTGCCAATGTGGACGATTTTGCGGGTAATTTCCGGCTCTAAAGAGACAAAGCGATTTAGCGACTCCGCTAACAGCAGCACCGATCCCACCCAGACCGCCACGACGGCTATCTGGAACCACAAAGGAGGGACTGGTGCTAGCCAAGGTACTTCATTAAGTAAGGACACGAGTCAACCAGTAATATATTGAATTCTTTATTACTTTATCGTTTTTTTTGCCTTCAATCCCTAGCCTCAAAAAATATTGACCGAGCGAAGGCATCTTTTTTACAACAGAATTGACAAAAAATCTAGGTTGATATTTTTTGTATAAAATTAAATGCTGCCTTACTTATTTGTAAAATATTTTTTCTGTTTGGTCTTTATGAATAAAAAATTAAAGATCGTCATTAATAAACAAATCGCCCTTTTTTGAAAATTTTGAAATGTGCGACAAAAACTCGAAACTTTGACGTCTGAAAATATCGAAACTGCACTCAAGCCTATAAAAATTATTTTTGTGTTTGAAAATACTGCCAACGCAGTTTCTATGCTGCTACACTCAAGCGGCATCTGGGAAATATTTAGGTTGAACCTCTCAGAGTCAAATTTTGAAAAAAGGCTCAGCCATAAGTAGCAGTCGGTCACGCATCGGTTAAAAGAGATAAATAAATATAAAATTTTATGGCTAAATTTAAAATTTATAGGGAGTAGCCGCTCGATCCATCGCCCAGACGCTTCAGCCCGCTAGCAACACTGCGTGTAGTTCCGCGCCGGATGAATTACAATAACAGACGGCGGTTTGATTGAAAAGAGGTGGCAGGTGAAAATTTTACTCATCGGGTTGATTCGGGGCTACCGCACGTTCATTTCACCCCTGTTTCCCCCGGTCTGTCGATTTACGCCGACCTGTTCGCAGTATGGGATCGAAGCGATCGAACGATTTGGCCCGTGGCGGGGAGGAAGGATGACGATCGCGCGCCTGATGCGCTGCCATCCCTTGCATCCAGGCGGGTACGATCCAGTGCCGCCGGCTGAAAAAAGTACAAAAGATAGCGCGCCGTGAGAAAGGGCGATCTCAAAGTAAGAGGAAGCGCCGATGAGTTTTGAAGGCAAGGCGACCGCGTGTCGGAGCGATTCGCTATCGCCCTTGAAAAGCGCTTCACGAGAAAACCTATTATTCTTTCCCATCTTCGCCAACACTATCGCCAAACACATTTGATTTTCAGAATGTAAAGGTCAAGGCAAAAACCCTGCCGTGCGCCAAGACGCGATCGAACCCTTGGAACGACAAGTGCAAGAACCAGAAAAATTCAGAAACTACGGCCAGGTGAGAGCTTGGATGAAAGAAAAATGAGAGATCGATGCCTGTACAAAGTCGTTCGCTCAGCAAACAGGGGCTTTCCTCAAATTCAAATTGAAAGCAGCTAGACTGGGAGGCACGAACAACCAACGAACCAACGTCAGTTATAAAAAAGGTTAGGGTAAGAACTCAGCCGACAGCCGATAGGCGAATAGCTGATAGATTGCCTGCCGGACGGTCGAGATCGCGATCGCCCCTGACTCTCAAAACGGCTGGCAGCTGGCTGAGTGGCGATCGCTCCTCAAAGAACTGAGAACGTCCGCACCCCCCTCAAGCAGCAAAAATCAATTCAGAGTTTTTGGGCGGATAGCAGCCGATCGGGGCTGAAAACGATTTGGAGCAACTGGCTGCAGCACGCCGGCAAAGCGCAACCGATCGCCAAACTGTTCGGACAGCATCTTTCCTAGCTCTGGAAAACTGGGGCTGACTGAGTTTTTCACAGCAGCACCCCAGTGCAGCCTGAAACTTAGATGCTGTTGGGAGCGTCCCGCGATCGGGTTGGATTTCTGCGGCAGCTTGTGGTTTTTAGCAGAGGCGGCATCCAAGGCTGAGAAAGCCAGCCCGATCCGCAAGCTTTGTAGTGCGAGCTGGAAGCTCGCGATCGATTCCAGCTCGCGATCGATTCCAGCTCGCGATAGCCTGTCTCACCGGGGACTGGTTCGCCGGATGCTCGAGAAAGTGGTGGTGAGGAGTGGACATGGGGGAAGTTTCAGCGCGTTTTTTCGCAATATCGAGGTCGTACAGGTTTCTGCCCCTTAGTGCCAAACGATCCGACTCGCGAGAAACGCTGGTTTTCCAGGAGCGATTCCTGGCCGAGTCAGGTGATTTTTCAACCCAGTCTGAAAGGGCGCGAACCTCAAGGGTAAGGGGACTCAGCAGAGGAGCGCATTGATATATAGTGATGATTTCCCGCGAGGGAAAGACCATTCGCTCGAGAAAAGCGAACTAAGGAGAAGCTGTTGTGAGATTCCACTGGCTACTACCCAGTTTCTTTACTGCATTTTTGCTGACCTCTCCAGCCGATGCAGCCACCCTGCAATCTTGGCGGTTTGACGCGGCACAGAATCGGCTGTACATTAAGACGGACGACGGGGTTCAACCCAAAGCCCAATTGATTGCCAATCCGACTCGCTTGGTCATTGACTTGCCCGGTACGACGGTCGGGCGTCCCGGGACAACGCAACCGCGAAGAAATGGCATTGAGGCCGTGCGAGTGGCGCAGTTTGATGCTCAGACGACTCGCCTCGTCATTGAATTGAGTCCGGGTTACACCGTAGACCCCGATCGCGTGACAGTGCGGGGCGCAACGGCGAACCAGTGGACAGTAGAATTGCCGACTCCACAAGAGATCGCTGGCGGGTCTGGTCTTTCGCCTGATGGTTATCCGCGAGAGAGGCTGGAGGCAACGGCAGCACAGACGGCGATCGAAAACGTGCAGGTGACGCCGGATGGGCTGTTCATTCGCACCAGCGGCGCAGCACCAGAGCTGAAGGTGCAGCGGAATCGCGATCGCTCCACCGTCAACATAGACTTGCAGGGGGCCACCGTATCTCCTGACCTGAAAGGGCTGAATATGGCCGTCAATCGCAACGGCATCCGCAACCTGCAAGTCAGCCAAATTCAAAGTTCGCCGCCCGTGGCGAGGGTAACGCTAAACGTCAGCAACTCCCCGGACGACTGGCAGGCAACTACTACCAATACGGGCGACGTCATCGTTTTGCCGACAGGAGGCGCAGCGTCTTCCGAGAAGCAACCGGACTCAGAGCGCCAGAGCAGCGATCGCCTGACAGAGATTCAGTCTGTAGAAATGGCGAGCAATGGCACGCAACTGGTCGTCAAAACGAATGGGCCATTTACCTACACGAGCGGCTGGGATCTGGGAACCGGCTACTACAAAATTACAATTCCCTCAGCCAAACTGGGCAATCGAGCCAGGAGCCCCCAGACCGACGCACTGGACGTGCGCCTGCAGCAAGCCGACTCGGAAACAGTTGCGGTCTGGATAAAACCGGAGTCTGGGATTGCCCTGAGCGAAATCAACCAGCCTTCCAGCCAAATTTTGTATGTACAACTGCGGCGATCGGGCCAAGTTGGCGGCAGACCACCTGCCTCTAACGATCCCACCTCCGACTCCCCCCGCACCCGACCCAACGGGCGAGTTGTGGTAGCGGTCGATCCCGGACACGGAGGGCGCGATCCCGGGGCGATCGGCATTAGCGGCATCCAAGAGGCAGAGATAGTTTTGGACATCTCGCAACAAGTGGCCAGAATTCTCGAGCAAAACGGCGTACAAGCGATTATGACGCGCACCGACGACCGGGAAATCGACCTGGAACCGAGGGTGCAATTGGCAGAACGGGTGAATGCGTCGCTATTTGTCAGCATTCACGCCAATGCTATTAATATGAGCCGCCCCGACGTGAATGGCATCGAGACGTATTATTACTCCAGCGGCGGGCGGCTAGCCTACACTATCCACAACAGCATTCTGCAAGCGACCGGGGCCCGCGATCGCCGGGTACGGCAGGCCAGATTTTACGTCCTCAGAAGAACCTCTATGCCGGCTGTTTTAGTCGAAACCGGTTTTGTCACGGGAGCTGAGGATGCCCCCCGACTGGCTGACCCTTCTTACCGAAAGGTCATGGCAGAAGCGATCGCTCGCGGTATCTTGCAGTACATCCAACAAAATCGATAGACCTGCTTTAATGGAACCACTCTTCTCCAATCCTTCAGCGCCCTACTCAGCAGACCGCTATGGCAACAGTATGCGGCCCTATGCTGGCACCCTCTCCGAGCAGGAATCCCACGGAGGCATTGGCACCAGGCCAACTCCAGCCTCTGGCGACAGACCTCGCCCCCGCATCGGCATTTTCGACAGCGGCGTCGGTGGCCTCACCGTTTTGAGAGAGCTGTACCAGCAGATGCCCAGCGAATCTATTCTTTACTTTGGCGATACGGCGCGGCTCCCCTACGGAACTCGCTCTCAAGCCGAAATCGTCCAATTCGCGCGCGAGATTCTCGGTTGGATGGTGCAGCAGGGCGTCAAAATGGCGATTATGGCCTGCAATACCAGTTCTGCCCTGGCGCTGGAGACCGTGCGGTCTGAGTTCCAAATGCCCGTCCTCGGGGTCATCCTTCCCGGTGCCCGCGCTGCCGTTGAGCAAGGCCGGCGCATCGGCGTCATCGCCACTCCCGCCACTGCTGCCAGCAATGCCTACCGAAAGGCCATCTTAGAAATTGACCCCAGCGTTCAAGTCTGGCAAGTTGGCTGCCCCGAGTTCGTGCCCCTGATCGAGCAAGGGCGCATCAACGATCCCTACACTTATGAGGTGGCGCGGGAATATCTCGCGCCACTCTTGCAGCAGCAAATTGACACGCTTGTTTATGGCTGCACCCACTATCCTCACTTAGCTCCCGTGCTGCGTCGCATTCTGCCACCTTCCGTACAGCTCGTCGATCCAGCCATGTACGCGGTGGCGGCTGCAGTCAGAGAAATTGAGCTGCTGGGACTGCGGGATACCCGCCCCCCACTGCCGACTCGATTTGGCGTCAGCGGTTGTCCGAGGCAGTTTGCTCAACTGTCCGTGCAGTGGCTCGGATACACGCCATCGGTTGAAAAGGTGTGTTTGACAGAGTTTGTCGGTCAGCCGCTGTCCCTGGAATCAGCAGAATAAGGGCGCGCGATGGCGATCGGGTCCCCGGCAAGTCCCGACTCATTTAGTTCGAGTGCAAACTGAGTGTGAGGAGTGAACAGAGGGGAATTCCTGCTGTTCACTTTTTATTTATCGCTAGGAGCCTCGCAACCGCCAGCAGATTTTTTCTCCCTATATCGGCGGATCGCGAGCAAGATGCTCGCGCTAAATGGCCCAGCTTGGTATAGCAGGCTGACGCACCCGTCTGACCGGGGGAAAACTGGGTCAGTGCGAACGCTACACCCCAGCGTTTCGTTGGGCAAAACTCAATAGGACGTAAATCGCAAGCAAATAGCCCGTTGCCAGAATTGGAATAATTAGAGGAATATCGTGGTAAATCATAGTACGGCCCGAAGTTGCAAGGAGGGAGACGTTCAGTTAAATGCTTTCGCCATGCCGATGTCTGGCACTCCGAACCCAGCACTGGCTCGAAATGCCTTTTTGCCATAAGGACTTACGGAGAAATGGCTGTCCCCGGCAAATATTTTGACGAATTGTCCAAACTCCACGAATACATAACGAGATGGTCGGGTTACGGCTGTTACCCACCTCTCGAAAATTCGCTGATTGACTTGATGGTGTTTGTTTTCCCAACCGGACGAAAGGAGCTTTAACTGTCCAAGGCTGTTTGGACGGCCCTCACCCGTGTAAACCCGGCTTCCAGGAATGTAACAGGCTTGTATTACCTGCTCCCCTATCAAGAACTAATTTATGGAATTTTTGAAATTCTTATTATCTAGAGTAACACGCGATGCGTAGTTTTTCGCGCTGTTTTGGGGAAAGCCTTAATAATTGTACACAATTCGCAAAAATTCCCGGAGGAAGGCTGTGGCCATTTTCTGGGGCGTGCCTGCGCGGCTGTGGCATTTCGCTTCTGATTTGACCGAGCCGACACTGCATTAGGCGGGGCGGTGCCAACCAGCAGGCCCAGCAACAGGAGTGTCTCGACTGCCGTTTCAACTTGTACAAAATACTAAGTTTTAAACTTTCACTTTAAAAGTGATATTCTCAAGTACAGACATTTATGCCATAAGTGAGATTGTTGGCAACAGACATGAGAACAAGCCGCTGCGAGGATTTCCTCGGCGGCACAAATGATTTCAACAAAACTTTGCGATGGGAGAAGCATAGCTTAGAATAAAGAGCAAATATGTAAACTTTCGTAACTAACGCCTGAGCCGGCCCATCCATGACCTCAGCAATATCCCTCTTTTCCCCGGTTGAAGCAGATCTGCAGGTGTTAGCAGAGAACCTGAAAAAGCTGGTGAGTGCCAAGCACCCCATCCTGTACGCTGCGGCAGAACACTTATTCGGTGCCGCGGGAAAACGAGTGAGGCCAGCTATAGTCCTGCTGATATCGCGGGCAACGATGCAAGATCGCGATATAACGCCCCGTCACCGACGGCTGGCCGAAATTACGGAGATGATTCACACGGCGAGCTTGGTACACGACGATGTAGTGGACGATGCAGAACTCCGCCGAGGAATTGCCACCGTACACAGCAGTTTTGGCACCCGAGTGGCCGTATTGGCGGGCGATTTCTTATTTGCTCAATCTTCCTGGTATTTGGCCAATTTGGATAATCTGGAAGTGGTCAAGCTTCTGTCAGAGGTGATTATGGATCTGGCGGAAGGAGAGATTCAGCAGGGACTGAATCGATTTGACAGCAGCTTGTCCGTACAGGCTTATTTGGAGAAGAGCTACTACAAAACCGCCTCTTTGATTGCCAACAGTTCCAAAGCAGCAGGGATACTCAGCGAGGTATCGGCAGAATTAGCTGAGGACTTGTACGGCTACGGGCGTCATTTGGGGCTGGCGTTCCAAGTAGTGGATGATATTTTGGACTTCACGGGCTCTACGGAAGGGTTGGGCAAACCGGCGGGGTCGGACCTCAAAGGCGGCAATCTGACTGCACCCGTGTTATATGCTTTGGAAGAGAAGCCTTATTTAGAAGTCCTGATCGAACGCGAGTTTTCCCAAGAAGGAGATCTCGAACAGGCGCTGGCACTGATAGAAGAAAGTAAAGGGATCGAGCGATCGCGAGAATTGGCGGCAAATCACGCCCGCCAAGCAGTGGCCCACTTGCAGGCGCTGCCCCCCTCAGACTCTCGTCAAGCGCTGATTGATTTGGCTGACTACGTTGTGAGCCGCCTGTATTAGCTGGAAGCTGTCAGCTCTCAGCAGGAAAGCCGCCCGCCTCAAAACGCGAGGCAGCAAATAGCTGACAGCCGAGATAGCTTTCCGGTCAGGCGATATCTGGGGGAAAGTTCCCTTTTGGCGATACAGGTGCGATGTATTGTTGCAGTTGGGACTGGATGAGATTTTGGACGTGTTCGCGCCGAACCTCAGTCCCAGCTTCTACATTGCCTGGGGTCTCGAAGAAAACCGTACTGTCAACGGTATCGAGCGCTATCATTTGAAACAAAATGTGGGTGACGGGCACCGCCCAGGCCATGATTTGAGAATTTCGGGGAGCAAAGGTTCCGGTAGCGGCGTCTTTCCGGGTGGGAAAAGCATAGATAACGTGTTTCTCGACCGTGGGCTGGGCGCGATTGCTCAAGGTGGTCAGCACCCAATCGCGGTCGAGAGTTTGCAGGATGTAGTATTGCCGGTGGCGCAACTGAGTGGCAAGTAATTTTAGGGCGGGTGCGATCGCAGCCACAATCTTCGGCGTGGTGCCATCTTGAGGGGCATTGTCAATTAGGGCTTGAATCTGTTGGTCTAAATCCATCTGAATCTTGAGGGGCTCCTACACTTTGAGTGTAGCTGTCCCTTGCACTGAGCTGCTTATAGAGTGTGGCGTGCCGCAGCGCCCGCCAACCGCCACGAGCAGTACCAGTGCCGTTTTACATGCTCGTGCTGGGTTTTTCCCAGCAGTCAACCATCGAACGGGAGAGCTGCTTAGGCGTGGAAGCAATATTTCAGCTACTGTTTGTAGAACTCAAGCAGTCCACTGAGGCATCGGATCGGGACTGCCGAGACGTTGCCACACGAATCGACGCAGAAGTGACCCGGATCTGCACCGAAAGTAAGCGCATTCAAGCATCTGGAGAGGTAGAAGCCTGGGGAACGACTCTAGCGAGGCACCGCTTGCAGCAATGTCTTCACTATTACAAGCTCGGGTCGCGCCAGGGAAGAGTAGAATTGCACAGTACCCTCAGTGCCATTGTCTACCGTTACATTACCCCTGCACAAGCCCAATCGAGCTATCAAGCGCGACTGACTCTTATCGAAGATTTCCTGCAGGGATTTTATTTAGAGGCATTGAACGCCTTTCGGCGAGAAGCCCAATTGAATCCAAAGTTCAGTCCCAAGACTCTTTTGGAACTGGCCGAATATATGGCCTTTACCGAGCGCTACGGAAAACGACGCATTCCCCTGCGCGGCAACCGCAGCCAACAACTGATCGTCCTGCGCGCGCAAACGTTTTCTCAACAGCAACCCCCAGAAACAACTGTGGATATGGAGCAGGCTGCTGAGGGAGGGGCTGTAGACTCAGATCAGACTTGGAACGATACGTCGGTACAGGAAGTTCGGGATCGGATGGTTCTCGCAGAACCGGAAACCGTGGCAGATGACCTGCGTCAGGAGGTGATTAAAGAATTAATGGCTTATTTAGAAGCCAACCAACAGAAAGACTGTGCCGATTATTTTGCGCTGCGATTGCAAGATTTGAATGCGCAAGAAATCGAGGCGATTCTCGGCTTGACGCCCCGGAAGCGGGACTATTTGCAGCAGCGTTTCAAATACCACTTGATTCGATTCGCCCTCCGCCACCGCTGGGAACTCGTCCATCAGTGGTTGGAAGCAGATTTGGAGAATAATCTCGGCTTGACGCCCCAGCAGTGGCAAGAATTGAGAGCAAAAATAGGTGAAGGGCAGTTTGAGTTGCTACGGTTGAAACAACAGGGACTGGCGGATGCAGCGATCGCGCAAGCGTTGGGCTGTACAGTCACTCAGGTGCAAAAACGGTGGTTCAAGCTGCTCGAACAAGCCTGGGAAATTCGCAATCGTTTAGTATCCGGAGAGGGTACATCTACCAATGAATAGGAACTCAGAAGCGCTACAAAATTTGTTCGCTTGGCTGTTACAGGCTCCCCCGACAGATGCCTCTAACCCAGATGGAGACTCCTCCAGTCCGGGAAAAACCACAGGCAATGACGGGATAGAAGACCTGGAGTTGACTGACTCAGACCCCCTGGATTCGGAAGAGGTAAGCCCCCTATTTTCTGGTTGCAGTGCATCGGAAGGCATTCCCCCCGATCGAGGCGGTCAACAACTCAAAATGGGAGAAATACCTGCCGTGCAAGATCGTTTCTTCTCGCTCCTGAAGCGTCAACTGAAAACTGAAATCCAACGAACCCCACCGCTATTTCCCTGGGAATCGGATGTCTTGGAATACCCTGACTACTTACTCGAAGAACAAGTTCCCGAAAGGCTGTGGGCTGCGCAGTTGCACAAACTCAATCTGCCAGTGCGCCTTCCAGAAAATATCCTAGCCCAACTCCTCGATCGCTGTGCCGATCTAGTAGATTCTGGACTCCGGGAAGGGGCAAAATTAGTGCGCGCTGTAGAGGCTCTGTTCCCAGACGAGCCCCAAGCGCTGAATTACTGGGCAGATTTGGTACTCAGACCTGCTCCTCGCTCCGCTCGACCGGAAACCGATTTCCCTGAAGCTTACGAATCGGCTACCCCCACCCAACAAATGGTGCTCTCGCTGATGGCGGCGCGGGAAATTATGGGCAACCTGACCCTGAATGTGTCGCCCAGCCAGCGCAAGGAGGAACGGCAATGGCTGACTGGTGCTGGGATGCTGGCACTGGAAGTCGAGTACCGTCTCGCTGAGCAGTTTCCCAGCCTGCGGGTTTCCAGCCAGCTACCGTGCGGCGGCAGCTTGGTGTTTCGCTGCGGTCAATCTCAAGCGACGGCGCAGCGCCCCGACCCGGGATCTCTGAGTGTGGAGGTGTTCGATCCGCAACCGGGCCAGACCTACTCGCTAGAAGTTCGCTTCCACGACCTGGAGCAGAAACCTTTGATGTTGGCGGTTTGCCCCACGAATTAGAAGGTGTTGTGAGTTGTGAGTTATGAATGAAACAGATTCAAAACTCATTTCTCCAATTTCAAGGGACCTATGTCTAATTCGTCAGGGGCGCGCCAATTGCGCTCCACTCCACTGCTGGGACAGTTGTGGCAGCGCATGGAGGCTTTGCCTCCGCCGGAAGCGGAGGATTCTATCTGGCTGCGGGTGCTGGTACAGGCCCTGGTCACTGTCGGGATTGTGGCCACTGATATTGCGGCAGCAGATACGCAGTTGAGTCTGTGGGCTGTGCCGCTCTCGATCGCGGGGGCGACTTGGAGTTGGTATCGACGCCGAGATCGCAATATTGCCATGAAGTTCGCGATCGCCATCGGCATGTTGGTGGCGCTGGCATTTTTTTTTCAGGAACTGTTTACGCAGCTCAATGATACGCGGCTGGTTTTGGCTAAGCTCCTCGTTGCTCTCCAAGTTCTCCACAGCTTCGACCTGCCCCGCCGCAAAGATTTGGGCTATTCAATGACTATCGGGCTGATTCTGTTGGGAGTGGCGGGTACTCTCTCGGAAACTCTGGCCTTTGGCCCGGTGTTGCTGGTATTTTTGGCGATCGCTCTGCCTGCGTTAGTTCTGGATTACCGCTCTCGCCTCAATCTGGCAAAAGCTGGCAATCAAGAAGCAGAAGCCAGGAGACGCAAGCAACCCAACTTCAAACGTTTTAGCTTTTACTTTTTACTGTTTGCCCTTACTGTCGGTTTGGGACTGGGCATTTTTGCCTTGCTGCCCCGCTTTCCCGGCTATCAATTGCGGACGTTTCCGGTGAGCGAAGCCATCAACATGCCTGCGGACTTTGACGAGCGCAGCATTAACAATCCGGGTTATGTTCGCAACTCTAATAACCGCAATGATAGCGGATCGGGCACGGGTTCTGGCGAACTGGACGATACTTTTTACTACGGTTTTAGTACGGAGATCGACCAGAACCTGCGGGGCAAGCCCATGAAACCGAAGGTGGTGATGCGGGTTCGATCGCAAGCGGAGGGATTTTGGCGGGTGCTGGGGTTCGATCGCTACACCGGTCAGGGTTGGCAGATTTCTCGCAACGACCAAGTTGAAACGAAGGAACGACCTACTTGGTCTTACCAATATTTTCTCCCCTCGCAGCCAACTGCTAATCGCATCCGAGAGGTGATTCAAACTTACACCATCGTCTCGGAAATGCCCAACTTGATTCCTGCCCTTTCTCAACCGGTACAACTTTTCTTTCCCACGCCGAAAATCGTCGTGGATGCAGAAGGCGGTTTGCGATCGCCGGTGAATTTGGGCGAGGGCATTACTTACACGGTGATTTCTCACGTTCCCTACCGCAACCGCGCCGCCCTGGGAAAAGCGGGTACAAAGTATCCCTCTCACATTCGGGATTATTACCTGCAAGTTCCCAAGGCTCAAGTTTCTGAAAAAATTAGAAAGCGCACTTTAGAAATTTTAGAGGAATACAATCAGCAGCGGGTAGCGCGTTCTGAAGCGAAAAATCTCGACAATTCCTACGAAATAACCCTCTATCTCGCTCAATATCTCAAGCAGCGATATGACATAAAGCCTGACTTGCTGCCTTTGAAGGAGGGCGAAGATATGGTGGAAGCTTTCCTGTTTAGAGATAAGGGAGGCTATCCGGATCATTTCGCAACTGTTTTGACAGTCATGCTGCGATCGATTGGCATTCCAGCGCGGCTGGTGGTAGGGTTTGATACGGGAGAGTTCAATCCTTTCACGGGTTTCTACATTGTCAAAAACACCGACGCTCACGCGATGACGGAGGTATTTTTCCCAAAATATGGCTGGTTTGCGTTTAATCCGATTCCGGGATACGATTTAATTCCTCCCTCAATTGAGGATTACGAAACATTCAGCGCAGCCAAGCAGTTTTGGCGCTGGGTAGCGGGTTGGCTGCCCTCACCCGTGACGGGTTGGTTCGGCGCAATATTTAGCGCGATCGCTTCTTTTCTCGGGGTGATTATTGGCTGGTTGTGGGGCTTGCTGGCTCGCGGCTGGTTTGGTTTATTTGCGATTTTAATCCTGGCGATCGCGCTGGGCTTCTTCATTTGGTTGGGTTGGAATCAGTGGCGTGCTTGGCGTTACCGTCGCTGGCTGGCAAAGTTGCCAGTGATGGAGAGTATTTACCAGCAAATGCTCGACATTTTAAAAACTCAGGGCTTCCCCAAACACGCTGCTTTTACGCCATTGGAGTACGCGCATCAGTCGCGCTCTCACCACTCACCGCTTATTGCAGAAACGATTGACGAAATTTCTAAAGCTTACGTTCGCTGGCGGTATGGCGGTGAAGAAGTCAACCTCAATTACCTGCGGGCGCGCCTGCGCGAACTGAAACCGCGAAAGCGGAAAAATCTATTCAATCAGTTGCGATCGCGTCTGACAGGCGATCGTTAACCTTTATCTAATCAATAAAGATAGCCCGCCCGCGCGGGCTATTTTTGCGTGCATTTCGCACTTAAATGATTGAATAATTTCAAGAAACCAGAAAAATAAAAACACTTCAGATTGATAAATTTCCAACAATATTATTAACGATTGAAGCAGAGATGAAGCAGCAGGGTTCGACAGCCACTGTCTTAATTTCAGTATAGCCAAGAGCGCCCACCTAGTTCTTCAAGGGCAGGCAATCGAACCCGATCGCGGTCATATAGGCTGGTAAGTTCACCCGGATCTAATTGAGAAATAGCGCGTGCCGCTGCACGACTCAACCGCTCAGACCAATTTGAAAATCATCCCTTCGCGCGCGAGGCATGAATTTGGGAAAGCCTGTTGTACTTTCGCTTCTACTTCATCTAAAAAATCATCGTCGTGAGCCGGATCGTGGTGAAAAATCGCCAGACTTTTAACGCCGGCAGCTTTTGCCACTTTCACCCCTTCCTGCCAAGTCGAGTGGCCCCAGCCGACTTTGGGGGTTTTGGGATGGTGATATTCTTCGTCGGTGTAGGTGGCATCGTAAATCAAGTAATCCGCGCCTCGGGCGAGATGAAGGACGTTTTCATCTAGCCGATCGGGGAAATGTTCTGTATCGGTGCAGTAAGCAGCAGTGCGTCCCTGCCAAGTAATCCGATAGCCCATCGCAGTGCTGGGGTGGTTGAGGTGTGCCGTTTCGATCTCGATGTCGTCCAATTTGACGATATCGCCCGGTTTGAGGCTGTGGAATTTCATCTCAGAGCGCATCCCCTGTAGCGGTATGGGAAAGTTCGGATGCAGCATCTGGTCGGAGAGGCGCTGTTTGATGGTGGCTCCATTAGGCGCGACTGCTCCGTAAATGTGGAAGCTATTCCCCGGTACGAAGGCGGGTATAAAAAATGGAAATCCTTGAATGTGATCCCAGTGGGAGTGGGTAAAGAACATGTGGGCTTCGATCGGCATCTGCGGCAGCAAGCTTTTCCCCAGAACTCGCAAGCCGGTTCCGCCGTCAAAAATCAGGAGTTTTCCGCCTATGCGCATTTCCACACAGGAGGTATTGCCGCCGTAGCGAACGGTTTCTTTGCCGGGGGTGGCAATGCTGCCTCGCACGCCCCAGAACTGGATCGTAAAGTCGGATGAAAGGTTGATTCCCATACTGGCTTTCCCATCAGAAGGCTCTGGACTTGGTGCCGACGGATGTTTATCTGGCATCTTTCGATATTTGGTTAGCCTGTGCTTAACAATTCATTGTAACGGCGGATTTTCACCAGATGGTTGAGTTCGTCCAGGAATAGCGCTGTCAAGCGAGTGAGTTTTGCGCTTTTCTGGGGCGAATTGTCGGCAGGTCATAATAATCGAGGGTGAAGCTTTCGCGATCGCGGAGGGCTTCGGAGCGAATCGCCTTTCATCCTCAGAGACTTCGCTGCGCCATCCTATTGTCTGGCTCTCGAAGTTTTCACCGACTGCTAAAACCCGACCCTCCGATCTGTCCACAAATCGAAGGTTTTGTCAAGCACGAGCTTTACTTTCTCAGCAAGCTGGCGCTGCTTTAGCCTAAGACAGGGCAGAACCTGCGCTGGATTGCTCGGCTTCCGCTGCAGGGATTAGATGCAAGCACCCCTGACAAACTTATCTGGCAAGGTTTTCGAGCGAGTCAGACTGCGTTCAGTCTTGCCGAAGAGATAGCGCTGGCTGTACCAGTTCTATCGGGGAGATCTGGCTTTATCGGGATCTGTTAGTTCGCTTTGACAATCCCGGACGGCACTTTGGCTGCGAAATGCCGGCAAAACGCCGACTTATTTTAAGGGATTTTGTCGGCAAAAGCAGTAACTTGGACTGATCTGGCACGAATGAAACGTTCCGCGACGGCAGCAGTTAGGACTTGCAGCACTTTTACAACTTTAGAGTCCGATCGAAAGCCGTCAAAAGCTTCTGATTGCTTCTCTAGGAGCGTTTTTTATCCGCTATTGCTCTGACTTTCCGCCCGATTTTCGCTCTGATTTTGTCTTGTTAGTGCATTAATACCTCGCTGACATCGATCGGGTTGTCCCCTTTCAGGAGAGCGCGGCGAGAGGGTCGCTCAATCTCAATGCTTTCCTCGATGGAGGAAAGCAGACTTCCTGTGGATTTTACATTATTCCCGCAACAGTAGTGGTTTCGGGAAATTTTGTCAGATCGAGGCAAGCATGCTCTGAATGTGGTTTTTTCAGTGCTACACAAGGGGAAATTGCGATTCGCTTTTGAGGGATGTCTTTCGACATGGCCAAAGAAGCAAAGAGCGGGACGGCGGATTTTGGCCCTTATATCTCACAGCAGGGGGTATTCACTGACCGCCTCTGCTGTGATTTTAAAGTTCTGAGCAACGAAAAGTGCTAGAAGCCATCCTGGCTGCCGGACTGAAAGGAAAGTGCCTACTTGCTACCAGCCTTGATGCACTTTTCCACCAAGGGCATTACCGCATCTAGATCCTTCCATCCCAGAATTTGGGTGACTTTCTTCTCTAAATTTTTGTAAGTTTTGAAAAATTCGGCAATTTCGTCAAGCCGGTGGGCTGCCACGTCCTTTAGAGATTTTACGTCAGCATAGCGCGGGTCTTTGTCGGGAACGCAGAGTATTTTCTCGTCGCGATCGCCGCCATCGATCATCTCTAACATGCCAATGGGCCGAGCTGCAATGATACATCCCGGAAAAGTGGGCTGATCCATCAAGACCATGCCGTCGAGCGGGTCGCCGTCATCCGCCAGCGTGTTGGGCACGAAACCGTAGTCGTAGGGGTAGTGAACCGATGAGTACAACACCCGGTCTAGGGCAAAAGCTTGCAAGTCTTTGTCAAATTCGTACTTATTTTTGCTCCCGGCGGGAATTTCAATCAAAACGTTGAGCAGGCCCGGTTTGGGTTGAGCAGGTATGCGCAATAAATCCACGAGCGGTTTCTCCAAGCTAACAGCAGCGCGGGGGTGTTTCAGACCGCGTTCTGGTGCCCGATCGCACAGAGAACCAGTCGGCCATCCCCCGAATAGCATTTTAAGGGAAGAGGGGCGACAGGAAACCCGCGATCGAGATCGATTTATGTGGAGAATTTGCGCGTTGCTTGGGGGGCGGTCGTGCTGTGGCAGCATTCCAGAGCCCTCTGTGCGGGCGCGAGAATGCCTTGACCGCTCGCAAAACTCGGCGGGTTGAATGCAGGCTGCTCTTTCATGGGTAGAGGCGATCGCCCCCGGTGGCTCTGGCGCTTGCCTGTTGGGAGTGACCGTGCTAGGCTGCTCTATGGAGCAATTTCCTCGACCTTAAATCAGTATGAGTACCCTCATTTGTGGGACACTGGCAGTTGGTAGGTGGACGGTTGCGAAACAGAAGTTTCGCTCGAAGAATAATGGGCGATGACAAATACGGGTAAAGTCAGAGTCAACACGGCGATGAAAGTGCCCACAATGTCTGCCAGCCTAGGAGGAGGCTGGTCGGAAGCATTGGCGGACGGACTACCTGATTCCATGAGTGAATGTATTTTGCAACTCAGTTACGTCAACTCTAAGTAGAGGAGACTTCAGCACCCTCTATGCCCTATTCTAGCGATTTCCCCGAAAGAGATTGTTTCCTAGCAAACAATCTCGGCAAAATCTCGAGAAAACATTTCCCCCTAGGGGTTCCGGCAGGCTGTTGCGTTGCATTTGAGATGTTTTCATTCAGCTCGTTCGGACGCGCCCAGAAAGCGATCGCTTTCTGGGCAGCGCGATCTCTGGCAGCAGGGGTATATAGCAGTTTTCTTTCCCTTGTGAGGGACGTCAGAAACCCGGCTTCGACGAAGTTGCCGGGTTTCTTATCTGTACTTCATCTGATTGAAAAACGCTATATAGCCCGTCAAAGCAGGATTCGTACATTAGGGTGGGGGCGTGGCGGTAAGCGCCCTGACAGGACTTGTACAAATGATTTAGGTTAGCTATAGATCGCTCGTGTTCCATCAAACTTGATATAAAATCCGCCAAAAAAGCTTAACAGCTCGCGACGCGCCCTTACCATTTACGCGCCATTCCAGCGGGCGATCGGGCGTTCCATTCCGGGGAAAACTTAGAGCAAGACCGGGCTAACTGAAGGTCGGAGTAATTGGAAAAACAGAGCCACCTTACCAATTACCCCGATGCCTCACCTGTCACCTTCAAAACATTTGCCTTATATCAGTTGGGAGTGAGCAGCCAAGATCCGTCCCAGTCTTCGGGCGGCGGCGTTTTCAGCCAATGCTGACAGCGCTTCAATTGAATGGTGGAGGCGCGATCGTTGTTGTCAATTTCCCGCACGGTGGCAAACTCGCCGATCGCCAGAGCAAACTTGCGATTCAAGTAATACTCGCGCCCTTTATAGTAATGATCGAGTACCTGCTGCTTTTGCTCGGAAATCGAATCGGAACGGTGCCCCAAAAATTCATAGATCGTTATTGGGCCGTTTGTCCCCTGCAGGCGAATCTTATCCAATTCTCTCACCCAGATCCGCTCCGCACAGCTTTTATAAGTATTTTCGCTGATGACAATGCTGCAGCCGTAGAGCTTGCATACACCTTCCAGGCGATAGCTCATATTGACGCCGGCACCAATTGCCATAAAATCCATGCCTTTGTTGGTGCCAATATTGCTGCTGAAAACGCTGTCGGAATTGATCCCGATGCCAATTCTGATTCCTGGCTGGTTGGCGGTTTCCCGGCGGGCGTTGAAATGGGCCAACTCGTCGTACATTTCGCGGGCCGTTTCCAGTGCCGTCCAGGCATGATCGTCTAGAGGTTGGGGCGAGCCAAAGACCGCGACGATGCGATTGCCAATGCAGGCTGATTGTATGTTTTCTTCGCGGCCCTGCTTGGACTTGAAGAGGGCCTCTACCATTGACGCGAAATATTCGTTGAGCATGGAACCAACCGAGCCGGCGTCCATTTTTTCGGTCAAGGTCATGTATCCGCCGATATCGGAACACAATATCGATACGTTTTTGCGTTCGTCGGCCAACTGGGCCCGTCCGGACAAGTTGGCTGACTGGCTATCTAATTCCATATTCCATACAAAATGTAAACCTACTTGCTCTCCACAGGCAGGAGTCAGAACTCAGGAGACAGAATGGCAAAGCAGCTATATTCTGAATTCTGAATTCCGAATTCCGAATTCTCACTAGAGTATACTACTTTTCTGTGAGTTTCCAGACTCCATCCCAGTCATCTGCTGGTGGATTTTCCAGAAAATGGTTGCACCGCTCAATGTGCAGGAGAGCTGCTTTGTTGTGCGGGTCAATTTCCTGAACTTTACTGAATTCCGCGAGGGCCTGACCAAATCGACGATTCAGGTAAAACTGGCGTCCGTTTTGGTAAAATTCCACGATCTTCATCTTGTTGTCGTCAATGGTTTCAGAACGGAGTCCTACCAATTCATAGATTTTGACCGGTTCGCTTTTTCCTTTGACGGTAATAAAGTCCAGTTCCCTCACCCAAATGCGATCGGCACAGGGTTGATAGGTTTTCTCGCTGATGACGATATCAGTGCCGTACATTTTGCTTGTGCCTTCCAAGCGAGAACCGAGGTTAACCCCGTCCCCGATGGAAGTCAGCTCCATGCGTTTGGTGGAACCAATATTGCCGCTGACCACTTCGTCAGAGTGGATGCCGATGCCGATGCTAATCTGTCGCTTGCCTGCTGCTTCCCGCTCTCGATTGAACTGGGCCAAGCGGTGCCGCATCTCCACTGCCGTTTGTACGGCGCACCACTGATGGTCGTCTAAGGGCAGGGGCGAACCGAAAACGGCCATGATTGCATCCCCGATGTATTTATCCAGCGTGCCTTTGTACTTGAAGACCGCATCCACCATGCGTTCAAAGTATTCATTGAGCATTTCTACCACTTCTTCGGCGGTCATGCCTTCGCTCAAGGTGGTGTAACTGCGGATATCCGAGAACAGCACGGAGACTTCTTTGCGCTTGCCGCCCAATCCGATCTCGCCGCTGGCCAGCAACTGTTCGGCCACTTCCTGGGTCATGTAGCGGTACATCGTACTCTTGAGGCGCTTTTCGTTGCTGATGTCCTCCATGACCACTAGGACGCCATTCACGGTGCTGCGATCGAGGACGTCTGCCATCGTATTCAGGGACAGGTTGATGCTGTGCTGTTCCTCGCCAAATGACATTAACGTTTGTTCGGGATAGTATTGCTGGCGGGATTTTTCGCTTTCTCCGGCGAGGGCGTCAGCAAACCACTTGCTGAAATCGTTCTTTTCAATTTTAATCAGTTCAAAGATTGGCTTGCCCTCGATGCGTTCTTCGTCATTCCATCCCAGCAAGTTTTTCGCCTTCTCATTCGCCGCGATCACGTTGCCGGATTTGTCGGTAGAGATGACGCCATTGGTCAAACTGCGGAGAATATCTCGCTGCATCTGTTCCTGCTGCTTGACGGTTGCGAACAGGGAGGCATTTTGCAAGGCGACGCCAGCTTGAATGTTAAATGCCTGCATGAATTCTAGGTCAGCGCGGTTGAAGCTGGCTTTCCAGCATTCCGGTGCATTGGGCCATTCTGCCGGATCGTAAGGCGGAAATTCGCCTTGTTTCTTCTTATTGATTAATTGCGTGACGCCTATCAACTCTTTATCAGCGTTGAATACTGGCATACACAGCATACTACAGGTGCGATAGCCTGTTTTCTTATCGGTTTCTTTAGAAACTGTAGAGCGCGGGTCGTCGTATATGTCGAAGGGGATCAGCAATGGCTCTCCGCTTTCGGCAACGATGCCGGCGAAGCCTGCATTTCTGGGGATGCGGATTTCTTTCAATACGCCGGCGATGGGGATTTTCGTCCACAGCTCCCCTTTTTCTTTGTCCAAGAGCCACAGGGTGCTGCGGTCGGCATTCATCAGCAGCTTGGCCTCGTCCATGACTTTTTTGAGGGTGTCCTCTAAATCTAGAGAACTCTGGCTGAGGGAACCGATCGCGGACATGAGGGCGCTGGCGGCGCGCTGTTTCTGGGTGGCCTTGTAAAATGACCGGGACGACTCGAGAATCAGTCGAATCGATGGCGCAAAATCTGCAAAGACCGCTTCGTCTTCTTCGGTAAAGCCCTTGGTGTCGATCCGGTCAGCGAGTGGAGCCTCTGGCTCGTGATGTTTTTTGAGCTTGTTGAGTAATTGTACGACTGCGACTAATTCTTCGTTGTCGTTCACTAAGGGCAAACACAGCATCGTGTAAGTACGATAGCCGGTTTTCTTGTATTGCACCTTGGACTGAGCCGAGCGGGGGTCGTCAAAGAAGTCGAAGGGGATATTCACCACTCTTTTAAACGTGGCCACTTCCCCGGCGATGCCTTTGTCCGCTGGAATCCGAATTTCTAAGGAGCCACCGCCCTCACCCTTAGCAACTATAGACCAAAGTTCGTTTTTTTCTTCATCTAATAAAAAAATAGTCGTGCGATCGGCATTTAATAGTTCGCCTGTTTTTAGGGTGATGGAACGCAGCATCTCGTCAAGAATGGCATCAAACCCTTGAGAGTCGAGCATGCTGTCCAGCATCGACAGGGTTTGATTGACCACCTTGAGCTTGTCTTCCACATCTGTGACGACTTGCTTGAAGGTTTCTTTGGTCAGCGGAGCGAGGAACGCGGTAAACGTCCCGTTCGTCCTGGCCAAGGCGCTGCTGGAATGCGGGTTCGCTGCGGCGCTGGCGGACGCGCCGGTAGATGCACTGGAGGGAGATGCCGACTTGTTAGGTTGAACTTTCTTGCCCTCTACTTGAGCGGTGACGTCTATCACGGGGCCGGTGTTGGGCAAAACAGTTTGATTCGGAGATGCAGCTGTCATAGCTCTTTACTATTAAAAGATGCTTTGAGTCACAGAATGACTTTTACTGTATGAGTCTCCTGCGAAGCGATCCTGACGGATTGGTCGCGCTCGCGCAAGCCGATCCAAGACTACTACTCAGTTTACTCTGGGGGCGAAGGGAGGACATTATCTCCAGACGATGTTGTTAAAGTAATAGCATATCGCGCGCGATTATATGCCCTGACTCAACTGGCAGCCGGTAACTCGGATACGGGATGCCACCCTGATTGTGACATTCCTGGCGAAAAATATGTGTGCCGATTTCTACCAATTGTTGCTCTGTCTCTGAATTTTTGTAAATCAGTCACTGCGATCGCGGCCACAATGAGGCTTCTGCCTCCTGGCCTCGGAAGCTGTGAGGGCAATGGCGTGCTTGTCGTCATGCGTTTCGCATATTATATTTTAGATTGCCCCTAATAACTCTAAAAATGGCGATCGCCAGCCAGAAAAAATAGAAACTCTTGCCAAATGGCTGCTAGCGTTTGCTACCCGCGCCGTCCTGCCCCGGCGCTTACGCCGCCTATTCGGGATTCTCTTTTTTTTACCCCGCCTTCGTTCTGCCAGCGCAGTCCGCCAGAATGTTCGAGGTATTGTGCATTTAATTTTGTATTTTTTGGAAAAAATAAGAAGTACCAAATCTATATTAAAAAAGGAGTTTGCGGTTTTTAGAGATTCTGAGGAAGAGCAAATTAAATGCACAATAGCCGATTAGCGGTTCTGGCTATCGCTCTGCTGGGAATCGGGCAGTTGCGGGGGATTGGGCGAGAGAAGTTGTCGCATGTTGGCTGCTTGCAAGAGCAGGGAGTCGGCCCAGGCGATCGCGCTTTCGGCTTTCTGTCCGCCGGCAAGGGTGGCGAGTTCTTCCCGCCGCTGTCGGTCGTCGAGGTGGGCGACTCTGACGACGGTTCTTTCCGAAGGATTGGGGATAAAATCGCCTGCTCTGATTAATTCCGATTCTTCAGGGACGACTTGTTTGATGACGCGGAAGTGCTGGTCAGCCATTGCGGCGACGAGGGGTTGGTGGGTGACGCACAGGACTTGGCGGCGGTGAGAGAGTTGGTAAAGTTTCTGGGCGATCGCCTGCGCCACTCGTCCGGACACTCCCACATCTATCTCGTCAAACACGAGGGAACCGATATCGTCCACTAAGGCAAAACAGGCTTTCAGTGCTAGCAAGAAGCGACTCATTTCTCCTCCAGAAGCGGTTTCGGAAAGCGCCTGCAGCGGTTCGCCGGGATTGGGGCTAAATTGAAAAATGATGCGATCGGCACCTACGCTGGTGGGAGGGGAGGGAGCAATTTCGACTCGGAATAGCACCTTATCCATTGCCAGGGGCTTAAGTTCTCCGATCAGCCGATCTTCGAGTTGACGGGCGGCGGCGATTCGCAGTTGGGTTAACTCGGCACAAGCGTTTTCTAAGCCTGCTTGCGTTTCTCGCTCGGCTTTTTCGAGGATTTCTAGGGACTCGCCGCCTTTGGTGAGTTCTTCAAGTTCGGTTTGGATGCGCTCGTAGTAGGCGATCGCCTCCTGCAAAGATGGCCCGTATTTGCGGCAAATGCGTTTCAATTCGCGGATGCGCTCCTCGACTTCTTCCAAACGATCGGGGTCGGCTTCCAAACTGGCGGCGTAGCTGGACATCTGCCGTCCGGCTTCCATCACGTCTGCCACGGCACTGCTCACGAGGTCGAGAACGGGTTGCAAGTGGCCGTCATACCGTACCATATCGGTTAGGGTGGCCTCTGCTTGTCCGAGCAGGTCGGCAGCCGCTTCGCCGCCAGTGTCATTTTGATACAGTGCTTGATAAACCTGGTAGCTCTGCTGTTGCAAATCGACGATGTGGCTGAGGCGCTGCCACTCGGCTTCTTGCTGTGCCAGTTCGTCGGGATCGGTGAGGTTCGCGGCACCGAGTTCTTTGACTTGATATTCCAATAGATCTAGCCGCTGCAGTCGCTGCTGTTCGGATTGGCGGCGCACTTCTAGGGCGAGTGATGCCTGTTGGTAGGCGGCAAAGGCTGCGGCGACGGCTTGCCGCTTTTCGATCGCGCTGCTGCCTCCGAAGGCGTCGAGCCACTCGCGCTGGCGGGCGGGTTGGCCCAGCAGTACCGTTTGGCCTTGGGCGGTGATTTCGACGAGGCGATCGCGCAGTTGTTCCATGATCTGTCGGTTGACGAGAATGCCGTTGAGGCGCGACCGACTCCGCAGACCTGCCGCGCTGGCGACCAGTTCCCGGCTGGCGACCAGCAATGTCCCGTCCAGAAGGTCAATTTCCTGCGATCGCGCCCACTCTGCTACTGCGGAGTCCACCTCGAAGGTGGCTTCCACCAGCGATCGCGCTTTTCCGGTACGGATGACGCGACTGCTGACTTTGCCGCCGAGTGCGGCATCCAGGGCATCGAGGATGATGGACTTGCCCGCGCCGGTTTCTCCTGTCAGGACGTTCAGCCCGGGGCCGAAATCTAACTCTAGCGAGTCGATGAGGGCAAAATTTTCAATTCGCAGGGATAGCAACATGGGGCACAATCGAGCCGCAATTTTGGCTCAAAGCGAGCGCTTGTAGCGCCATACTGGTTTACCACACTCAGTTTAATTCGAGTCAGCGATCGCTAGCACGGGAAACGGTTCGGATGGCCCTTTACCACATTGTTACCTGCAAATGGTAGTACGCAAATCAATAGGATATACGATCGCGATCGCACTAAAGATCTGCTAGTCTTTGCTAACATGCTCCCATTACTCGAACCAGAGCTTTATCTCTGATATTTCTTACACAATTATTTGTAACTATACTATACCGTTTTTTATCGCAAATGCGGTAAAGCCTTTGCAAACCCTCAGAAAAAAGCTCGGAAACCAATTATCTATAATAGCAGTCAAGCGTTTCTAGCGTGTTCGAGTCGGATGAGATTTCAGTTTGTAAAGACTGAAAGTAATGTCAACAACATAATTGCCAAGTAATAGTAACATGAAAAGCAATTTTACGGGTGCATCAATTCACGAAATATTTGAAGACCGAGTAGAGCGATTCTGCTGTGGAGAGGCTTTTACCTCGACAGATCCTGTAGCGGTGGTATTTGAAAATCAGCAGTTGACCTACCGAGAACTGAACCAGCGGGCAAACAAACTGGCGCGCTATCTCCAAGCTGTGGGGGTAGGGCCAGAAGTTCTGGCAGGGATTGGGGTCGAGCGATCGCTGGATATGGTTGTCGGGCTTCTGGCCATTCTCAAGGCGGGTGGGGCTTATGTACCGCTCGATCCGGGATATCCGCCGGAGCGTCTGGCATTGATCCTAGAAGATGCGAAAGTGTCGGTGCTGCTGACGCAAGAGAAGTTAGCAGGGGTCTGGGCGTCGTCAATGGAGATCGCGCGCCAGTACGACCCGGAATTTCAACCGCCGCGCGCCATTTGCGTGGACGCGCAGTGGCCGGAAATCGCCCAATACAGCGGCGAAAACCTGCAATCGGGCATACAACCCCACAACTTGGCATATACCATTTACACGTCAGGCTCCACCGGCAAACCAAAAGGAGTTCAAGTCGAACACCGCTCGGCAGTCAACTTCCTAAATTCCATGCGCTTTTCACCGGGCATGACGTCTGCCGACGTACTCTTAGCCGTCACCACCATCTGTTTTGACATCGCCGCACTCGAACTTTACCTGCCCCTGTGTGCGGGGGCGCGGGTGGTTGTGGCCAGCCGCAAAGTGGCATCCGACCCGAACGGGCTGGCAGAGCTGCTGGATTCTTCGAGCGCTACAGTCGTGCAAGCGACGCCCGCAACTTGGCAACTGCTCGTCAATGCCGGGTGGAAGGGAAACAAACAACTGAAAATCCTCTGCGGCGGAGAAGCCCTGCCGCGAGAGCTGGCAAATCGACTGCTACAGAGGTGTTCCGAACTCTGGAACCTGTACGGGCCAACGGAAACCACGATTTGGTCTGCGGCTGGCAGGGTGGAGGAAGGGAAAGGCCCAGTCCCGATCGGGCGGGCGATCGCCAACACTGAAATTTACCTGCTTGACGAAAACCTGCAGCCCGTCCCCAGGGGCGAACTGGGAGAGCTGTATATCGGCGGTGCGGGATTGGCCCGGGGATACCTCAACAAGCCGGAACTCACTGCCGAGAAGTTTATCCCCAATCCCTTCGAGATCGAGCAGTTATCCAGTTGCAGGCAAAATTCACAAAGCGATGATGTTGCCTGCCAGAGCAGACAAAATCCCAGCGCCCGCCTGTATAGAACTGGAGACTTGGCGCGCTACCGCCCGGACGGCAGTCTGGAGTATATCGGACGCAGCGACCAGCAAGTCAAGGTGCGGGGCTACCGCATCGAACTGGGAGAAATAGAAGCCGCACTCAGCCAACATCCAGATGTGGCCCAAGTAGCGGTGGCGGCGATGGCGGCAAACGAGGACGGCGATCGCGAAAAGCGGTTGGTTGCCTATGTCGTTCCCCATGCCCACTGCCGCGATCGTTCATCTGAGGGCGACTGCGCCGAAAGCTGGCAAAAGATATGGAACGAAGCCTACAGCCAGCCTCCGGCTTGGCAAGATCCGACCTTCAATATCAGCGGCTGGAACAACAGTTACACAGGTCTGCCCCTCCCAGAGGAGCAAGTGCGCGAGTGGGTCGATCGCACAGCCGAGCGAATTCTCGCCTTGAAACCGAAGCGCGTGCTGGAAATCGGGTGCGGTACGGGACTGCTGCTGTTCCGGATCGCGCCTCACTGCCAGCATTACTGCGGGACGGATATCACAGAAGAAGCGGTGCGTTACATCGAGCAGCAATTTGACAAGCTAGACGGAGATTGGTCGCGGGTGACGCTTCGCCAGACTGCGGCGGATGCTTTGGAGGGAATCGGGACGGAACCCTTCGACACTGTAATTATCAACTCCGTGATTCAGTATTTTCCCTGCATTGATTATTTGGTGGGAGTTCTGGAAAAGGTTGTCTCTTTAGTGCAGCCCGGAGGCTGCATTTTCGTCGGGGATGTCCGCAGTTTTCCGCTTTTAGAGGCGTTTCACACCTCCGTCGCCCTGCATCAGGCTCCCAATTCTCTCTCGAGAGATCAGCTCCAGCAGCGCATTGCGGAGCGCCTGAGCCAGGAAACGGGGCTGACGGTCGCTCCGACTTTTTTTAGGGCTATCGGGCAGCACCTGCCCGAGGTCAGCGACGTAACCATACAGTTGAAGCGAGGGCGCTTTCAGAATGAACTGACGCGGTTTCGCTACGACGCGATTCTGCATGTGGGAACGGAGCTGGAGCGGGCAGAGCCTGTTTGGCTGGACTGGCAAAAAGACGAACTGACGCTGCCGTCACTCCGCCGCCTGCTGGCAGAGGTACAGCCGGAAATGCTGGGGATCTCCCGCATTCCGAATGCGCGGGTTTTAGCGGACTTGGAGGCGATCGCCTTACTGTCTGCGGATAATGGCCCGACAACAGCGGGCGCGCTGCGGGAAACTTTGCGAGAAATGGCCCGCGAAGCGATCGATCCGGAAAATCTGTGGGTTTTGAGTCAGGAATTGGGCTATTGTGCGAGTGTCAGTTGGTCGGGAGACGGTGGCGGTGGCCGCTGTGAGGCCGTGTTTCGCAAGGCTGCGGGCACTTTGGCAGTGGCGGAATTTATCACATCCTGCCGGATGCAAGCTGCTGCCCTCGGGCAAAAGCGGTGGAGCGACTATGCCAATCAACCGAAACAAGAAGAGGAAACTCGCCAGTTGGTGCCGCAATTGCGGAGTTTTTTGAAGGAAAAGTTGCCCGAGTACATGCTTCCTTCGGCTTTTGTGATTTTGGAGGCGATGCCGCTGACGCCGAATGGGAAGATAGACCGGCGATCGCTGCCGGCTCCCAACCGCGCCCGCCCTGTTTTAGGTGCGGCGTATGTTGCCCCTCGCACTGAGATTGAAGAAAAGCTAGCGCATATTTGGGTTCAGGTTTTAGGGGTCGAACCGATCGGCATTCACGATAACTTTTTCGAGCTGGGGGGTCATTCTTTGCTGACGACGCAATTGCTTTCTCAAGTGCGCGAGACTTTCCAGGTTAATTTACCCCTGCGCCACTTGTTTGAAAACCCCACGGTTGCCGAGCTGGCGGTGGCGATCGCATTCGGGGCGTGGCGGGACACGCCCCTACAAGACGTTGAAGTGCGTTCCGTAGCGGATTTAAGCGCTGAAGCGATTCTCGACCCGACTATCCGCCGAGGAGAACTGCTGCCAGTCAGGGCGATCGAAACAGCGATCGACTCTATTTTCCTGACGGGAGCCACCGGATTTGTGGGAGCTTTTTTACTTGACGAACTCCTCAAGTCAACCCGTTCTCGAGTTTACTGTCTAGTCCGCGCCTCCACTCTGGAGGAAGGGCGGCAGAAAATCCTCAAAAATCTCCAACGCTACGGCTTGGGCAGAGCTTCGCGCCAGAAACAAAGCAAGTATCCGGCATCGAGTCGCTGTCAGGCTTTTATCCGCCATTACGAAAATATTGCCGCGCGAGTTGTCCCCGTTATCGGCAACCTTTCACAACCGCTTTTGGGACTTTCGGAAGAACAATTTCAGCATCTCGCTGGCGAGATTGATGTCATTTATCACAGTGGCGCTGCTGTCAATTTACTTTATCCTTACGCTGCCCTGCGTTCCACCAATGTACAGGGAACTCAGGAAATCCTGAGATTGGCGACTGAAAAAAAATTGAAACCCGTTCACTACATTTCTAGCCTAGCTGTATTCGAGTCTGCCAACTATTTCGGCGTTAAAGTCATTCGAGAAGAGGACGAACTGGATGTCGCTGAGTTTCTGTGTGATGGATACGCTCAGAGCAAGTGGGTTGCTGAAAAATTGGTCAAAACTGCCAGTTTGCGAGGAGTTCCTGTCAGCATATACCGACCGGGAATGATCTCAGGTGACAGCAAAACGGGCGTCTCTAATACGGATGACTTGATCTGTCGCACGATCAAAGGTTTTATCCAGATGGGTTTGGCACCTGATATCGACATAAAGGTGGACATGACGCCGGTGGACTATATAGCGAGCAGCATCATTCACCTATCGCGGCAAAAGGACGCTTTCGGACAAATTTTTCACCTCGTGAATCCTCAGCCTTTGCACTTAAGTGACTTGGTTGAGGAAATCCGCAAAATGGGATACGCGATCGAACAGGTGGGTTATGCGGAGTGGCAGTCACAGCTCATTCGTACTGTTAGCGCCTTTCCAGAACATGCTCTGAGTCCTTTGCTGGCGCTTTTCACCGAAAAGAATCCCCTCACCCAGTTGACGTATTTAGAGCGATCTTCAATGGGATCGCAGGTGTTTGACTGCGAGAATACGGTTAGGGGACTGGCAGGAGTGGCGATCGCCTGTCCGCCTGTCGATGCTACTTTGCTCAAAACCTATTTCTCGTACTTCATCGAAACTGGGTTTCTGGAGGGCAGGCGACTTCTGAGAGCTTGATTTCGGAAACTGGGCAGCGGGCGAGGCGGCGATCGCCCGCGTCAGAGGTTGGGATGGAGATCGCATCGTTTTTCGGATACCCGCTGCCCTATCCCGGCTTCTACCCGGCACGAGCCCTTTGCCCCACCGCGATAAATCTCAATAAAACTAAACGCTAACCACCCTAAATCGTTCGCCAAAGAGCAGGCACAGATGAGGACAGGCGCTTATCTGTCCTCTCGCGAGAAGTTTCACAAATACAATAAAATTGCTATAAGCTTAATTTCATCATTGCTTCCTGGAAAACAGTTTTGACGCTTGATGCTGTATCGATCGATCGATCGCCGTTTGGGGCTGGCTGTCGGGCAAGCCTGCCTGCTGGGGCATTTTCTGTGCCTAGCTGTCTCAGTTATGGCATTCAGCGTCCTCGGCTACACGATCGCCAGCTCTCTGTTTTTGGCCCATGCTGGGCCGGAAAACATCCCTCTGGCTTACATGCTGGTTGGATTGCTGTCAATTCCGCTTTACGCCTGGTTCTCCCAAATCGTTGATTCAACCAGCCGTCCTCGATTGTTTCAGTATTTATCTCTCGCGTCTGGCGCGGCAGTGCTGCTGCTGCGAATGTGGGTGCATCTGGAAAGTTTGCCCAGTTACTACGCTATTTATATTGCCTTTTACTTTCAATGGGTTTTATATATCGACATTTTATTTCCTTGCTTGGTTTCCGACTATTTTACAACGCTTGAATTCAACCGCTATAGTTCTTTTTTTTCAATTGCGATGGGTGTAGGCGCTTTACTGGGCGGGGGGATCACGCAAATTTTATCTATCTATTTTACTCCGGAAGATATTCTATTATTCCTGCCCTTAGCCTATGGCATCAACGGGGTGCATTTATTGTCTTTGGAGGGAACGCACCGCCAGATAGAAGAAAAATCAACCGAATCGGAGATCGGCATCAGGGAGAATATAAAAACTCTGATTCCTCTAATGAGGCGCTATCCGATCGTGCCTTTGCTTTTGGCTAGCAGCGTTTTATTTATTGTTCTTTTTAGCCTGTCTGAATTCCTGTATTTTAGCATTTATTCTAGAGAATTTGCCGACGACCGAGAACTGACTGGTTTTCTAGGGCTGACACGGATAGCAGGCAGCATCCTGCAATTGGCAGTGACTTTTCTGTGTACTCGACCCTTGCTCGATCGCCTGGGGGTCAGTCGCATGAATTTGCTGTATCCGCTGACTACTTTAGCAAGTTTTGCAGGGCTAAGTGTTAATTGTAATTTGCCGGCAGCAGTGGCGGCTAACATCAATAACGATTTTCTGCACAAAGCGATAGATCAGCCGATTTACACGTTGAATTACAATGCTGTTCCGCACCGATTTGTCGGGCGGGTTCGCGCCATTTCCGAGGGATTATTTTCTTCGCTAGGCTTGAGCTTGGCGGGTATTTTGCTGTGGGCTATTAAAAATTTTTTCACCACTTTTCAAATTACTAAAATTGGCATTCTTTTGAGTTTTGTGTTTTTCGGCACGCGCTATCTAATCGGCAAAAGTTACTTGCAGTCGCTGCTGGTGATGTTGCGATCGGGTTCGGTGGAGATTGACGAGGTGAGCGAAGGGTTGGTCAGACTACCTGCTGCATACACTGATGAAGTCAGCCAACTTCTCACCAGCAATGACCGCGACGAGCAGCTACTCGGTGTCGAGTTAGCCTGTCGCATGGAAAACGCCGCCTGGTTTTTGGGAGAAGTGCAGGAGTTGCTGCCGAGATCTGACGCAACTGTTCGCCGCGCGGTTGTGCGATTGTTCAGCAACTTTCAGCACGCAAATTTCACTCGCTACCTGCGGATTTTGCTGGATTCGGACAGCGATATGGCGTGTTTGGTGGCTTTGGAAGCTTTAATCGCGCGCCGAGAATTGCTATCCGATGTAGAATTGCGCGGGCTATTGGCTCGATCGCATTCGACGATTTCTGCTTTGGCGTGCGTGGCGGCGAGCGCTGCTGGCTGTAACGATGCGCAGGTGAAAATCACTTGTCAAAAATTCTGGGGTGCGACTGCAAACGCAGAAACTCAGCTAGCAATTGTTCGGGTTCTCAGAGATCGGGGCGATCGCGCTTTAATGGCGTTGCTATTGCAAATTACAGCCAATTCCCCCTCTGAAGTCAAGCAGGAGGGGTTGGACGCTCTGGCTATCCTGGCTCGTCCGGGTGATGTGGCGGCGTCGGCGGCGGCGTCGGCGGAAATCCTCCACCCCTCGCCCTCAGTCCGAGCGGCGGCTTTGCAACTGCTCGGAGTCGTGCGAGACGCATCGCTTTTGCCGCAAGTAGCGCGCGGTTTGGAGGATGACAGCCCAGAGGTTCGGGAAAGGGCGGCGCTAGCGCTGGGCGCGCATGGGGAAGGCGCTCTCGATATTGTGCGTTTTTATTTGGAATCGCAGCGTCCCGAGGTGGTGGAAGCGTCGATCGCGGCGATCGCTCGCGTTCGCACTCGTCAAGCAGAAGAAATTTTATTTAAATATTTAAATCGCGATTATCGCTCGGTGGCGGCGAGTCTGGAGTGGTTGAGACAACTGCGCTACCGAAAGATGCCGGTTTTGGAAATAGCAATTCGGGACTTTCACCAACGCCTGCTCCGCCGCGTCTTGCATGTACTGGCTTCTCTCGGCTGCGATCGCACTGTAAACAACGTCCAGCGCCTGCTCTGCAGTACGGACGTTCGATCGCGGGCGAATGCGGTGGAAACCCTGGCATCCCTTCAATATCGGCGATTCGTGATGCCGATTCTGCCGTTACTGGAACATCCAGACGCTGCCATCCTCAAGGCTCCTCGCCGAGACTCCCACAGGCTGCTGCTGGAGGAGACGCTCTCCGCGAGCGATCGCTGGATTCGGATGGCTAGCCTGTGGGTTTTGGGCGATCGCAATTATCCGATTCCAGCGGCTGCCCTCGAAGACGCCGATCCGCTGGTGCGAGCAGTGGCTTTGCACGTTTCGCTGCCGCCCCAACAGCGCTTGTTGCAGGAGAATTTTTTTATGAAACACTTACTTTTGCTCAAGAATATCTCCTTATTTCACTCTCTTTCTCTGGACGACTTGCTGAGAATTGACAAAGCTTTAAAATCAGACGAGTTTCTCGCTGGCGAGACGATTTTTGCGGAAGGGAGTATCGGACAGAATTTCTACATTATTGGCCGAGGTCGCGTCCGCATCCTCAAACAAATCAACCGACACCAACAAGAACTCGCTCAACTGACTGTCGGCGATTATTTTGGCGAAATGGCACTGTTTGACGAGGAGCCACAATCGGTGACTGCCCTAGCCGATACCGACTGCACGCTCTTGACTTTGGGAAAAGGCGGCTTTCAAAGTTTAATCGCCCAACGCCCGGAAATAGTCTCGCAGATGTGCAAAGTTTTGATTGTTCGCCTGCGGGAGGCTGACGCGCAATTGGCAAAAATACTCCAATCTGGCACGCTGCTATGAAAGCGATTGAAGATTTCCCTCACGTCGTCAGGAATACCCCCGGTATCTAGAAATGGGTAAATTTTCCCCTGCACTGGCCAGGAATCATTTGAAAATTTAGAAAATTTACCGCGATCGCGGCAGTTCGCAAGCAGAGCTTGACAAAAAAAATTAAGTATGGTATTTGCTGTAAAGTTTGGCAGCAAGGCCATTCAGACCAGTGCGGGCTGTTGGGACGTGCGATCGCGATCGCCAAAAAAGACGGTAACAGATCACAATAAAATCCCCAAAACATCACCGCACTCCAGAAATCAACATCACCGATCGGTCAGAGCGGCAGTGCCATACTGGCAGCAAGCAAGCAAAAGTTTACAAGATTTCACAATTGACGATGATTTGCAAACTTGTCCAACAGGTTTTTAAAAAAGGTTATCTGGCCCTCGAAGTCGAGGAGCAACTCCGCCAGCTTTACAACGCTGGCTGTACGTTGCAAGACGTAGACGCCCTGACAGATTTGCAGTACGCCGTTATGTGCGGTCAGGTGAAGCGCGAGGTAGCCGAAATCAAGGAAGAATGTTTGGCGCGCTAGCACGACACCGAGCGATCGCAGTAAGCACCGTTTGAAATTCAGGAGGACTAAAGTCCTCACTACGAACGTTTGCACTAAAGTGCTTGCGTTTGTAGTAAGCACTTCAGTGCTTGTGTTTGTAGTAAGCACTTCAGTGCTTCTCTAACGATTTAGTTTTTTGGCTTGTAAGTCGAGGCGACGTGCAGCTCTTTCATCTGTTTCTCATCCACCCCGGCAGGAGCGCTCGTCAGCAAGCAGCGCGCCTGTTGCGTCTTCGGAAATGCGATGACGTCGCGAATCGATTCCTCGCCCGCCAGCAGCATCACTAACCGATCCAAGCCGTAAGCAATTCCGCCGTGGGGGGGCGTGCCGTACTCGAAGGCTTCCAGCAAGAAGCCAAATTTATTGTAGGCTTCCTCCTGAGACAAGCCGATCGCTTCAAAGACGCGCTCTTGTATCTCCCGCTGGTAAATCCGCAAACTGCCGCCGCCCACTTCGTAACCGTTGAATACCAAGTCATAGGCTTGCGCCCGCGCGGTTTTCAAATCCGCTACGTCGTCTGGGTGGGGAGCGGTGAACGGGTGGTGCAGCGCTTCCAATCGCTTCTCGTCGGCATTCCACTCGAACATCGGAAATTCAGTTATCCAGAGCAGGTTGATTTTGCTTTCGTCAATCAGCCCCAACTGACGGGCGACTACTTGACGGAGGCGATCGAGGGTTTTATTCACGATGTCGGTCGGTCCCGCGCCAAAGAGGAGCAGGTGGCCGGCAGTTGCGCCGGTGCGTCGGAGGAGTTCTTGTTTTTGTTCTTCGCTGAGGTTGTCTTTGATCGCGCCGATGGTGTCAATTTCGCCGTTGTCGCGCACGCGAATGTAAGCGAGACCTTTGGCTCCAGCGGTGCTGGCTTCGTTGAATAAATCGCCGCCCGGTTTGATGCGGACGTTGGAAATGGCGTCATTGCCGCCGGGAATGGGCAGGATTTTGACGATGCCGCCTGCAGCGATCGCCCCGGAAAATACTTTAAATCCCGAGTCTTTCATCAAATCCGATACGTCCACGAGTTCCAGCCCGTAGCGGGTATCTGGCTTGTCGCTGCCGTACCGATCCATCGCCTGTGCATAAGTCAGGCGCGGGAAAGGTCGGGGAATGTCGATCCCCTTGACAGCTTTGAAAATATGTGCTGTCAGGGCTTCGTTGAGTTCGAGGACTTCTTCTAAAGACATGAAGCTCATCTCCATGTCCAACTGAGTGAATTCTGGCTGCCGGTCGGCGCGCAAGTCTTCGTCTCGGAAGCAGCGGGCGACTTGGTAGTAGCGATCGAATCCCGATACCATCAGCAATTGCTTGAACAACTGCGGCGATTGCGGCAGGGCATACCACTCGCCCGGGTTAACGCGACTGGGCACCAAGTAGTCCCGAGCGCCTTCTGGGGTGGAGCGCGTCAGCACGGGGGTTTCTACTTCGACGAAGCCCTGATCGTCTTCGAGAAAGCGGCGGATGGCTTTGATGACTTGGTGGCGCAAAAGCAGGTTGCGCGTCATGCGATCGCGCCGCAAGTCCAAATAGCGATATTTCAGCCGCAAGTCTTCCCGCACCTGTTCGGTTTCGGCGGTGGAAACCTGGAAAGGCATTGACTTGTAGACTTTGTTGAGCAGTTCGATTTTATCGGCGTAAATTTCTATTTCGCCTGTGGGGATTTTGGGATTGAGCGAATCCTCTGGGCGCTGCGTCACCCGCCCGGTTATCTGGACGACATATTCGCTGCGCAAGGATTCTGCCAGCTCGTAGGAAGTCGGGGTGCGCTGGGGATCGCTGACCACTTGGACGATACCGGCGCGATCGCGCAAATCCAAGAAAATCACCCCCCCATGATCGCGGCGACGGTCTACCCATCCGTACAGGGTGACTGTTTCTCCAATGTGTTCTTTTCGGAGTTGGCCGCAATAGTGGGTTCGCATAGGTTTGGATTGAGAAGTCGAGCTTTGAGATTGGTACTTTATGCGGCTTTTCAGGCTGCCAAAAAACGCCGCTTTTCTAGGATAGCAAGGTTTAAGCCTTCCGATTATCTATCCTCGGAGACGATTTTGAGGTGAGATCCTTGCCACTGAACCAATCGGCCAGCTAGGTGCGGTTGGGTTGGGCTTTTTTTAAATTTTTCCGATTTTATATTGACAAAGCAAATTAGCTGTGGTATTGATTTTGCCCTTAAATAGATAAGGGGTACGGCGCGCCGTACCCCTTATTCTCTCCAAAGCAGTCTTTAATCAAGCGATCGCCCTCAGTTGGAGCGCGAACCAGTCAGCGTCTCCCAAGCCGATCTGGCAGCATCCGACAGGCGCGTCCCCATTGCCTCAATTTCGCTGAGAATCACCAGCCAGTTCTTCTCGGCTTCCTTCTGAATCAGCTCGACGGAGCGTTCGATGCGCTCCGGATCGATTATCTTATCGCTTTGCTCGACGGCTTCTCGGGCTTGACGAACCGCACTCAGGTAAGCGTCGCGCGTCAAGTCGCCGGCTGATTGTATCTCTGTTTGCGCCCGTTTTTTAATCGCCTCAATCAGGGCGATCGTTTCATCCCTAACCGCATCGGTTTCGTGGGGCATCTCGCGATCGACGAGGGCTTTCGTCTCGGAGCCGACTTCCACAATAGAAGTCTCGGCGGGAACTTCGACGATCGCCGATTCGTTGGGCACGGTGGGTTCGGCAGTCATAGTATTTCTCCTTATTAAAATGAAAGCTTGTTAATTTTGGTTGCCGCCGAGTGGGCCATGCCCACCCGGCTGCTATCAGTTGCTTTGCACGCTACTGGCGTGCAAGTGTTTGCTTAATGCCCTAGAACCGGCTTCCCGATACGCTGGGAAGTTCTTGCTCCAGCTTCAAGAGCGCCTGAACGCGAGCTTCAGTGGAAGGGTGAGTCGAGAACAAGCTGGATAAAAACTGCCGTCCTGAAAAGCCATTGACAATCAAGAGGGGCTCAAAAGCTGGGTTGCCTTCTATCGGCATCTGCCGCGCGTTGCTGTCCAGGCGCTGGAGGGCGCGAGCGAGCGCGCGAGGATCGCCCGTCAATTTCGCCGCGCCGGCATCGGCGGCAAATTCCCGCGTGCGAGAAATGGCCAGTTGAAGGACGCTAGCGGCAATGGGTGCCAGCATCACAGTCAGGAGCATGACGAGGGGATTGGGGCCATCTCGATCGTCCCGCGAACCGCCAAAGAACCACATGCTATAACTGGCCATCTGAGCCATGAAGGAAATCGCGCCCGCCACGGTTGCGGCAACTGCTTGGGTGAGGGTGTCGCGGTTGTTGATGTGGCTGAGTTCGTGGGCGATGACGGCTTCGAGTTCGTCTTCTGGCAGGATGTTTAAAATGCCTTCAGTGACGGCGACGGCGGCGTGTTCGGGATCGCGACCGGTGGCGAAGGCATTCGCTGCCGGAGTGGGGACGATATAGACGGCGGGCATGGGCAAATTGCCGCGATCGCACAACCGCCGCACCATCCTGTAGAGACTGGGGGCTTCACCTTCGCTGACCGGCTGGGCACCGTAAGCCGCTAGGGCAATGCGATCGGAAAAGTACCAGGAACCCAAATTCGTGAGGGCGGCGAGGGCAATTCCGACAAAGGCACCCGCTGCACCGCCGATGAGTTTGTAGCTGATGGTAATTAAAAGGGCACTGAGCAGACCTAACAGGGCAACAGTTTTAAATTGATTCATAACCCGCTTTCCTTGAACGCTTTGGCGGCGCGAAAGCGCTTTGCTCGAGGCGCGATCGCCAGAAAGATCGCCGTTTTTTGCAGTTACTGTCATTTTATCGATCGCCGGCTGAGCGGGAGGGAAGAAAACGCCTACTCATTGGTACGGTTTCTCCGACAAGTGCGGGCGTTTTAGGCAAGTAATTTGCTTTCCCGATCTCCCGCTCGTTGAGGAGAGACTTTTGAGACAACTGCTCGCGGTTGAATTGCGCGTCATTGAGGGCGATCGCCTGCGCGGTAAAGGCCACCTCCGCGATTTCCCTGAACGATTGAGCGACCACGCCACTATTCAGGGTTTTCCGCCTTGTCAACTCGGAATTGAAACAGTTAAAGTCATGTGCGGTGGGGATCTCGATTGGAAGCGCTGGTGCTGCCCCGATCCACGGTCAGTCGCTATCACCCGTGCGAACAGGCAAGATGCCGAGAATTTCAGGGATTCGATCGCGTTACAGAGGCATCTCCCACCTCATACAACCTGCGGTGCAATCGCGGCGCTGGCAACACTGTGTACTGCACGCACAGGGTGGAGTGATGCAGGTTATACAAGAGCGCGCTTCTCACGCCGTTCGACAAGAGCTTGCATCACATTCCCTCAATGACGGCGATCGCAGCTTGTTATTTAAAACTATTCGATACTTAATGTAGAGGGTTCTGTGAGTTCCTATGTCAGATCGATTCCTCGTCCCCCAAACCGCCACCCACTCAACTCAGATTTTGCCGCAACTGAAAAGTGGCCAGTTGCTCGCGGTCGCTCCTCAGCGCCGGGGCGGTCTGATTATTTGCAAAAACCACCATGCTGAATTAGCAGGGCCGGGAGCTGCCGTCGGCGGGTTATTTGACCTCACCTGCGTGAGAGTCGTTCCGATTGGCGATTTTGGCTTCGTCTTTCCCGACTGCTACGAAGCGCGGCAGCAAGCGTATCGGTGCCGCCAAGAATGGATCGATCGCACTCAACAGGCGATGCAGGATGCGGTGCCCCTGCGGCGCGCTGAAGCCATTTTGGCCCTGATCGCGGAGGATTTCGACGCCCAAACGGCGGAAACACTGCCGGATGATGTCTTGGCGATGTTAGTGGGCGTTTTCCCGCACACGGTACGAATGGCGCGTCAGTCGCTTCAGGAGCCGGAAGAGAGCACCGCTAAAAAGCGGCGTATCAATCCAACCGTGACGGCGGGAACTTCCAACTGAGGCGTCAGCCCCACATCGTCGAGCGGTTGAAAGTAGCGGATCGCTTGGGGATTGAGGTTGGCCAGTCTTCGGCCAATCTCGGGGCCGGTAAATTCTGACTGCTGTCCCCAGATGATGGCGGTTGGCACGTTCAGTTGGGCAATATACAGGGACAAATCAAAGCACAAGTCGCCCCGCACGAAGGAAAGGGCGGCATATTCGGCGTTGGGTTGTAGGGCAGATTCCAGGTAGGCGTCTGCGATTTCTTCGCTGATTCGACTGGCGCGGGCAAATTGTCGATTTTCGAGAAAGCTGCGAATCCCTGCGCTGGTGGCGATGCCGGCACTGTAGAGAAAGCGATCGAGTACGGGAGTGCTCACGAGCTGGGCAAAGAAGCTGCGGCTGTAGTTTTCTCCGAAGTCGGACAGACCGGCGGGGGTGGTGAGAATCAGGCACTTGAATAAATCAGGGCGGGCGATCGCGGCGCGGATGGTGAAGGCGGCTGTCAGGGAAGAGGCGATCGCCGGCACGGGGGACGAACAGGTTTTCTCGACAAACTCAATAATCGTAGTGATGTAATCGTCTATTGTGTAGTTCCGCGCTGGATGGTCTGAGCGTCCCCAGCCGATTAAATCGGGTGCTAAGATTTGGTACTCTGCAGCAAAAGCCGGATAAACCTTCGACCATTCGTAAGCAGACGATCCCCCACCGAAACCGTGGAGGAACAGCAACGCGGGCAAGTTTTCTTTCTCCGCCTCCTCCCCTGCTAGCCACGGTTCGCCAACGTTGGTGTAGTAAGCCATCGTGCCGAGAGAGGTGACAGCAGATTTCTGCGCGAAGCCAGTTGGTACAAACATGAACGAGCCTCGTTAAATTTTAGATTTTAGACTTTAGATTTTAGATTTTAGATTTTAGATTGGCCAGTAATCTCGCGTCTTTTGATTGCCACTCTCCCACTCTTCCGGCTTGTCTTGACAGATTTACCATTTTGTGATAATCGCTTTAACGGCAAGCGCAGCTCAGTACAAATGCGGACTGTGGGGCAGCGAATGTCAAGGAATTGTAAAAGCTAATTCAATTTTATGAAGATTTTATGAAAGCTACACCGCACTAGCGGGTAGGGATTTGGCGTGCAACCCGTCCGGGCAGGGGATTTGTGGGCTTGCAGTTGTCCTGACAGAGCCGTTCGCAGCGTGAATATAAACTTTCAGAAATCAGAGATAATCAGCAAAGATGAGGGGTGTAACCCCTCATCCCTATTCCCGATTCGGTCAGCGCCCCTGGTGGCGCAGCAACAGGGTGGAAAGCGAGGGCGAGGTGTGATTGGGGAACTCTATAGGAACGATAAATTTTAGATTTTAGAATTTCGATTTCCGATTCCCAATCCAAGCATCCGACTATTGACGCCTACACGATCGGGAAGCAGGGAAATCAGCGCGATCGTAGCAGAACCGTGTCAAGAGGATTTTATGTTAGACGGATGCAGTATTCAGTGTAATGGGTTCAAAGATGTGGATTCCCATCAACCAGAGATTGATTTCAGCGATTTGCCTACGGTGGTGGTGCCGGCTCAAAGGCATCAGGGGAGGAGAGAGGAGATCGCGTCGGTTAACGGATCTGTTTGTATGCGTCTGGATTTGGAAGATTTGAAATGTTTTGAAGTAGTGGAGCGTCAGTTTGAAAAGTGGGGCGTCATCTTCTCGAATGCGATCGCTATTCAGCCGTCGAATCCTGCTTTTCCGCCCCGTTCTGGCAATATCGTGCTGCTCGGCTCTCCGAAGAACGGTTTTTTAGAAGCGACTTTCCTGCAACCGGTTCACTATATCAGCGGTTATGTCACCAGTTCGCGCCGCGCCGTTCTCGCCGCCTACGCGAGTGACGGGCAGCCGATCGCCCACGCGGAGCTTCCAGAAGCGAATCTCGCCGATTCCGATTCGCCAATCCCCCCCAATGCTCAACTGTGTTTGCAAGCGCCAAATATTCACCGCGTGACGTTTTTTACTTTTGACGGGCACATCACTTTAGATGATTTTACCTTTAGTTATTGAGCGGGCTCTTAATAAAGAAATAGAAGTATAAAAACCCGGTTTCTTGAAGAAACCGGGTTTTTATATTGGGTGAACTTGTTGCAAGCCCGTTTCCAGGATTCAGTTACAGGTCTACTATCCCTAAATAGATAAGTAGAAGGAAGACACTCATGCCTTCGATCGAGTTTCAGTCCCGTTTTGTAATTACTGCCGGGATTTTTTAAGACCAAACATAAAAAATAGCACATTTTTTTAGAAGAGTCAACCTCTGTTTGGGGAAATGAACTATAAATTTATTTTATCTAACAACTGAAAGTTAAGCCAAAGCTCTTCCTTCGTCCGTAAAAGCTCCAGACACTTAAAATAGCCCATTCAATAGGCTTTCGAGCCACAAACTCCATCCAGCAACCATTTCGAGTAAAATTAGAAAAACTTATAAATGCCCACCTAAAGGCTCCAGTCTAGTTTTGCCGTTGAGAAGTTTGACGCACCATTCTTTCTATCGATACCAAAAAAATCTGCTCCTATAAAAAGGAAGGCTGTTTGGCCTTCCACAGATTCTTTCTAATGACCCATTATGACAGACGATTTACCTCTGTTGGTTAGGCAGGGGCAGACTTGGGTTAGCAAAAGCTTTGACGCTGCACCACCTGCACCCCCTACATCCCTGGCATCAGCTCCAACACCTTCACCCGAAGGAGAACTGATTAAACGCTGCGTGCCCACGCCTGAAGCCGAGCAACGCTTCCTCAACACTCACTCTCGTGGAGTTCTGACACGACACGGCAGGGAAACCCGTTGGAATCAACAGATCCCGTACAGACATTTCGAGCCTGGATGCGGGATGTGGCTGTTTTACTATGCTGGCGAAGGTAAAAAGGCAAAACTTTGGGATGTCTATTTCAAACGGCAGCACCCGATGGATAGCGCAGCTTGATGCCAGTTGGCAGAAATAAACGGGCGATCGGGAGATGAGAAGGTTGCGGCTCATTTTGAATTGATGCGTTTATTTTTGCAAGTCGGCACGCTGAGAGTTTTCCGACGTTGCGGAGAGGTTGTACAGTTCGCAGAGCGCTTGCAACTCTCGGACGACGCGATCGCGCAGGCTTTTGGGCGAAACGACGGCACACCCTGCTCCGTAACGCCGGATATCTCGCAGCAGCCAAAAGGTGCTGGAGACTCGCCGCACCACTCGCCGCACCTCGCCCTCTCGTTCGTCGCTGATATCCTCGGGGCGGGGTTCATAGGCATTTACCAGATCGCGAAAAAAGTGTAATTGCACTTCGACAAAATCCAGGCTGTCTCGCCAGGTCCCTTCGCTGAGGGGCAAAATCGCCAGATTGGCAATCCTATCCAGCCGCAGAGAGCGATTGTGCGCCAGTTCGGGGATGTCTCGATTGCCTTGAGTCTCTTCGCACCAAATTTCCAGGTAAAACCGCTTTTCTATCGGGCTGATCCGGGCATGGCGCGCGGTATATTCCCAGTCCTGTTTCTGGGAATCGCGATAATACAGGCGAAAGGGTTGGCGATTCTGAATTTGCTGCTCGATCAGGATGCGCCAAGCTTCTGCGGGCTGACTGACGCGCTGTAGGAGAGACTGGCGCAAGGGCGGGTTGGGATTGCCGCGCTCCAGGATCAGTGCGGCTAAGGTCTGAGCTTCTGTGAGGTGCCCGGAATCGATCAGGACTTTGGTGGCTTGGTCGAGCGAGTGTACTTGTACTGGGGTAAGCGCGAAACGCTGTCCGACTTCTAGCTGCTGCTGGGCGATCGCCACGAGCAAGCCAGAAATGCTGGGTCGATTCCCCCAAAGTACGTTCAGGCGGGAGGCGATCGCTTCGAGTTGCTCCTTAGTCCCTGGTGGGATTGACAGCGTAATTGTCTCTTTTTTTCTCGGCATTTTCAAAAATATACTTGCATATAAGCAAAAACCGTGTCATACTCTTTTAGTATAAATGTGAAAAGAGCCAATCAGGAGAAGAAGACTGACCAACCCGCGCGATCGCGAGTCAAGGAGGGAATTTCTGCAAAAGTGCCATTGTGACAGAGCGAGAGGCTAAGCCTCAGACGTTTACCCGAGGTGAGAACCGTGAAAGTTTCCCTGCTCCCCCTCTATTCCCAGCTCAATCCTGGCCCGGGCAGTTGCCCGTTAGGATGCCAGAATAGTTGCCGAGTTCGAGATCGCGCTCCCAGCCTCAATCCGGGTACGATTTGCCCCTTGGCTTCCCATCAAGCTCAGACTTATGCCGAGATTTTCCGAGCCGATATAGTTTTCAATACATCTGCTACGGGAGACGGTAAATCTCTTGCTGCCTGGTTACCATCGCTGCTCGATCCTGAATTTCGCATCATGGGGTTATATCCGACTATTGAACTGGTGGAGGATCAGTACAGACAGCAAAAAGACGACTATCACAAGAAGTTCAATCTGAACCCAGAGGAGCGAATTGAACGGCTGTACGGAGCGGAGTTGGCTCGCAAAGTCCTTCAGGCGGAGAAAAGCAATAAATTTCACGAGCTGCTACTGGCGATCGAACACGCCCCCATCCTGCTGAGCAATCCAGATATCTTTCACTTGATTGTTCACTTTCAGTACCGAGATCCGGCTCGCGACAGCTACACCCTACCCGGAGCATTAGCAAAATATCCCGACTTGTGGGTATTTGACGAGTTTCATATTTTTGGCCCGCATCAAGAAGCGGCAGCTTTAAATAGCTTGTTGTTCATACGACGAACTCAACAGAGCAAGCGATCGCGCCGATTCCTATTTACTTCCGCTACTCCCAAGCCAGAATTTATCGAAATGCTGCAGCAAGTTGGCTTTCAGGTGGCAAAGGTCGAGGGAGTCTACGCCAGCGAACCCCAGCCGAACTTTCGGCAGATTTTGCAGCCTTTGGAACTGGAATTCGCCATGCTTAAAGACTCCGATCTGTTAATTTGGCTGAAGGAAGCAGCCTCAGAAATTAAAAAAATCTTAGAAGCAGAAGGACAGGGGCGGGGATTAATTATTCTCAACTCAGTTGCCTTAGTGGGGCGAGTTGTTCGCCAACTGAGAGAATTGCTGGAGCCGAATGTCGCGGTGCGGGAAATCAGCGGACGCATCGATCGCCTGGAAAGAGCGGCTGTTCAAGCTTCTTTGCAGCAGGAAACCCGACCTGTTCTAGTGGTAGGAACTTCAGCGGTAGATGTGGGGGTAGATTTCAAGATTCATTTACTGATTTTTGAAGCTAGCGATTCAGCAACTTTTATTCAGCGCTTGGGGCGTTTGGGACGACATCCGGGATTTTCCGCCTATAAAGCCTTTGTTTTGCTGCCAAGACGGACTCCTTGGATATTGGGTCGGTTAGAAGAAGCGTTGAAGAATCAAACAACTTGCGATCGCCCTAGCTTCCGGCAGATTATTGAAGACACATTCGCCGCTCCGGAAAATTTTCAAGAATATCGCCGTCAGTGGGGCGCTTTACAAGCGCAGGGGATGTTGCACCGCATCAGCGAGGAAAATGCTGAGGTGATGCAACGGGTGCGCGATCGCGTTGCGGAAGATTTGCGGCACGTCTACGGCGAACAGCTCGATAAAAAACGCGCTCATTGGTGGGCTCTCGGCCAAGAGTCAACCGGCCAAAAAATCCGAGAAGAATTGCTGAGGTTTCGGGGCGGTTCTGACTTGCAGGCAGCAGTTTGGGACGGTTCCCGTTTTTACACCTACGATTTGCTGAAGCTTTTGCCCCACGTTCGCGTTGAAGTTATCGATCGCGAAAGATTTTTAGAAGCGGCTGAGCGCTGCGATCGTGTCCCAGAGGAATTTAACCCTCACTATATTCAGATTTACCTGAAATTGCTAGATTGGTCAGACAATCGATTTGATGTCAAATTGCATTGTAGCAGGGGCACCGCTGAATTACAACCCTGTAAATTATCTCTAATTCGGCAACTGGGAATTAGCGGACATCCTCAAGATGCCGAAATCACAACCCACTTGAATCAACAACAATTATTAGCTTTTCTCGTTCCCGTTAACCGTTCGCCAGAAAGCAGTCATTGGCAAGTCAGGCAAAAGCTGCATCTCAGCCCTAATTTTGGACTCTATCGGCTGATTGATTTAGACAAGCAAGCTTATGCCTGTGCTTTCAACCAAGATGCGCTGCTGTTAGAGGCTTTATCCCAAAAGGGAAAACTGAAACAATTTTGCCGTCAAACCACTCCCTCATTTTTTTGAAATTATGACGACCCTTTTGCAGACCTTACTGCTCGAAACTCTCCCAAAAAATACCGATCCGATTTTGCGCTCTTTTATCGAGACGGTATTGCCGGCAATGGAGCGAGAATTTGCGCTGGTTTATGCGATGGGAGGCGAGGAAGACTATCACTATCAGATATCGCGGAAGAAGCATGAGGAAAAGAAGGCGAGAGAAATTGCGCGATCGCGGGCTAACAAACCAGAACAAAGCTTGCTGGTTCACGTCCTGAATGCGTTGCTGACAGCTTGGAACTTGAGCCAGTATTTACCGGAGCGCTTGCAACTGACAGACGTGGAAAAGCGGCTTCTCTGTCTGGGGATGACCTTGCACGATTACAATAAATATGCTGACTTTCACGGCGAGCAATCTCCCCGCCCTCGCGAAGTGCCCGCGATTCTGAACTTATGCCAGAAACTCGGAGAAAAGCTTAATTTTCAAGAATTTTGGCCTGCTTGGCAGCAATATCTCCCCGACATTGCCTATCTAGCACAAAACACCCAAAGCAAAATCAATAAAAATGCCGTTCCTGCTAATTGGGAGGTGAGTGAAGAGACATTGACCCTCGACGACCGCCGTTTAGACTTACCCTTATGCTACCTCCTAGCTTTTGGGGATGTCGCCGTACACTTGAACGATCCGGCAGATATCGTGAATGTCAAGATAGGCAATAAAAATCGCTCCTCTGGCGATTTGTTGCGAGAGAATCTGATACACCTGAAAATCACCAAAAAACTCGTTTACCACCGCCTGCGAGATTGTCGCGGTTTGCTGACGAATGGCATTCACAATATCCTGATGCACTTTACTAAACAGTTGGGGTGGGAGCCGATTCTCTTTTTTGCTCGAGGTGTAGTGTATCTCGCTCCTTTCGACAGTGAGTATCCTGACTTGGAAGACTTGCAAGCATTTACCTGGGAGCAGATTAAGATGGCTCTGAGTAACGAAATGCTGAAGGGAGAAATTGGGTTTAAGCGGGATGGAAAAGGGCTGAAAGTGGCTCCCCAGACTTTGGAATTTTTCAGTCCGGCGGATTTGATTCGGCAGCTCCCGGCTGTCATCGAAGCGCGGGTGGGGAATGGCATCGATCCTGCTACTCCAAAGCGTCTGGAGAAATTAACGCTGCAGGATTCCGAACGAGAGTTATTTAAATATGCCGATATTCGTGCAGATCGCCTAGCCGAGTTTTTGATTCTGGCGCAGCGGGAATTTTTTGAGGGCAAGGAGGAATATACTACCTGGGTTTTAAAGGCTTTGGGTTTAGAGGAGCGGATGACGCCGGAACAAACTCAGGTGCAGTCTGGAGGGGTGAATTACGGTTGGTATCAGGCGGCGGCTCACTGCATGGCGGTTAATAAAACTTGGGATAGCGATCGCGCCTTAGCCGAACTTTCAAATTTAGGCGTTCGCCTCGCAACTTGGGCAGAGGAAAATAATTTGCTGCCGACTTATACCAGCCCCACCCGCGAAGACTTTTTTAATTATTTGGCTCAATACCTTGAAGTCTCCGGCTGGGAAACCCAAACTGCCGCTTTTCAAGATGAACTGGCCGCTTACGCGAACGCCAAAACGACTAATCAGCCGTTCTGTTCGCTCAGTTCTGGAGAATTTGCTGCCGAGGATCAACTCGATTCTGTAGTCTTGTTTAAGCCGCAACAGTACAGCAATAAAAATTCTCTAGGAGGCGGACGCATCAAGCGCGGTATTTCTAAAATTTGGTCGCTGGAAATGCTGCTGCGCCAAGCGCGTTGGACTGGCAAAGTTGTAAAATTAGAGGAACAGCAGCCAGTTTTCCTCTCTATATTCCCAGCGTATGTGTACTCGCCTCAGACAGCCAAAGCTGTCCGGTATCTGGTCGAGGAGATGCTGAATAAAAAAATCAAAGTTTGGAATGTTAACTCTTGCTGGTTGGATGCTAAAATGCACTATAGCGGGCTGCAAAATTATCCCTGGCTTGCAGGACGTCAGGCAGAAGAAGGGCGTTTGGAACAGCAGGGGGATAAATATTCCAAAGAAGACTTGCCCTTGATGGCGATCGTCGTGACAACTACGCGAGGAAAAACCGTAACAGAGTCTTGGATAGAACCGGCTTTTCTAGCATTGGCTTTACCGATGCTTCTGGGTGTTAAAATTGTTGCCAGTAGCAGCCCGGAACCGCTTTATTCCAGCGATCGAGAATTTTTTGAATCGGTCAAGCTAGACGGTGCTGCAAATTTCTGGAATTTATTGGGTTTACCCACATCTGTGAGATTGCAGGATTTAGAAAAAACTCTAAATCGTTTGCTTGTTGCTTGCAGCGTGCATTTGGATAGTCGCAGTGCCAAACCCGACGCTCGCTGGCAAGCTTTTAATGGCACAGTTAGAGAACTGGTAACGGACGTTCTGAATATTTTTACTTTGGCAAATGAGGGCTTGCGCCAGGAGAAGCGCGACCCTACCGCTGAAGAAGTACAGCGTTTTTGGAAATTTGCAGAACTTTGGGCAAAAGGAGATGTAACTATGGAAAAAAGTCTGACGTTTACTAAAAAACTGGTCAGCCAATATCGGCAATTTTACCGGGTTAATATTAATGAATCGACTCACGCAATTTTACTGCCTTTTTCTAAAGCCTTAGAGGTCATTCTCAGCAGCCCTCCTCAAATCGATCCAGAGGAATTAATTTGGCAAGGATCTGGCGAACTGAGAAATGCGCTGGATCGCAGGGAAAAGTATAACCGCCCTTTTCTAATGAATAAGTCAATTGACGAGCCTATTCGTCAAGCGCAGGAGGATGAAGCAATTTTGGCATTTATGACGGATTTTGTGAATGAATTATTTCTAGGGGCATATAAGGGCGATCGCGCTCTTTTACAAGCCAATCGCAACCGCCTCAAAGCAGGAGCGGAATTTGCCTATCGTTGGTTGGATTTGCAAGATAAAGCATCTGAATCGAAATCTAAAGGAGAAAATAAATGAGCATTCTAGCAAACTTAAAGCCTGAATTTCACGCTTCTTTTCCGCGTTTAGCATCTGGCAAGTACGTTCACTTTATCGTATTGCGTCACAGTCAATCCTATCCCATTTTTCAGACAGACGGCGTACTTAACACAGCCCGTACCCAAGCAGGTATAGCGAACCCCCAATCCATCAATCGGTTAGTGATGTTCAAGCGCAAGCAAACAACTCCTGAACGTCTCAATGGGCGGGAGCTGTTACGATCGCTCGGTTTAATTACCTCTGAAAAAGGAGAAAATAATTTTTGTCGCTACGGCGGAGAAAATTTCTGCGGTCAATGTCCAGATTGCGTCATTTATGGTTTTGCTGTGGGAGATAGTGGCTCGGAACGTTCAAAAGTTTACTCTGACTCTACTTTTTCTATCGGTTCTTACGAAGAATCTCGCGACAGCTTTACGTTTAATGCTACGAATGAAGCTGGAACGATGATGCTAGATTCTGACGACGAAAAACGAACTGAACAAAAGAAAACTCGTTCGTCTATAAATGAGCAAGAGCATATCCTGCCAGAGGTAACTTTTCCCACGGTAGAAACGCTGCGCGATCCGACTTATGAAGGGTTTATCTATGTGCTGGGTAATCTCATGCGATCGCGCCGCTACGGTGCCCAGGAATCCCGCACCGGTACGATGGAAAACCACATTATCGGGATTGCCTTTTGCGATGGGGAAATTTTCAGCAATCTCAAGTTTACCCAGGCTCTTTACGATGCGTTGGATGGCAGCCCAAACAAAGCTTTAAGTGAGATTGCCGAAAAAGCAAGTGAGGTATCGCAGCAGTTGCTCAATGAAGAACCTATCCGCACCACTCAAAAAATTTTCGCTCCGCAGATTGCAGATTTGCTGAGTGAGGTACGCGCAATTTACCAAGATGAAACTCGCTTGACAGCGACGATTAGTGCCCTCTACGAGCAAACGAAGAAGTATGCAGGCGAATACGGCGCGATCGCAGGCAAGGGCAAAAAAGCATCGGCGAAAGGCAAAGGAAAATCTGAATCATAGCCGCAATGTGAGCCAGAAACCCGGGTTCTTCGAGAACCCGGGTTTCTACAAGATATTAATTCCCTCGCTGATTTACAGCCCAGCAGCTATCTAATTTATCTATTTTTTGGAGATAAATCATGCCTCTTTACCAATGCACCCTTACCCTCCACGACAATCTCTTTTTTGCCACCCGCGAAATGGGAACTCTCTACGAAACGGAGAAATATTTGCACAATTGGGCGCTGAGTTATGCAATATTTGAGGTAGAATATATCCCCAAGCCGTATCGATTGCAGGGAGAAAGCGCCCAAAAACCGGGGTATTTAGATGAAAGCAACGAGCGAAATCTCTTGCACCTGAACAGTGCTGGCATCTATGTATTTCCCGCTCTTCCTATTCAATGGGTTTATCAAGTCAATACCTTCAAAGCGGCTCAAGTTAATTATTACGGCAAGTCCAAGCAGTTTGGAGAAGAAGGAGCCCGCCGCAATTACCCCACTAACTTCGGACGTGCTAAGGAGTTGGCGGTTGGCAGTCAGTACAGAACCTATATTATTGCTCCGGATGGTGTAAAAATACCCCGCTGGATTCGGTTGAGCAAGTGGGCAACAAAAATTCAGGTAGAGGCGATCGCAATTTCTGAGATTCAAGCGCGATCGGGAGAATATACCTGCCTTCATCCTCTCAATCCATTGGACTTGCCCCGCTCGTCTCGGTTGCTCTTGTACAACCGGATTGTCATGCCGCCCGTTAGTCTTGTCAGCCAAGCACGACTGCTAGGCGATTATTGGGAATTCTCAGAAGGTGAAGCCAATCGAGATAAAATTTATTTGCCGAGAGGATTGTACTATGGAGCCGGAAATGTTGCCACAGCCTCCTAAATCCCACACCTTGCACTCCCTGGTGATTCAATTGGGAGCCGCAGAGGAAGGGATGCCGCCGCAAACTTTGGGGCGAGCGCTCCACGCTCAGGTGTTTCAATGGTTGAAATTGGGAAATCCCGCTATAGCGGCGGCGGTTCACGACTCTCAGGAGTCGCCTTTTAGCGTTTCGGGTTTGATCGGAACCCGTCGCGAGAAGGGCACCCAATCGGGAGATGATTTTTATTTCCGGATCGGGCTTTTAGATGGCAGCTTGCTTTCACCTTTGCTGAGCGGGTTGGAAAAATGGGGGATGGAACTTCTTTCTTTGGGGAAATTCGTGTTTGCCATCCGGGCTGTTTACTCTTTACCTGGGACGCATCCTTGGGCGGGTTCGACTGAGTATGACCTAATGGCAAAAATGCCCTGTACGAGTAATGAACTCGTGCTGAGTTTTCTTTCTCCAACCAGTTTCAAGCAGAAACAAGGAATTCAGCCGTTTCCCCTGCCGGAATTGGTGTTTGGAAATTTGCGGCGTCGCTGGAATGCGTTTGCGCCTGAAGAATTCCAGTTTCACCAGATTGAATGGGAGGGGTTGGTTGCTGCTTTTGAGCTGAAAACACTGGCATTAAAGATGGAGGGAGGGGCGGAAATTGGCGCTAAGGGGTGGGTGCGGTATCGATTCGGCGATCGCGAACAAGCCAGAATTGCAACAATTTTGGCTCATTTTGCTTTTTTTTCCGGAGTCGGGCGCAAAACGGGGATGGGGATGGGGCAAGCCAGATTATTAACGGACTTTTCAGCACAGGACGGAAAATAAAACTTTAAGTTAGCTTGCAAAAGCGATCGCTTTTGTGAGATCGTCTTTCCCGCTATCCATTTCTCTCCAGCCACCCCTAAATCGCAGGCGAGCATCATCCTACCTGACGCGCCCTCTCGCAGACAGCAACCTTAAAATATCTTTTCTATAAAAGTCTTCTCCCCGTTGAGCGGATGGGTTGTCAACGGAGTACGGCGAGGCGATCGCGCGGTCGATCCTCCCGATTGGCGTCATTGCGTGCGGAAAGTGCTCAGATGTGGCACATTTGATTTTCTAGGGAACGCGGGCGCTCATACCCGCACTACAAGATGTTAGATTGGCTGGCTCTGGTTAATTAAAGAATTATCAGCTTATGGCGATCGCGAACCGCCTGCTACAGTGCCCTCCAGGAGGCATCTCGCTTTCAGTGGCCAGCCTCGCCTATTTTACCCGATTCCCACCTGGATTCAAAACCCAGCTTCCTTAAGAAAAACTGAGATTGGTGGATTGGGGGATTTTTAGGGGTAAGAATAGAAGAAAAGAGGAAACTTCCATGACAGATTTTAACTGGGTCGCGGGTTTGTGTGGCGGTTTGCTAATCGGCGCGAGTGCAACTATTTTGCTGGCATTCAACGGTCGGATTGCTGGGATTAGTGGAATGCTCAATCGGGCGATCGCTTTGAATTCTAATGAAAGTTGGTGCTGGTTTTTTCTTTTCGGAATGCTGGCAGGCGGCGCGCTCTACGAATATTTCCTCGCGCCCCAACCGACGCCAACAGGAGCGATCGCTCCTTGGGCGATGTTGGGCGGCGGTTTTCTCGTCGGTTTCGGCACGCGCATGGGCAACGGCTGCACGAGCGGGCACGGGGTGTGCGGGCTGGGGCGACTGTCGCTGCGATCGCTCGTAGCCGTTCTGACTTTTTTGGGTACTGCGATGCTGACTGTTTTTATTATCCGCCACGTCTTGTTATTGTCAATCTGAACGGCTGTTCGAGGAGACGGACTGTGAAAACAAATCTGGTTGCTGTGATTTCCGGTGTTTTGTTTGGTCTGGGTTTGGGGATTTCCCAGATGATTGACCGAAACCGGGTTCTCGGTTTTCTCGACGTCACCGGCGTTTGGGACCCGACGCTGCTATTCGTACTCGGTGGAGCCGTTGGCGTGACGCTAATTGCCTTCCGTTTCGTGTTGCGTCTCCCCCATCCGTTCTTTGACAAAAAGTTTTACCTGCCCGCGCAGAAACAAATCGACGCGCCGCTCGTGGTAGGAGCGGCTATTTTCGGGATAGGTTGGGGAATCTCTGGCTACTGCCCGGGGCCGAGTTTGACGGCTCTGGTGCTGGGCATTTGGAATCCTGTTTTGTTCTTAGTGGCTGCGATCGCTGGTTCCCTGACTTACAAGTGGGTTTCGAGTTGGTTCCAGAAACAATAATCGCAGCCAACTGAACGCTGAATTATTAATTTAAAAATCGGGCTTGGCAGATTTTTTGGGAGAAAGTTAAGCTTTCATTCATTTTGTTTGTAAAAAATTTATTTTTTGTTTAAATTTAATATTAAAAATTAAACGAGAGGGTGTCTGTTGCAGTCGTCCCGACTTTCACAACGGCGATGCCGGATGGCTGTACAATGCCCTCACTCAGAAATTATACACGCTACCCGATGAGAAGGACTGAGAAACCCGGTTTCTTGAAGAAGCCGGGTTTCTGTTCTGTACTTCATCCCCCGGAAAACCGCTAGAATGAATAAATCTCAATTTGCCCTATCCCAAAAAGATGCAGGAATCTGTCTCGGCTAATCAAGGCTGTGGCAAACTTGCTAGCCATAATTAACTAGCAATAGCCAACCCTAAAAGACTCCGAGCTTTCCCTCACTCTGCGCCCTCTGCATCTTTGCGGTAAAAAAAAATCCCTGCCCCCTGCGGTTGAAAACAAAAACCCCAGCCTGCGATCGCAGGCTGGGGAAAACTTTTCTCAACAAGCTTATGCCGTTGCAGAAACAGCACTGCTGGCAACAGCGTATTTGATCGAAAGATATTCTTCAACCGGAGTCGGATCGGTGATATCTCGGTCGAAAAGAATAATTTCCGATATCAAGCCCTTAAACTGAGAGGGGGGATTATTCCAGCCCACCACCTGGTGACGACCTATCTTGAAATTGTTCGAGATGGCGTAATGCTGATAGAGCAGAGGACTCGAAACCAAAGGCTGCCCGTTCAGGCGAGCGACTACCCCGTCATCCTTGGAACGGACGCACAAAATCAGCGTGCGATCGCGCCCGAAAGAGCCATTAGGCGAGTAGAGGTTTATGTCGCCTGTAGAGATGTTTTGCTGGCTGCGAATGCGCAGGCGATCGAACCCTGTAGAGGAAACCGAGCCATTCTTTGTATTATTTCCAGCTTCCAAATAATTGCCGGAATCCACCCCCAAAATAGGCCCGAATTGTTCCGTGCGGTAGAGCACCACAAAAACAGTGCGAGGTTGCTTGAGAGCGATTTTAAAATTGTGCGGCACGTCCAACCCCTGACTGCCATCAAATGAAATTGCCGGCATTCCTGCAATTCCATTTTCGACAAACAGAGGCTCTTTTAAAAAAGTTCGCGTTTGGCCGTCATAGGTTTCACCCCGTGCGTCATGTCCTTCGGGGGATGAGTCTTTCCAGGTAACAACTGCGCCCGAAGGCGATAACTCGATGCCTTCATTTGCCCTCAGCCACAGAATATTATCAGGGTCGTGCAAAATCGGAATAACGGCTTCAACGCCACCCGATTTTTGGGGCGGGTGCGGGAACGAAAATTTTACTGCCGATCCGACAGATAAACCTGTCGTGCGAAACCAAATTGCCGTCTTTTTAGAATTTGGGTTTTCCACCCAAAAGTCGAGGGTATTTCCCGAAGGCGAAAAAACTCGCAGTTGTTTTAGTTCGGGATCGAGCTGTCCGGCAGCTACCAAACTAGCCGTATCTAAGCAGGCGCGGTATACAGACGTTAGCGGCTCGGAGATAACTACTTCAATCTCAGACAGGTTGGCGCTGACAAAAGCAGAAATGTCAGCAGTTACAGTACAGTCCGTATTCCAAACGGTGTTTCCGAGCTGCAGGGCTACCGGCAAATCCGAACCATGTACCGCAGGGGGTGCAGAAATTTCATAGATTTGGTCGTTTGAATCGGCGTCAAAAGTCCGCAGCAAAGGAGCATCAAGCGGTTGGTTTCCGACGAGTACCTCAAATTCAGAGGGAAGCGTGCGATAGGGCGGCAGGTTGGATATTTCAACGGTTATGTTTTCGCCATCCCAAGAGGCAGAAACCTGCAGGTTTTTCAAGTCGGTTTCGGATATGGGAGCTCCTGCACTCCACAGCCGCGTCTCCCCGCTCTCAAAGGCACCGATACAGGGAGTCTGGTTGGAAGTATCCAGGCAAGTTCCCTTGCCAATCGCTGGCGAAGAGGGAAGCAGTCGGAAATCCTGTTTGGCGGGATTTCGGAAGCGGGGATTGCGATCGCTGATCTGGTGATTGTTTTTGAACGTCGCGTTGCGAGGCAAGTTCGCGTGAGTGGTAGTGAAGATATTGTTAGTTACCTCGACTCCGAGCCCTTCGAGATTTTGTCCCGGTCCGCAGTCGCCCATTGCCGTATTGTGGAAAATTTTTACCTCCAGCGGCGAGGAAAGCGTTTTGTTGCGGGGGAGAGCGTCGGAGCGCAGCCCCAAGTGAACGATCGCCGGGGCGTCAAGATTCCACAGCAGGTTTCGGTAAATTGAAACCCCGAATGTAGCGTGGTCGAGCATGATTCCGCAGCAGTGGTAATTTTTAATCGCGGGGTCGTAATCTGCTGCGATGCTGTCGTGTATCCAGTTGTAGGCGATTTCACTGCCAGCGCAGTCAGTCCCCCAACCGTGGAAAACCGCTAAGTCTGAAGTTTGCAGGTGGGAGCGGTAGAAATCGCAGTGGCGGTAGTGGGTGCGCTGTCCGAGGCGAACGTGGTGCCCCCCGGCGATCGCGAAAGTACAGCGATCGAACTCGTGAAACTCCGGACCGGTACTATTGGCAAAAACCGTGGCGTGACCGACTTCATAAGTGGAGCGAGTAAAGACGCATCCTTCAACCTTGTGCCCCCGCCCTTTTAGAATCAAGTGAGAAGCTGCACTGTTGTGAAACTCGCAATTGCGGAGATTGTGCAGTGCCCCATTCACACTGCAGCCGAGTTTTTGGAACGTCCAAAATAGCCTGTGGAAGTTGAGCGCATTCCAGGTGTAGTAGACCTTGACTCCCTCTAGCACGCAGTTTGAGGAGGAACTTTTGAGATTGAACGCGCAGGCGAAGAGAGTGATATTTTTAACGTGAATGTGAGAGGCCGATATTTCTAATCCCCACTCCCGCCGTTTCGCTTCTACCAATTGTCGATTCGGGTCGTCATTGTTCGGGGGCCACAGGTAGAGCGTTCCCTCTCCACTGCGGAAAAATTCCCCTGGATCGGTCAGCAGATCCAACTTGCCCCACAGGTAAAAAAAGTTTTTGTCTGAGGGTTGCAAGTATTGCGGCGTGTACGGTTCGCTCAGGTTGAGAAACGGATCTTCAAATTCAATTCGTCCGCCGCTGACTGCCGTCACGGTGCCGGTGGTGGGAACGTTGTTGTACGAGCCCCAGTAGTTAATTTTTGCCCCCAACCACGCGCCGGGAAAGGGTTCTGAGAAGTCGTCGCCGTATGCGGCTTGGGTTTGGGAGAGGCGGGAGCATTTCCCCGCTCTTGCCATGTCTTGCGATCGCTTGACTGTCAGGCGATCGGGTGCTATTGAAGGCCATCGGGCTGCTACCATCAGGTTTTTATTGACAAACACCTGATCGTCACTCCAAGGTTGCCCGCCCGTTATTTTCTTCTCGTCGTAAACTGTCCAGGGCATTGACGCTTTCCAAATTTTTCCCTGGTGCGGCTGCCAATTTTCGATCTTTTCCAGTCCGCTGACGATCGCATTTTCTCCGGGATATCCCGTCAGGGTAATCGGGGCTTCTGCAGTGCCGGAGCTGTTGAAAGTCACCGTCTCTCGATATTCTCCTTCCCGCAGGTAGATCGTGTCTCCTGCTTGGGCGATCGAAACCGCCTTGGCGATCGTCTGAAATGGCTGGTCTTGGTTGCCCGGATTGGCATCAGACCCTGCTAGATGCACATAATAATTGGCCATCTTTTCTCTTTCCGCGCTGACAAAAATGCCAGTTTTTTTGCTTACATTTTCGTCTTTTTCAGCCGCTTATTTTACCAAGTTTATCGGGCTTTCATCTTTTTATTAACTAAATTTAACAGGCTAGAGCTTTTAAGTGCCTGTTTGAACTCGCCCGGGCGAACTGCCAGAATGTCCTCATCCCTCAATTCTGGCAGGCACCGATGAGCGATCGCCCGCCCAAAAAAAACCAGTCCGCGATCGCGGACTGGGGAAAAAATACCTCAAGGAGTAACAAGTTATGAAACAAATACCCTGTAGGGGCACGCTCAAAGGCAGGCCCCTACATGATAACAACTCCTAACGCTTGTAAGGCACTACATCCTCGCCGAAGAAGCGGGCATATTCAGCGCCATCAACCAGAGCGGCGATCGCAGCCCGAGCGCCTTCTTCCACGAGCGCGTGCTGGTAGTGTGCCACCTCCGGCATCGCTGCTTCGCGCCCCAAGAGCGTGCGGAACATGACCTCAACCGCCTTTGCCGCCGGATACGGCTTGACAAAGCGATCGCGATAGGCATCCGACATCGCCAACTCGCGGACGAAAGAACGAACAGAGATTTCGCCCGATCGCAGCTTCGCTTCCAAATCCGCACGCTGCAACTCTTCAGGAACCAGCTCCCCGTAAACCGCCATCACTTGCCCGTAGATAGCGCGGATTGCCATATCCATCTCAGCCGCATCCATCCCAGCACTCACCCGGTAAATCCGAGCTACCTTGCTAGCAGAGGCGGACTGAACCGCACCGGCGGAAATCGAGCGACCGACGCCAACCACATCCAACTTGCTGCTGCCACTCGGCATCGCCTTAGCCATCAGCGGCATCTGAGCCACATCCATTGCGGAGTTAGCAGGCTCAAAGCTCGGCACCACCAGCTCGTCATTTTGCTTCGTCAACTGGTTGTACAGCCGTTCCGTATTCGGGAAGTTAGCAGCCGGCAGCGTCGGGAAGCGACGGTAGGGCACCACATCCTCATTGAACAGTTGCAGGTATTCCATGCTGTTCACCATCGCGGTGATGAAGCCCCGGATACCTTGAGAAGCGAGAATCTGGTTGTACTTGCGAATTTCCGCTTGATCGCGGGGCGCGCGTCCCAAGAAGTGCTTCGTGCCCAGCTCGATCACCTTGGTATTCGGATAAGGCGCGTAGAACTCCTTGACATACAGGTTGGAAGTTCCCAGCCCTTCAATAAATTCCTTAACCGTGATTTCGCCGTTGCGCAGCTTGCTTTCCAGAGCGCTGAACTCGTTCTTAATAATGTACGGGTTCAAATCGCGCTCGAAGATTTGGCGGTAGGCGGCCTGAATCACCGTCTGTACCCCAACCTTATCAGACAAATTGGTGAGCTTGAAGACCTTGGTTTGTTCGCGGCGCTTCTGGACACCTTGGCTGATGCGGGTGGCGATATCGGGTACGGCGCGTTCTGGAACGGCACCGAGCTCGATAAAGCGCGGGGTTTCTTCCTTCTCGACTTTGAGATTCTTGTCGCCGATACTGCCGACGCGCAGCGATCGCAGTGCCAGACCTTGCGGCGTCACATAGCGCTCGTAGGGAATCGTATCTTCCCCGAACGCTTCCTCATATTCCTTGCTGTCGAGAATCGCGTCAACCAGAGCGTAGAAACCCTTCTTCGCACAGATATCGAAGTAAGAATTAATTTCCTGACGCCCGTAAGTAGGACGGCCCAACAAGCGGCGGTGGATGTACTCCACGGCTTTGCAGACATACAGAGAAGTCCAGTACATCTTGCGGAAAACGTCCGACTTCGCCAGTGCCCGGATAAACTCCCGCACAGTGATATCGCCATTTTCCAGCTTGATTTCCGCCACCTTCAGGCGCTGCCCTTCATACAGTTCGCGTCCGAACACTTGCAGGTAAGCGGCGCGGATGACGGCTTGGGTAGAGCTTTCCGAGAATCTGACGCTCGTGCCCTGCACCAGCGTTTTGCTGCCCTTCTTCCCGTACTTGTAAGTCGTGCCGGGAACCTGATCGAGCTTGAACACCTTCGGCCCGAGGGAACCGGGAGCCTTGCCGCGAGCTGCCGGATTGCTCAGTTGGTTCTCGATGCCCGCGCCGCGACGGATGAGGATGCGGCGGGTATCCTTGCCAAACGGTGCCGGCGAGGTGCTGGGGTTGCGCGTTTCTTTCGGGAAGATAGCGCCGAACTGAATTTCCAGCGGGTCATTGCCGCTACCGTAGGGGTGCTGGTCGGGTAGCGGTTGTTCGTAGGCGGCGAACAGGGTGATGAACTGCGGCACCTTGCGGAAGGGCGCGCTGTAGTTAAACAGGTCAAACTGCGGCCCCCAGTTGCGGCACTCTTGGGCTTCTTGGCCCAGACCGCGCAAGTAAGGCACCGTTTCTTCGCCGAAGTAATCGGAATATTCCTGAGAATCAACCAGCGCGTCGATCAGTTTCGGCAGGCCACCGGTAGAGACGATCGAGAAATATTTTTGCACTTCCTCGCGAGAAGAAGGAGCGCGACCTAAGAAGTGGCGGAATGCCAGTTCCAGAGCGCGGCTGTTGATGAACGGCTCGAAGAACTGCTTGCGGTAGAGCGGCGATTTGCCCAAGCGGCGGACGAACTCCTTCATAGAGATTTCGCCGTTTTTCACCTTGGATTCGAGGTCGGAGATCCCCAGGCTGTAGGCGCGGGTAATGTCGCGCTCGAAGATTTGGCGGTAAGCCGCTTTGACGACGGAGAGTTTTTCCGACGCCGACAAACCGGGCTTCATCACAAATTTTTGACGGCGCTCGGCTGCATTGAAGTAGATTTGGGGAAGCTGCAGCCCTTGCTGGTCGCTGCTGGGACGCTGGCGCAGCTTGTTGGAGGGCGTCGGGGCTTTGAATTCGGCGATAACAACGTCGAAGTATTGCTTGACGATGTTTTCCGCTTCTTCGTCTTTCTTGAAGTAGCTGGTGGCCGCCAGCCGCATTTCTTGCAGCGCTACGATGGTGGCAGCGGAGGAGCAAGCGTTTTCAATGATTTCCCGCAAACCCCGCACGTTCACCGAGATGATGTTCGGATCGCCGGCGACGATCGCGTAGGTGACATAGCGCAAGAACCAGCTCAGGTCCCGCAGGGATTTGGTCATGTTCCCAGGGCCATAGCGGGCGACGTTGATCGGTTGGAAACCGGGGGGAATTGGCCCAGCGCTGGGGGTCGTGAAGAAGGATAGGAATCCGTCAAACAACCCACCTTTATTTTCTACATAGGTAACCGTTCCCAGTTTCATCCCTTCTTGGGTGTCCAGGCGCGTTCCCGCTACGGTCATCGCGGGCTCTTCCTTGGGTTTTTCCAAGAATGCCATCGGGGAACCGCCGGTGAATATCCGGTTGGCGGCGCGGGATACGATCAGTTCTGAGTTGCGGGTGAGCGCCTCGGCGATCGCCAGACGCTTCTGCCCGGATTTGAAAAAGGTTTCTAGTTCGCTCAGCTCGCCCCGTTCCAGGAAGCGATCTTGCTGTTCCGCTTGCGAAATCGCTGACACCGGTACGGTTTGATATAGCTGCGGACGGACAACTGAGCTTCCACCACTTGCCTTTACACTCATTGGATTTCAAACTCTCCCTTACACAGCACGACTGGGTTAATATTGGCCAAATGGCGCTCGACATCCTTTTCCAAGAGACTCTTGCCTCGGGCGCGGACTGCTGGAAAGAATGCTGCCAAACAACTGCACGGGCTCGATTGACACAGTTTATAGATTAAAACTTTTCTGTCTCTTCAGTCCCAATTGTTAAAAAGTGTGTAGGCTCCTCTCGGTACTTTTCAGGCGCAATTATACTGGTTCGCGTTAGATTTATGAGAAAAAAGATAAGTTTTGTAACAAAACCGTTGTGGCCGCAGGGGAGAAGGGGAGGAGAGGGGGAGAGGGGGAGAGGGGGGGAGATTTCGGAGCGGGAGGAGAGATGGGCAGTTGTCATCAGAGTCAAAGCGTGCTAGCGCCGATCTTCATAGAAGTAGACTGGCGGGAAATCTATCTTGAGGTGGATTCATTTTCTGCGTTCTGGCAATATTCCCTCAAGTAATTGACAAAAATTATAAATTCTGGTTGTACAGCGCCTCGACACTGTTTCTGCCTGCGTCTGGCTTCTGGGCTTTACGCGGGGAGCCACTGGCGCGGGAGAAGCGATCGCAACACGAGTGCTTTTCTGAGCACGGATGCGGAACAGAGGTACTCCCGAACTCACCCTCGAGTCAATATCGCCGCTTTCACTCTATTTTCGGCCAGCGATCGCCCGTGTATTTGCGGTAGCCCAACGCCAAGCCCATTTTCCGGCCACTAGCCGATGCGGAGCGATCGCCCTGTTAGCTCCAGCCCGCATGGACGCCCCCTCTCACCACTCAGCACTCCGCACTTACCACTTTCCGCGATCGCTTGCTCTCTGGTTTTACTACAATCCAATCAAACGGATTGTATATTACAATCGGGCCAAATTCCGCAAAAATACGGTTTGGGAAGCCCCTAAAGCGTTTTCTGTCAAAAATCCTTGAATTTTCGGTTGATGAACTTGGAGGATTCCGCCTAAATTGATAATAGATTGAGCCATCACGGGTGTACATCAGACAGGGGACAACCAGCTTTTCGCACCGCACAGCAGGCGGTCGCGCTACGGGCGAACTGTCCCAAAGGGATGATTTTCTCACCGCCGCAGGAGCGCCTGTTGCAGTTGCGTCGGCGATTGCAAAGAAACTCTAGCTTTGATAAGATGATATAGAGCGATATAGCTCTTCTGAGAAAAAAGCCAAAGAAGAGCCTGCAAAATTTCAATTAGACCTTACAGGGCAAAACGCTTCAAGACCAAAACCCACTTTTCATCGATCCCCTTCACAGTTCGCGCGCGGGTGAAAGGGTAGATGAGACAGCCTTTAAAGAACAACAGCCACAAACAGCCAGCGATCGCACCGCAGAAACGAGCGATCGTCCTGAAACTGGGCTTGTGATTGACTGCATCAAATAATCAGGAGAGCGCCCGTGAAAAACACTTGGCACCAACTCGAATCCGACACCAATGCAAGCCACATCGGGGTCAGAGCTACTGCAACCACAATTGAGCATCCCCTCGATCTGGACTTCAACCGCTACAGCCAATTGCGCGAAGACTTGCAGCAAATCCACCAGCTCGTTACAGAAACCAAGAGATGGTCTAGAGCTGCTGCCCTCGGCAAACCGAACCCCCTTTGTGGCTGGCTCGCCGCCAGCCTCCTGCTAAACGTCGTCCTCGCGATCGGCGGGGTGGCAGCGGGATATCACCTCAGAGAAATTGTCCCGCAGCAGCCCGCGCGTCAACCCAGCAATACAACCGTTGGACTAGGGGTTGCTTTTCCTGCCGCTGTCGATGGAGCGATCGCCGAGAAGCAGAGGGCTTTGGCATCGGCTCCCGATAAATAAGTAGCGATAACCAACCCCAATCAATTCTTTCCTTTTCTTCTCTGTGCGCCCGCTTGCTCCTCACGCGGTTTAAAACGATCGCTACTTTTACCCCAATTCCGGGGAGCGCCAGAAAAGACTCTGGCGCAGGGACTTCGACAAGCGGTAAACTCGTGTAGCGGCCCTATCTTGGTCACTATGTCAGATTCTCAGACGATCAGCGCTGCTGTTAGCAGGCTCTACGATACTTATCCCTTCCCCCCGGAACCCCTCCTCGACGAACCGCCCCCCGGCTACAACTGGCGCTGGAATTGGCAGGCAGCGTACAATTTTTGCACCGGCACGAAACCCCAAAAGCAAGACATCCGCATTTTAGATGCCGGCTGTGGCACGGGTGTGGGCACGGAATATTTAGTCCACCTCAACCCGCAAGCCCGGATTACCGGGATTGATTTGAGCGCGGGGGCGCTTTCTGTCGCGAAGGAGCGCTGTCGCCGTTCCGGTGCCTCGCGCGCCGAGTTTCACCACCTCAGCTTGTATGATGTGGGACAGCTAGAGGGAGAGTTTGACTATATTAATTGTGTGGGCGTGCTGCACCACTTGCCCGATCCGATTCGAGGCATTCAGGCGATCGCGTCCAAATTGGCTCCCGGCGGTTTGATGCACATTTTTGTTTATGCGGAGCTGGGGCGCTGGGAAATTCAACTGATGCAAAAGGCGATCGCCCTCCTCCAAGGTGAGAAGCGGGGCGACTATACGGATGGCGTTCAGGTCGGGCGTCAGATTTTTGCTTCTCTACCAGAAAGCAACCGACTTGTCAAGCGGGAAAAAGAACGCTGGTCGCTGGAAAATCAGCGGGATGCGAATTTTGCCGACATGTACGTCCATCCCCAAGAGATCGATTACAACGTCGAGACGCTGTTTGAGTTAATTGATGCGTCTGGGTTGGGGTTTGTGGGCTTCTCGAATCCGGGTTATTGGCAGTTGGAGCGCTTGCTCGGGAAAGCGCCGGAGCTGGTGGAGCGGGCGAAGGGTCTGGGAGAGCGCGATCGCTACCGACTCATCGAGCTATTAGATCCGGAAGTGACGCACTACGAATTTTTCCTGGGGCGATCGCCTGTACAGAAAGCCGACTGGTCAAATGATGCAGCCTTTTTGGCAGCGATACCAGAATTGAGCCCTTGCATCCACGGGTGGCCGAGTCGGGATTTGTTTAATTACGACTACCAGCCGGTGAGCCTGAGCGAGGCGGAATTCGAGTTTCTGAGCGCTTGCGGCGAAGGGCGCACGATAGGGGCCATCTTGGCAGGAGTGCAGTTGGGGCTCGACGGGGCGCGATCGCTGCAGCAGCAGCAATTAATCATGCTGACTCCCGCTTAAGGGGGCATGGGGCATGGGGCATGGGGCATAGAAACACAACAATGCCGAATTCCCAATGCCGAATTCCCAATGCCGAATTCCCAATGCCCTTTTGCCCTTTTGCCCAATCCCCAATGCCCAATTCCCGATTCCCAATGCCCCACGCCCGAAATCTTTTTTTAAGAATTGTTACCCTACCGTGATATGATTGGCACTGGCCTGACACACAAGCCCGACGCGGTGAACGTGCCCGACGACTCTCTAGAACCCACTCCCGTACAGGGAGATAACCCACCTTCCGGTTCTGCATCCCCAGAACCCCCTGCATCCATGCAAGAGTTTTACAAACTCCAGCAGGAGTTACTTGTAGCGACGCTTGCCTTGACGGGGATTATCTTTATCTCTGTCTGGATTGCGTATTCCCTCAACATTGCTCTGAATTATTTGCTCGGAGCGTGCACAGGTGTGGTTTACTTGAGAATGTTGGCAAAGGACGTTGAGCGCCTTGGCACGCAAAAGGAGCGCCTGAGCAAGACGCGGTTTGCTCTATTCATTGGGTTGATTATAGTGGCAACTCAATGGAACGAGTTGAAGATCGTCCCGATATTTCTGGGATTCCTGACATACAAAGCCGCGCTCATCGTTTACATGTTGCGAACCGCACTAATGCCTGACCCTAAATAAGTCGGGCAGCCTGTGAGTCCTCCAACTTCTCGAGGGAAGGCGCTGCCTCCTGAATCGACATGCTGGATGTTTTAAACACCATAAACTCTCTGCCCCTCGCCGAATTGGAAGTTGGCAAGCATTTCTACTGGCACGTCGGCAACCTCAAAGTTCACGGTCAGGTATTGCTTACCTCCTGGTTTGTGATTGCCGTGCTGGTGACAGCATCGGTGCTGGCTTCGCGGAACGTCCAGCGAATTCCCAGCGGGATGCAAAACTTCATGGAATATGCCCTGGAATTTATCCGGGACCTGGCCAAAGGCCAAATCGGCGAGAAAGAGTACCGCCCTTGGGTGCCTTTTGTCGGCACGCTGTTTCTGTTCATCTTCGTTTGCAACTGGTCGGGTGCTCTCGTCCCCTGGAAGCTCATTCACATCCCAGAAGGCGAACTCGCAGCCCCCACCAGCGATATCAACACCACCGTTGCACTGGCACTGCTGACTTCCTTAGCGTATTTTTACGCAGGCTTCAGCAAGCGCGGTTTGGAATACTTCTCCAAGTACGTCCAGCCGACGCCCATCCTCCTGCCCATCAACATTCTGGAAGATTTTACCAAGCCTCTTTCCCTGAGCTTCCGTCTATTTGGAAACATTTTGGCGGATGAACTCGTGGTCGGCGTGTTCGTGCTGCTGGTGCCCTTATTTGTCCCCTTACCGGTGATGATATTGGGGTTATTTACCAGTGCGATTCAGGCGCTGATTTTTGCCACCTTGGCTTCTGTCTACATTGGTGAGGCAATGGAAGGGCACGGTCACGGTGAAGAACATCACGACTGATGTACTCCCTGTAATGGTATCTTTCTGGAAGTGAAGATTTTCAGGCTCTGAAAATCTGAAGTCTTCTCAAATCCAAAATTTCACACTTGTTGGTTTTGTTGTAGTCAAGGTAAGGAAAAACATCATGGACCCCATTATTTCTGCTGCTTCCGTTCTGGCTGCTTCTCTGGCTGTCGGTCTGGCTGCGATCGGCCCTGGCATCGGTCAAGGTAATGCCGCCGGTCAAGCTGTGGAAGGGATCGCCCGCCAGCCCGAAGCTGAAGGCAAAATTCGCGGCACCTTGCTGCTGAGCTTGGCATTCATGGAAGCGCTGACCATTTACGGTCTGGTGGTTGCCCTGGTGCTGCTGTTCGCCAACCCCTTCGCGTAATAAAACCAGTGTGGATAGAGGCGGGAGCGATCGCTTCGCGTCTCTATCTAATGCCTGAGCGTGAATTTTGGATTTTGGATAGTGGATTTTAAATTATATCGTAAAAATCTAAAATCTAAAATCTAAAATCCAAAATCTAAAAATCAATGGGGGCAATGAAAAATTATGACATACTGGACAATTCTACTGGCCGTTGAAGCGGCGGCTGAAGCGACGGCGGAGAAAGGCGGGCTGTTTGATTTTGACGCCACCTTGCCGATCATGGCCGTGCAGTTTCTCCTCCTGGCAGTCATTTTAAATGCCGTCTTTTACAAGCCCCTCGGCAAGGCAATAGACGATCGCGACGAGTACGTCCGCAACAATCAAACTCAAGCAAAAGAACGCTTGAGCAAGGCGCAAATGCTCGCGACTCAATACGAGCAACAGCTCGGAGATGCTCGCAGACAGTCGAGCGCAATTATTGCTGAGGCTGAGGCAGCCGCTCAAAAGATGGCAGCCGAGCAAATCGCTCAAGCTCAGAGAGAAGCGCAGCAAGCGAGAGAACAGGCGACTGCGGAAATCGACCGGGAAAAACAGGAAGCCTTGCGATCGCTCGAACAACAGGTAGATACCCTATCTCGCCAGATCCTCGAAAAACTCCTCGGGCCGGAACTCGCCAACCGTTAGAAGTCTAAGTGCTGAGTGCTGAGTGCTGAGTGCTGAGTAATGAGTGCTGAGTAATGAGTGCTGAGTGCTGAGTGTTCGATGCTTCGGCTGAAGTGCTGAGTGCTGAGTAATTAGTGCTGAGTAATTAGTGCTGAGCGCGCAGTAGCGGTTATTACTTCTGACTTCTCACTTGTTCTGGCTGAAAGCTGAGAGTTCATTAACACAGTTATGGATTTTGTATGATGGGGACTTTATTACTATTGGCCACAGCAGCCAGTGAAGTTGAGTCGGAATTGGCAGGAGGGGGTTTCGGTCTGAATGCAGACATTTTAGAAACCAACCTCGTAAACCTGCTGATTATCATTGGCGTACTGTTTTACTTCGGGCGCGGTTTCTTGGGAAATATTCTCAGCGAACGGCGCGAAAAAATTGAGACAGCGATTCGCGAAGCAGAAGATCGGGTTAAAAAAGCAGAAGCCGCTCTTGCCGAAGGGCAGAAAAAACTAGCTCAAGCTCAAGAAGAGGCGAAGCGCATCCGAGCAGCAGCCGAAGAAAATGCGAAAGCAGCTAGAGAGTCTATCTTAGCGCGGGCCGCTCAAGATGTGGAACGGATGCGGGCAGATGCTGCCAGAGATCTGGACTCGGAAAGAGAGCGCGTCAACAAGGAACTGCGCGCCCGCGTCGCAGCGATGGCTTTGCAGCAAGTAGAGTCGCGACTCAAAGAGCGCATGGACGATTACGCTCAGAATCAATTAATTGACCGCAGCATTGCGATGCTAGGAGGACGCTAGTGAAAGGCAGTGTAGTCACGTCAGAAATTTTGGAGCCTTACGCACAAGCTCTGATGTCCCTAGCGCGATCGCAAGATTTGGCCGATCGCATTGGGGACGACGCGCGCTCCTTGCTCGAAGTCCTGCAAAACTCCGCCGACCTCACGCAATTTTTGGCAAATCCTTTTACCAAGGATGATGCCAAAAAAGCTGTATTGCGGCAGATTGCCGGCGAAGAAATTCACCCGTACACGCGCAATTTCTTGTTGTTGCTCGTCGATCGCCGCCGCATCCTGTTTTTGGATGGAATTCTCAAGCATTACCTGACACTCCTGCGCGAACTCAACCAGACGGTTTTGGCAGAAGTCACTTCTGCTAGAGAACTCAATGAAGGGCAGCAGCAAGCAGTACGCGAAAAAGTACAAGCCATTACAGGCGCTCGCGCAGTTGACCTCGAAACAAAAATCGACCCGGATTTGATTGGGGGCGTCATCATTAAAGTCGGCTCTCAAATCATCGATGCCAGCTTGCGCGGACAGTTGCGCCGGATTGGCATTCGACTCGGTGCAGCGTAAGAGGCGAGTACATTTTGGATTTGGGATTTTGGAGCGATCGCGAGACGTTACCCGTAACGTTTCTGAAAACCGACGAGCGCGATCGGTTGGGCGATTGTCCGCATTTCTAAATCTAAAATCTAAAATAGAAATTAGGAAGGGCAAGCGCGGAAACCGCTGACCGAGCGAACATTTCAGTAAGGGAAAACTTCGCTTTGGAGAAAGAAGCGGAGGTCAGATGTGAGAGAAAAAATGTGAGATTCGATCGGGGAAATTTCACTTGTGAGATTTCAAGGCGAAAATTTTGCTTTTCTCACTTTGACTTTCAAAAACGTCGCAGCCCCAAACTCCCTCAAGGCACCGCTCTATCTTGAATTTCGCTGGCTCCATAGAGGCGATCGGTAATCGGTAAGAGAACAAATCAATTGCCAATTACCAAGCAAGCAGTTACCGAAAACACTTGACAACAAACCACGAACGATGGTAAGCATCAGACCCGACGAAATCAGCAGCATTATTCGGCAGCAGATCGAGCAGTACGACCAAGACGTAAAAGTTTCTAACGTCGGTACAGTGCTGCAAGTAGGCGACGGCATCGCTCGGATTTATGGCTTGGAAAAAGTCATGGCCGGCGAACTGCTGGAGTTTGTAGACGGCACCATCGGTATCGCCCTCAACCTGGAAGAAGACAACGTGGGCGCGGTGCTGATGGGCGAAGGGCGCGAAATCCAAGAAGGCTCCTCCGTGACGGCGACCGGCAAAATCGCTCAGGTGCCCGTGGGAGAAGCCCTCATCGGTCGGGTTGTGGACGCTCTCGGTCGTCCGATTGACGGCAAGGGCGAAATCAACACGAGCGAAAGCCGCCTGATCGAATCGCCGGCACCCGGGATTATCGAGCGCCGCTCCGTGTACGAACCCCTGCAAACCGGGATTACGGCTATTGACGCGATGATTCCCGTCGGACGCGGACAGCGCGAGCTGATCATCGGCGACCGGCAGACGGGTAAAACCGCGATCGCGATCGACACGATCATCAACCAAAAGAGCGAGAACGTGATCTGCGTTTACGTCGCGATCGGCCAAAAAGCCTCCACCGTGGCGAACGTGGTCAACACCCTCCAAGAAAAAGGAGCGATGGATTACACCATCGTGGTAGCAGCGAACGCCAGCGATCCGGCAACCCTGCAATACCTGGCTCCCTACACCGGTGCTAGCATGGCCGAATACTTCATGTATAAGGGCAAGCACACCCTGGTCATCTACGACGACCTTTCCAAGCAAGCGCAAGCTTACCGCCAGATGTCGCTGCTGCTGCGCCGCCCGCCCGGTCGTGAAGCCTATCCCGGAGACGTTTTCTACCTCCACTCTCGCTTGCTCGAACGCGCCGCGAAGCTGAGCAACGAACTGGGCGAAGGCAGCATGACGGCTCTGCCGATCATCGAAACCCAAGCAGGCGACGTTTCGGCGTACATTCCGACGAACGTGATTTCGATTACCGACGGTCAGATTTTCTTGTCGTCGAACTTGTTTAACTCCGGTTTCCGTCCGGCGGTGAACCCCGGTATTTCGGTGTCCCGCGTGGGTTCGGCAGCGCAAACCAAGGCGATGAAGAAAGTCGCCGGTAAGGTGAAGTTGGAGCTGGCGCAGTTTGAAGAATTAGCAGCGTTTGCTCAATTTGCCTCGGATTTGGACCAAGCGACTCAAAACCAGCTAGCGCGGGGTCAGCGCTTGCGCGAATTGCTCAAGCAGCCGCAAAATTCTCCCCTGTCGCTGTCTGAGCAGGTGGCGATTATCTATGCGGGGATTAACGGTTATTTGGATGACATCCCGACTGATAAAGTCGTCACGTTTACGAAGGGCTTGCGCGAATACTTGCGGACGAGCAAGGCTCGCTACGGCGAAATCGTTCAGAACGACAAGCAACTGACCGATGAAGCTGAAAATCTGCTCAAGCAAGCGATCGCTGAATTCAAGCAGTCTTTCAAAGCGGCAGCGTAGAAATTGCTGAGTGCTGAGTGCTGAGTGCTGAGTGCTGAGGAAAGTGCTAAGTGCTCAGTGCTGAGTTGGTTCCTCGTTCCCAGGCTGAGTCTGGGAACGAAAGTCCAGAGGCTCTGCCTCGCGATCGGATTGTTAGTAAGTGAGGCAGAGCCTCACAGTCTGCGTTCCCAGGCTCAGCCTGGGAACGAGAGTATAGAGGTTAAAAAATATGGCAAATTTAAAAGCAATTCGCGATCGCATCCAGTCGGTCAAAAACACCAAAAAAATCACCGAAGCCATGCGCCTGGTTGCTGCTGCGAAAGTGCGCCGCGCGCAAGAACAGGTGATCGCCACCCGCCCCTTTGCCGATCGCTTGGCACAAGTGCTCTACGGGCTGCAAGCGCGGTTGAGGTTTGAAGACGTAGACTTGCCCCTGCTCAAACAGCGGGACGTGCGCTGCGTCGGATTGCTCGTCATCTCGGGCGATCGCGGTTTGTGCGGCGGCTACAACAGCAACATCATCAAGAGAGCCGAAGCCCGCGCCAGAGAACTGAAGGCAGAAGGACTCGACTACAAATTCGTGCTAGTCGGACGCAAAGCCATCCAGTATTTCCAGCGCCGCAACCAGCCCATTGACGCCACCTACAGCGGTTTAGAACAGGTTCCCACCGCAGCAGAAGCCTCGCAAATTGCCGACGAACTGCTGTCGCTGTTCCTGTCAGAAGGCGTCGATCGCGTCGAGCTGATTTACACCAAATTTGTCTCCTTAATCAGCTCTCGCCCGGTGGTGCAAACCCTGCTGCCCCTCGATCCGCAAGGGCTCGAAGCAACCGACGACGAAATCTTCCGCCTCACCACGCGCGGCGGCAACTTCCAAGTCGAGCGGGAGAAAGTCACCACCGAAATGAAGAGCTTGCCGAGAGACATGATTTTCGAGCAAGATCCGGCGCAAATTTTGGATGCGCTGTTGCCGCTGTACTTGAATAACCAATTGCTGCGAGCGCTGCAAGAATCGGCAGCGAGCGAACTGGCGGCACGGATGACGGCGATGAACAACGCCAGCGACAACGCCAAAGAACTCATCGGCACCCTGACGCTGACGTACAACAAAGCGCGGCAAGCCGCGATTACCCAGGAAATTCTGGAAGTTGTGGGCGGTGCCAACGCGCTCCAAGGTTAAGATTCACTCTTGACAATTTATTCGTTTTGTGGTATGCGTCTGAGGTGACTCGGACGCATTTTTTTTAGTTTGTAGGTTGGGTAGAGCTTTAGCGTTCGAGTAGATTTATTGAGCTGAAAATTAGGCGATTGCACTTTTGGCGCGAGGGGAAAAGGTGCGATCGCCTCCTAACTTTTCGCTGCTTACATGCTATTTTAGCCAGTTGAGTACCTGTAGTTCAGGAATCCGCTGGAAATGAGCTTCATTGTTGGTAATCACCGCCAAGCCTCGAACTAATGCCGAAGCAGCTATCAGGATATCTGCATCTCCAATTAGCACTCCATGTCCTTTCAAATCAGCATAAATATCTGCGGCTTTGACTACAATTTCGTCAGTGAGAGGTAAAATTATATTTTTAGCACAAAATTCATCGAAAGCTCTTATCTGTCTCGTTGCCCCTTTAGCCTTCAAACCCCGCAGAATTTCATACCGAGTGATAATAGAAAGCGTAAATTGACTGTGCTCCGCTAAATACTCCCTTGCTTTCGGCAGCACGGCTGGATTTTGCCGCATAATCGCTGAAAGTATATCGGTATCTAAGACAACCCGTGCTAAACTCATTAGGCAGTTTCTTCTCCAAAAAAATCTCTGCGTTCGCGAGCAATTTTTTCTATCTCATCAATGTCTTCACCCGACAAACCTTCGTAAACACGAGCAGCTAGGTTGAGCATGTCCTCTGGAGTGCTATCTGATGTAGTTTCTACTATTAGCCGAACAGATTGTCCCTCGGATATTTCCAGACTTGTCAGGGGGCGGAACACGCCATTTTCATAGATAGCGTCTAGGATTTGTTTCATAAAGTTGGATTTTGGGCGCAAGCAGTTTTATTTTAAAAATATTGTGCTCATTATAGCATATCCGGCAAAAATTATCAAGCGATCGCCTGCTAGTGAGTTAGAAAGGAGAAAACGCGCGATCGCATCCCATGTAGGGGATGAAAGCATTCCGGCGAATAATCTCTAACTTGCAACCAATAATTCACAAGCCGAATGCAACCCTTAAGATGTATAAGTTGTGGCACGGAAAGGCAGGCGATCGCACTTTTGGCGCGAGGGGAAAGGTGCGATCGCTTCTCGGATTGAGCCAAGGCTATTTACTCAAAGCCGAAACCGCATAATTAATAGAAATTGTTTCCACTTTATCATCTTGTCTCGTTGGAGAAAGCTGAGTGAAATAACCGCCTTCCAATTCTCCCATATAATACCAAGTTGGCTAACTTAGTATTGTTACATTTTTTTATATATCCCGGAGC
>CAYOOD010000011.1:0-114541 GCA_964405435.1 uncultured bacterium
TATTCTGACTGGATAGGAATTACATGACTATCATATCATATATGTGCAACGCCCTTTTGGAAGGTCTAGGTTATTGATGATTGTAACCCACGGACATAGGGGCGATCGCGAATATACCGGGTTTCTGGCTTCAGCCCCTACGCTGCGATCGACAGAGCTGGTGAAGAAATCCGATTTCTGCGTCAGTGCACTTCTTCTTGGGTGCTTGGCCGGCGATCGGCATCTGGTTTACCGCGCTGGGTATCTCCACGATGGCTTTCAACTTGAACGGTTTCAACTTCAACCAATCGGTGATTGATTCCCAAGGTCGCGTTATCAACACCTGGGCAGATGTCATCAACCGCGCCAACCTGGGTATGGAAGTGATGCACGAGCGCAACGCTCACAACTTCCCCCTCGACTTGGCCAGCGTTGAAGCTCCCGCTATCAAGGGCTAAGTTTTAAGTTCTAGCTAAAAAAAGCGCTCCCAATTGGGGGCGCTTTTTGTTTTCGGAGCAGCCGCTTAAAGGCTTTCTGGTGCGGTTTATTCTGTAGGGTTAATACGATTTGCCATCGCTGCCAAAATACTCGCGATAGGCACAAATTTTATCTCCCCGAACGTCCAGGGAAATTGCGATGCGGTTTTTATAAGGTTCTCCCCGCAGCTTGCCTTCGTCTCGAAACTCGAAAACGACGGTAGTGTCGTTGCTGGTGATGCGTTCGATAGATGCGATCGCCAGCCCTTCGGTGAAGGTTTCAGAAACATATTGCAAGAACTCGCGAAACCGCTCTTTCCCAACGTTCAAGCCGTGATAGGGACCGACGGGAAACCAGAAAGTGAAATCGTCAGTTATCATCTCTAGCAAGGGTTCCCACTCACCCGTCGCCAGTCCGCGAGTCACGTGCGAGAAGGCTCGCTGGGCAACTTCCATCGTATTTTGCTTGATTTCTTCTGCCATCGGGGATATTTCCTCAGCACGCCTTTTTACTGATGTTAAAAGCTTACAATCACTTTGCCGCAATTGGGAGCATTCTGGTTTTGTATATCCCGATGTGAGGGCGAAGCATTCGGATGATAAATTTTCGGTTGTGATGGATAGATTATTCGCCCGAATGCTTCGCCCCTACAAAACCGGGAGGCTCCCGCTGCAATTTTTCCCGCCGAGTAAGTATTCGGTATCTGATGACTATTCTGGCTTCAGATGTTCACTCATGCGATGGATATTCCAAAACAAGGAAAGGCCCAGCCCCCCATCAACATAAATATGCTGACCTGTGATGAATCCGCTCTCCTGCGAACAAAGAAAAGCAACCAATGGAGCCACGTCATCGGGCTGACCCCACCTGCCTATAGGAGTCGCGTTTGGTGGCAGTTTGTCAATGTAAGGAAGCGTTGTCTGAATTATATCCCATTCCTGAGTTTTTATGTAGCCCGGAGCAACAATGTTTACAGTGATTCCTCGTGAGGCTAAAGCTAGAGCGTAGTGCTTGGCCAGCACTTCCATTGCCCCTTTTGCTGGAGCTAACATAGCATATATTTTTCCAGGGTCGTGGACACCGTGAGAAGAGATGACTACTACCCGACCCTCACCGTCAGCCATACAACTCAATGACTTTTCCATGCACCTGAGAAAGGTTTTAGGGTTGAGTTCCTGAGCCTCGTCATATTGTTCAAAAGTAAATTTTTCAGGCAGTTGAGCGGTTATGGCATACCCTGCTACATGAACAAAGGCGGTCAGTTGGCGGTTAAAGTCTTCTTCGACTCTTTTAAAGAGGAGGTCAACCGTTTCTTGCTTCTTGATATCGCCTGCCACCGTCACAACTTTGACATTATGCTTTTCCAGCTCGTTTTTGGCTTCGGTAGCAGCGTCGTGGTTGGAATTGTAGCCGAGAACGAGATTGAAACCGTCTCTCGCCAGCCTGCGAGAAATGGCTAGACCTATGCCGCGAGTTCCGCCAGTCACCAGTGCAACTTTCACGAGTTTGACCTCATAATTTTATTCAAAAAAATCATAAAATTGAATGCTTGTGGCATCTGAACAGAGGCGATCGCACATTTGACTTCAGCAAAAACTCTTATCGCACCCGTTCTTCTTGAATCAGCGTGCGCCTGACAATCTGATAGTTACTAAACCAATGCCAGGTTCGGGCTCGATAGTTACCGCAAGGACTGAGCTGGATCATTTCATATAAATACGTCCCCGGCATACTTTTGTAATTCCACGTCAAGATAATCGTAGCATCATCTACTTCCCAGGCGTGTCCTTGAATGCGATCGGTATCAAACCAGATTTGTTTATCCCGGTAGGTTGCGGGAAACTGATGCTCCTCGCGCTTGCCGTCTGCCCACTCATATCGATTGACTTGATAATAGGCGTATGGCCCACTTTCGGGAAACTGGCAGGTTAAGTGGGATTTGTGTTTGTCGAGAATATTTCCTTCAGTATCGATGAGGGTATAGGTTCCCACCCAGTCCCCTGCGTGTCGGGCGAGTAGGGGCATTTCATCTTTGATAGCCGTCATGCAAAACCTCGTTTTTAAATTAGAGTATAGCAAGGATGGTTGAGTAAATGGGGCGGCGCTGTTAGCTTGCTGTCAGGAATTTATCATATCTCAAACCACCACGGGTTGCGAATCGGCTGGGTTTTAATCAAAAAGGCTTTTTTTCGCATAAATCGCTGCAGGGCTGCTGCCCCCATGCGCGAACCCCCCAGCCCGGAATATTTGAAGGAGTGTTTCTCTCCTTCGTAGATGAGCGCCGTCAAGCCAGCATCATTGATGCTGATGCCACCGGCATCGATGTGACGTGCGATCGCGATCGCCTCCTCTGTCGTACCCGCAAAAACAGCGGCACTCAACCCGTAAATGGTATCGTTTGCCAGATGAATCGCTTCTTCAACGCTGGAAAAAGCCATCACTGGCATAATCGGGCCGAAAGTTTCCTCTCTCATCACTTTCATACCATGAGTTACGCCTGTCAAGACTGTGGGGCGACACCACAACCCCCCGTCTAATTCTTCAACTCGACCGCCGCAATGAGCGACGGCTCCTTTTTCCAGCGCCTCCTGCAACTGTTCGGCGATAATTTTCGCCTGTTTCTCTTCAATAATCGGGCCAATATCTCCGCTTTCTGGTTGGGGATAAGCGAGATTTAGGCGTTTGGCTTTTTCTACCAGTTTTTCGACAAACGGCTCGAAAATTGATTCGGCTACATAAATTCGCTCTGTGGAAAGGCAAGATTGCCCGGTGTTGACGACAGAACCCCACAAGATAGCAGAACTTGCTAAGTCTAAATCGGCTGATTTTAAAACGACAGCCGGGTCTTTTCCTCCTAATTCCAAAAATGCCGGAATGAAGCGCAGAGCGGCTTCCTCTCCTATTTTTCGCCCCGTTTCTACACTGCCTGTAAAGCAAACAGCATCGACGCATTCTATTAAGGCTGCACCCGTGGAGCCTGTCCCTTCAAGGTATGCCAATACGTCTCGCAATTGCGGAACTGCTGCAATGGTTTCTGCCAGGGGTTGAATGAAGCGAGGCGTTATTTTGCTCGGCTTGACTGCGACGGCACAGCCTGCTAGCAAGGCGGGGATGGTATCCAGCGCAGACAGCAACAGCGGGAAATTCCACGGGCTGATCACGCCAACGAGAGGATAGGGAACCAGTTGACTTTGCAGGCGAATAAATGGAATCGCCGTTCCTCTTTCATCCTCTAAGAATAAGTCGGGAGCTATCCGACACCAGCGATCGATGCTGGAAATGAAGGAGTCAACTTCGAGGACGGAAACTGAGCCCCTGCCTGTATCAGCAATTAACGCTTTTACTAGCTCGTCTTTTCGAGGTAAAATTGCTTGTTTCCACGCTTGGAGTGCTTCGATCCGCTGTTCTAAACCTCCCTGCCGCCAAGCGATTTGAGCCTCGCGCAGGCGATCGCACTTTTCAGCTAGCTGCTCCGGTGTCGGCGGCGTTATCCAATAATCTACTTTTCCGGTTCGCGGATTGCGGACGCTAATCTGTTCGTTCATTTTTTCTAAATTATCCCCAGATTGGCTAAACGCTCGATGGTTTCTCGCTGAGTTTGGATAAAGTGCTTGCGATCGACCTCTTGATCGAGCATGGTATTTGGCGGGTAAAATTGAAATTGTCGGTAACTATCTGCATACAATTCTAACCGCTGTCGGGAAAGTAGGTTATTTAATCCGGGGCGGCGGCGATCGCGTCGCAACGCTGCGACGTCAATCTCTGCAAAGGCTGCCATGCTCTCTCCCGCTCCCGTCTCTGCCAAGACAATTCCCCGATAGTCTACTATTTTCGATCCGCCATCGGCTGAAGCTTCTGGGATATTAATATTTGCAATACCGGCAGTGTTCGCTGATACAATGTAAGCCATATTTTCCACAGCCCGCGCAATTTTAGCAGCTTCTTTGGGCGATCGCGGATTGCCGTATACCTCCGACGTGGAATGCAGGAAAATTTCTGCCCCCCGCATTGCCAAGCACCGCGCTACTTCAGGATATAGTATTTCTTCCGATGCCAGGGCTGCTAAATTGCCGATCGCTGTTTTGGCAACGGGAAAAACCCCTTCTAACCCGTAGCAGTCGAGATATTTATCCCAGACGTCGTGCGGGGTGGGGGCAAACATGGAATTCAGCCGCCGGTAGCGCAAAACTATCGAACCCGAAGGCGCGATCGCAAAGCACGTCTGGAAGTACAGCCCCGGAAAATTCGGATCGAGTTCGTAGGCATTCCCCGCCAGAAAGATATTATTTTTCTGTGCGATACTGCCGAGGGCTTCATACTCGGCACCGTTCATTTCCAAACACGCTTTTTCAGCCCACGCGGAAAGCGACTCTCCCATCGGAAAGCCCGTGAGAAAATACTCGGGCAGCACCACCAGTTTGCAGTCAAATCCGATAAAAGCAATACTGGCAGCGATTTGTCGCTCTAAGCGGGTTATATTTTCTCGCATGAGTTCGCGGGCTTCAGAGCGTTCCCGCGCCTGATTGACGGCGCGGCACTTCACCTGAAGTGCCAAAGCCCTGTAGGAATCTATTGTTTGGGCGATCGCTTCCATTCTCTTCAGTCGCGATGGTTGACATCAGAAGCATCAGTTACCGACATGCTAATATTGCCGCAGCGATTCTGACAAGAGTGCGAACAAAAATCATCTACCCCTAGGCAGAGGGGTGAATTTTTGCGTGGTTATTGCGTCGGGAGGCGATCGCCGCCCCACAGCGCCCGAACCAATTTGTCAGAGAATTCTGCGCCAAACAACCCAACCGCCCTGGCGTTACCCGGATCGCGTTCAGCGCTGCTGCGGCGCACGAACAAATCGCGATCGCTCAAAGCTGCCCGCGCTTCTTCTGGCACGCGCTCGGCTTCGTCTACCCAATGCAGCCAGCGATCCGCCATTTCGATCGCCACCGTGCGAATTAGTTGCAGCGTCTCCTCTGTCGCTTGGCAAGTATAGCACAGATTCACGGGCGATTGAAACAATCGGATATAGGCGCTCTTGCTAATAAAAGGCGAGAAACGCGAATCAGATTGGAACGTCAAATAGGTTTGATTGAGCGGTTCGTAATAGCGATCGAACGATTGCAGATCGGTTAAAAGCTCGCTCCGGGGAATGTAATCCATGTAGAAGAAAACATGCGGAACCGTGCCAAATTCAAAAGCCAGATGGGGAACTCGGACATGCGATCGCAGCCAAGCTGTCAAGCGCATCGTGCCGAAGTTCAATTTTTCGGGATTGCCGAGCCGCGCGCGTACCAGCCAGTCAATTTCTGGCCCAGAAAAAGCCCTCAGCGAACCCTTAACATTGCCATCCAAGCTGCTGAATTCTTGCAAATCGTTTGTACAAGACTCTGGATGCAGCTCGAAACGCGCCTCTAGCTTCTGGTGGATTTCGCCTGCAATATTCCACAACTGCTCGAATGCAGATGCAGTGTTTAAATTCGGTTGCGCATTGCTCATTGTTTGCCTCTAACTTGAAAATAGTAATGAGTGCTGAGTGCTGAGTGCTGAGTGCTGAGTGCTGAGTGCTGAGTGCTGAGTAGAAGATAAGTAAGAAAGTGAGGCCATCTAGAATATTTTCATTTGCCACCCTGTATAAAGTTTATCGCGACTGCCTCCTTGACTTAAACTGCATTTTAAAATTAGCGCGAATAAAAGTAATATCGCATGAAACTGACAGAAGCCTTTCACACCGATCGCCTGTTCGCCGAACGCCTGCAAGCCCACCATTTTGACGAGCTTTGCCAAATGCACCGCAATCCCGAAGTCATGGCGACGCTCGGCGGCATCCGCTCTGACGAGTTGACGCGACAGTTTCTCCACGATAACTTAGCACACTGGCAGCGTTGGGGTTACGGGCTGTGGGTATTTCGAGACAAAGCAAGCGGCGATTTTGTCGGACGCGGCGGCTTGCGCAATGTCCAGATAGAAGACAGCGACGCAGTAGAGTTAGCTTACGCGCTGATGCCCGCTTTCTGGGGGAAAGGGTTGGCGACAGAAATGTCTGAGGCTATTTTAGCCGTGGGGTTCGATCGCCTGGGATTGACAAACGCGGTTTGCTTCACCTTGACGGCGAACCGAGCCTCGCAGCGGGTGATGGAAAAAGTCGGATTCGAGTACAAGTGCGACATTATACATGCAGATTTGCCCCACGTCTTTTATCGCATCACCGCTTCTCAATTTGGGAAAAGACAGCCGCTTTAGCCGGAGCATCCCACTTTTGTAAGGTGCGAAGCATTCGCGAATAAATATTGACGCCTAACCGACAGATTATTTACGCGAATGCTTTCATCCCCTACACATAGATTTACAAAATCGGGATGCTCCCGTTTTAGCTGCTGTCAGCTTGCTCCGTGTATTCTCTTATGAGAAGGTATTACCTGCAAGTGTCCCCTCGTTCTTTTCCCCTATGTCTTCTGCTCAAAAATTGCGACAGTTGCTCGATCGCCCTGGAATTCTCGTCATTCCCGGCGTTTACGACTGTCTCGGAGCCAAGCTAGCCGAACAGTTAGGCTTTGAAGTCGCCGCTACCAGCGGCTTTGGCATCGCCGCTTCTACACTGGGTTTGCCAGACTACGGCTTTCTCACCGCCAGCGAAATGCTCTACAGCGTCGGACGAATCGCCCAATCTATCAGCATTCCCCTGATTGCCGACGCCGACACCGGCTATGGCAACGCCCTAAACGTCATGCGCACCGTGAAAGACGCCGTACAGTTGGGACTGGCTGGGATGCTTCTGGAGGATCAGGAGTGGCCCAAAAAGTGCGGCCACTTCGAGGGCAAGCGCGTCATCCCGACGGCAGAACACGCCGGGAAAATCCGGGCAGCCGTTCAGGCTCGCGGTGAAAGCGGGCTCGTTATAATTGCTCGCACCGACGCCCGCGCCCCATTGGGTTTAGAAGAGGCGATTCGTCGGGGTCGCGCTTATATTGAAGCAGGGGCAGACTTGCTATTTGTCGAAGCGCCCCAATCCGTCGAAGAACTCAAAGCGATCGCCGCTGCCTTCCCCGATGTACCCCTAGTTGCCAATATTATCGAAGGCGGCAAAACCCCCCAACTCTCCGCCGCTGACTTGCAACAAATGGGCTATAAAATTGCCTTTTTCCCAGTCACGGGATTGCTGGCGGCAACCCACGCACTCACAGCTTGCTTGCGGCACCTAAAAGAGAAGGGAACCACCGCCGAGCTGAAAGACTTGGTAACTTTCAAGGAATTCGAGCAACTCATCGGCGTTCCCCACTATCGCCAACTAGAGCAGCAGTTTGCCGCGCCGGCAGAATGAGCCAGTTTTCCGCCGCCTCGAAATAGAACCGTTTAATAAGTCGCGTTAGGAGTCATACATGGTTGCTTCAATTCAAGAATTTGATGCTAGAGAATGGGTAAAAGTTCGCAGCGCCCTCGATGGCAGCTCCACCTTTCTCACTTGGAGCGGTTCAATCTATGCGTTTATACCGGGCGAAAAGAAAAAATTACTTTTCAAAATCGTGGGAATGAGCGCGAGTCGGTGTATCGCCACTGAAGAAGGAAGCTGGGATTTCACCTCCAGAGAATTGAATTACTATCTCGATCCGAACACCGGAGAAATCCTCCACAACTGGGAAAACCCCTGGACGGGGGAAATTTTGCCCGTGGTTCACGTCGCCAACAATCCCGTGCAAGGTCACTTCAAAGGACAGTTCCCCGCCAAAGTAGACGGAGAAAACACGACCTTCGGATTTGACTTATTTCCCACTTATCCAAATATCCTTGCCGAGGATGAAAAATTTGCCGAATACAGCCCCACTCCCACTTATCAAGCAGCCGAGTTATTCAAACTCACCGTTCCAACAGAAGAACTATACAATTCTGAGATAGTCTCTGTTTCTAAACTGCTGCTCAGTTGGGATAGAATTGGCCCTTGGCTTCCCTGGATGAAAATGGGCGATCGTCCGGGGCAACTCATCTACAGCGCCAGCGGCAGCAAAGTCAAAAGTTTTGCCGAATTGCCGAAATTGCTGCAAGATGAAATCAATACGCGCGTTCCCTTGTACAAAGAAGCCGCAAAATCAAAGTTAGAGACAGAAGATATGACCTCTTGGCTGTATTTTAAACAGCATTTTGACGCTTATCTCGCTGGCGAAACTTTCCCGATCGCCGCTCCTGCCGAATAATTTTCTCGTATATTCTCGTTCCCAGGCTGAGCCTGGGAACGCATAGCGAGAGGATCTTCCTCCTCAGCGCCGCCAGCAATTATTTTTCTATCAACGTCCAGAAATATCCATCAGGTGCGACAAAGGAAAAACTTTTTTCTCCGAATTCGTTTTTCACAATTTCTGTAATATGTCGCGCCTTACTTGCCTGCAAGCGATTCAAATATTCTTCTAGATTTCGCACGGGATAGGTGTAGAGCGACATTCCCAAGCAGCCCGGTTTGGCTTCTTCAAACCGACTGTCTAACTGGATAGAATCGGGAAAGCGAACGATAAATAGTCTGCCGCCTCGCACAGCCTGCAAGTCTGTTTTCGAGGAGCGCGGATCGTCAAAGGTTGTGACTGAGAATTTTTCAGTTGGCTGAAGCTCGAAAATATTGCGGGCATTTTTGGAAGCTTCGTAAGTCGTTTCTACGTCGTCGCGCGTGCGGAGCAATCCTAAAACTTCTTCATAAAAACGCAGTTTTTCTTTGCTGTCATCCTGAATTATCATCCCGACGTGAGTAATTTCGCTAGTTTTGAAAAAAGCGCTTTCATTGATATTCCCGTAATAGGGGAGAGTATAGTTAAATCGCTGAAAAAATATTTGTCGCGTTAGCGGTTGGAGTAGCATCATCTCCCGCACGCCGATCGCGCGATCGACGAAAGGGCGCATTTTTCTTTCTTTGTTGTAAATGACATCCCAGTCAGGCGCGGTAAACCTGACTGGCAAATCGGCGAGTTTTGCCTCTTCGGCATGGTTGAGAATATTTAAAATATCTGCCGTTAAAGTCGTCGCCCAGCGGTTTCCTTTTGCTTTCATCGAGCCCGTTCCTAACCCGTCATTAAGCGGGGTTTCCCACACCATCAGGCGAATCAGCCCGCGATCGCTCTCTTGGTGGTAGAGGCGAATGGAACGCAAAGACGAATTCACGCCATACAGCTTGTCAGCCGCTTCAGCCGGTAAGTCTCCGACTTCGCCGATGCGATAGCCGAATTGCTGCCAATATTGAATCTGGGATAGGGGTTCTCGAACGCCTATGCACGCTTCATAGATGCCTGCGATCGCGGGGGTTTGTACTTCAGTCATAGTGTCGTGTTTGCTAAGAAAAATTAGAGGGATCGGCGCAAAATCGCTGCCAGCAGGTAAGGCTGGGGCGGCTCACTCGCCGAGCAAAGCGGACGGCTGGGGAAACCGAAAGCGCCCTTTATGCGGCACCTCGGTGCGATCGCGATCGCACCCCGCGAGCCCTTATCGCTGTTAAGATACATAACACTGGTCTTCCTCCTGTATTATCATGGGCAACACATTCGGACATCTATTCCGCATCACCACATTTGGCGAATCCCACGGCGGCGGCGTGGGCGTCGTCATTGACGGGTGTCCGCCGCAATTGGAAATTTCTGCCGCTGAAATCCAGGTGGAACTCGACCGGCGGCGTCCCGGGCAGAGCAAAATCACCACGCCGCGCAAGGAAGCAGACACCTGTGAAATCCTCTCCGGCGTGTTTGAAGGCAAAACTCTGGGAACGCCGATCGCGATTTTGGTACGCAACCAAGACACCCGCCCGCAAGATTACGACGAAATGGCTCTGAAGTACCGCCCCTCCCATGCCGATGCCACCTACGACGCGAAATATGGCATCCGCAACTGGCAGGGCGGGGGGCGATCCTCGGCGCGGGAGACAATCGGGCGCGTCGCTGCAGGGGCGATCGCCAAAAAAATCCTCAAACAAGTAGCGAACGTCGAAATCGTCGGCTACGTTAAAAGAATTAAAGACCTAGAAGGCGTCGTCGATCCCAACACCGTCACCCTAGAACAGGTCGAAAGCAACATCGTCCGCTGCCCCGACTCCGAATGTGCCGATCGCATGATCGAAGCGATCGAGCAGGTGCGGCGAGCTGGAGATTCCATCGGCGGCGTCGTGGAATGCGTGGCCAGAAATGTGCCAAAAGGTCTGGGCGAACCGGTATTCGACAAGCTAGAGGCAGATTTGGCAAAGGGCGCGATGTCCTTACCCGCGAGCAAAGGATTTGAAATCGGCTCCGGGTTTGCCGGCACCCTGCTGGCGGGCAGCGAGCACAACGACGAATACTACACCGACGAGTCGGGAGAGATTCGCACCCGCACCAATCGCTCTGGCGGGATTCAAGGCGGCATCTCCAACGGCGAGAATATCATCCTGCGGGTAGCTTTCAAGCCAACTGCTACAATTCGCAAAGAGCAGCGCACCGTGACGCGCGAGGGGGAAGAAACGGTGCTGGCAGCAAAAGGACGGCACGACCCTTGCGTTTTGCCGAGGGCAGTGCCTATGGTAGAAGCAATGGTCGCTTTAGTGCTGTGCGACCACTTGTTGCGCCATCAGGGTCAGTGTGGCACCTTAAAACCTGCGGTCATTGCTGATTAGTAGCTATCATGCGTGTAAAAGACCGAGGGTTTGAAAACAGCCACTCCTATCTTTTTGTCACCCCTCCAGCCTAACCCTTCCTTGATGTTGTAACCCCCCGATACGGTTATGGATAACAGCCCTTCGTCCGAATTTGTCGTGCAGTTCTGGGGTGTCAGAGGCAGCATTCCCGCCCCTGGCAAAGATACGGTTCGCTACGGCGGCAACACCTCCTGTATAGAAATGCGGGTGGGGGGAAAGCGCCTGATTTTTGATGGCGGAACCGGCTTGCAGCGGTTGGGGCAAACCTTGCTGCAGCAGATGCCCGTCGAAGCCTATATATTTTTCACCCACTATCACTGGGATCACATTCAAGGGTTTCCGTTTTTTACCCCCGCCTTTCTTCCCGGCAATTGCTTCCACATCTACGGGGCGGTTCCCCCAGATGCGGAATCGATGAAACAGCATTTCATCGATCGCATTCTTCACCCCAATTCTCCGGTGCCTCTGGCGGGGATGCAAGCCGACATGAAATTCTATGAAATCGCCCCGGGAGATACCGTAAAGCTGGACGACATTATCTTGGAAACGGGACATCTCAACCATCCCAATAATGCAATGGGGTATCGCGTCACTTGGAATGGACATTCCGTATTCTACTGCACGGATACGGAACACTATCCCGATCGTGAGGATGAAAGCGTCATGCACCTGGCTAAAAATGCCGACGTTTTTATCTACGATGCCATGTACACCGATGAGGAATATCACAACCCCAAATCGCCGAAAGTCGGTTGGGGGCATTCCACCTGGCAAGAAGGAATGAAAATTGCCAAAGCATCGGGCGTGAAGCGCTTCGTCGTCTTTCACCACGAACCGACTCACTCGGATGATTTTCTCGATCGCATGGAAACGCAAGTCCACGATGCTTGTCCGAATGCGGTACTCGCCCGCGAGGGGATGATTCTCGACGTGACGTCTTCCCACTGTCGGGAGTCGTTTGTGATGAAATAGGCAACAACTCGGGTTGAGAAAAGGGCTTAATTGCGGCGCGCTCTTTATTTTTTCGAGAGCGGGTAAAAACCCGAGGGGTTGGCAACCGGGCGCTGACGCATGGGGAGGCGCGCGTGAAACAGCGAGTTCAGCGAGTGGACTCGCCGAAAGTTCGCGATCGCAAGCGCTGCCCTTGCCGCCGACTGACCAATTCAGCGTTTTCAGCTCCTCAATCTAGAGCCATATCCGTCCGTTCGGGCTGTGAAACTTTTTGCCTGTTTCCCGGATCTGCAAGCGCCAGCGCGTAATCAGTGAACAGATGCACCCTGATTGACATCCCCTCGGCAAACTCGCTGAGGGATTTTTTTTATGTTTTGCCGAATATTGCGCCCGCCTGAAAAAGGCGATCGCTCTAGCGCTCCTCACTATCGCGTGGCGCGATCGCGCCGCCAAAGCCGAAGCAAAAATTTTCTTTTTTTCCGGATGTCTTCAGCTCAGTTAGGAATACTGCGAGTCAGATGCACCCTGATAAAACTCCCTCCAGACTTGTTCTGGAGGATTTTTTTATTTTATGCCGCTTGCCGAACACTTGTCTGGGGGGTGCGAACCCTCACCCGCCCGTCGCAACCGTCCAGTCTTTTGCACAGATTTTCTTTACGTTTTCCGGACAGGAGCGCTCACAACAGAAGATTTTGAATAGATGCATCCTGACAGACACCCTCAGCCAAAGTGCTGGGGTATTTTTTTTTGCGCCTGCCGAAAGTAAAGAAAGCGATCGCACATTGATTCCCTACTGACACCACCTGTGCGCGTCGAAAATTTTCGCCTTTCTTCCAGATGCTGTCAACTAAACGCTGAATATTCCGATTCAGATGCACCCTGACTGAGTTCCCCAGCCAACGCGCTGGGGTATTTTTTTAGTCGGGCTCTAGCAGGCGCAACCCACTACAAGGCGATCGCGCGAAGCCCCCCTGCCGCCCATTCCAGCCACGAGAAAATTTTCATTTTTTCCCGGATACCTCCCCCCTCTAGGGGAATATCAAGATTCAGATGCACCCTGATAGACACCCTCAGCCGCAAGGCTGGGGGGATTTTTTATTTTATGCCCCAGATGGCGCGACTGCCACAGAATTTTCACAAAGTTTTAGGATTTTCCCGATATCTCTAGCCCACAGGAGAAGAGTTGGATTCAGATGCACCCTGATAGACATTGCCCCCCAACCTTCGGGCTGGGGGCATTTTTTTTATTTTATGTCACGGCTAGCGCCACACAGCACCCACGGGCGCGCTGCAACCCGCACGGCAGCGAGAAAAAATTTTTCCTGCATTTCCCGGATAGTTTTCTCCTCTAGGGGAAAAAACAGATTCAGATGCACCCTGATAGACATTGCCCCCCAACCTTCGGGCTGGGGGCATTTTTTTTATTTTATGTCACGGCTAGCGCCACACAGCACCCACGGGCGCGCTGCAACCCGCACGGCAGCGAGAAAAAATTTTTCCTGCATTTCCCGGATAGTTTTCTCCTCTAGGGGAAAAAACAGATTCAGATGCACCCTGATAGACATTGCCCCCCAACCTTCGGGCTGGGGGCATTTTTTTTATTTTATGTCACGGCTAGCGCCACACAGCACCCACGGGCGCGCTGCAACCCGCACGGCAGCGAGAAAAAATTTTTCCTGCATTTCCCGGATAGTTTTCTCCTCTAGGGGAAAAAACAGATTCAGATGCACCCTGATAGACATTGCCCCCCAACCTTCGGGCTGGGGGCATTTTTTTTATTTTATGTCACGGATAGCGCCACGGATCTGGCGCGATCGCGCGCCCAAAGCCCTCCCAGAAACTAATGAAAATTTTCTCCCACTTTCCGGAGATCCCCCCTCTACAAGGGAATATAAACAGACAGATGCACCCTGATGAACCCCCTCCAGATTCATTCTGGAGGGTTTTTTTGTATGTTTTCGCGCCTAGAAGTTTAACTCTTCTTCAGAGTTTGCGGATACATCACCCGCACCGACTAGCGCCGTGAAAGCCCGTTCCAAATACGGATCGTCCAAATCTGCCTGATTCGCCAGTTGTATGCCCTCCGCGAAAAAGTGTTCAAAAGAGCGCCCCATGCGACGCCCGCGCATCGTGTGCTTGTCGAGCGCATAGTCGGGGATCTCTTGACGGGGCTGTTCGCCCATATAATACGTCACTGTGGCATGATCCACAATCCGCGATTTCTTCGCCCGCACCAGCAGCAGAATCCCGTGAATCAAGAACAGCCGTTCGGGTTTGTGTTTTTCATCTTTCTTCTTGCGCTGAGCTACCCACATCTGATATAGTGACCATAGAACAGCCGGAAGCATTGGCTCGGCCAGACCGATGTCCTCGGATACGATGATTCGCATCCGTTTCCAGACATACTCCCCGTAGCCGCTCTTATCCAGCTCCGTTCCCCAGAACAGCGCCTCTTCCTCCAGTCCTCGCCGAATCGATTTCTGGAAAGCCGAGGCCACTTCCGAAAATAAATAGCCGTTCGTTGTTTTTAACAACATGGGTTTCTCTGGCTAAAAGCTACAGAGAACAATTATATCATTTTCGGGAAAAAGATGGGGGCGGTTGGCAAGATTGCGCTGCTATTAAGCTCTGACGAGAGAAAATAGCGCCTGCGCGGGCGAAGCTGGCACCCTGGAATTGCGAAGCTGGCACCCTGGAAAAACTTTTTTCAAGCCGATTATAGCTGTAGGACTGGCGCTTCAAACTGGGTTTCTCAAGCGGATATCTTGGCTTTCAGCCTCAGATGCGAAACCAGGAAACCCGGTTTTTTTCACGATCGCGCGCCAGTCCTGTGCTGTAGAGCCGCAGGAAAATCACAGGCGGGCAAAAGCCACGAATGCAGCACCTCTAGCAGGGGTACGGTGCTGTGATAAACTACAAAGTTGGCCTTTCAGATGCCCGTCAGTCCCAAGCGTTCTGAAAACACTCTGCTGTTGCCGAGTACGGGAGTGTGTTTTGTGGCGGCTGTATAGAAAATCGGTAAACGAAAGGTTGCTCTGTTATAGCTTCATTAATTATGAACGATTCCATTCGCATCCTCATGTGCCCTCCCGACCACTACGACGTGGATTATGTGATCAATCCGTGGATGGAGGGGAATATCCACAAATCGTCGCGCGATCGCGCCGTCGATCAGTGGCAAAAGCTCCACCACATTATCAAAGAACACGCGATCGTCGATCTGGTCAACCCGCAAAAGGGCTGGCCCGATATGGTCTTCACAGCCAACGCCGGGTTAGTATTGGGTAAGAATGTGGTACTCTCTCGCTTTTATCACAAAGAGCGGCAGGGGGAAGAACCGCATTTTAAAGAATGGTTCGAGTCGCAGGGCTTCAACGTGTACGAACTGCCCAAAGACTTGCCATTTGAAGGGGCGGGAGACGCCTTGCTGGATCGCGAGGGACGCTGGCTGTGGGCGGGATACGGCTTCCGCTCGGAACTCGACTCCCACCCCTACATCGCCAAGTGGCTCGATATTGAAGTCGTATCGCTGCAACTGGTAGACGATCGCTTCTATCACTTGGATACTTGCTTCTGCCCGCTGGCTGACGGCTATTTGCTCTACTATCCGCCGGCGTTTGATTTCTACTCGAATCGCATTATCGAAATGCGCGTGCCCGAGGAAAAGCGGATTGCGATCGGGGAAGCGGATGCCGTGAATTTCGCCTGCAACGCCGTCAACGTGGACAAGACGGTGATCGTGAACAAGGTGAGCGACGAACTGAAGCAACGCCTTGCCGAAGCTGGATTTAAGGTGGTGAGTACGCCGCTGACGGAATTTCTCAAAGCCGGCGGGGCGGCGAAGTGCCTGACGCTGCGCGTCACCGAGCCGGTGCAGCCGGAAGTCCACGCCAACGTTCCGGTGGAAAGTCGCATCATTCACCTGGAAGGGCACCTGCTGGACAGTGGCTTGATCAACCGCGCCCTAGACGCAGTGGTGGAAGGCGGCGGCAGCTTCCAAGTGCTGAATTTCAATCTAGGAGAGCAGCGCCAGAGCACCTCTTCTGCCGACGTGAAGGTGTCGGCTCCTTCCCACGCGGTGATGGAAGAAATCCTCTCCCGGCTGATCGATCTGGGGGCGGTGAACCTGCCCGAAGACGAGCGGGATGCGCGTCTCGAACCGGTGGTGCAGGCGGGTGTCGCGCCGGATGATTTCTATGTGACGACGATTTATCCGACGGAAGTGCGGGTGAACGGGCAGTGGCTGCGTTTGCAAAATCAGCGCATGGACGGGGCGATCGCCATCAAGTACGAGCCCTCTGGCCCAGTGGCCCGCTGCAAGTTGCTGCGGGATTTGGAAGTCGGGGAATATGTCGTCACCGATGTGGTGGGGCTGCGGACGGTACGCAAGCCAGAATCGCGCGAACAGCGGAACAGCCAGGAATTCAGCTTTATGTCTGGCAGCGTTTCCAGCGAGCGGCGCGTGGAATTGGTGGTGGAACAAGTCGCCTGGGAATTGCGGCAAATCCGCGATCGCGGCGGCAAAGTTGCGGTCACGGCTGGGCCAGTTGTGATCCACACCGGCGGCGGCGAGCACCTGTCGCGACTGATTCGCGAAGGGTACGTTCAAGCCTTGCTGGGCGGAAATGCGATCGCCGTTCACGATATGGAACAAGCGATGATGGGTACTTCTCTGGGTGTGGACATGAAACGGGGCGTCGCCGTGCGCGGCGGGCACCGCCACCACCTGAAGATTATCAACACCATCCGCCGCTATGGCAGCATTGCCGGTGCGGTGGAACAGGGCGTGCTCAAGCGCGGCATCATGTACGAGTGCGTGAAACATAACGTGCCCTTCTGCCTCGCCGGTTCGATCCGGGACGATGGCCCTCTGCCGGACACGCAGATGGATTTGATTAAGGCGCAAGAAGAGTACGCTCGCTTGCTGCAAGGGGCAGAGATGATTTTGATGCTGTCGTCGATGCTGCACTCGATTGGCGTGGGGAACATGACGCCATCTGGGGTGAAGATGGTGTGCGTGGATATCAACCCGGCGGTGGTGACGAAACTGAGCGATCGCGGTTCAATTGAATCGATCGGCGTCGTCACTGACGTGGGCTTGTTCCTCAGCTTGCTGGTGAAGCAGTTAGATCAGCTAACAGCTCCCTACCAAGTCGCTCAGACTCGTTAGGTCTTCTAGAATAGTCTGCTAGGAATGCTGAGGCTGCCCTGAATCCAGATTCACGGGCAGCCTTGCCACATTTTCCCAAATTTGGGAAAAATGGCGCTAGAACAGGGTATCAGGGAGATCGGAAATGTTGGTTAGAACAATTCTCGTCATCGCTTTTGGTTTTACGTCTTTTCTACTGCTGCTGTGTGGGTTCCTTGTCACGTCTGCCCTCGGCTTATCGAAAAGCTCCGATGCGAGAGATACCGCAACGGCAAAGAAGCTATTTATCTTTTTGATTGTGTGGGCGATTTTTCTCATTGGCGGAGCGATCGCGCCTTTATTTATAATCGAGCCGCTGGTAAGAATTTCTCAGGTGTTAACTTGTTTGGCGATATACGGAGTGGCGAGTATTGGAGGAATTGTTATTTATGTGATTCTGGCACCCGTGTCGCGATTGTTCAACAGGCGTTGATGATGGCGAATCAAAGCTGCTTGTGGAAACGCAGTTATCGGACAACGAACGTATCAGGCGCTAGCCGATATAGAAGCGATCGGTGATTTTATCGGGCGAGATGCACCGAGTTTCGCGAACGAAGCCCGACGAAAGCGGGCTAGAGAATGAAGTGGGAATATACGAAAAAATCCCGCGAACGCAGGCTGTAGAAAGTCTCGCAAATAGTGTACTAAAGGTTATCCGGATCGATGCCCAACTCTCGCAGCTTCGCTGCCAATTGCTCGGCTCTTTGTTGAGCAGATTCTTTCTGCTGTCGCTCTTCCTGGGCTTGCTGTTGAGCAGATTCTGCGGCTTCTTCTGGTGTTGGCACCAGTTGCCCCTCTGAGGTAAAAAAGCGCAATTTTTGCTCGTGAATGCCCAGATATAACCCCAGTTGATGGCTCCACAACCAGCCAGAGGAGTTGGGCGGGATGGGTTGGTAAGCGCCATCTACTAAATGAAAGCCGGCAAATTCAAGAGAGCGGGGATCGAACCAGAAGTAATCCGGCGTGCGGAAGGTATCTTGGTAAAGTTGCTTTTTGAAGTTTCTATCTGTCTCGGCGGTAGATTCAGACAGGAGTTCTACAATCACATTCGGATATTTGCCGTCTTCTTCCCAGACAACCCAACTCGAACGGGGGCGGCGTTCGGTTCCCAAAACGACAAAAAAGTCAGGTCCCCGAAAGTGTTCCGATTTGCGCTGGCGGGGACTATAATAGATTGTCAGGTTGCCAGTAGCGAAATAGTCATTTCTATCTCGCCACCACCAATCAAGGCATTTTATCAGCAGAATCATCTGCTGCAAATGTAGGTAAGTTTCCAACGGCGGTTCGTCACTCAGTAAGTCGCTAGGTGGAAATATAACATCTTCTGGGATGTCTGGGGCAGTTTCTATATCTTGGGTTAGAGACATGGCTGGCGATCGCTTTCGGAAGGGTATTCTCAGTTTAGCGCAAAAATTGCTTTATCGCCTCCCCCAGTAACCACAAAGCCTGCCTGCTCAGGCTTTGTGAGTGGTGCCACACCCTGAAGGGTGCGCGCTCCTATTTTGCTAACGCTTTCTCTTTCTGAGTGTTCATAGAATTGAGGTGAGTTTTCATCTCCCGCAGGTAACTTGCCAAAACCGGATAATCACGTTTTGCCAAAATTTTATCTTTCTTCGCACTCACCACCGTTTCTATTGGCAAGACGCGAAAATTTAATTTGCCATTTAGGGCATAGCGGTGAACCCATGTCGGAATCGCATTCACGTCAGCAATCTCTACTGTATTTTCTGGAAACTTTTTGCGAATGCCAACTTCAAAAATTACCCCGATGTCGGTATACTTCCGGGTTTGGTTGGAAATAAAATTACCCATCGAATAAATGGCTACGGCTTTTCTGGGCTTGCCATTTTTACCGGGTACTTCAAAAATTTTGTAGGGCTGAACGACGTGGGGGTGACTGCCCAGGATAATATCGGCACCGGCTTTTATCAGAGAATCAACCAGGTTTTTCTGTTGGGTGTTGGGTTGGCGCTGGTACTCGTCGCCGAAGTGCAGGCAAACGGTAATGACATCGGCTCCCTGTTCCCGTGCTTTTCCAATGTCTTTCACTATCTTTTTCTCGTCTATCAGATTGACGAGATAGTTTTTGCCTTTTGGGATGGGGATGCCATTTGTCCCGTAACTATAGGACAATATGGCCATTTTAATGTTATTTTTCTCGACCATTAAAATCTTTTCGGCTTCGGCGGCAGATGTGGCGGTTCCGGCTGAAAGCAAGCCGCGATCGCGCAGATTTTCTATCGTCTTGATAAGTCCCTTCTCTCCTCGATCTAGAGCATGATTGTTGGCTGTTGTCAAGATGTTGAACCCAGCATTTTTTATCGCGTCTGCCAGTTCGGCTGGCGCGTTAAATAGGGGATAGCCGGTATATCCCGATTCGGCACCCGCCAGGGGCGTCTCTAGGTTGCCAATTACCCAATCTCCCTGTGATAAAATATCTTTAACTTCTGTAAAAAATCCCTTAAAGTCATAAGTCTTGCGTTGCGGATCGTAGCCCGATCGCGTTTGGGGGCTGTGCATCATAATATCGCCCACGGCGATTAATTTTGCTTCTTTGGTATAGGATTGCGGTGGCGGTGGTGGAGCGGGTTGGTTGCTTTCTGTTGAAAAGGTAGTTTCCAGGGCTTTTTGAGTGCAGCCAGAAATCAAAAGTATGCCAGCAAATAGAAGCGAGGGAATAAATTTCATATTGGGCGTCCAATTGGCGAGTAACTGGACATCAATCAATCATACATTTTTGCCAATGTCAAGAAACCCGGCTTCTTCAACAAGCCGGGTTTCTAAATTGCAAGTATTTTCGTGCTTGCCAGCTTATCGAGAAGCGGCAACCCATTCGACGATGCCGTCTGCGATCGCTGCAGCTAGTTTCCGCTGTTCCTCTGGATTGACAATCCACTCAAACTCAACCGGATTGATCATAAAACCCAACTCCAGCAGCACGGAGGGCGCAACCGCCGGACGAGTCAGCGCCAAATTATTCCAAAAGACGCCGTAGGAAGGACGTCCCAGCTTCTCCACTAAATAGTTGTGCAGAAACAGCGCCAAGCTGTGCGCTTGCCCTTGATACCAAAACATGCCGACGCCTTTTGTATTCACCGCATCGCCGCTATCGGGCAAGGCATTGTAGTGAACCGAGAGCGCGAGATTTGGCTCCTGCTTGACGATCGCATCCGCGCGATCGTTAGGCCATATATCCTCATCTCCCTCGCGCGTCATCGTTACCGTCGCTCCCCGCGCCACCAGTTCGTCGCGCAGCAATTTCGATACGATTAACGTCACGTCTTTTTCAGGATAGCCATTTGGCCCCCTGGCTCCCAAATCCTCTGAGCTACCATGTCCCGCATCGACCAAAATTCGCATTCCCGCGAGGGGCTGAGCGTTGCTGCTGGTTGCGGGCGGATGCCGCAGCGACAGCACCAAAGTCGTGCCGCGATATTCCAATTTATAGCCCCACTGTTGCTGCGATTTGAGATTAAACGTATATTGCACTTGCTCTGGCGCGACTTGCTGCCAGTCGAGGCGAGACACCACGGGATCGTCGTCGAAGCGAATCGTGTCGGTTTGAGCAGTAGTGTTGTACAGCGTCAGGGTAAATGTATTCGTTCCCTGCTGCACGCTCACCGGCACTGGCACCTGTAAGGGGAAATATATCTCTGTCCACTCGCCTACTTGCCGGGAGGTGACGCTGCGAATGAGCGATCGCGGCGGCACTGCCCCTTTCACGATTTGTACTTCTTTCTGATTAATCCACGCACCGTAATCGAGGCGCACCCATTCTCCCTCCCGCCCCGTCACTCTGGCTTGGGTTCCTTTTGGCAGCGGTGTCAGGCGCGAATAGTCGGTACTCGGGCCGGTTCGTGCCGCCCCCGCCTCTGCCGTCACCTCGGCAATCTCGAATTCTGCGGGCGACAGAATCGAAATTTTCCCGGCTCCCATTTGAGTTTTGGTTTCTCCATTCAGCGTCAGTTGAAACGTGGGTTGCCCCATATCTCCCGGAGTCGATGACGTCGCGCACCCTTGATATTTGCCAACTGACTGAACTGAGAGATTTTCCCCCGTCAGCACGGCGTTATTCGCTGGCAGTTGGACTTGCGATTGCAGGCTCAGGGGAATGGTTTGCCCTCCCAGCAACACGGAGACATTCGCCCCAGCCGGTGCCACAGCGCCGAAACAAATCAACTCTCCGGGCATTTTGGCGATATCGGCAGCAGGGGTGAGGGAATTTTCGGCAAATGCCAATCCTTGCGGCACTACAGGCGTTGCGGAAGTGCGGGTTACTTTTATTTGCAGTTCTTGGTTTTGATAGCGCAGCGTAAATAGGTTTTCTCCCACCTGAAGGGGGAAAGTGGGCGCAAAATGGCCAGCGGGACTGCGCGCGATCGCTTGCCCATTGATCGAAACTTCTCCCTGGGGCGGGGCAGTGCCAATCAAAAAGATTCTGTCGGAGGTGGTTTTGTGTTCGGCGGGCGGATAGGCAACGAAAAGGGGTTGCTCGGCGCGAGCGGGAGATGCAACCATGACAGCACCTAACAAGGCTAATCCTAGAAGTTTTCTCATGCTGAATGGGGATTAAGCGAAAAAATACGAGAGGCGATTGTCTAAATTAGACTGTTTCTAACTTGATACAGGCATTCGGGACTGATTCGATATTTTGCCACGAACTGCGATCGCGTGGCTGATGAGCGTGCAATTCTCCTCACCCGCACTCCGGGGAAAGAGCTGTTTTCGCAGGGTAGGGCTAGAGGCTCTCCCGCACCACCTGCCTTATCCAGGCTCCTTTTGATTGATTTGCCGCGATCGCCACTGGGCGGCTTTTTTATCTATTTCTTGGATAAACCCATCTTTGCCATCCATATATTTTTCGATGTCGGTTGGATACGTTTTAGCTAATTCCTGCTTGAGTTGGCTGTATTTCTGCGCCTCTTCGGGATGGGCGATCGCGTAATCCCGAAAGGCTAAGTGCCGCTCTACCTGAGCCGAACCCGCCTCAAATACATGAACGTGATGCGTTCTGACACCTTCTTGATTGTCTTTGCGAAAGTATCGGCGATTTGGAATTCCAAACTCTCCCATTATTGTATAACCGAGTTCTTTCATGGCTGCATTTTTTTCATCGACTTCCGTCAGGTTTTTAACCTCGACTAATAAATCGATAATGGGTTTTGCATAAATATTTGGAATTGCCGTGCTGCCAATATGGTGTATGGCGACAATATTTTCGCCTAGGGCATCGGCAAGGAGCCGCGCTTCCACCTCAAATGCTTCTCGCCATTTTGAATCGTAGGGAACCACTTCTACTTTTCTCATAATTCCAGCCTTTCACAGCGCGATCGCTCTCTATCACTGCCTCTTTCCCTACTGCTGCCTCCCCATCTGGCGGGGATCGGTTGGGCGAGCTACAATAATTCCGGTCAGCCCTTCCACATTCTCAACATAGCTTTGCAAATCCCGCGAGATTTTCACCTCCCCGCTCGGCGAAGCGTGGATAAATCCCATGCCGCCGTCTGGCTGGCGGTAAATAAATCCCGTGTGCGTTACGTCGAGTCCTTCTATGTCGGCAGTGGTGGCGATGATATCTCCAGGTTGCAGGCGATTGTAGAGGGTGTAAATCCGGTTTTTGGGGATGTACTCGAATCGGAGTTTTTCGAGGTTGGCTTCTACAGAGCGGATGCACTGATAATTCGCCTCGTCGCTTGCCATCTGCGGATAACTGGCTCGGTGCTGGCTCATAAAATTGAGGGTTTTTCCGAGGGGGATTCCGCCCAAGGTTTGCGTGATATTGGCAACGTTTCCCCGGTTTTGGTTGTCATAAATCCAGTCGGAGAAATAGTGCAATCGGCTGCAATAGCCGTCTAGTTGCCCGTGGCGGTAACGCTGGTCTACAATATTTTTGGCAAAGGTGGGATAGGTGTAATCCTGCACGGCGACGCCCCGGGCGATCGCGAGGACGGTTTCGACAAATAACACGCAATCAAAGCCATCCAATGATATAATTAGTTTTTCTTCCTGGGATTTGTCTAACAACCCGGCGGCATAAGGCGTGCCGAGAAATTGCTCCGCGATCGCCTGCACGATTTCTCCCATCGGGCGATCGTACAATTGCCGCGATCGCGCGTACTCGACGACGCCCGTAAAGCGCTGCAGATTCTCTGTTTCGGGAATGTTGGCAGCGATGGTAAATAAATCAGGCGCTATCTGTTTTGGGAAACGGCTCACAGACGGGCTGGCTTTCAAGCCGTCAGTTGAAAATACGTTCATTTCAGACGTGCGGGCTTTGGCAACGCTGAGGCTGCCCCCGATACAGGCGATCGCCGCCCCTAACGCCGCTAATTCTAACATTTTTTGCAGGTTAAAAAATTTTTGCATTGCTCCGCGATCGCGCTGTGTATGGCAATGGACGGAATGCCCCTAAAGCCGCTTCCGTCCCCACCTGTTGTTCTGAGAGGGAGATTAACCCCCAGGAAATTTTACACGCTTTTTCAAATTCGTCAACTGGGCAAAGACGAGCGATCGCCCTCTCAGCTCCCCTGCCGATCCTCTTCCTGCCCCAATCCTGCTAGAACCACAGCGGCGGGCGCGATTTACCTGCACGCTTTCTAGAAAATGTTTGTATTTCTTCGCGAATCAGCCATTAAATTGTATAATTTTATTATCATATCTGAACTTAAAAAAGATTTAAAAAATATCAGAACTTCTCAACTCTCTAAAGTGTAAAATATGAGAGAAGATCGGCCAACCACGGCAAGTGCGTCGGGACCGTCACGGTTTGGGGTGCTGGGGCAAGAATGCTATCCTGTCCAGAAGGGTTGCAAATAGGCTTGACTCGGGCGAAACACCAGAGCGAGGCGAGAGCAAGGGCTTGTGGCCCAATGGACAGCAGGTTTGGCAGGGTGGAAAAATCAGCGTATAGCGAAGTTTATGACTAAGTTTGTGTTTGTAACCGGTGGAGTCGTCTCCAGCATCGGCAAAGGGATTGTGGCGGCGAGTCTGGGGCGGTTGCTGAAATCGCGGGACTATTCCGTTTCGATTTTAAAATTAGACCCCTATATTAACGTTGACCCGGGGACGATGAGCCCCTTCCAGCACGGAGAGGTGTTCGTCACCGAGGATGGCGCGGAAACTGACTTGGACTTGGGGCACTACGAGCGGTTTACCGATACGTCTATGTCGCGCCTCAACAGCGTCACCACCGGGGCGATTTATCAAGCCGTAATCAATAAAGAGCGCCGAGGCGACTATCACGGCGGTACGGTGCAGGTGATCCCCCACATTACCAACGAGATCAAAGAGCGCATCCGCCGGGTGGCGAAAAATACCAATCCCGATGTGGTGATTGCGGAGATTGGGGGTACGGTAGGGGATATCGAATCCCAGCCATTTCTGGAAGCGATCCGGCAGTTTCGCAAAGACGCAGGGCGCAATAACGTCCTGTACATTCACGTTACCCTAGTGCCGTGGATTCCCTCGGCAGGGGAAATGAAAACCAAACCGACTCAGCACTCGGTCAAAGAATTGCGCTCGATCGGCATTCAACCGGATATTTTGGTGTGTCGGTGCGATCGCCCCTTGCCCCCGGGCATGAAAGACAAAGTATCGGAATTCTGCGACGTGCCAGTGGAGTGCGTGATTACGGCGCAAGATGCCCGCAGTATCTACGAAGTGCCCCTAATCATGGAACGGGAAGGGCTGGCAGAACAAGTCCTCAACTTGCTGAAAATGGAGCAGCGCTCCCCGCAGCTCGAGCAGTGGCAAACCCTCGTAGAGCGCTTGTATAAGGGCGGGCGAACGGTGGAAATCGCCCTCGTGGGCAAATACGTCCGCCTGACAGATGCTTACCTGTCGGTGATTGAATCCCTGCGCCACGCCGCGATCGCTCAGGGCGGCGAACTCAAACTCCGCTGGATTAATTCAGAAGAAATCGAAGCCAATGGCGCAGAAACCTATCTCAAAGGCGTTCACGGCATCCTCGTGCCCGGGGGATTCGGCATCCGAGGCGTCGATGGCAAAATTGCCGCCATTCAATACGCTCGCGAAAACAACGTGCCGTTTCTGGGATTGTGCTTGGGGATGCAGTGCTCGGTGATTGAATGGGGGCGTCACATCGCCAGTTTTGAAGATGCCAACAGCGCCGAATTTGACCCCAATACGGCAAACCCCGTCATCAACTTGCTGCCGGAACAGCACGACGTGGTGGATTTGGGCGGCACCATGCGCCTGGGGCTGTATCCCTGCCGCATCTCGCCCGACAGCCTCGCTTTCAAGCTCTACCAGCAAGAAGTGGTTTACGAGCGCCACCGCCACCGCTACGAATTCAATAACGCCTACCGCAACTTGTTCTTAGAAACCGGCTACGCGATCGGCGGCACTTCCCCCGACGGGCGCTTAGTAGAAATTATCGAACTCCCCAAACACCCGTTTTTCATCGCCACCCAATTTCACCCAGAGTTTCAGTCGCGCCCCAGCACGCCTCACCCGCTGTTCAAGGGGTTCATTCAGGCAGCGATGGGAATGCCGCACGCGGGCGATTCGCTAGGCGATAGCTGCGAAACACGCGCGCAACCCCTAGCGGAAAGAGGCGTACCTGCTGAAATCTCGTAATGGCGGCATCCCCGAACTTTGAGGTAAAGAGATATTGTGGCGCGCTGGATCAAGATAAGTGACGAGCGAGAAAAGCAAGTCTACGCGATCGATTTAGAACGGATCGGAGCCTTCTCCATGTCTTTGAACGGTCGGTTAACGCTTTACTTGCCGAATAACGAACCCCTCGTGCTGACTCAGCAGAGCGATCCACAAGCCTACCACCAGATTCTCGACTACATCAAAGAAACCACGGGGTTTGTTTTGCCGTAAATGGGCATGGGGCATGGGGAGTTAAAAGTGCTGAGTGCTGAGTGCTGAGTAAGGGAGCAGGGAGTGGAAAGTGCGTAGCGGCATCGCCCTTGCACGCTCACAATTCCTAACTCAAAACTCAAAACTCTGCAAACCACTCAGCACTCAGCACTCAGCACTCAGCACTCAGCACTCAGCACTCACTACTCCCCTACTTCTGTTTCCCCATTAACTGCCATGCCAGTTTCGCCGCACCGACTATCCCGGCTTGATTGCCCAATTCGGCTCGCAGCAGTTGCAATCCCGGGCGGCATTCGGGGATGACGCGCCGCTCGATTTCTGCTTGTGTCGCTGGCAGGAAAAACTCGGCACTGGCGCTGATGCCGCCTCCAATCACGATCGCTTCTGGCGTCAGAACGTAAATCAAACTCGCCAAACCCGCACCCAGTTGGTGCCCGTAGGTTTGCCAAGATTCTAAGGCTTGGTGGTTGCCGGCTTTCGCCATGTGGCCGAGTTCCTCCGGATCGACGCCGGTGCTGCGGCGAATCCCCTGCACGGAAACGTATTGCTCCAAGGAGCCCTGGTTGCCGCTATTGCACGGCGGGCCATAAAGATTCAGCGTAATCAGGCCCAGTTCGGCGGCGGCTCCCGTATGGCCCACAAAGAGTTCGCCGTTGAGGATGATGGCTCCTCCCACGCCCGTTCCCAAGGTGAGCAGAATCATGTTGCGGAATCCCCGCCCCGCTCCCAACCACGCTTCTCCCAATCCGGCGCAGTTGGCATCGTTGGCGAGGATGACGGGACGCCCGGTTTTTTCTTGCAGCCAGTCTGCTAAGGGGACATTCTGCCAGCCGGAGAGGTTAATCGCGACTTTGGCAATGCGCCCGCTGGCATCGACTGGGCCGGGAGTGCCGAGGCCAATGGCCGCGCATTCGCCTTTGGGGTCGAGTTGCCCGATCGCGTCGGCGATCGCGTGCAAAACGGCTGTCGGCGTCGCCGGTTGCGGCGTCGGCACGCTGAACGACCGGCTGCTGCTGCCATCGGCTGCAAATCGCCCCAGTTTGATCGCCGATCCCCCTAAATCAATTCCTATGACTTCTGGGTTGCTGCCCTTTTCTCCCACTACGTCGGCGTCTGTATTCATAATGAAACCTGTACTCTCTTTTTTCTATTGTACGCTCTGGCGATTTTATCTTTTAACTTTTAAAAAGTTTTGACTTTCTTTGTGATTTTTCTTAACAAAACGAAAGGTTTCGAGAAGGAGGGATTAAACCGCAAAGACGCAGAGGGCACAAAGGAAGGAGGAAGAAGGGAGAAGCGGAGCTTTTTGAGGCTCGATTTGCTAAAAAAGCTGTAATAAGATTTAGTCGGCGATTTTGAAGGTTTTCAAGAAATCTTGAAATTCTCGTTCGGCTTTTTTGAGATCAGCGGCTTGTCGATCGAGGGTTGTTTGGGAGATTTGGCGGTCTTCAAATTGTTTTTTTGCTAGTTCAAATTCTAGTTGTTTGATTTGGTAGTTCTGTTTTTTCAGGGTTCCTTCGAGGGAACTCACCCAATTGGGAAATCCTAAATTTTGCGTTTCCCAGTCGGTATTGCCAACCTCAGCGGTTGCGGCTTCTCCGAGTTTGGCTTTATTTTTTTCGGTTAGTCGGCGAAAGCTGGTGAGGGCTTGGTCGATTTGAGAAAGGCGGTTGAGTGAGTCTTCGAGGGAGAAACGCTGTTCGATCGCCGGTGCGGCAATAGGAGGTTGTGCCTGACTCGACTGTTTCCAGACTGACCAAAACATCCCGGCAAGGGCAAGGGGCACCAGGGCTAGACAGATTGCGGCGATCGCAAAAGAACGGTTGGGTTTCATGGGTTAATCTCTCTCGGAAAAATATCTCGACAACTGAGTGCAGCGCGTTACAGTTTTATCGGGGATATTTCCAGTGTGACACTTGATAAAAGTAGGAAGGCGCGCGGCGGCGCGCCGAGGGAATCTTTAGCTTTCTCGCCGCAGTTTGGGATTGACAAATTCATTCAATCCCTCCCCTACGAGGGAAAGCCCTACCACCATCAGCGTCAGCGCCAAACCGGGAAATAACGTCGTCCACCAAATGCCGGTAGGCAGTCCTTCTAGGGCTTGTTTCAAATCGTGGCCCCACTCCGGCACTTCTTCGGGAAGTCCCAAACCGAGAAATCCCAAACCGCCGAGCGTCAGAATTGCGTCAGCGGCGTTGAGGGTGAACAGTACCGGCACGCTTTGAATGACGTTGAGAAAAAGATAGCGCGCCAGAACGGTTTGCGTATCGGCTCCCATCGAGCGGGCAGCTTCGATAAAGAGTTCGGTTTTGACGCTGACGGTGTGGTTGCGGACGACGCGATAATACTGCGGGATGTAGGAAATACTCAGGGCGATCGCTGCATTCAAAATCCCCCGCCCTACGACAAAGGCGAGGGTAATCGACAGCAGCAGCCCGGGCAGGGTATAAATCGTGTCCATGAGAAACAGCAGCGCCCGATCGAGCCTGCCGCCCAGATAGCCGCTCACCATCCCCAGGGGCACGCCGACAATCAGACTCAGCGCTGTTGCCAATATCACCACCTGCCAAGCAGCTTGGCTGCCGAATACTGTCCGCGCAAATACGTCATAGCCGAGTTTCGAGGTGCCGAACCAATGGCTGAGAGAGGGCGGCTGGTTGGGGATGTTCTCCAAGAATACCGTGGGGTTTTGTATCCAGCCCCACTGCAAAAAAACCGGGGCCAAAATGGCCGTTAACACGAAAAATAAAGTAATTGCCAGCCCCGCCCACATCATCTGCACGGAGAGGCTGGGGCGAGTGAAAATCCGCAAAAATCGGGGTAGATGGAGTCTGGAAGGAGCCATATCAAGTTTTTCTCGGGAAATCGGGAGTGCCGAAGTAGCGACTGGTTTGGGTGGCCTGATTTTCAGCACATTCACCAACCCCGTCTGTCGCACAGAAAAATTTTCGCTTCAAAAGGGCATCTTTCGCCCGGATTCTCGATCGCCGTCTCGCGATCGCCTTTACCCGTCTCTCAAGTTCTGAATGGTTTTCTCTGAAAAGTGAGATTTTCGGGTTAGAAAAACAGGGACTTGGCGATCGCCTCTCTACACAAAAACCGGATTTCTTCAAGAAACCCGGTTTTTGAACTCCCAACAATCGCCCTTTTTTTACTTTAGTTAGAACTTGAGTGAATCTAACTAAAGTTATTCGTTCTCATTTCTGGCATCAAGAGCCAGAAATTACCCCATTACCGATTACCGATTACCGATTGCCCATTCGCAACTCGCCTTTACAAATTGTTTTGAATCATTTCGCGGTACTGGCTCTTTGGCTTGACGCCCTTCATTTCGCCCACCTTGTCTTTGTGTTTGAAAAACTGAATCGTCGGCGTTCCCGTGACGCCGGCTGCCTCGGCAATTTCGGGATCTTGCTCGATGTCTATTTCTATGAAGTGAACTTTCCCGTCAAATTCATCCACAACTTTGCTCAAGATGGGTTTGAGGGTATGGCAGGGACCGCAAGTGGGCGAGGCATATTTGACGACAATCAGGCGATCGCTCTCGTGGTACAACTTCCGCAGCGCCCAGCCCCCTTCGTGGCGCGTCGCCGCTATATTAAACGTCTCCTCTGTATCGGGAGCGGATTTTTCAGCCGCTTTCTCGGCAGGCGCTTCAGCTTCTGCTGCTTGGTGGAATTCCTGCAACAGCCCCTCGTGCGACAGCCACCGCTCGGCTAGCAGTGCCGCCATGCAGCCAGTGCCGGCGGCGGTGATGGCTTGGCGAAATTCGTGGTCTTGCACGTCGCCCGCTGCATAAACGCCCTCGACGCTGGTTTCCACCGAACCGGGTTTCGTGACAACGTACCCTACTTCGTCGAGTTCTATTTGACCTTTGAAAAGTTGGGTGTTGGGGGTGTGCCCGATCGCGTAGAACAATCCCTTCGCGGGCAATTCGCGCTCCTCGCCGGTTTTGTTATTTCTGATTTTCAGCCCTTGCATCAAGCCGCCTTCTTCGCCGAAGACGTCCACTGCTTCGGTATTCCAGTGAACGGTGACTTTAGGGTGAGCCAACACGCGATCCTGCATGGCTTTTGAAGCCCGCATCTTATCCGATCGCACCAGCAGGTTAACGTGAGAGCCGTACTTGGTGAGAAAAATCGCTTCTTCTGCCGCCGTGTCGCCCCCGCCAATCACTGCGAGTTCAACCCCTTTAAAGATGGGAGTGGCACCGTCGCAAATTGCGCAAGCAGAGATGCCTTGATTCCAGAATTTCTGTTCGGAAGGCAAGCCCATTCGTTTCGCCGTGGCTCCCGTGGCAATGACAATACTGTGGGCTCTGATTTCCCGCTCTTGCGATCGCACCACAAACGGACGCTGGCTCAAGTCCACAAAGGTGACATCTTCTGTATACAGCTCTGCCCCCCACCGCACTGCTTGGGCTTTCATCCGATCCATTAAATCTGGCCCTTTTATGCCTTCGGGAAAGCCGGGAAAGTTCTCGACTTCCGTCGTGGTCATTAATTGGCCCCCAGGGATGCCCCCCATTTGATAGCCTTCAAAAACAACCGGTTTGAGGTTGGCGCGCGCGGCGTAGATGGCTGCCGTGTAGCCTGCCGGCCCCGATCCGATAATCGCTAGGTTCTCTACTTTTGGACTTGCCATAGGGATTTACATGAACTCATAATGACTTCGCTTAAAGCTGATTGTAGCAGCTTGCATACAATTATGGAGCTCATGGGCGATCGCTTCCTTCTGCCAAGGGAGAGAGAGGGGCAGAGGGGCAGAGGGGGAGTCAGGAATTGAACAGACCAATTTTTTCTTTTTGACAACAATGGGATGCTCCCAAGACGTGATTCAATAAAATTCAGAATTCAGAATTTAGAATTTAGAATCCCTACTCCGAGCCTGACTCCTGAATTCCGATTCCCGATGGCTCCTGTATGAGTAGCAACTGGCGTTAAGATCTAACTAACACGACACGTCAAAACATGCCAGACCTATGCAGCGAGTGCTCGAACCGGAAGTTATGGATACCTGGGAAGAAGCCGCAGAATACGACGCGATGGACTTCACCGAGGTGAATGCGGCTTTTGCCCAACGCGCAGCCGAATTAGGACCGCGATCGGGACGAATTCTGGATGTCGGCACCGGCACGGCGCGCATCCCGATCGCCATTGCCCAGATGTGCCCTTCATGGCACTTGACGGGCATTGACTTGTCGAAAAATATGCTGTTAATTGGTGCCCGGAATGTGGAAGCATCGGGATTGCAAGCCAGAATTGAGCTTGAGTTAGTGGATGCCAAACGCTTGCCTTATGAAGGGGAGTGTTTCGATATGGTCATCTCTAATAGCATCGTCCATCACATACCCGATCCGCTGCCCTTTTTTCTGGAAGTAAAGCGAGTCCTCAAACCCAATGGCGCTTTGCTGATCCGGGATTTAATTCGACCGATTGATGAGGCGGCGATGGATGCTTTAGCCGATCGCATCGGCGCTGAATATAACGCGCATCAGAGAAAATTATTCCGCGACTCTCTGAATGCGGCATTTACGCTGGATGAAGTCAAGCAACTGGTGGAAGCTTCCGGGTTAGAGGGCGTGCAGGTTTGGCAGTCGAGCGATCGCCACTGGAGTGTCGAGCGAACCAGTCAGGAACGCTAACATCCCGGTTGGCTCGTGCGGGGCGCTGCGCGGGCGAATTCTTCTCAGCGATTGAAAGTAGCCGATCGCCATTCGCGCTTTCAAGACCCTTTTGTCTTTCTCAGCGCCCCTCCTGGCAATTTACGATTCAATTAATTCAGTTGCGGGGGTTTCTGTGGCGTATGTTTCTACCACAAATTGGTGCCGCTTGACCAGCCGTTCGCTCGTGAAGACGAGAAAGACTTTTTTAATCGAGGTATTCGTCTCTAAAAAGGTTTTAATTTCATTCACGGCAATTTTCGAGGCTTTCTTGAGCGGAAACCGATACAAGCCGATGCTGATGGGTGGAAAGGCGATCGTTTCGACCCCATTTTCCTCGGCTAATTTCAAACAATTGCGGTAGCATTGCGCTAGCTGCTCGGGCTCTCGATGCTTGCCTCCCAACCAGATTGGCCCTACCGTATGCACGATCCACTTAACGGGGAGATTGTAGCCGCCGGTAATTCTAGCCTCGCCTGTGGGACAGGGATCGAATTGGCGGCATTCTTCTATCAACTCGGGACCTGCCGCTCGGTGAATGGCCTTAAAGACGCTGTAACCCTTAGCCAGGTTATTGGTGGCAGGGTTGACGATCGCATCGACTTTGAGTGTGGTAATATCGGCTTCAATAACTTCTATTCGGTTCGACATACCCGTTTCTCATTCCTCTGTTCGTTCTTCTTATTATAGGGACTGCCAGCTCCCGCCGTTGCATCCAATATGAAAAACTTAAGAAAGTGGAAGCTATTGCGATCGCAGCTCGTCTTTAACAACCGCTGGTGTCAGGTCAGGCAAGATGAGGTAGAATTGCCTAACGGTCAAGCGATCGACGACTTTTTCGTCAATGTCAGACCGGATATCGCCCTGGTCTTTCCCCTCACCAAAAATCGAGAAATCGTATTTGTCCGCCAGTACCGGCACGGCGTGAGGGAAATTTTGCTAGAACTGCCGGCGGGTGCCTTCAAACCGGGGGTGGAAACTCCAGAATCAGCGGCGATGAGAGAATTGACCGAAGAAACCGGCTACGCCTGCGATCGCCTCGTCAAACTCGCCACCCTCCACGACAATCCCGTAAAAGATACCAATGCGATTCACCTGTTTCTTGCCGCAGACGTCGAAAAAACCGGACAGCAAATTCTCGATATTACAGAAGAAATTGAAGTTGTTTTAGTGCCGATTTCCGAAGTCCTAGAAAAAATCACAACCGGCGAAATTTGCGTAGCCGGAACCGTCGCAGCGATTTTCTTGGGATTAAATTTCTTGAGCCAATCCGGTTGGCAAAATTTCCTTACCAGCCCCAAGTCCCCGCCCCGCCTTTAAATGGCCCAACAATGTCCCTCGTAATCCAGCCGCCGTAGAAATCTCCCGGCTGCGCCTCGACTTTTTCCCCATCCACATAACAGGCGTCCATCCGGCTGGCGTAAAAAGCCACATAGTCTTTAACCGACGCAAAGGCGGGCGTCGGATTGGAATAGAACCAAGCCGCATCGGGGGCTTGCCTTTCGCCGACCGCAATGGTATAATATCCAGCCTGACCTTTCCACTCGCAGAAGCTGGAGCGGGAGGTTTTGAGCAAGTGTTCCATTCTGATGTCTTCGGGCGGGATGTAGTAAACGGGCGGGTGGCTGGTTTCCAGCACCCGTTTGGCGCGGCGCGTGTCGGCAATGGTGACGCCATTGAAAACTACTTGCAGGTGTTTGGGCGTGTCCTCCAAACGAGGCGGACGCGGGTAATCCCAGACAGATTCTTGGCCCGGGCCGGGTTCAATGCGCTGGCGGTTCACGTTGACAGATCTACCCTAGAAACGCACGTTGAAAGGCGATCGCCCCAAACAGGACGCGCCAGATTATATTTTATCCTCTATTGCCTTATTTGCCACCTACAGAAAGTAGATTTCCCGAACTACGTCACTTTTTCATTAGCTTGCAACCCTCAAGCAAATCGGCGAACAGAGCGCGCCAGAGCGCGCGCCCGCATCCTCCTACTAGGTGGGAATCAGCTCGCCGGGTCGCAGTCTCGCCCACTTGCCCGTCTCCTGCTTGAAACTCTTGCAGCCGACTACATCCCATTCCATCTGAATTTCATCGTCGCGGGTGCGGATATTCACGTTGATGCTGGGTTCTGTCGGGTCAAAATCCGGCGTTTCCGTTAAATGCCGCTCTTGATGTTGCGTTTCCACTGCGTGATAAGTCAGGCAGCGGTCAACGTAGTGGCAGTTTACACAAATACACATTGCGCTTGCCTCCTGTGGCTTTTTTGTTACTCTAGCTCAGATAACAGGTTGGTGGCTCGGCTTCTGGGTTGATTTTTATTGCTAGAGCGGTGTTCGCGCAGGAGTTATGCAAAACCCGACAAGTCCCGGAAACCCTAACACCCAGAACGGGGTATACCAAATATAATAAAGTAAAAAAATATGCCCAATTTCTCACCGACAGCCTCCTCATTTCTCTCGCCTGAAAATTGGCCATTCAGCCGGAAATGGCTGCCGCAACCGACTTATCTAGTCGGAGGAGCAGTGCGCGATGCACTGCTCGATCGCCAGTCCGAGTATTTAGATTGGGATTTTGTCATGCCAGATTTGGCGGTGAAAACCGCAAGCAAAATCGCTTCAGCGTATAAAGCTGGGTTTGTGCTGCTGGATGAGGCGCGCCAGATTGCCCGCGTCGTATTTGAAAACGCGACGGCTGATTTTGCCCAGCAGGAGGGAGCGAGTCTAGAAGCAGATTTGCGCAGGCGGGATTTTACAATCAACGCGATCGCCTACAATCCCTACACGGAAGAATTTACAGATCCCTTGCAAGGCTGTGCTGACATTCAGGCGCGCGCGATCCGCATGGTTTCCCGCGCCAATCTGGAAGACGATCCCTTGCGGTTGTTGCGGGCTTACCGCCAAGCAGCGCAACTGGGTTTTACCATCGAACCAGCGACGCGAAAGGCGATCCGCGAGTTAGCTCCGTTGCTGGGTTCAGTGGCGGCAGAGCGGGTGCGAACCGAGCTGAGCTACTTGCTGGCGATTCCCCAGGGCAGCGCGCAACTGCAAGCGGCTCGGGAAGATGGGTTGCTGCAGATTTGGTTTGAGAGCGCGACGGAAGAGGGTTGGGCGCGACTGGCGGAAGTTGACCGAGCGGCAGCGGTACTGGGCGCAACTTGGCCGGCACTGGCAACAGATTTGTCGGGCAGCTTACTCAAGACGGTGAAGACTTCGCGAGTGGCGATCGCCAAACTGGCGAGTTTGCTGGATTCAGATCTGGCAGTGGCGAACGAGCAATTGCTGCAGTTGAAGTACAGCCGCGCTGAAATTCGCGCCGCAGTTGCGGTACTCAAACACTTGCCGCAACTGCGCGAAACTGTCCTGACGGTGCCAGAGCAGTATTTTATGTTTCGCGAACTGGGGGAGGTGTTTCCCGCTCTGGCGGTTTTGGCTGTTGCAACCGGTGTGCCGATCGCCGCAATCGCGCCCCTTGTCGAGCGCTACCTCACCCCTGACGATCCCGTCGCCCATCCCGTACCGCTGCTGAGCGGAGAGGCGATTATGAAAGCGTTGCAGCTCTCCCCCGGTCGTCAAGTGGGGGAACTCCTCACCGCGATCGCGATCGCGCAGGCTGAAGGTTGTCTCTCTACCCCAGAAGAAGCCCTGCAATTTGCTACACGGCTGCAGGCTTGTGAAAAATCAGCCGAATTCACTCAGGAGTAATCAGTACAATCGATCGCGCCGCTTTTTTGCGCTGCAAAACTTTTGCAGGGGGAGTTTTCGCAACGGTTGCAACATGGCAGCGATCGCATAGCGTGTTAAGTTAGACGTTTCAAGCGATTGTTTCTCTGAGGCCGACATGGCTAAACGCCGCAACCCGAAAAAAGAAAAAGCCCTGCGCAATCGAGCTTATGCTCGTCGATTTCGCAAGCAGACGACTCAAGGTCGTTTTGGTAGAAAGCGTTTCTTCCGCGAGAATCGCCCAGAAGACGAGCAAGCTCAGACTTATGATAAGAGCCCAGACAGCGAGAAAAGTGCTGAGATGGACAGTTTCTAGAAACAGACGTCCCAGCGTCAGTCTCGCTTTCGAGCGCGGCGATTCGCGATCGCCCGTGCAGCCCTAGCGATCGCGCGCGGGAAGAGGAAATGTTCCCGATCCCCTGCGGCCCCCTGCCGCACCCTTTCCAGGCGCGCGATCGCGCCATCCCTCGGGCTTCACTGACCCGATCCTCCCTTCCCGCCTGCCATTTACGTTTTTTTACTTTTAACTTGCATTAATCGCAAATCTTGTAAGCTTTAAAATATATAAGCTACAAGACCAGACATGGATTTAATTTCAAATCTAAAGTTGGCAATTAGCACGACGCCCTCAGTCGGTATTTTTCATTCACAAGCTGAAGGGACAGTATACTTTTAAATAGAATGCCTGTAAATAGATTGACGAGATCCGCCATCAGATATATCAAGCTACGAATCACAGATGAGTCTCTGGAAAGATGTAACCACCCCTTCAGGCTTTTTAGTATGACATTGAACAACTGAAACAGCTACAAACATAAGGAGCAGGGTTATGGCAGGTAAAAGCAAGCGAGGATTTGCCTCTATGGACGAAGCAAAGCAGCGCGAAATTGCCAGCAAGGGCGGAAAAGCTGCCCATCAAAAGGGAACGGCACACGAGTTTACCCCAGAGGAAGCCAGGGAAGCCGGACGCAAAGGCGGCGAGGCAGTGAGCCAAAACCGCGAACACATGGCTGAAATAGGCAGGAAGGGTGGCGAAGCGGTCAGCGAAAACCGGGATCACATGGCTGAGATAGGCAAAAAGGGCGGCAAGCAAAGCCACAAAAACGGCTAGCAGCCCCTTGACGCGACTATCGGGGTGCAGCGCGCGTCAGCGTCCGACTGGCGCTCAGTTGAGCAAAATAACGGCGTGACGGCACTGATGCAGAGCTGCTAGCCATTCGCCCGTTCCTGTAAAACCGCGCAGTCGGACGCGAAGAGACGGGTAAGAAACCTAAAACGAGTGAAACCCGTTTTCTCCTTTGAAAACGGGTTTCTGACTTTCAAAAATTTATCGCTTTATTTTCAGATAAATGTTTGAAATATTATACGATTTAAATGAAAAAATACCAGTAATTAGATTTTATTTAACTGACAAAAACGAACTTTCCAATCGCGGCAAAATGCCAAAAAGGTTTTGGGTTGTATGGCTCGATAAAAATTTAAATTTTACAGACAAAAAGAACCAATAAAATTTTATCAACTCCCTGAAAAAGCGTTCGCTCTCTTTAGTTAGGAGCCGAGTGAATTGCTGGTTTCTTTAAAAAAGTCAGCTCGTTTTTAAGGGAACAGTTGAATCACTACTTCCGAGCGATCGCGTCCCAAAATCCTTCCCCTGGCAAATCTAAATTTTCCAGAAGTTGGTTAATGGTTTCGGCTGCGGCTATTCCAGAAGTTAGAGCACTTTCAATGAAGTTACCCCCCACCTCACCCCCACACCAATCGCCGCAGCAAACCAGCGGCAAAGGTATCGCAGCACTCAAGCAAGCTTCTGAGAGAGGGCGGTTGGGAAACGCATATCGCCAGCGGTGAACCTGCATCCATTCGGGAGAATCGAGCCAAGGGAGGAGGGATTTAGCCGCCTCGGCGAGTAGGGCTTGTGCCGCTGGTTGCAAATCCTCGGCGTCGAGATACTGCCGCGCCAATTCAGCGCTGCCGTGCAAGACAAAAACGGGCTGTTCCGAGAGCGATCGCTTGCTGCTATCCCAGCCAATCCAGGCTAGCTGAGCCTCTTTTGGAAATGCCACAGCCCGCCAACCCGTCTCGCGCCGCGCCATGTCTCGCTGCCGAAAGGCTGGGTAAGCCGCGATCGCGCTGATGCAGGGATCGTATTCCGCCGATTGCACTTGGCGCAAAAAGTCAAGCGGCAAATCTGCCAAAGGTTCCAGCAGCATCACAGCTTGCGGAGCAGGTATTGCCACCACCACCGCCCGCGCCGTTAATTCTGTGGGTGTCTGGGTGTCTCCGTTCGCTGCTTCCAAAGTCAGGTGCCAAAATTGGCCATCTGTAGGCGCGATCGCCTGCACGCGCCGATTCAGCCAAATGCTCAGATCTGAAGCCAGAAATTTGCCGACGGCATTCATCCCCGTCGGTGCCGCATAATAAGGACACCAGCCAGAAGGTGCTGCAGGAGAGAGTTCTCCGGTTTCGCAGGCGATCGCGTAAGTGGTATCTGTCCAGATGTCCGCGAGTCCGCGATCGCGCAAAACCAGCACCAAACGCCGCAACAGTTCGCCTTTGGGTTCCAGGTATCGCGCCCCGTGATCGGCGCGGACGTCCCGCACCCGCCGCGTGGCCACTCTTCCCCCCACTCCACGGGATTTTTCCACAACTGCCACGGAATAACCCGCTTGCTGCAACTGTTGCGCGCAAGTCAGCCCCGCCATCCCGGCACCGATGACCGCTATGTCAAATTGATTTCCCGATCGCGCTTCCAACTTCGTCTCCACGGCAGAAATGATAGCAATTGCCAATTCTCAGTCATCTTATCATTTCCGGCTGCAAGGACTAAAAAATTTTAAAACTTTTGATGAGGCGCTGCGATTTAAAATAGCCCGCCGCTATTTTTTCGAGATGCAAAAAATCGGCTTGTCGGGCGGGACAAACCTTTCCTGCCCCCGCTCTTTCACCAGTCAGACAAACGGGGCGATCGCCGTGCGTCCAACTGAGAGTTGCAGGTTGGATTTGAATTCCTTAAAATTGCCAACTCATCTAAGGGAATGCGGCGCAAACGGCCTCGGTATTGTTACCGTCTATCTCCAGCTAACCGCTGACTCCAAGAAACAGGATGCAGCCGAGCGGAGAAATCAAATAAAAATCAATCCAGTCGGAACGGGTAAAGTCAGGAGCCAGTTTTAAAAATTAGCAGTTTTTTGCAGAAAGGCAAGCGGCTATTAGAAGGTTTGGACAGAGAGCTGTCAAGAAGGCGATCGCCCCCCAACCCTCACCCCTCCGCCAGAGCGCCAATAGTAGAATAAGGAACAGCAATCATAGGCGATCGCGGAGGTATAAAAGTTGGACGAGCTGAGATCCGCACTGGAAATGGCCACAGACGAAGAATTGCAGCAATTGACCAACCTGCTGTTCTGCCGGAAATTTAACCCCCTAGACTATGTGAACACCCCCGATCCGATCGACGTTCAAAGCCGCGATCGGGAAGCGTGGCTGGATGCGCTAGAGCAGCGATTTCGCTATTTGGCAGCCGATGGCATCACCGTGCTGCGGGGATGTACCGATAAAATTACCTACCGACAAGCCCTCATCCAGGTTTGCCGTTACCTAAAAATTCCCTACTCGAACAAGCTCTCCACCACCGACTTAGAGGCAGAACTATTTCTCAACTTGCTGGGGCGGGCATGGAAGAAGTTGCCCGCCTCGGAACAGGAAGCCTTGACGCTGCGAGTGCAGCGAAGTCTGGCAAAAACTAACTTTTCCGTACCGCTACCGCTCTTTGTTCAGAAAGATCCGTTGGGCTTGCTGTTTAAGGGCGGCAGCGCCCTGGCAGTCTCTTCCGTGATTCAGCCGATACTGCTGCAGCAACTCGCCCGCCAGTTTGCTATTCAATTTGCCAAATATCAAATCGCCAAAGCCACCCTGATGCAGGGGGGGCTGAGCGCAGCAGCAGGGTTCGAGAGCTATGTGGCACTGCAAGCGGCGCGGCGGGGGATGGCGTTGAGCGCCGCCCGCTATGGAGCGGTTCGCAGCGTGTTCGCTTTCGTCGGGCCGGTGCTGTGGGCCCTGTTTTTAGCCGATCTGGGTTGGCGGGCGATCGCCACCAACTACGCCCGCATCATCCCCACCATCTTTACCCTGGCACAAATTCGCCTCACCCGCGCCGAGTGCTGGGAACCCGCTTGAGGAAGTGTTGAGCGAGGAGTCAGGAGTCAGGAGTGATGAAGAAAAGCAGTTGTTAATAAGTGAGAGCAAACGTAAGACATACAGCCGCGCACGGTGAACAGTGAAAAAAATTATTCATCATTTATCCTTCCTCCTTTCTCCTTGCCCTAACCCGCGCTTGCAAGCCGCCTGGAATGCAGCCCAATTGGGACTGCTCTGCTTGCCGCTGAGTCCGTTTCTGGGGGCGATTTGTCTGGGGCTGGCAATGGCGGACACGGGGCGGCAGCAGTTGGACAAAATCGCCCGCCGCCCCCTCAACCGAGGCTTTGCGATTCTGGCGGGCTGGCTCGTTATGGCAGCTTTTTTCGCCCATGACAAAGGCACCGCCTTGGTTGGATTGTTTAACTTAGTGCCCTTCTTTGCCCTGTTTGCTGCCTTCAGCACTCTGATTCAGACACCCGCGCAGTTGCGGCGAATCGCGTGGATTGTGGCGATCGCTTCCCTGCCCGTCGTCCTCATCGGCTTCGGGCAGTTATTTTGGGGCTGGGCTGGGCACCCCACCTTCTTGTGGATTGTCATCAATTGGCAGCTAACGCCAACAGGCAACCCTCCCGGGCGCATGGCATCGGTTTTTGAATATGCCAATGTTCTCGCGAGCTATCTAGTCACTACCTTTATTTTGGCGCTGGGGTTGTGGATTGAGACTTGCCAGACGTTTCGGCGCAAAAACCTCTCACCCAACCCCTCCCCTCATCGGGGAGGGGAGCCGATCCCCCCTGCCCTCAATCCGATCCCCCCTTACCTCTTAGGGAAGGGGGTTAGGGGGTTAGGTTACGTCCGTCTGGCGTTTTTGAGCGTCGCCGTTGCCGGAAATGCGATCGCCCTCATCCTCACCAACTCCCGCAATGCTTGGGGAATCGCCGGTCTGGCTTGCCTTGCGTTTGCTATTTACTTGCAATGGTATTGGCTCGTGGGACTCGTTGCCAGCGTCAGCGGCGGCGTCCTCTGGTCGGCTTTCGGCCCCGATCCCGCCCGCCAGTGGCTCCGAGCCATTGTCCCCGCTTACTTTTGGCAGCGGCTCACCGACGAACTCTATCCCGATCGCCCCGTTGCCACCTTGCGAACCACTCAGTGGCAATTTGCCTGGGACCTGACCCTGGCTCGTCCTTGGACGGGGTGGGGATTGCGGAATTTCAACTCGCTTTATCAAGCCAAAATGGGCGAATGGCTGGGGCATCCGCACAACCTATTTTTGATGCTATCTTCAGAAACCGGTATTCCGGCAACGCTATTATTTTGCGGGTTAGTCGGCTGGATTTTAGCAAAAGGTATCCTGTTCCTGCGCGACTGGGCGGCGGTTTTTGCCGTGTTCCCGCAAGAGAGTTTAGAAACGAAGGCGATCGCGTCTCGACAAGATCGCTTGATTTTTTTCACTTATCTCGTGGCGTTCTTTGCTTGCACGCTCTTTCACATCTTTGACGTGCCGCTGTTTGACTTGCGGATTAATGTTCTGGGGTGGCTGCTGCTCGCGGCGATTTGGGGAGTCGTGGAGCGGAAAAGGGCGATCGCCTCTCCTCCCCCTTAGCCAAGCGCTCGGCTGCGAATAGAAACTCAGAACTTATTTGATTCGATAGTTCTTCCTCATCAATTTTATCATACCCTAAAATTCGGAGGAAAATCTAGGGTGAAGAAACAAAAATTTACAAAAGGATACCACTCAGAAGCTAAGGGCGGCTTTCACGTTTGATAGAGGTTTCCTCGTTCCTTTGAATGCGAAAAAAGCCCTGTTTTGTTAAAAATTATTACTGAACTAATTGGTGAGAATGAGTCGAGGATATTATACAAGAGAGCTAGGTAGAATATATGGCAGAAAAAAATAGCAAGACAGGCTGAAATAGCCGACTGGGAAAAAACGTTTCGGCAGAGCGTCGGCAAAGCGATCGCCGCTCAGTTGTTCTGGATGATTGAGGTTATCTAGATATCTCCTGTCAGGCAGCCCTAGCCCCTCACAAACACCCAATTCAACAGCCAGCCCTAAACTGGCTTACAAGAGGTTGCCATAGGTTGCAATTGATTGAAATTAATTTGTCCAATCGAACGGTTAAGTTATGTCCGAAATAGACTGGGGTAAAATTTTAGATACAATAGCGCCAAATGAGAGCAATGAGGCAGTTGTCAGTGAAAAATTTGCACGATCTCTCCTAAAAGCGCTCGGATTTAGTCAAGAAAATCGGGTGCCGCAGTTTTCTACAGGAAATGGACCGGTAGATTTCGCGGCTGGACGCAATAATTTCTCGGCTTCTCAGGAAAATCCCTATCTCCTGCTAGAAGTAAAGGCAAGGGCAAACGGTGCCGGGACTCCAATTAACCTATCAGAAGGTACTTCACAACACGCCGCAATTAGAAATCAGATTATCAAGTATTTACTAGCTCCTAAATGTCAATCTGCACAGTGGGGATTGATAACGAATTGCGATTACATCCAACTTTTCCGGCGGCATGGAAAGGTTGTCATTCCGGCTACTGCCAGTCTTTTAGTTAAAAAGGATAACCTGCCGACAATTATCGCTCACATTCAGCAGTTAATTGACAATCCGCCAAAAGCGCTGACTGTTTGCATTTACAACAATAAAGGGGGCGCAGGCAAAACCACAACCGGTCTCAATTTAGCCGCCATTTTGCGAAAGCTAAATAAAAAGGTTCTCTTGGTAGACTTTGATTCGCAAAGAGATTTGACGAAATCTCTCGATCTAAAGGTAGGCTCTGTCAGCTTATTTGACTGCCTGACTGATACAAGCCTTGACATTCGCAAGACAGTCGTACCTTTTCGCTTGAATAAAAATGGTAAATCAATACATGCTTTTGACGTTATCCCTTCCGATCCGAGAATGGAAGAATACACGGATAGCAGCCAAGTAGCACGAATTCAGAAGGGACCTGCGAGGTTGCGAGATTTACTGAAAACTTTTGTAAACTCTTACGAGTATATCTTGATAGATTGCCCGACTCAATGGCTGTTTTTTAGTCAGAGCGGTGTTTGTGCTTCTGATGTAGTTCTGATTCCCACAAAACCTAACGGATTTGCCTCCCTGCACAATGCCGCTAGAGTCATTAAGGATTTCATCCCAGAAATTAAAAAAGTTCGAGAAGATGGAGGGCCAATTGCCTTGCCAATTTTTTTCAATGGAGAAAAAATAACGGAGCCAATGCTTCACCTAGCTAATTTTGAAATTGTAAAAATTATCGAACGAAGCAAAAAAGAATTTGGATTTAACCTGCTATCATATTACTGGCCGAAAGCTACAAAAGGGAAGGTCGATAAAACGATTTTTAGCATTCCCAGCTACGCAACGGTTGCTAGTGCTGCTTTTTCATACGTTCCAGCCGTTTTTGTCAATAAGATTGTTGCCAACTATTATGAAGAGTTAGTTAAGGAGTATTTTTTATAATGGGCAAGTATGACGATATCGGCAAGCTGATGCACTTGCCATTAGCTGATATTGAACCGGGAGAGCCTTTTTCTGAATCTGAATTTATTCTGGCGGCGGCGGCTGAAGCCGTGCGGCAATCAGGGGAAAGAAATTGGATTCCTGCAATTGTCAAAGAAACGGGAGACTATCAGTATCAAGTTGTGAGCAATCACTTTGTTTATGCGGTGGCTCAACAAGCGAATTTGGAAAGAATCTGGTGCATTGTCATTGAGCCAGATGAAAAAAGTATCGAGCAAGCAAAAATTCTGGCGCGAGAAGTGACTCCCAAGGTGAATCTCAATACAGCCTCAAGAGATACTATTTTAGCAGCACTCAGATACTTAATAGCCGAGCCCGGTAGCGCATTGAAAGGAGTGGATTCGGTTGTAGCTGCCGATCGCATAGCAGCCGCTAAGGGCAGGGAAACCTGGTCGAAATTTGATTCCGTTACTAGCTTGAAATGCGGTCTTACTAAAGGCAAGAAGTTGGAAGCTATCGGAAAGGTGTTTTTCCTGCAACCGGCACCGCTGCCACCGCCACCCCCAGCGCCGCCGGAAGTTATCAGTGTTAAGCGTGCATCTAGAGAGGAAATTTTTACTCGTCTGAGCTACTTGTCAACCCATAAAATAGGGGGATTTGAAGCCGTCGAGCCTGAAAAAGCAGCCGACGCTATTTTTACAGCCAATAAAGCTAAGTGGAAAAGCTTAAATCCTATAACGAAGCTGGAATGCGGGATCGATAAGGCTCAGCAGCTCAAGACTCTCAAAATCGTGTTGAGTCTGTGAGCGCCATTAGAAATGAGGAATGAGCGATCGCATCCCTGACGCGATCGCCAAACTCCAGGGGTCGCTCGAACAAACCCCAAAGGTCAATCTCAGAGAATACCCAAGCTATCGCCCTCTTCTACAGCCCATCCGAGAAAGCACGGGTGCGGGCAATTGTAAAAATTTTTATAATTTTTCCAGCCAAGCGGGCGATCGCGCCCAGTTTGATTAATATTTTAAATGTTTAGGGCGCATCGACCAAGCCGCTACCGTTCTTCCAAGCTTCCCTCTCGCCAGCGCGGGAGGGCTTAGAAGATAAAGTGATTCCGGAGCAAATACACTCCATGCAAACCCGCGCCGTTGAGACGAAGTGATAGAATATGGCGGAAAAATTGAGCGCCAGCGAACTCCAAAAACTGTATGCCGCTGGGAGAAAAAACTTTCGCAGCGTAGATTTGAGCGCCGCAGACCTGAAGCGGGCCAACCTCCAAGATGCCAACTTTCAAGAAGCAAACCTCCAGTGGGTTGCCCTACAGGCAGCCAACCTGCGAGGAGCCGATTTCTCCGGAGCAGACTTGCAAAAAGCCAAACTGCAAGACGCCAACCTGCAAAAAGCTAAGCTGCAAAAAGCCAACCTGCGCGGCGCTAATTTGCAATGGGCTAACTTGCAAGAAGCAGATCTGCAAGAAACAGAGCTGCCCAAAATCGACCTGTTGAATGCCAATCTAGCCGGGGCAAACCTGCGCTGGGCAGACTTGCAAGCCGCCAACCTGCAAAAAGCCAACCTCAGCGGCGCAGATATGCGAATCGCCACGCTAAAAGAGGCTAACCTGATTGACGCCGACTTGCAAAAGGGCAAACTGCAAAAAGCCAACCTGCAAAGTGCCAACCTCAGCGGCGCGAACCTGCAGCAGGCGAACCTGCAGGGAGCCGATCTCCAGCAAGCCAAGCTCGTCAGCGCCAACCTCAGCGGCGCGAACCTGCAGCAGGCGAACCTGCAGGGGGCCGATCTCCAGCAAGCCAAGCTCTACAGCACTAACCTGCAAGGAGCCAACCTCCAAGGAGCGTTACTGCCATCGCTAGAAAATATGCAAGGAGCCAATCTGCGCGGGGCCAACCTTTTGGGGGTTCGATCGCCCGCAGGGGAAAACTTGCCTGCCGCTATTCAGCCTGACGGGTTGCTTCCAGATCGGCGCGACCCCTCGCTGATTCAGTCCTTAACGAGCAATGACGATAAAATCCCAGTAATAATACCAGACAAGTCTTATTTTGTCAAGCAATCGCTCCAAACTAGCGAGGTTGAGGAAGCGACTTTAGAGGAAAACCAGGAAATCCAAAAGAAGCGCGATCGCCTTTCTGCCCTCAAACAGCTAGCCGCAGCACAACAGCGCTCTGATGCTGAGGAAGAGAGGGAAAGTCTGGAAACTGCCGCAGAGCGCATTTACCAAGCGATCGCCTCCCGGCGCGGAAAATCGGCATTGCGTCAGAAATTGCTCGAAGCCTACAACTATCGCTGCGCTGTCACCGGCTGCGATGCCGAACCCGCCCTAGAAGTGGCTCACATCCTCTCCGGTGCTGCGGCAACCGCCGAGGAAATATCCAATGCCCTGCTGCTGCGATCGGACATTCACACTCTATTCGATTTAGATATGATTGCCATCGATCCAAATGGGATGACGGTGCAGGTTGCTCCTGCGCTGATGGAGACGAGCTACGGCGAACTGAACGGGCGATCCCTGCAACTGCCAGCGATTGAAGCGTTTCATCCGAATAGAGCCGCGCTGCAGTTGCGCGTTCGTCGGTGCGGGTGGATGTAAGAGCCAGTCCCGGCGGCTAGGTTTGTCAGGGTAGGATAAAATCGGTACAATCGTTAGAAAATTCAAAGACAGCGCAACTGAGTTATAGCGTTTATTTTCTCTGAGGCACTACGCCTGCAAGCACTCTGAGGCGTTATAGTTTGTAGGTTGCTGCTGCCGTTGGATGACTGAATCCCTGTTGGGGACTGAAAGAAAGGAACGACAGTGAGTCAGAAGAGGGCAAAGCTAAACGACGAGTATTCAAGAGCGTACAACTATACAGCCCTGGCAACCAGTTACTATGCTTTGCTAGGGCTGCATCCCTCAGCGTCGGCGATCGAAATCCGGCGAGCCTATCGGGAGTTGAGCAAACGCTACCATCCCGATACCACAGACTTGCCGGCGGATGTAGCGACAGAAAAATTCCGAAAACTGAATGAAGCTTACGCCACTCTGAGCAACCCAGAGCGGCGGACGCTTTACGATCGCTCCATCCGCTACTCCAGCATTCCAGTGATTCAACCGCCGACGAACTTGAGGCAAACAGATGCCCAGTCTCGCGCCGCGCAATACTCCTCTGCCGCCTATTTAGATCCGAGCGATCGCCCCCTCTCTGCTGGCGAGATCTTTGCCCTTTTTATCCTGGGGGTGACGTTCATCGGCTGCTTGCTGTTGGCGATCGCCGTTGCCTTAACTCGAGGAGACGCCGCCTTCCAACCTGTCGGCTTCAACCCCGAAACTGAGCAAGTTGTGCCAGCACCGGCAATGCGATCGGAAAATTTGATTCCAGCACCCGTCAGTTTTCCCCAGGTCAAAAGTGAGTCAAAAAAGTGAAGATTTAATATTTCAATATAAATTTTCTGGCAAATTCGATATTCAGCACTCAACACACAACCCTCAATACTCTCGCTTATGTCCCTTCCCAGCGCCGACACCCCTTTATACAACCATCCCCTTCCCGATATCGAGCAGTGGCTGCACTCTCAAGGGTGCCAGCAAGATCGCCAACAGCTCCACTGCTGGCACGTTCAGAGATCCGCCTGGGAAGCCGAAGTCATGCTGGATATCGACCAGCTAACCGTGCGATATATAAAAGCCGGAGCCGACGGGCAAGATATACAGCGTTCCTTCAAATACTCCTTGAGCCGGCAAGATATTGAGGCTGCCGTTTTTTCTGGTCCATAAATGGGGAGGGGGGGAGCGGGAGAGGGGGAGCAGGGGGAGCGGGAGAAATTTTTACCCATTACCCATTCCCCAATTACCCATTACCCCTTTGAAACTTTCCCAAAGCGGCGATCGCGCTGCTGGTAGGCACGCAGAGCGACGTGAAATTCCTCGCGGTCAAAATCGGGCCATAGAGTCTCGGTAATGTAAAGTTCAGAGTAGGCAACTTGCCAGAGGAGAAAATTGCTGATGCGCATCTCTCCGCTGGTGCGGATCAGCAAATCGGGATCGGAAATGCCGGCGGTGTAGAGATGGGATTCAAACAGTGCCTCGTCGATGTCCTCTGGTTGAATCAGCCCTTGCTGCACCTGAAGGGCGATCGCGCGGCACGCCTGCAAAATCTCCTGCCGGCCCCCGTAATTAGTGGCCACCGTAAATTGGATGCCCGGATTGTTGCGGGTGGCTTCCACCGCGCGAGAGATTTCCGCTTGGAGAGAGCGCGGCAGGGCAAGCAAATTCCCCACAAACTTGATGCGCACGTTCTCGCGCATCATCTCCTCCAACTCTTGCCGCAAAACCCGCTCGAACAGAGTCATCAAAAAATCCACCTCTTCGAGAGGGCGGCCCCAATTTTCTGTAGAAAAGGCATAAGCCGTCAGCGCCTTAATGCCCCAATCCCTACAGCAGCGCAACAGGTCCTTGAGCGCATCGACCCCCCTGCGGTGCCCCAAGATGCGCGGCAAGCCCTGACGCTTGGCCCAACGCCCGTTGCCGTCCATAATCACCGCCACATGATCGGGCAGGCGATCGCGATCGAGGTCAGCAGGTAGCTCTTGCAAGACAGTGTGCTTGGCAGTCATTTTTTCTCACCAGAAGCCGATGACGACAGACGCAAAAAACGCGAAACCAGTGCCAGTGTCCGGGAACTCAAGCGACCTAAAAGGCGCAGATTCGGAGTCACTGCTTCGCGATCGACCGATTGAGAGAATCGAGCCTCCAGCAATTCCTTGAGTTTACTGCTGGTCAAAGGTCGATTGAGGCCCCCCTTTTCGGCTAGAGATATCGAGCCAGTTTCTTCAGATACAACCACACACACGCAATTTTCGACACGCTCGGTAATTCCCATAGCCGCTCGGTGGCGCGTCCCCAACTGTCGCGAAGCCGTGCGCTCGGAAAGCGGGAGAATCACGCCTGCTGCCACGATCCTGGCCCCCCGAATCAAAACAGCCCCATCGTGCAAAAGCGTTGTCGTCTGAAAAATCGTCTGTAACAGTTCCTTAGAAATTTCACTATTGAGTTTCACACCGGGCACCGAAAAATCCCGCTCGTCAATTGGAAGACCTGTTTCTAGAATCAACAGAGCACCCGTGCGGTTTTGGGACAGCTCCTTCACCGCATCGACAATTTCATCGATCGCGCTGTCAGCCTTGAAAGTGGCTCGGCGGGACGATTGAAAAAGCTGCGCGATCTCGCCGCGCCCTAATTGTTCCAGAAATCGGCGGAACTCCGACTGCAGGATCACAGCCATCGCCACCGCCGAGCCGATCGTCATCTTTTCCAGTACAAAACTCAACAGCCTCAGCTCCAGGCTGGTACTCACCGCCGTGGCTAGCATCAGTACAATCAAGCCTCGCACCATCCACAGCGTCCGCCGTTCTCCAATGATGACCAGCACCATGTAAGTGAGAAGCAGCACTAACCCTATATCGAGAGGACCTTTCAGCCAGTGCGTCCAAATATCGATGAAGTAACGCAGCAAAGCTTGAGTCCAGTTAGGGTCATAACGAAGACCCGCATTCATGGAAACTTTAGCAACTCAGCTTTATTGGGCTTGGCAGGGGGTTCAGCAGGCTAAACCCCTATGGCTCGATTTTAGGCCAGCGGACATCGCGAGAAGCCCTCACTTGACCCAGAATCTTCTTGAAATCTGAGGGCGGCGATGCCCCCTGCTGGAAATGTCGAGTTTGAAAATCCTCGCTGCTGTGAATTTGGCGGCGATCGCTCGCTCTCGGCAATAGACACATCGGTCGTGTTTGGGGAAATGGCAAAAACAGATAGCATTTACCCACAACCCGCGACTGATTCCGTCCGGCTCTCGAGAAAATTGACAGCGAGAAAACGTTCAGATTTTCCCCCACTTCCAGCCCGATCGCCCTTTACGACATCTTTGCGGTCAGTCGTTCTGGCAGGCGATCCTGTTTGATTATGTCTTGGTAGGTTTCTCGCTGCAAGATCAGGTTGCCCTCGCCATCCTTCACCAAAACCGCTGCCGGTCGGGGCAGTCGATTGTAATTAGATGCCATACTGTAATTGTAAGCGCCAGTTCCCATCACTACGAGGATGTCTCCCGGCTTGGCCTCGGGCAGTTCGGCGTCTTTAATCAGGATATCTCCCGATTCGCAGTGTTTGCCGGCGATCGTCACCGTCTCCGTCGCCGGAGCGCTCAGGTGGTTGGCCACTACAGCCCGATACACCGCTTGGTAAGTAATCGGACGGGGATTGTCTGACATGCCCCCATCTACCGACAGATACGTCCGAATCCCCGGAATTGATTTCTCAGAACCCACCCTATACGCCGTTACCGTAGTCGGACCGATCAGCGATCGCCCTGGTTCGCACAGCAGTTTCGGCAGGGGCACCTGCTGCGCCGAACAGGCGCTGACAATTGCCGTGCATACCGTCCGCACCCACGCTTCAATACTGGGGGGATCGTCCGATTCCGTATAGCGCATCCCCAATCCGCCGCCGACATTTAATTCCGTTACGGGCAAGCCGCGCGAAATGGCTTTCTCGAACCACTGCACCAAAACACCGGCTAAATCTTCGTGGGGTTGCAGGGCAAAAATTTGCGATCCGATGTGGGCGTGCAAGCCAATGCACTTGAGGGATTCCTGCTGGCTGACAAAGGCAAATACCTCATCGACGCGATCGGGAGCGAAACCAAATTTGCTGTCCAGGTGCCCCGTGCGAATGTATTCGTGAGTGTGGCATTCGATTCCCGGCGTCAAGCGCAGCATGATGCGGGTGGGTTGGGCAGAACCTGCCGTCATCTCCACCAAATTGTGCAGCTCCAGCCAGTTGTCCGCCACAATCGTACAGCCCGTTTCGATCGCGAGCTGGAGTTCTTCGCGGGATTTGTTGTTGCCGTGCAAGTAAATTTTGTCGGGACTGACGCCTGCTTGCAGTGCCGTGTAGAGTTCGCCGCCCGATACCACGTCCACGCCCAACCCTTCCTGTGCAGCGATCGCGCAAATGGCCATGCAGTTCCACGCCTTAGAAGCGTACAGCACCAGCGCTTCTTGTGGATAGTAGCGGCTCAACGCCGAGCGATACTGCCGGCAAGCTGTTCGCAGCGTTTCCTCGTCCACAATATAAAGGGGAGAGCCAAATTGCTCAACCAGGGTTGTCACGTCACAGCCCCCGATTTCCAAATGGTCTTGGCCATTCACCCTAGCCGTGAGGGGCAGGAGCTCCTGGTTGGGCGATCGCGCCTCTAATCCGGCGCTGGAGGCAGGCAAGTATTGAAGGCCAGAATTTTTCCAAACCCCTACAGGGCTAGTCGATACCATAATCTGATTGTTGTCCTTGATTGAGTCAGGGCGCGAGTGAGTCTCGTTTCTCAGTGTACAATTCGGGCGCGTACCGATTTGCCATCTCTCTCCTGTTTTGGACTTTCGCCCTTTGCGGGAAAAGCCCCTCTGTGGCGATCGCCACCGGCGATCGACCGTCTCTGGCAGCGTCACAGCCGACTCTTCCCTCTTTCTGAGCTAGCCACTCGTTCTGCTGTAGGATGAATTGGGTCAGCGTTTCCCCTTGGGAGGAGTGGCCCTAACTAAAGTACGGCTCTTTCCCTAGAAAACCTTTCTAAGCAGGCAAGGCAAAGACAAGGCAAAGGCTTTGACCGCTACGAGATTGTAGAGTTTAGGCTTTAGACCAATTGCCGCCTCTCCGATAAACATGCAAACTTAAAACAAGATAGTAACGAATATAAGAGATTATTTGTGGGATAAGCGAGTATTTTTATAAAAAATTTAGTTATCAGACGCGCGCCAACTCATCTCGCGTCCCCAGATACAAAAACAAACCAAACAAAATGACTCTCAGGCATCCATTCCTACAACCGTGCCTTTCTTAGAACTCAAACCCCTGACATCCGACTTATTACCGGCAGCCGTGGAATTAGATCGGCTGTGTTTTGGCGGACTTTGGACGCTAGAGGGCTACAGCCGAGAGCTAGACAGCCCCAATAGCGATTTGTTGGTTTTGACGATCGCGCCGACACCAGAGAGGGACACAAGGGGATCGAGTCAGGGGGGTATGAAAGAAAGTTCTTTCTGCCTCCCGCTCTCCCACTCGCCCCCTCCCCCCCTCGCCCCCTCCCCCCCTCTGCTCGTGGGCATCGGCTGTCAGTGGGCAATTTTAGAAGAAGCTCACATTACATTAATAGGCATTCATCCCGACTGGCAGCGCCAAGGATTGGGACAGGCACTGTTTCACGCCCTGCTCAAAGCCGCAGTCGCCAGACAGTTGGAGCGGGCAACCTTGGAAGTGCGCGCCTCCAACCAGCGGGCTATAGCCCTGTACGAAAAATTTGGCTTTCGGGAAGCAGGGCGGCGGCGTCGCTACTACCAAGATACCGGCGAAGATGCGTTGATTCTGTGGCGAAGCGGCTTGCACCAGCCAGAATTTGGCCAATTGCTGGAACGCTACGAGTCGCTTTGTCGCGATCGCCTCGCCGCATCAGGCTGGTACTTATAGCGCTTTTCGGGGCGATCGCTGCTCCCGAAGCTGCACAGCAGAATTGCTCGATCGTCACTTAATCAAGCACTCATTAACTCACTTATATTTGACTGAACACTGAATACCCCGCAATAGGCGCGATTTTCAGCGCCAGCTCATGCGCCAATACCACATTTGCGCGAACACCGGCTGTCACTCCTCAAACAGCCATCTAAATTCCCTGTGCTAAAATCAGCTTACGGGCACGCAGCAGGTGATGGAAAGACGCCATGTTTGAACGCTTTACAGAAAAAGCCATAAAGGTGATAATGCTGGCCCAGGAGGAAGCACGTCGCCTGGGACACAATTTCGTAGGGACCGAGCAGATCCTTCTGGGTTTGATCGGAGAAGGAACCGGAGTAGCCGCCAAGGTACTGAAATCAATGGGCGTCAACCTCAAAGACGCTCGGATTGAAGTAGAAAAAATCATCGGCAGGGGTTCCGGATTCGTAGCCGTGGAAATTCCCTTTACTCCCAGAGCCAAGCGCGTTCTAGAGCTGTCGCTGGAAGAAGCTCGCCAACTGGGGCACAACTACATCGGCACCGAGCACCTGCTTTTAGGTCTGATCCGCGAAGGGGAAGGCGTGGCAGCAAGAGTGCTGGAAAACCTGGGAGTGGACTTGTCAAAAGTCAGAACCCAAGTCATCCGCATGTTGGGCGAGACAGCAGAAGTCGCAGCCGGCGCGAGTCAGGGGCGCACGAAAACGCCAACCCTCGACGAGTTTGGGGCAAACTTGACCCAAATGGCAGCGGAAGGCAAACTCGACCCGGTAGTCGGACGCCAAAAAGAAATCGAACGGGTGATACAGATTCTCGGTCGGCGGACGAAAAACAACCCGGTACTGATCGGGGAACCCGGGGTCGGGAAAACGGCGATCGCCGAAGGTCTGGCTCAGAGAATAGCAAACAACGACGTCCCCGACATTCTAGAAGAAAAGAGAGTCGTAACCCTCGACATCGGTCTGCTGGTAGCAGGCACCAAGTACCGGGGTGAATTTGAGGAACGCCTGAAGAAAATCATGGATGAAATCCGCTCGGCGGGCAATGTCATCCTGGTGATCGACGAGGTACACACCCTGATCGGTGCGGGAGCTGCTGAAGGTGCCATCGACGCCGCAAATATTTTAAAACCAGCTCTGGCGCGGGGCGAACTGCAGTGCATCGGCGCAACCACCCTCGACGAATATCGCAAGCACATCGAACGCGATGCCGCGCTAGAGCGCCGCTTCCAGCCGGTGATGGTGGGCGAACCCAGCGTCGAAGAAACTATAGAGATATTGTACGGTCTGCGCGATCGCTACGAACAACACCACAAGTTAAAGATTTCCGACGCCGCCCTGGAAGCCGCCGCCAAGCTCTCCGACCGGTACATTTCAGACAGGTACTTGCCCGACAAGGCGATCGACTTGATCGACGAAGCAGGCTCTCGCGTTCGGCTGATCAACTCGCAACTGCCCCCAGCGGCGAAAGAACTGGATAAAGAACTGCGGCAAGTCCTCAAGGAAAAAGACGAGGCCGTGCGATCGCAGGACTTCGACCGCGCCGGCGAACTGCGCGATCGCGAAATGGAAATCAAAGCCGAAATCCGCGCGATCGCTCAGAGCAAAAAAGGCGAATCTCCCCGCGCCAGCGACGACAGCCCCATCGTTACCGAAGAAGACATTGCCCAAATCGTGGCCAGTTGGACGGGCGTGCCGGTGAACAAGCTCACCGAGTCCGAATCCGAGAAGCTGCTGCACATGGAAGACACCCTGCACCAGCGCCTCATCGGGCAAGAAGAAGCCGTCAAAGCCGTATCTCGCGCCATCCGTCGCGCTCGCGTCGGCTTGAAGAACCCCAACCGCCCGATCGCCAGCTTCATCTTCTCCGGTCCCACCGGCGTCGGCAAAACCGAACTCACCAAAGCCCTGGCGTCTTACTTCTTCGGTTCCGAAGAAGCGATGATTCGCCTCGACATGTCGGAATACATGGAGCGCCACACCGTCTCCAAACTCATCGGCTCTCCCCCCGGCTACGTCGGCTACAACGAAGGCGGGCAGCTCACCGAAGCAGTACGCCGCCGTCCCTACACCGTGGTGCTGTTCGACGAAATCGAAAAAGCTCACCCCGACGTCTTCAACATGCTGCTGCAAATCCTCGAAGACGGACGCCTCACCGACGCCAAGGGCCGCACGGTGGACTTCAAGAACACCCTGCTGATCATGACCTCCAACATCGGCTCCAAGGTGATCGAAAAAGGTGGCGGCGGTTTGGGCTTCGAGTTCGCCTCGGACAACCAAGCCGACGTCCAGTACAACCGGATTCGCTCCTTGGTGAACGAAGAACTCAAGCAATATTTCCGCCCAGAGTTCCTCAACCGTCTCGATGAAATTATCGTCTTCCGCCAGTTGAGCAAGGACGAAGTGAAGGAAATCGCCGATATCATGCTGCGCGATGTCTTCAAGCGTCTGACGGATCAGGGGATTATCTTGGAAGTCACCGAACGCTTCAAAGAACGCTTGGTGCAAGAAGGGTACAACCCCAGCTATGGGGCACGCCCCCTGCGTCGCGCCATCATGCGCTTGCTCGAAGACGTTCTGGCTGAGGAAATCCTCTCCGGGCGCGTCAAGGAAGGCGACACCGCGATCGTCGATATTGGCGAAGACGGGCAGGTGAAAGTTGCGCCCAGCCAAGAGCGGGAATTGCTGCCCCAAGCGAATGTTTGAGGGTTCGCAGTTTGTAAAGAATAACTGCAATCGCGCTTGCAATTAGCAATTCAAAATTGAAATACGGTAGAGAATAGAAAACTCTGCCGTATTTTTTTAGTTGTATAGTAGATGCAGGCTGCATCCTCTACTATTCCCCTAAAAAACGATGTCACAACTTCCATCAAACTCTCTCATACCGACACGCCCATTACCTGACAGCGATACTGCGATCGAATATATCAATTCTCCCCATTCGGCTGCGGGCATTTACGATGTTGTGGTAGTCGGTGCAGGGCCTGTCGGATTAGCCACTGCCCTTGGCTTGCGCCAGCGCGGCCTTAAAAATATTCTCGTCATCGACCAAACTCGCGCCTTTCGCCAAGTCGGTCAGGGGCTAGATATTCTCCCCAATGGATTAAAAGCTCTCAAATCCATAGATTCTCAAGCTTATGAAGAAGTCATAAAAAAAGGTTTAGCATCCTTGTCTCAGCGCCTGTCTAAAGAAGAAAATACGGCAGTAAAAAATCGCGAAGTAAAAACTGAAAATTCTTCCCCTCAATGGGTGCATAAAAATTTAAAGGGTCAGCCGATCCATTCATTTTCTCTTAAATTTGACGATTGGTTGAAAGAACATGGGGAAGGGCGCGTTTCGCTCCCTTGGTATGAATTGCAGACGACTCTCAGAAATCTCCTTCCTCAAGATACAGTTAAAGCCAATCATCGCTGTGTCAATCTAGTCAATGAGCCAGAATTAGAGTGCGTCCGCGTAGAGTGCCTGTCCGATTTGGGAGTAGAAGCCAATCCCTACGCACACTGGGCGGACGAGAAGAAACCAGGCGAAACGCTGCCCCTGGATTCAGAAATTATGCCCCAACAACTAGCAAAAAAATCTATTCGTGCAAAGCTCGTCGTTGCAGCCGACGGAATAAACTCTAGGGTGCGTCGAATTCTCTACGAAGATACCCCCTACCGTGCTTTTGCACGACCCGAATATTCGGGCTTTGGGGCAGTAGTCTGCAGAGCAGTGCCCGATCTCTCCAACGAAGTGCTGACAGAACTCAAGGAAAAATTTTTACAAGATTCACCAATTGTAACCATCTCTAATAATGAAATTTCCGCAAGTTGCGCCGAGATGAAATCGCCGAGGATGATTTTATTTTCCCGGCTAGGTGTGTTTGGGTATCTCCTTCATCTGGCTTTGCCTTTAAGCTCGTTGAAAGAGGATGACAGTAATTTGCTAGATTTGGCTTTGCAAGCTTTAGAACGAGCTAATTTTTCTGATTGTTTCAAAAAATTAGTGCGGCTTTCTCCCCGCGAAAACCTAAAACACCGCCCCTATTACATTCACCGATCTAATCTCTCAGATTCTCTACCCTTTCCCAGCACGGCTGTTCTAAATGCGGTTGAAAATAATTTTGCAGAAATGCAACCAGCTTGGAGTCTAGGACGAGTCGTATTGACAGGCGATGCCGCTCACGGAATGCCTCCGTTTAAGGCGCAAGGTGCGAATCAAGGCTTAGAAGATGCAATGGCAATTGTAACGACAATTGCTGAGATTCGAGATCAGAATAATTGGAATAACGCGCCAGCATTGCGCCAAGCTTTTGAAAAATACGAGCGGCTGCGCCGTCCCTTCATAGCTCGCATTCAAAAATTTACACTAGAACAAGCGGACTGGTCGGATGAAGAGTGGCAGAAATATGGTGAAGAAGTCTATCAGCGCGATTTTGAACGAATGCTGGAGGCATTGCTGTAGATAGCCAGATAGGTAGCGATCGATAAGAATTGATAAGCAGGCAGGCAGAAATAAACCGAAGAGGAAGAAACCCGGTTTTTCCAAAAAACCGGGTTTCTGGCTATCGAACGAGTGAATTATTTTTGCTGCTCTACTTAGCCAATTCTAAAAAATTATTGTTTCCTTTCTCTAAAGTCCTTTGTGTCTTGGCGGTTTAGAAAAATCACGACTTCTCGGGCACTGCGTGATTTCCCGGGCCAAATTCAGGCTAAAATGCCAAAACGGTTGGTTGTTTGGGGAAGACAACAGAGCTGCCCGCAACCCCAAGATCCTTCACTGAGGACGAGATGGAATTCGATCAACAGGATTTAAACAATACGCCGGTATGGTTGCGAATGTGGCGAGAGCAGCGGGAAAATATCCAGATTCTGGCGATCGCCCTAGTGTTAGCACTTTTGATCCGCACCTTCGTAGCGGAACCGAGGTACATCCCCTCCCAATCCATGCTGCCCACCTTGCAAGTGGGCGATCGCCTGGTGGTGGAAAAAATCTCCTACTACCTGCGATCGCCCGCTGTCGGCGACATCATAGTCTTCGACACCCCCCCGCGACTTCTAGAAGGCTACGCCAGAGATCAAGCCTTTATCAAGCGGATTGTCGGCGTCCCAGGCCAAACCGTGCACATTAAAAATGGCCAAGTTTACCTCAATGGCGTTCCCCAGCAAGAAGATTACATTGCCGAGCCGCCCAAAGGCACTTGGGGCCCCCTAGAGGTCCCCGACAATCAATACTTTGTCATGGGAGATAACCGTAACAACAGCAACGACTCGCGCTATTGGGGGTTTCTGCCGAGAGAACATATCATAGGCCGCGCTTGGTTGCGCTTTTGGCCCCTCGACCATTTCGGCCCCGTATAACCGAAGACAGGGCCGCTACAGGCAAACTCCAGTCAGGGGGTAGGGCTTTCCGCACTCGATCGCCGTGAACCGAAACAGGACAGTGAACTAAAATAAACTCAGGCAACTCAACGACAGCGGGACTTCCCCTCTTGTTCTCAAATCAATTCGGCGGGAAAAACAATGGGATTTTTTGATTCAGAAATCGTTCAACAAGAAGCCAAACAACTCTTTGAGGACTATCAAGCCCTCATCAAACTCGGCAGTAACTACGGCAAATTTGACCGCGAGGGAAAAAAGCTGTACATCGAGCAGATGGAAACCATGTTAGAGCGCTATCGCATTTTTATGAAGCGCTTTGAACTCTCAGAAGACTTCATGGCTCAGATGACAGTCGAGCAACTGAAAACGCAGTTGGGCCAATTCGGCATGACCCCGCAGCAAATGTTCGATCAAATGCACGTCACCCTAGAGCGGATGAGAGCAGAGCTAGAGAAGCAAACCTGAAAATTTTAGATTTTAGATTTTAGATGCGAGGACAGTTGTCCTTTAATCCAAAATCCAAAATCCCAAATCCAAAATCGCTTTGCTCCTAGTTTTCTGAAGGCGGCTCAAAATCAGAAGCTGGGCGGAAATATTCCACCGGCGTATTTTGCAGCGCTTGCGACATAAAATCCCGCCAAACGGGTGCGACGAAACCGCCGCCCGTCGATCCCGATATCAAGGGAGTGTAATCGTCATTGCCAACCCAAACTGCTACAGACAATTGCGGCACATAACCCACAAACCAAATATCCCGCTCTGAGGAAGTCGTCCCGGTTTTGCCCGCTGCCGGACGTCCGATCTGGGCAGAAGTTGCCGTACCCTGAGAAATCACTCCTTGCAGAGCGCTATTCAGGGATGCAGAAGCCCAAGGATCGAGAACCAGCCGAGGTTTAGGCGTGTTGTCCAGCAATACGTTGCCGCTGCTGTCCGTGACTTGAACGATAAACGTCGTGTCCGAATGCCAGCCATTGTTGGCGAAAGTGGCAAAGGCACCCGCCATCTCCAAAGGGGTCAAGTCCACAGCACCCAAGGGCAAAGAAATCACCGGCTCGATCGGACTCTGGATGCCGAGAGTGCGGCAGACTTCGATCACCTTGTTCAGCCCCACAGCTTGACCGATCTTGATCGCCGGAATATTCAACGAAACCTCTAGTGCCTTGCGAATCGATACAGCACCGGAGAAGCTGCCGCCGTAGTTTCTGGGAGAGTAGTAGCCGTCACCGTCGGGATAGCTGACAGGCGTGTCCAAAACCACAGAATCCGGGCCGAATTTGCCGCTGGCAAATGCCGTGTAGTACACAAAAGGCTTAAACGCAGATCCGGGCTGGCGACGGGCTTGGATGGCGCGGTTAAACTGACTCTTTCCGTAATCAACCCCACCCACCATTGCTTTAACAAAATGGGTGCGCGGATCGACCGCAACCAAAGTCATTTGGTCGCCGCCGACTTGGTAGTAAAGGCGATTGTGCCACTCGCTGACCGTTTTTTCAGCCAGCCGCTGCATTTTGAGGTCGATGGTGGTTTGCACTCGCATTCCGCCTTTGAGGACCGCATCTCGACCAAACCGTTTGGTCAGCTCTTGAACCACTGCTTGCGTGACGTAAGGCACCTTACTGCCGGGAAAAGACGTAATTTTACCAATCCCGAGGGGCTGTTTGAGGGCTGCTTGTTCTTCTTGAGGCGTGATCCACTTGAGCTCTTTCATGCGGTTCAGGACAGTTGCCTGTCGCTGTTTCGCCAGCTTGTAATTGACGAAGGGGCTGTATTCTTCAGGAGCCTGTATCAACCCGGCCATCATAGCCCCTTCTGCCAGAGTTAATTTAGAAGCTGGCTTGTTAAAGTAACTGCGAGAGGCCGTCTCGACGCCGTACAAGTTGTGGCCCCAATAAACCTGATTGAGATAAAGCTCCAGAATCTGGTTTTTATTAAAGATTTGCTCCAGACGAATGGCCAGCACGGCTTCGGCAACCTTCCGGCTGAAGGCGCGTTTGGGCGAAAGGAAGAGGTTTTTCACCAACTGCATGGTCAGAGTAGAGCCGCCTTCCACCGTTCTGCCCTCTTCCATGTTTTTCACGAAGGCTCGAATCACCCCACCCGGGTTTATGCCGTGGTGAGTGTAGAAGTGGCTGTCTTCTATTGCCATGACTGCCCGCTTCAGGTTGGGAGAGATTTTGTCGAGGGGGACAACCTCTCGATTCGCTTCGTCGTGAATGCTGGTGAGCTGGGTGCCGTTGATGTCGTAGATGTAGGTCGTCTCTGTGGGCACATAGTTGCGCAGAACTCTGACGTCGGGCAAGTTCCGGAAGCTGATCGCCAAGCCAACCAGCCCCCCTGCTACCACAGAACTGGCCAGCATGGTAACGCCTAGCAGCGTTCCTGCTGTTACCTTACCGACGCCCTGAACAAACTCAAAAATCGGTGCTGGGTCTTGAGGTCGTTCTTGTCTAAGTGTGTTAGTTGACACGGCGATTTCACATCCTCAACTCGAAAGGCTTAATCCGAAAAAGCGCAACCTGGGCGAGACGTTCTCCAGAGATTTTAGTGTGAATGGGAACGATATAGGCACTTACATGCTGGCTGTCCGCCCAGTTTCAGTAATTTCCCCACAGCCAGCAAAGCCGTCAGGACGGAAAAATGCGCTGCTTCACTTCACGGCACGGGTTAGTCGGCGGCCACAAATGGCGGGAAGCAATTCGCCCCTTCTATCGGGGTAAATTGGCCCAACATCCTGTATGGATTGCTGCTCTGGGGGCGGGTTCCTCACTATTGTTCCGGTCGCGGCAGAGAATATCGACAAACCCGCCCCCGCTCCCGATACCCTGTCGGCGATTTCGGACTGACATGAATATTTGTGCAATTTTTGCTTATGGTAATCTGACTGTTGGACTTTTTAAAGGTTCGGCAGGGTGAGAACACTTGTCTTGTTCCCCCATAACTGCCTGTCCCTTGATATTTTTATTGTCAGTGAGTGTAACGAACCCGATTGTGCATTTGCAAACCCAGTCTTCCGACCATCCCACAAGTGTAACGCCAGAACTCTCCTGGCTGCGTCGCGGCGTCAGCGAGATTTTTCCCGATCGCCCCGATTCCGACTCTCCCGACGAGAATCTCGTCGCCCGCTTAACCCAAGCAACTCGCCCCTTGCGCGTCAAGCTGGGGATTGACCCCACGGGTGCTGACATTCACTTGGGTCACAGTATACCAGTCCGCAAGCTGCGCGCGTTCCAAGATGCCGGTCACACGGCAGTGTTAATCATAGGTGATTTTACCGCTAGAATTGGCGACCCCACGGGCAAATCTGAAGTCCGCAAGCAACTCACCCCCGAACAAGTTGCCGCCAATGCCCAAACCTACCTCGATCAAGTCCGTCCGATTCTGGATTTTGACACGCCGGGACGCCTGGAAATTCGCTACAACTCCGAGTGGCTCTCCCAACTCGACCTGTCCAAAATTCTCGAACTCTTGGCTAGGATGACCGTCGGCCAAATGCTGGCCAAGGAGGGATTCGCGGAGCGCTACGGACAAGAAAACCCCATTTACCTGCACGAATTCCTCTACCCGCTCATGCAGGGCTACGATTCCGTCGCCGTGCAAGCTGACGTGGAGTTGGGAGGAACCGATCAAAAATTTAACATCGCCGTGGGGCGGGATTTGCAGCGACATTTTGGCCAGTCTCCCCAGTTTGGGCTGCTCGTGCCGATTTTGCTGGGGACGGATGGCGTGCAAAAAATGTCCAAATCTCTCGGCAATTACGTCGGATTGTCGGAAGACGCTCTGAGTATGTATTCCAAACTGGAAAAAATTCCCGACCCACTGCTGCCTCAGTATTTCGAGCTATTGACAAATCTCCCTTTAGATGATCTACCGGAAAATCCGCGCGATCGCCAAAAACTACTCGCCCTGGATGTCATTACGCAATATCGCGGTCAGGAAGCGGCTGAGGCTGCCCAGCAAGCGGCGATCGCCCTAGTCAAAGGAGATGCCAAACAAGCCGATGCCGTGCCAGAATTCTCTCTAGGATCGGTACAGTTCCCCGCCAAACTCTTCTACATCCTCAATGTCAGCGGCCTGTGCCAAAGCAGCTCTGAGGCGCAGCGGCAAATCAAAGGCGGCGCAGTCAAACTCGATGGCGATCGCGTCGAGGATGTCACCCTCACCTTTGACTCCCCAGAAACTCTGTACGGACGAGTTTTGCAAGTCGGCAAGAAAAAATTCGCCCGCCTCGTCCCCTAATTAAAAGCCGGGATTTGGGGATTGGGAGAAAGAGCGGGGCGATGCCAATCCCCCCATCCCCCCATCCCGGCGCACCTTCCCAATTCTTTTATCTCAGAGCATTCATGGTATCAGCAGCCGATCGCATCATCGTTCCCCTAGACGTGCCCGCACTCGCTGAGGCGATCGCCCTCCTCGACGCCCTGCCGCAAGTTATCTGGTGGAAAGTCGGTTTGGAACTATTCGTCAGCACCGGCCCTGCCATTTTGGCCACGTTAAAAGACCGCCAAAAGCGCATTTTTCTCGATTTGAAATTTCACGACATCCCGAATACGGTTGCGGGTGCCTGTCGCGCCGCAGCGGGCTACGGCGTGGATTTGCTCACCGTACACGCGACTGCAGCACCAGAGGCACTTTCATCGGCGCAAGCTGCCGTGCAGGAAGGGGCGGCGGCGGCTGGCACTGAGCCTCCTAAACTGATTGCGATTACCCTGCTGACGAGTCTGAGTTCGCGGAATTTGGCGTTTGACTTGAAAATTCCTTTGGAGTTGCCCGAATACGCGCTTGAAATGGCGCTTTTGGCCCGAAATGCGGGGCTCTCTGGTGCGGTATGTTCTCCCCAGGAAGTTTCCCAATTGCGCCAAGTCTGCGGCGACGATTTTCTGCTGGTTTGTCCGGGGGTTCGCCCTACTTGGGCGTCTGCCGGGGATCAGCGGCGAACGCTGACGCCGGCTGAGGCGCTGAAAGCGGGTGCTGATTATTTGGTTGTCGGACGTCCGATAACGGCGTCGAGCGATCGCGCTGCCGCTTGGGAGCGCATTTGCGAAGAGGTTGCCGGGATTGGGTAAGGTGCCCGGGACGGAAAAGAAGCTCTGAAGCGAGAATTTTGAAGAATGAAGGCAGTTAAAAAGCTCGTCGAAAATTTAATGGTGTCGTTCTTCATTGTTCACGCTTCGTGCTTCGCGCTGGCGGCGATCGCTGCGAAATCCAAAACGCCACCGCCGAAATCCACTTGCCCAGCGGATTTAGAAGCTTTGATTCCGCCCTTGCTGCGCGACTTGCCCGATTACACCAATCGTGTCATCCGGCGATCGCGGCTGCGAGGCGTTGATTACGACATGACTTATGTGGTTCTGGCGGGGCGTGCGGAGTTTGAACCCCTGCCCCTCGGCCCGGGTCGGTCGAGCCCTGAAATTTCGCCAAATACGGGCAATCCGCCCGATCGCTCGGACGATCCGCGCCAGGTTTTTATCACGACGTTGGAACGAAATTACATCACTGGCAAGCGGGTGCAATTGCAGCACTACCACTGGCTGTTTCTCACTCAAACGGCTGAGGGCTGGCGTTTGGCGATGATGTTTTCCCGATTGGGCACTTCACCGCAGGACAATCTCCTGACGCCGCCCCGCGACAGCAGTACCGGGGCGATCGCGACGGCGATTTCTCTGTGGTTGCGCGATTGCTATGCTGGCGCGATTCGATTTTAGAGAGTTCCCGAGAGCCGAGAGTGCGGATTGGAGCTGATAGAATCAGCCGTCGATCGCTGGCAAGGCCATCGGGCGTGGTTTTCGTGATACAATTTCCATACGGCCCAAATAGCGTTCTCGAATCCCTTTCAGGGACTGCAATGGAGGGCTTTATGTCGTACTCTCCACTATTTCGCGATCGCGCCGAAGCTGGTGAAAAACTGGCCCAACTCGTCTATTCTGAAATCGGCAAGCTCGATGACGCACAACTGGCACGTCATCCTATCGTTTATGCGCTCCCGCGCGGGGGCTTGCCGATCGCCGCGCCGATTGCCCGCCTGCTCGGTTGTCCTCTCGATGTGGTTTTAGCCAAAAAAATCACTCGCCCTGAAAACCCAGAACTGGCCATAGGAGCCGTGACCGCTGACGGCCACGCAGTTTGGTCCCAGCACGGCTCGTTTCGCAAAATCAACGCCGCTCAGCGGGAATCCGCCTTGGAAAAAGCCCGCTCTAAAGCCGAGGCTCAACTGGCGCAGCTTTCTCCGCTACTGCCAAAGGTCAATCCTGAAGGGGCGCTGGCGATTGTGGTTGATGACGGCATTGCTACGGGCATGACGATGTTAACGGCGGCACAAGCCTTGAGAGCGCAGAAACCATCGGCTGTGTGGATTTGCGCGCCCGTCGCCCCGCCGGACATGCTGCCGTTTTTGGGGGAATGGGGCGATCGCGTCCTCGTTTTGGCCACTCCTGACCCGTTCCTGAGTGTCAGCCGCTTTTACGTTGAATTCCCTCAACTCAATATGGCTGAAGCCCTGACCTATCTGGAAGCACAAAACGCTTGGCTTTCTCCTCAATAAGCTCTAGCACGAACTCTCCCTATTCGCTTTTAAGCGATTCGGCCCTTTCCTCTGCTATTTCTCACTTAATCACTTTTCTTCTACTCAGCCCTCAGCCCTTCTATCTCACTTTACTCACTTAATCCCTTTTCACTTTTCTTCTTCTACTCAGCACTCAGCACTCACTACTCAGCACTCAAAACTGTTACACCAGTCTGCCAAACAATCCCTCTACCTTGAGTGGTATAATCAGTCAGCAGTTGGATGAAATTTGAAATCTAAAAGCTGAAAGCCAATGGCTAATGGCCGACTCAGGAGATTTTGGCGATATTGGTCGCAAACTGTACTTCTATCAAGCCAGCACAATCCTCCTCGGTTTGTCGAGCTGGTGATGCTATCGCTGGCGATGTCCCTGCTTTTGGGCTGGGGGCTGACTGGAAGATGGCCCTTCTTAGTGCTGAGCTTGACCTATGTTCTGGGTTCGTCTGTCTCAGTTTTGGTACGGGAGACATTGCTGCCTTCTGCGTATCCTCGATTGGTTCAATTGACTGCCGTTGTGCTCATCTTTATGAGCGTCTATACCCTGGCTGAATTAGCGGGCTACCTGTAGGATCGAGTGGCGAGCGTTTAGAAAAATATCTGGCAGTTACGAGTTCAAAGATCGCTTTTCAGGTTCAGTAAAAAAATATGAAATGAAATCCGGTAAAATACTCTTAAATATTGGCCGAGACAGTGACTTACAGTTGTTTGGATTGGTGAAGAATGAGGCGATTCCCAGCGGGATCGAAGGCGTAGATTTCTCTGCCGTGGGAAGCGGTTAAAATTTCACCGGGCGGAGGGAAACCCAAGGCGTCCAGATGGGCGATCGCTTCTTCCAAATCATTCACTTCTAAACACAAACTCATGCCGCTCTTGCCAGGGCTGGCAAATTCCGGCAAATTTTTCTCTTTTGGCTGAAAAATTCCCAGTCGCAGCCCGGGCAGGTAAAATTCGGCATAGACATTGGCGATGTAGGGCTGCGGTGATTGACCGAGCAAATGCGCGTAAAAGTTTACCAGCGCCGCGATATCGGCAGCGGCGAGGGTGACAAATGCAGCACGGCATTGAAGAACCATAGTTGGGCGCGACAAATTCCAGGTTTTAGATTTTAGATGCCTGGATTGCCATTTGTCACCACTCGTCGGCGAGCGGTTACTAGCCTAGGACTTTGGAGAAATGACTCCGGACAAAGGACAATCTAGAATCTAAAATCTAAAGTTTAAAAGTGCTGGGGGGAGTCGCGACAGCCCCTTTGGATTGCAGGCGCTCTTCGCGCTTTTTCCGTTCTGCTTGCAGGGTATCTTCGAGCGCTGCCCGAGCCTGCGCCATTTTTTCCAGATTGCTGCGGTACAGGTCTAAGTCTTTCTGCAGCTTGTCCTCTGGCAGGTGCAGGGCGGCAGAAATTTTTTGCAGAGCTTCATTCCGCTGCTGGTCGTCTTTGACGAAATCTGACCCGGCTAGTTCTAGCAGGGTAAACAGTCCAATAGCAAATAGACGACTGTATTTAAAGGACGGGTTGTTGGCGATCGCCACCAGATGCTCTTGCATGTCAGAGGCGTGCGCTGGCAGGGAGACTTGGCTCAAGGAAGCGGCTAATTCCTGGGGAGACAGGCTCTGGGAGATCGCCATCAGGCGCTCGGCATCCTGCCGGTACTTTTGCGCGTCGTTTCCCAATGCCTGACAGAGGGCGTTAAAAATCGACGCTTTATCCTGTTCTGGCGCATACCCTTGCATGAAGCGGTCAAAGGACGTCACAACCCCTAGGGCATAGATGGGGTCATAGCGAAAGTCCACATTGACCGAGAGCAAGTGCATTTCCACCATCAACTCTTCCACCACGCGGCGATAGATCGAGTTGATGGGACGGGTGTGAATGGTATAGAAAGCACGCTTAGTATCTGAGACAGTGCGGACGTTGTTCACGCTAAAACACTTTGAGGATGACCGATCTCTATTGTCTCGCGCAATTGTCACCTTTGCCAAGACAGGCGAGAGTAATGCGTCGGGCGATCGCGAAAGCTGAAATAGAGCAACCCTCCTCAGAGCGATCGCCAGCGCAACGCGACGCGCATTTTTCCGGTTTTACTTGCCATATCTCGTTCAGTTACAGCCCAATGGTAAAGAAGGCGATATCACCGAAATGATTTGCATTTAATTTATAAAAAATTGCAGCCCAATCGGGATTTCACGCAAACATTATGCAGCCCCGCCTTCATTGTTGGCAAACTTGCTTTAAATTTGCATGTAAAATCGGGATGGCTGCCAGTCGCGCAGCGAGAACGGCTGCTCGGTTGCGCGCCGTTACGCCCTTTTCTAAAATCTAAAGTTTAAAATCAACTTTGCTAAAATCGCCCAGCCCCAACCCATGACCTTTTCTCCAGAACTGCTTGCCCTAGCGAGCTACCTCGCTGGTGAATTTGACAATCAAGCCCAAGCGTCTGCAGAGCCAGCGTGGTACGTCCACTTGCGGCTGTGGCAGCGACCGGTGCCGATTTTTCTAGAAGACAGCCTCACCCTTTTTATGGAACAAGCGAGCGTTGTCAACTTGGATAAACCCTATCGGCAGCGGATTGCGAGAGTGCGATCGAACCCCGATGCTCCCAACCAGCTACAGGTCAACTATTACATGCTCAAAGACCCGGGTGCCTTTCGGGGTGCCGGTAGCAATCCCGAACTGCTCAGACAGATGACAGCATCCGAAATAGAACTCCTTCCGGGCTGCACCTTAACCGTTTCCGAGCAGTTGCTCACTCCCAGCACCTATCAGTTTTCAGCCTTCTTGCCTGCTTCCTCCCGCTGCTGCTTTACCTACCAAGGAGAAATTCGCCAAGTGTCCCTGGGGTTCGAGGTAACACCGGCTCAATTACTCAGCTATGACAAAGGAATCGATCCAGCGACTGGTAAGGCACTTTGGGGGGCGGTTCTCGGCCCCTTCCGATTCGCGAAATGTCAGGATTTTTCTAATGAACTGCCGGTCGGATAACTTTGGAGGGCAATCCATCAGCTAGCGCAGTAGAATTACCAAACACAATTGAATGCACCCTGCTAGCCCGATCCGAAGGCGTGCCGGCACTGGCAGGAGTCAAGACCATCAGGCGGCTTTGGGATTGGGTAGGCAGTGGCTTTAACGTTTAACTGGCACGAGGCACGCCTTCGAGTGCCTCTTCCTCTGTTTCAAAGATTTCAAAGACAGAATCCATCATGGTGACTTCAAACACCAGTTTGGCCTCTGGATGGACATTGCAAATGCGGAAACTGCCTTTGACTTTATCGGCATCCCGCATCCCTGCCACCAATGACGTCAGTCCAGAGCTGTCGATGAAATTCACTTGACCCAGATTCACAACGATATGGCGGCTGAGCTTGGAAATACACTCCTGCAATTTTAAGCGAAACTGCCAGGCCGTCGTAATGTCCAAGCGACCCGTAGGTGCCAAGACAATAACCGTTGTGCCGTCCTGGGTCGTGTGTGTTTTCTGCTCTATGTGAATCACGGACCCTCCCCTCGAAACGATGTATTTTCGGGTCGATCTGGGAACAGATCGGTTGTAGTGCGCTTGCCGGAACCAGCGACCGATTCCCCCCCTGCAAAAGGTGTCGAGAATGATTCGCTAGTGCTTGCCCAAAATAGATATTTGGGTCATTTTTGCCCCAGAGCGATCGACAGGTTGCGGCAAACAGGTCAACCGAATGCCCTACCCGTCTACGATTTTACAGCAAAGCCTCGGGCGAGCAAGGAACGCGATAAGCTTCCTTCGCAGCCATGCCCGTAGGCGGAACGCCTTCCCGTTGGCGTAAGCGTTGCCGCTCCGAAGGAGCTAGCGCATAGGGTAGGGCTATAGCTATCGCCACAGCGAATCGCTACAGCCCTGACCAGTGTAATTTTAGGATGCACCTCGCCCTTGGAGCAAATGATCTTGTGAGGCGACAAACCCTGCTGGATTGAGAGCCGCAAAACGGAGTTGAGCTTTCCAGCCGGTAGCAAGCAGTTGATTTGACGCAAAGATGCCTGTAGTATTTCAGTCCCTCAAAGGGATTGGTACGCTCCCGAATGTCGCCCGCCTTCAATCATATCAGGTGCGGGCGCTGGGATTGGCGTCACAAGGGCTGAAAAGCGCGATCGCGCGCTTTTCAACAGGCATCGAAAAATTATTTTCAAGGAAGCGGCTCCTCCGGGGCGATCGCGCTGCCACGGCTAGACCCCTGCTGCTTGTGGAGTCCAGTTCGCCCAGTCTTGAGGCTTGAGGAAAGTGTCGTAGAGTTCCGCTTCCGGGGTATCCGGTTCGGGCTGGTATCCGTATTCCCAGCGAACCAAAGGCGGCAGCGACATGAGAATGGATTCCGTGCGCCCGTTCGTTTGCAAGCCGAAAATCGTGCCGCGATCGTAAACGAGGTTGAATTCCACATAGCGACCCCGGCGGTAAAGCTGGAAGTTGCGCTCGCGATCGCCGTACTGCATCGCCCGACGCCGTTCGACAATTGGCCCGTAAGCGGGTAAAAATGCCCGCCCGCAGTCTTGCACGAAAGCAAATAACTCCTCCCAGTCGCGAGCTGCCGGCGTCCCGATTTGATTGCTGTATTCTGCTGCTGGGCCATTTGCATCCGGCCCGCGATACAGCAAGCCTTGGCCATCTTGATAGTCGAAAAAGATGCCGCCGACGCCCCGCGTTTCCTGGCGGTGCTTCAAATAGAAATACTCATCGCACCAGCGCTTGAACACCGGGTAATACTCCCAGTGATGGTTGTCGCAAGCTTGCTTGAAAGTGCGGTGGAAGTGGGCCGCATCCTCGGCAAACGGATAGTAAGGAGTCAAATCCGCCCCGCCTCCAAACCACCAAACCGGCCCCGCCTCAAAATAGCGATAGTTCAGGTGTACCGTCGGAATGTACGGATTGCGGGGATGCAACACCATCGAAGTGCCGGTAGCATAGAAGCCGTGACCCGCCGCCTCTGGGCGTTGCGCCAAAATCGAAGGCGGCAAATGTTCTCCCCAGACTTCAGAAAAGTTGACACCCCCCTGCTCGAAAACCGCCCCCTCGCGCATGACGCGAGAGCGACCGCCGCCGCCTTCTGGGCGTTCCCAGGAATCTTCTTGGAAAGTTCCTTTCCCGTCAAGCTTTTCCAAGCCCTGACAGATCTCGTCTTGCACTTGTTTCATAAACTCGCTGACCCGTTCTTTCGAGTCAGCCGGGGGAGAAGGCTGGCGGGTGGTGGCCTCAGAACTTACGGAAACTGTCATAATTTCAATACTGCTGTTGTTGCGCGCGAAATAGACAAGGGACAGCCCGAACGAGGGCGACCGTCAGACGATTCGACTTTGTGCTAGCAAGTCCTGCAAGCGAGCAATGCAAGCGAGCAATCTGACAGCACGCACTGGGGCTCAACAGAGAGCCCCTTTGGGTGGATGAGCGAGCCCAGCCCTCCCCCTGCAAGTGTTTCGCCGAAGCGCATTCTGGCGAACTAGGTTGTCGGACGATCCCTATCAATACCATTTTTAAGACTACTACAGCCTATCCCTCGCAACTCAAATATCGAGGGTACGGAAAAGTTAAGATCCATTAAGAGGCAACCTTGAAATTGCCCCGATTCAGGGGGGAGAACAGAATGTCTGCGATGCTCGATGCCAGTGCAGTCTTAGAAGTATTGCGCCCGGTGCAAGATCCCGAACTCCGCAAGAGTTTAGTGGAATTGAACATGATTCGCAATATCAAAATAGACGGCGGCAAAGTTAGCTTTACCTTAGTGCTGACGACGCCTGCGTGTCCCTTGCGGGAATTTATTGTCGAAGACTGTCAAAAAGCAGTCAAGCAGTTACCGGGAGTCAGCGAAGTTGCGGTCGATGTCACGGCTGAGACGCCACAGCAGAAAGGACTGCCCGACCGACAAGGGATTTCCGGCGTGAAAAATATCCTGGCCATTTCCAGCGGCAAGGGCGGCGTGGGCAAGAGCACAGTGGCGGTGAATGTCGCCGTGGCCCTCGCGCAAGCCGGAGCCAAAGTGGGCCTGATCGATGCGGATATTTACGGCCCCAACGTCCCTACGATGCTCGGTCTGGCCGATGCCCAGGTGAAAGTGCGGCACGGCAAGCAAGGGGAAGTCTTGGAACCGGCGTTTAATCACGGCGTGAAGCTGGTTTCGATGGGCTTTTTAATTGACAAAGACCAGCCGGTGATTTGGCGCGGCCCCATGCTGAATGGGATTATTCGCCAATTTCTCTATCAAGTAGAGTGGGGAGAGCTGGATTACCTGATCGTGGACATGCCCCCGGGCACCGGCGACGCCCAACTGACGTTAACGCAGGCGGTGCCGATGGCAGGAGCCATTATCGTGACGACGCCGCAGAATGTGGCGCTGTTGGATTCCCGCAAGGGTTTGAAGATGTTCCAGCAGATGGGAGTGCCGGTCTTGGGGATTGTGGAAAATATGAGCTATTTCATTCCGCCGGACATGCCCGATCGCCACTATGACATTTTCGGTTCTGGCGGGGGCGAGAAGACCTCTAAAGAACTGGGGGTGCCGCTTTTAGGATGCGTCCCGCTGGAAATTCACCTGCGCGAGGGGGGCGATGTGGGGGTGCCGGTGGTGGTGTCCGAACCGGATTCGGCGTCGGCGCGCGCCCTGGTGGCGATCGCTTCTCAAATTGCCGCTAAAGTTTCTGTCGCCGCCCTGGCATAGGCAATTCTCGGGTGTAGGAAAGGAGAAACAAAAAGTAAGCCGGAAGCCAGAAAATCCTTCTCACTTCTCACTCTTTCGCGAGCTTTTGTACTTCACCTCACTCCTCACCCTCAAACAATGTTGCAGAAACGACTGATTCTCCGCCGCTGGCAGTCACTGGTAGAACCTTGGGAGAATGTTGACTGGCTGCTATTCATTCTGCCAGTCGGACTCACCCTGTTCGGCGGGATTCTCATCCGCAGTACCGAAATCAATCTGGGCTGGACGGACTGGTGGCAGCACTGGCTCGTCGGCGGGATTGGCTTTGCCCTGTCGCTGGCGATCGCTCGCTGCCGCTACCACGCGCTGCTGCAGTTCCAGTGGCTCATCTATGCCCTCACCAATGCCTCTCTGATTGCGGTTATCTTTATCGGCACCACCGCCCTGGGGGCGCAGCGGTGGATTACCATCGGCGGATTTAATATCCAACCGTCGGAGTTTGCGAAAGTCGGGGCGATCGTGACGCTGGCAGCGCTCCTGCAGCAAAAAACTGCCTCGACAATTCCTGCCGTTATCAAGGCGCTGGCGATCGTGGGCGTACCTTGGATTCTGGTGTTCGTGCAGCCAGATTTGGGCACGTCACTGGTTTTTGGGGCGATCGCCCTGGGAATGCTCTATTGGGGCAATGCCAATCCGGGCTGGTTGCTGCTGATGATTTCCCCGATTGTCTCCGCGATCGTCTTCGGCGTCTGCGTGCCGGAGTGGTCTCAATGGTCCGCAGATTTTGGACAAGCTCTGTGGCGCAGCCTTCCGTGGTTGTGCTGGGTGCTGGGAATGGGCGCAATCGGGCTGGCTACGCTGCCGTGGCGCGGTTTCGGAGGCGGCGGTGCCCTTCTCGTTAACGTCCTCTCCGGCGAATTGGGACACATTTTGTGGGGATTGCTGAAAGATTACCAAAAAGACCGCCTGATTCTCTTTCTCAATCCCGAAAAAGACCCGCTCGGCGGCGGCTATCACCTGATCCAATCTCGCATCGCCATTGGTGCCGGCCAGTTGTGGGGGCGGGGACTGTACCACGGCACCCAAACCCAGCTCAATTTCATCCCCGAACAACATACGGACTTTATCTTCTCAGCGATTGGCGAAGAACTGGGTTTCGTCGGTTGCGTCTTGGTATTATTCGTCTTCTGGATGATTTGCCTGCGCTTGGTGGCGATCGCTCAAAATGCCCCTGACAACTTCGGTTCTTTGCTGGCAATCGGCGTTCTCTCGATGTTGGTATTTCAAGTCGTTGTCAATATCGGCATGACTATCGGCTTAGCTCCCGTTACTGGCATTCCCTTGCCTTGGGTGAGTTACGGGCGCTCGGCGATGCTGACGAACTTTATCGCGATCGGGATCGTGCAAGCCGTGGCCAATACCCGACAGCGGCCCAAATATTAACTTGCAGCCGCGACCGGCAGGGCGATCGCTTGTGCTTGGTAGTAAGCTAGTAGAGGAAAATATACTTTTCTGGAATTATGATTTTACCCGGATCGGCAGTGCGCGTCAAAAATCCCAACGATACCTACTATGCCTTTCAAGGGCAAGTGCAGCGAGTAACCGATGGCAAAGTAGCTGTTCTGTTTGAGGGCGGCAACTGGGATAAATTAGTCACCTTCCGCCTTTCAGAATTGGAAGAGATCGATGCCACGGCTGGGCGATCGAAAGCAAAATAGTAAAGGGAACGGGTAATGGATAATAGAGATTGCCCATTACCCTTCACCCATTCGCCATTCCCCCGGATTCAAAACTATGCGCCTGCCCCTGCCACAATTTACGACCGGCAATCGCCAGCCGAATCACATCGCCGAAGTTATCGAAACGTCCACAACCGAATTTTTAGCCCAGTGTCTGGAACCAGAGAATTTGAACTTTCCAGTTATGCCGCCTTTTGGCAGTTGGGTGAAGTCGGTGGATGAAGTATCGGGGAATCAAATCTATGCAATCGTTTACCACGCTACCACCAGCCCGATCGATTCCGTTCACCGAGCCAGAGCCTTGGGCATGTCCCTGGAGGAGTTGCGGGAGGAGCAACCTCAGATTTTTGCCATGCTGAAAACCGAGTTTCGGGCGGTGATTGCTGGATTTGTTGCCCCCGATTCTGAGAGAAATGGCTCCAAAGAACCGAGCGGTACAATATATCAGTACGTTCCTCCGCGCCCGCCGCAAATTCACCAAGCCGTCTATCTGTGCGAATCGGCGGAGATTATTCGCTTCAGCGAAGAATTGGATTTCCTGCGGACGCTGCTACAATTGCCGAGCGCGCCAGTGGATGCGCTGACGGCGGCAGTCATTCGTCAAATCTATCAAATGCGAAGAGCCGATCGCGCGTGGTTGGTACAAGCGGGGCGATCGCTGAACCTGATGCTGAAAGATGACTACGATCGGTTGAGGCTGATTTTAAGTCAAATTCACCCATAAGCAGCCGTTAGAGATTGAAAAATTGAAAATTTTTAGAACCGCGAAGCGATCGCCTGCGAGAATATATCCTCCCTATCCTAAACGATAGGCGATCTGGCGTTCTTTTTCCTGATTTCCTCGCCTCTTGCCTTTGTGTCCTCTTTGTCCTCTGCAGTTGGATTGAAAACATCCCCTTCACCCCTTTCCCCCCTTCAATAAAATTGTTATAGGGCTCCTAAATCATTCCTTCACGCCGCCAGGGTGGCAGCCACGGGGAGTATCGGTTGGATAAGTTTCTACAAAAATTATTCCAGTTATCTAGAGGCACTAGATATAGCAAGACAATTCCCAAAGCAAGAAATTAAAATCGGAACGTAACTTCCTAGTATTTTGGTATTAAAAAGTACACAAAGCGGTTGGGGAAAAGATATAATTTTAAAAAAATGTGCGGCAGTTTAGGGTTGTCAAATCAGTAACTGAGCAGGCAAGGGGGAGATTTTCAATCTAAATCAAAAAAAACTGCACGATGCCCACCGCAGCAAGCAAGCTGAAAAAAGGTTCTGGGAGATTGGGTGAAGGACATTGATAAACATGCTAGGGTAAGGGGCGGCGGCGCGATCGCAAGAGCAGTCTATCCTGAGAGGGATACATTTATAAGGATGCAGCGATTACAAATTAATGGTATTGCTGCGAGGTGCGGTTGAGGATATGGTTTTTATGGGAGATTGTCTGCCCTAGCCTACCCTACGGGAAGGCGTTCCGCCTGCGGGTGGAAAGCGTTTACTCCGAGTATAGCGAAAGCTTACCGATTTGCCATATAGAGCTTGCTCCCTTGGGAGCGCGATCGCGGCTCTCACGGTGTTAATCCACTTTATTTTTCTTCTTTTCTCTATGGAATCCGTTTTTGAAGTTCTCCGCGAACCGATAGTGCCCTTCGCGGTTTTGCTAGTGGTCATCTTGACGGTGCCCATCCTTTGCGATCGCTTGCGGCTGCCAGGAATCGTAGGTCTGCTGGCAGCAGGTGTCGTACTCGGTTCCAGTGGATTGGGCTTACTCGACCACAAAGCAGATACCATAAAGCTGCTTTCCGACATCGGCTTGCTCTACCTGATGTTTGTAGCGGGACTGGAAGTTGATATCACACAATTTCGCAGAACCAAGCACCGCTCTGCTGGTTTTGGCAGCTTGACTTTCCTAGTCCCGTTAATTTTCGGTACGTTCGTAGGACGTCTTTTTGGCTTTGACTGGAATGCTTCGATTTTAATTGGCTCCCTATTTGCGTCCCATACCCTTTTAGCATATCCGATAGTCAGCCGCCTGGGGGTTGTCGGCAATGAAGCCGTCACCGTTACCATCGGAGCCACCATTTTCACAGACATCGGCGCTTTGTTAGTATTAGCTGTTTGTATCGGGATTCACGCGGGTGACTTCACGGTTGTCAAACTGTTTGTTCTCATCGGCTCTTTAATCGTTTACTCGGCTGTTGTATTGTTTGGCTTGGATTGGGCAGGCCGAGAATTCTTTCGACGCACTGGCGGCGAAGAAGACAATCAATTTCTATTTGTATTGCTGGCTGTATTTTTGTCAGCACTAGGCGCTCAATTGATAGGAGTAGAAAAAATTGTTGGTGCATTTCTCGCGGGCTTGGCAGTAAATGATGTTGTGGGAGAAGGGCCTGTAAAGGAGAAAGTTATCTTCGTCGGTAGCGTGCTTTTCATCCCCATTTTCTTTGTAGATATGGGGCTTTTAATTGACATTCCTGCTTTTATCAAAAGCCTCAGTTCGCCGTGGCTGACACTAGCAGTTGTGGGGGGGTTGATTGCGAGTAAATTTTTGGCAGCGCTATTTGCGAAATTCATTTACCGCTACAACTGGCGCGAGATGCTGACGATGTGGTCGCTTTCTCTGCCGCAGGTGGCGGCGACTCTAGCGGCAACACTGGTGGGCTATCGGGCGGGGTTGCTGACAGAAGAGGTATTGAACAGCGTGATTGTTCTGATGCTGGTGACGGCAACGCTCGGTCCGATGATAACAGCTCGAGTCGCTGTTGGATTGAGCGTACCGGAGAATAGGGTTGAGACGATCGCTAGTTCGTTGGAGAGAGAAACTCAAGCAGCCGATCGCCGCTTCACGGTGGTGGTGCCAGTTTACAATCCTCAGACGGAGCAGTATTTAATTGAAATGGCGGCGCTGCTGGCTCAGTACGAAAGCGGACGGATCGTGCCTTTGGCGATCGCGATGGCTAACGCGCACATGGATGCACCTGAGATAGAAACGGCTCTCCAGCGGACTCAGACACTACTGGATCGGGCAAGGTTGCTGAGTCGAGATTTGGGTGTGGAAGCTGAACCGCTGCTGCGAATTGATGACGGCATTGCTCATGCGATCGTCCGCGCTTCTCGCGAACAAAATGCCAGTTTGATCGTCATGGGCTGGGCGAAACAGACTGGATTGCGGGCTCGCTTGTTTGGCAATGTCATTGACAGCGTGCTGTCGTCTTCTCACTGTCCGGTTGCGGTGACGCGCTTTTTGCAGTCGCCGCTGAAAATTCACCGCATTTTGGTGCCGGTGGAATACCCCAACTATCAGGCAGCGCGCGCGTTGCGGTTGGCTCAAATTCTGGCGGAGGGGAATCGGGCTGAGGTGATGGTTTTAAATGTGTGCGATCGCCGCACCTCAGACAGTCGCATGGTTTGGATTGAGTCGCAATTGTCCCTGATGGTTTCTAAATGGCTGCCCGCCAGTAACGCGGACATTCAAATTCACGTTGTGCGCCACGCGGATGTCGTCAAAGCCATTCTCAATGCCTCTCAATCGGTTGATTTAGTGATTTTGCGATCGCAGCGGCGTCGCACTACAGCCGGATTGGCAGTTAGCGATTTGACGACCGAACTGCTCGGACAATTGACTTGTTCGCTGGTCATGCTTGGCGAGCCCCTTCACCCTCACAGTGGCGTTCTTTCTTCTCCCTCCTAGCCTTACTGCCACTTCCGTCTAATTCTTGCCTAACTGGCCGATTGTCGGGGCGCATTTGGTTGGGTTCCTGCCAACTAACACGCTGCCGATCGCTACACTCCCGTGCAATATCGGCCAGTACGCCTCTAAATTTAACTTTTACCCCCAGTTGTTGTCCTTAAATACTAATTTACAGCCTAATAGCTACTAAAAATATAATTGATTGAGTCTCTATTTCTTATCTTCATTTTTTGTCTATTCTCCATCACCTGACAGGGAGCATCTCAGTTTTGTAGTGCGGGCCAGAAAGCCCGCGATGGGGTCATAGATATCGGGCTTTCTGGCCCGCACTCCTGATAGTCTTTTTACAAAACTGAGATGCTCCCCACCTGACAGAAGTATTGCGGGTGTCCCGCCCGCGATGGGGTCATAGATATCGGGCTTTCTGGCCCGCACTCCTGATAGTCTTTTTACAAAACTGAGATGCTCCCCACCTGACAGAAGTATAGAGATTTTTCCCAGCAATTTAATTTAATGTTTATAAAAAATAATCGATTTTTTCCGACTGGCAACGGGTGAAAGTATAGAGGGTCAACCTGACAGGCGTCCACGCGATTGACGCCGACTTGAGAGAGGCTGACCTGAGTAGCATATATAGCGGATGGCGATTGGGAAAGTGGCAACTGCGTAGCTAGTGACCTGAGTTTTGCCAACAAATCGAGAATCTCAATCGAGGGAGCAACCTGGAAGAATCCATATGGCAAAAGTAGCGCCATTTGTCAAGAAGTTTCTGCACTCATTCCACGAGCCGAACCCATCCCCGACGAACGTTATAAATTAGCCGATTGATGATGTCGTGTTCGTCTTCTGTGAGAGAGTCCTTTAATAGTGCAGCCCTGAGCATTTGCCGATCGGCACGAGTCACGACGTTAGAGAACATAACTTGGCCGTATAGTTCTTCGAGCGTGACTTGGTAGAGATAGTTCGGAAATTTCATGGTTCTGAGGCAAATCATTATTTCCAATGAACCGGTGACGTTACCAATATGGATGGTTCCCCTGGTCAGGCTGTGCGATTCGCTTTCCCTTGCGTTTCGCTGAGCGTGCTGCCCTTCAGGCACTCCTGCCGAGCCGCTCCGAAGAGCGCTTTCCGCCAGCCCTTGTTTTTTGGGGATCGTACTTTTCTATTGTGCTAATTTTTCTCGTTAAGAACTGTGACAAATATCCTGTAATGGTGTGATTTACATCCGTCAGGCTTGTGATAATAATGCGGAATTTGTGCGATCGACGTCTTGAAGAGAATGTGACAAAATTCTACTGATTCGGTGATGCCTGTCACTGCGGAGATTGGCTTAATTCTGCTCTGCCGCTCGTTGAGAATGGGAGAACGTGCCTGTAAAATAGCCGCAGGCGCTTTGCGATCGCCTCTGGGAGTTGGCGCTCCCTCTAGTAAAAAAACAGGTCAGATTCGCGATCCCGATCGCGCTGCCGCCCGTGCCGGTTCCGGAGCGCCCTCTCGTTCTGGCGGGAGTTCCGCTCGTTTCGGATGAGGAATCAGGGCAATCTTAACAGTGTTTTTTTATCTGACACTCCTCGATCTGAAAACCGGAAATATCCTGCTATTTACCTCAGTCAGTTTCCCATTCGGCGGCATCTCTCGAAGGTTATAAAAAGCGATTTATTACTCTATTTTTTTACTTTTTTACTAATTTGTATAGCACCTCATCCCCGCTTTGCGTGTTAACGACTTCGATTTTATAGGTGCCTTTGTTTTTGAAGTATTTGAATAATTCGTCAGGAGGATTTGATATAAACACCCAGTCAAATTCAGTCGGAATCGCGGGAATTTTATCTTTAAAAATAAAAAGAAAGCGCGTTTTGGGTTCGAGGAGATAACTCAAAGGCAGAGCCTGATTCAGACCGTAGCTGGAGAAATGGGAAATCGTCAGAGGGCGCGTTGCTTGGTTGACGATCCGAGCAATTGACAGATTGAAGGAACCCGATTCCTTCGTCCACCACGTCTGAGCTTGAGAACTAATCGCGCAGGAGAGGACGCTGCAGGAAAAAATAGCGATCGCGATTGCCGCCCAAATTTGCTGCCGCCGGCTGTTTAGCGATTTGAAGCTGAGGCGAGAGGCCAGGAGATAAGCGACAGCTACCTGAATGCTCAAATAACAGGGGATGAGATAGCGGCTTTTAGTGGAGCGAATGCCCCCTACTATTAAATCGGGCAGGATGATAGCGATCGCCGTTACCCCTAGGGATATTAAAATAAATAAGCTTGCCCATTGAGGGGCAGTTCGGCATAAAAAATAAATCGCATAGCCGACAAGAATTAATAAACTTAAAATGACGGGTATGGCAAGAAGAAGATAGAGCTTTGGCGACTCAGAAGTGATGCCGAAATCGAAAAAAAGGCGACTGATATTAGCCGCCCAATTATTCGCTAAAGAGAGCAGGTGAGTTTCTGATTTAGACCACTGAGTGGCCCGGTCGGCAGCGCGAAAGTTAGCAATAACCGCGACAATCCAAGGCACGAACGTGAGAAAGGCTGCCCCAGAGGCGATCGCGAAAGCGGCAGAGGTCTTAGTCCAGCGGAAGCGTTCGGTGACTGCGACATAGAGAGCGTGCCCGAGAAGGACCAAAACAGACAGCAGGTGAGTGTAGAGCCCCAGGACTGCGGTAGCTGCATAAATAGCCCAACTGCGCTTTGTGTTGAGGCGGATGGCTCGCAGCAAAGAGGCGATCGACAGCAACAGCGTCACCGTCCACAAACTATAAGGTCGCGCTTCCTGAGCGTAAAGGACGTGGAAAGGGGAGACTGCTAGCAGTGCGACGGCAAACCATCCCACCCGAGAGGAGGAGAACAATTCCAGACACAGCCAATAGACGGCGGGAAAGGCTAGCAAACTGAAGAGAGCAGACAAACTTCTGATCGCCGCTACAGAATGGCCAAACCACAGCACCCAAAATCGGGCGGCAACGAAATAGAGCGGCGTCAGTTGCGGTTCTTCGACGGCGAGCCCCTTAACGGTATCGATTAAGCTCTTTTCGGGATTGGGGCGCTGATAGTGCATCAAATCTTCGATGCCCATCACCTGTCCCCGAGTGAGTTGCTGGACGACTTCTGTCTGAGTGTAGCCAGAAATACGCAATGAAGTAAAGGTTTCGTCGTACCAGTAGAATTTGCGATCGAGGTTGAAAAATCGAAAAAAGATGCCAATAATCAATAAGACGGCGAGGAAAAACTTTAATTGACGGGTCATAGGGGAGAAAGGGAATGGCCCGCTCTTGGCAGGCTGACCGAGGGCGGGCAGCGGGCTTCTGCGCTGACGAGGAGATTGCAGGTGGGGGTAAATGTTCTACCTGCTGCCAGCGATCGCGGGTTGAGGATTCGGGCGAACTCAGGTTCGCTGATAGGAAGCATCGGATTTGGGTTTGTACCCCTTAATGCCATTGGCCACTATACCCAAGACAGAAGCACCAGAGATTTTCAAGCCATCTAATGCTTTCGTCACCAGGGCACGGTCTGTTTTGTCAAGCCCCACAACCATGACCATCCCGTCGGTATGCGCTCCGATGATGTTGCCGTCTGCGAGTCCTACGAGGGGCGGGGTATCGTAGATCACCAAGTCAAAAAAGGCTTGAAATTGCTCCATGAGATAGAGCATCTTTTTGGAGGAGAGGAGTTTGATGGGATCGGGCGGGAGAGAACCAGCAGTCAACACGAACAGGTTGTCTTCTCCGGGCAATTCTTCGGACCAGACGCTGCCCGATCGCTGGATGATATCATTCAGACCGATATCTGAACTGATGGCATCGCTGAGTCCGCGAACGTTGGGCAAGCCCAACCGCTGGTGCAACTGAGGACTGCGCAGGTCCCCGTCTACGAGCAAGACCCGCTGGCCGATCGCCGCTGCCGTCTGGGCCAGGTGAATAGCAACCGTAGATTTACCATCTCCTGGTGCTGCCGAGCCGATCGCCAGAGAGCGTATGGGCGTCTGAGGGCTGAGCAAGCGGATATTCGTATACAGCGATCGGAAAGCTTCCAGAACCGTAGGATCGCTAGTCTGCTTAGTCCTGTCAGCATTCCCCAGAACGAGAGTGCGGCTATTCGGGCGCAGCGTCAAACTGGCCCCCTCTGATGCAGGTGCGGTTTTTTGGAAACTCTTGGCGAAAGGAATCACGCCGAGCAGGGGCAGTTTAGTGGCGGCTTTAGCTTCTTCGGGAGTGTGGAAGACCGTGTTGAGAACCTCCACGAGGAAGCCTACCCCGATGCCCAGCAGCGTACTCAAAATAATGGCTATGGCTAACTGCCGCGATGTTTGTTTAACCGTGATAGATAGCGGCGCGCCTGTGGCATCGCGCACGATATCGGGCTTGGCAATGACCTGCCAGTTCACTTGCTGCTGGGCGGCTCCTAGCTGCAGGGCTTCTCGCTTTTCTAAAAATAGCTTCAGACTTTCGGTAGCTACCTCTAATTCTCGCTGTAAATCCTCGTACCTGCGCATAAACGCTGGCAGCGCTCTGATTTGACGATTGAGTTCATTTTCGGTTTCTATTAAACTCTGTTCGCGAGATTCTAGTTGCCGAATTTGCCCCGCAATATTATCCAGGGCAGTTTCAGCTTGTTGGAGCAGCAATTGACGCAGATTTTGCTGCTTTTCCCGCAAAGACAGTATGGGCACGCTGTCTTCGCGAAACAGGGCTGAATCTACAGCAATCTGACTTTCGATCGCGCTGAGCTGTCCCATAAACGTCTCGTATGCCCTGGGATTTATCGTTATCATCCAGCTCGTATCCCCGGCATCCAACTGTTTTTTTAGATTCCCGTAGTACGTTTTCATCTCCGCCAGTTGAGCTTGGATGTCCAATCGCCGCGTCTGAACGGTATTCGCCTGCTCGGCCAAACTTCGGCTCGTCAGTTCCGGGGTAGTTATATTCGCCTGCTTCCGCAGCCTTTGCATCTCTTCTTGAAGCTTGTCAACGCGCTGCCGCACGTCGGGAAGCTGCTTGTCAATAAACTCAATCCCCTGTTGGATCGTTGTCAGGCGCTCTTGACGGCTGTAATTCAGATAATAGCTGGCTATTGCATCTAATATCGGCTTAATTCTCCGTGGGTTTTCGTCTTGATAAGTAAATTGTAAGATTTTTGTTCCCGCTTGTTTCCCATCCCTCAAATAAGTAAGGCGGGTAATTTCTAGCCTTCCTGCCAAGGCTTTATAAGTTATTTCTGGGAATTTCTCTTGCAGGCTCTTTACCAAAGGTTCCATAATTTCCGGGCTTTTCAATACCCGAATCTGTGTCTGGTAATCCACCATACTAGAGTCTTCCACCGAAGAGCCTATTCTGCTTAAATCTGCAACCCCTTCATTGACGCTTTGAGCCTGTAACGTCAGCCTAGCCAAGCGTCCTTCAGCGGTAACCGGTTCAACTAAAACCCGAAAGTTGCCTTGATATTCTTTGATAATCTGCTTGGAACTCATCACGATCAAGCTTCCGGATATCGCGCTCAAAGCGATCGCCACCCCTGCCATGATAACCAGCCTTCTGCGCGCGACGCTCAACAGCCAAGCCAGATCCAACGTTTGTTGGTCGCTCTCGTCCGTTCCGGCTGTAGAGAACTGAGGCAGCGACTGAGGCGTGCTTGCATTCCGCTTGGATGAAATTGGCTGAAACTGGTAGTCTGTATCCATTTTTGTGTCTATCTTCCCCAGAAAACGTTCTATCTATCCCTTTAAAATAATCCTATTAATCTAAGCAATTCGAGCAACCTAGTAGGAACGAGAATGGTTCCTACTACGGCATTTGCAGGACTCAAGGCAGTATTCAAAGAATCCGAAAATTTAGTGATGCCAGACGGTCTGACGACAATAATGTCATTATTGCGGATCAGGGGGTTGCTTGTCTCATTGATTCCTTGGCTCAAATCCACCGGCACCGTTCGTCGAGAAACCGTACCATCTAAATTCAAGCGAACCAGCTCCACAGAATCTGTCTTGGCGCGACCGGGCGTAAATCCTCCGGCTGTCAGCAGCGCTTGATTCAAGGAAGTTCTCGGTGGAACTCTCACCGTTCCCGGCGATCGCACTTCTCCTACCACACTAACGTCAATGGTTGCAGGAGAGAAATTCGTCTCGCTTAATTTAGCAACCTCTGTAGGATTTAACTCAGTTGCTGTTGGAACAATTATAGTATCTCCATTTTGCACGATCGTGTCTTGAGCGATATCACCGGCTTGCAATAGCTGCCACAGATCCACATTAAAGAGTTGTTCAGCGCCTGTTCTTGTTTGGCGGCGTACCTGAATCCTGCGAATGTCAGCCATTGGCTTGATGCCCCCTGCTAGCTGAAGTGCCCGCGTTACGGTTGGCAGCCCGAGGGTTCTTACGGAATTGGTTGTTTCTCCTCCGATCACGACATAGCTGCCGGGCCGGTTGACTTCGCCAAACACGGCCACAGTCCGGGGCTGATCTGTCGGGTTGGCAAAGCTGGCATCTGCAAGCTGGCGTGCTTCTGCCAAGTTGACATTGGTGGACGTAGGGACAAATATCGAATCTCCATCCCGCAAGGTAATGTCTTGACTGACATCCCCAGTCTGCAGGTATTGCTGGAGGTCGAAATAAAAGACTTGCTCCTCACCGACACCGAGCTGACGCCGCAACTGTATGCGCCGAATATCAGCCGCTTGCGTCACTCCCTGAGCCCTTTCCAGGGCCTGCACTAAGGTGGGGAATTGAACGGGAGGTACGTTTCCGGCTCCGGAGGTCAGGGGAACTGTATAGGAGCCAGGGCGACTCACTTCGCCAGCGATCCATATATTTAGAGGACGAGTTGACTGCAGGCTCACCGTAATCAGGGGACGTTTGAGTATGCGAGCGTATGCGGCTGTTATATCATCAGCCGCTTCCTCAAGTGTCTTCCCTTGGAGAGATAGGCTGCCAATCAGAGGAAGCTGTATCGAGCCACCCGCCGGAATCTGATACTGCCCGCTGAGTTGGGGTAAATCGAATATCTCGATGCGGATGTTGTCACCGCCTCCTAAGGTGTAAGTTCCCTGCACTCGCTGCGCCAATAGGGCGGTCCCAGGAGGTGGAGCCCCGTCCCGGACGGTTGGCTCCTGAGCCCGGGCGGGACAGGGGCGACCTATGGTTGTTAAAGCTAACAAAATCAAACCCGCACCCGGCTTGGTTATTTGTCTGAAAAAACCTGGACAGACCATAGGCAATATAGTAGGCTTTATGATTTTAATGTAACCTTGTCGGGGGAAAACTGCCAAACTCTAGGCCCAGGGCCGGGAAGGAAAGGCACTACATTCGTGCTTTTGTTTGACGTCAGGCTTGGAAAACAAGCTAAACTTGAAAGAACGACCGCCGGCCCACTGAGGTGCAGTTGAGGAATTTTACAAGTTTGGTGGTTGCCTTTCTCTGGGTTCTCCGATCGCGCGCCCAGAAAGCCAGTTGTCCGCCCCGGGCTGCTTTTCCGACTGGAGAGAGTTTTTCCACAGCCAAAGTTCCACAGCCAAAGTTGTTTGTGCAGCCGCGTCGGTTAGCGGGCTTCAACTCGACAGAATGGCGCACCCAAACCGTGCCAAGCGAACGGGGCAGTCTGTCTGTGCGGCTGAAATTACTGTGCTGTCGCGATCGCCTTTTGGCCTTCCCTGATGCTGGCAGACGCGCCCTAGCGAGTGGCGATCGCCGCTCTCGGAGGATAATTTCTCTAATGTATCATTATTTTATGAGTCGGTAAATTTCCCTGCTTTGGTTTTTCTGGCTGCGATCGCTCTCCTTTTCCATCCATCACTCGAATTCCCCTGGCAGTCCAATGCCCTACCTCACAAGCCAATGCCCCTGCCCCCTCCATCCCACACCTAGAACTTTTTGAAATCTCTATCGAGATAGATATTTTTTTTCGTTCTTTTTTTATGAAAGAAATACTTCTCAATCCGTTTTATTTGCTAATCATTGTCTGCATGTCTGTCATTTATATTGCAGCCATTTATACCCTGGTTTCCAGAAATAAAAAATTTGCGCTTTTATTAGGAAGAATTTTTATAGGCATATTTATATTTACTATTTCCGGGGCTTCTGGGGTAACGGTCATGCCCTTCAAGAAACTGAATCCTGTAAATTTGTACAAACCCGACACGACGCCGCCAACCATAATCGGACAAATCGGTATTTACTGCTTGTTTTTATTGATTTTATCCCCTTGGTTGCGCCATACCTTGAAAAATTTTGTTGAATCTTGCATTCGTATTACTCTTAAAGACCCTTTTATTTTTCTTTTTATCCTAATTTTTACTTTGTCTGCTTTTTGGTCAGAAACTCCTGAAATTACTTTAAAAGCTAGTTTAGTTTTGTTAATAATAACCCTGGTAGGGATTTACATGGGCAAGCAATATACTTGGCCAGAATTATATAAATTTATACTGTGGCTCAACTTAATTATACTATTATACTCTGTGGCAAAGCCCGCGACGAGAGCCGATGGAGCTTGGGCAGGAATATTGGGTCACAAAAACCCCTTCTCATTTTTCATGGCACAAACAGCAGTAATCTGGCTGGTGAACGCCGTATATTCGCCGAAACAGCGTCGCTTATCGGTGGTAGTCGCTCTCTTGGCCCTTTATGGGTTAAACCGAGGCCAAAGTGGAGCCAGTAAAGTTTTACTAATTGTCTTGCTCGGACTTTGGGCATACCTGAGTTTCATAAAAAGATTGTCAGCGCAATGGGCATTTGTTGCCGTCGTCCTTTTCATGGTAGTCAGTATTATTCTGGGCATTATCATCACGGAAAACTTAGAAGCGATTGTTGTAGATGGGCTCGGCAAGAGCATGACGCTGACTGGACGAACGGAGTTTTGGCCCCTGATTGTTGACAAGATAAACGAAAGGCCATTCTTTGGCTATGGAGTTGTCGGATTTTGGCAGGCTTGGCGCGCGGGCGAGAATCCGGCTCGTAACATCGTAGTCGCTTCAAGCGGTTTTGTACCGCCTCACTCGCACAATGGTTTTTTAGATCTCGCATTAGAAGTTGGTTGGATCGGATTAGGATTATTTAGTCTTTCATTCTTCAACACTCTGGCCAAGGGAGTCCAGTATCTGACGCAGGCTAAACTTCCTGAAGGAGGATTGGCTATTTTCTTGTTAGTGTATACGCTGATGACCAACCTAACAGAAGGCGGACTGTTTGGCATCACCGGGATTTGGTTTTGGTATATTGTAGTCACAGCTCGCCTGAACTCGGACACGCCCGGAAAGATACGAACGTGACAAGTAGATGCCTCGAACTTGTCTTGCTATAATCAAAGCTGACCTAAGAGCCTGCGACAACCCGCCGACGGGGCAGAGAATCGGCAACCAGTTTTCGCGCTCAGTCGGAGCGCGCTCAGTTACTCGTCAACAGCCATTTTTTTGTAACGAATTGCAAAGTTCTGATGTTAGACAAGCTCGCGGCGGTTAGTAAGAAGCTCAGTCCCGGTCTGCGCCAAGTAATCGGCAATATATCTTGGCTGTTCGCTGACAAAATCCTGCAGATGGGTATGGGTCTGCTGGTTGGGGTTTGGGTGGCGCGCTATTTAGGGCCAGATCGCTTTGGACTGCTGAACTACGCGATCGCCTTTGCCTCCCTGTTCAGTCCACTGGCTACCTTGGGATTGGACGGAATCGTGGTTCGCGACTTGGCGCGCGATCCAGCTTCCAAGGAGGAAACCCTAGGAACTGCCTTTACCCTCAAACTCACAGGCGGAATTCTAACAGTCTTGTTGGCGGTTGGCACGATTTACGTTTCTAACTCGAAGGACCCCCTAACCATCATTTTGGTAGCAATCATATCAGCAGGGACAATTTTTCAAGCTTTTGATACAATCGTTCTCTGGTTTCGATCGCAGCTGCAGGCAAAATACACTGTTATAGCCAAGAGAACCGTATACATAGGCATTTCTCTCGTAAAGATAGCATTAATCCTGATCCACGCCCCCCTGATTGCTTTTGCAGCAGTCATGTCCGCCGAGACAGCTTTCAGCGCTCTAGGGCTGGTAATTGCTTATCAAAAAAGAGGCCACAAACTTCAAGTATGGCGAGCTAATTTTATCAGGGCCAAGCAATTGCTTGCGGACAGTTGGCCGCTATTATTGTCAGGTTTGACAGCTTATCTATATTCCAAAATAGATCAGGTAATGCTGGGAGCTTTATTAGAAAATAAATCGGAATTGGCCTTTTATTCAGTAGCCGTCCGGCTCTCAGAAGTTTTTGATTTTATCCCGATGATGTTAAATACATCAGTTTTGCCAAAGCTGACAGAGATCAAGCAAAAAAGTCAGAAAGATTACCTGGAAAAATTCCAGATATATTTTGATATAATGTTATTATTATGGTTGGCAATTACCATTCCTATCTCTCTAGGATCGTCATGGATAGTCAACAGCATGTATGGGGAATCCTATGCCCGTTCTGGAGAAATTTTAACGATCTATGTCTGGGCTCAAGTAGGAAGTTACTTAGGCATAGCTAGGAGCGCTTTTTTGCTGATAGAAGGAAAGCAAAGATGGTCTCTCTTTTTCAGCGTTACGGGAGCGGCAATGAATATCATAATAAATTTGTTCTTGATTCCTCGATATGGGGCAGTGGGAGCTACAATAGCCACTTTGATTACTTATTACACCGTCACCCTCTTAATTAATTTTTTTGTCAGCGACTTAAAGCCCGTTGGAACGTGGATTTTAAAGTCTTTAAATTTGTATAAAGCTTGCATGAGAGTAAGAGGATTAGTCCGATGATAGAAATAAAGCCAACACTTCAGCATCAGTCTACTTGTCCGTACAGCGGGAAGTTACTCAAGCCAAAGAAAATACTCTGGCAGGGTTTGCACGTTTGTATAATCTCGGATTCGCCAGACAGACAAACTGAAATTCTCGAAAATTTAAAAGTCGGTCATTATGTCAACTACTCTTACCAAGCCGATTTAAAAAGTGGAAAAATTTTTAGCGACTTTCCTCCGGGCTGGTGGGGTGAAGAGCTTCTCGAATCGCTTCTAAAATCTCTCAAAAATCCTCAGACTGAAGACTTAAAAATTTCAAAAGAGGTTTTCAAGCCTTGCCAGAAGGCCATCATCTTAAACTGTATAGATTATCTCTACGGTCACGCTCTGCTAAAACTCCTAAATGCCCAAAGACATTTAGAGAATAACCCGGATTGCGGTTTGGTCGTGATAGTGCCAAAGTTCTTGCGATGGATGGTTCCGGAGGGAGTAGCCGAAATATGGACGGTGAATATTTCCCTGAAAAATTCCCAAAACTACTATCCTAGTCTCGACAACTTTATCAACGAAGAGTGCAATCGATTTGAACAAATCTATATCAGTAAAGCTCATTCCCATCCCAGTCATTTTGACATCTCTAGATTTACAGGAGTTTCCCGACACGGGTTCGATGCAGAAGAAGTAAAAATAACCTTTGTCTGGCGTGAAGATCGGCTGTGGTGCAACGATTTAATTTTCAAAATTTTGGAAAAAACCAAACAGACCGATATCGCCCTATGGCAGCAGAATCGGAAAGTGCAGAAGTTGTTCGCCGCAATAAAATCAAAACTGCCTACCGCCAAATTTGCGATCGCAGGACTGGGCACCAAAACCCAATTCCCTGAATGGATTGAGGACGCCAGAGTAGATAAATACAATGAAGAGACTGAGAGAAAAACTTGTCAAATCTATTCCGAAAGCCGTATAGTCATAGGCGTTCACGGCTCTAACATGCTGCTTCCTTCCGGTCATGCAGGAATGACCATCGATCTCATGCCTCGGGGACGGTGGGGAAACTTGGCTCAAGACATCCTCTATCAGGAGCCCGATCCCCGGCTAGCTGCCTTCCGCTATCGCTATGTCCCCTTAGAAACTAGAATACCTGAAATAGCTTGGATTGCTTCGCGGATGGTTTTGAGATACTCCAACTATAAGAAAGCGATGACGGCTGATAAGTGACTCTGAGAAATCAAGGAATTTTTCAGATCTTGACACGCCGCAACCTGACTGAGCCAGTGTTTGAGGGAATTGCCCGGGCAAACCCGATCGCCTGCCGCAGGGGAATCGCGTAGAAACGCTCGGCGTCTTCTTCACCGATTTCGGAGTCAGGCCGTAAAAATTTAACAGTTAGTTGACGCTAGAAAGCAGGGATGGTACAGTAGTAATTTAGTTATCAGTAAGGCGGCAATTTGTATCCCGTCTGACAACGATCCCTATAATTCCTCGGTCAAAACTCTGATTTTGAAAGTTCGCGCCGTTGGCAGCGCTGCCAGAACCACAAATAATATTTTTGTAAAGCAAAATGGTCTTAGTTACGGGAGCAGCAGGCTTTATCGGGTTCCACCTGTGCAAATATCTCCTAACCCGGGGTGAAAATGTCACTGGCATTGACAACCTGAGCGACTATTATGACGTCACCCTCAAGCAAGCTCGGTTAGCCCAACTGGAAACTCAGAAAAATTTCCAGTTCTACAAGCTGGATGTAGCCGATCGCGCGGCGATCGCCGAGTTGTTCGCCTCGATAAAACCCGATAGAGTCGTTCACTTAGCTGCTCAAGCCGGCGTGCGCTATTCCCTACAAAATCCCCACGCTTATGTCGATAGCAACCTGGTGGGATTTGTCAATATTCTGGAGGGCTGCCGTCACTGTAATGTCAAACATCTGGTGTTTGCCTCCTCTAGCTCAGTCTATGGAGCTAACACGAAAATGCCTTTCTCCCCCCTGGACAATGTAAACCACCCGGTCAGTTTATACGGGGCAACCAAAAAGGCAAATGAACTCATGGCGCACGCCTACAGCCATTTATACGGCTTGCCGACCACAGGCCTTCGATTCTTTACCGTATACGGCCCTTGGGGACGGCCAGACATGGCCGCCTTTTTATTCGCAAAAGCGATTTTAGAAGGGCGGGCCATAGATGTTTTTAATAATGGCAAGATGCAGCGGGACTTTACCTACATTGACGACATAATCAGCGGCGTCGCGCAGGCACTGGACAAGATCCCCGTTCCCGATCCCGCCTGGTCAGGAGACGCGCCCAATCCGGCTAGCAGTTACGCGCCTTACCGCATCTACAACATCGGCAACAACCAGCCGGTTGAATTGCTGCATTTTATTGAAGTGCTGGAACAATGCCTGGGCATGAAAGCCCAAAAAAATCTTCTCCCGCTGCATCCGGGAGATGTTCTGGCCACTTATGCGGATATCGACGCTTTAGAAAACGATGTCGGCTTTAAGCCGAACACTCCTATCGAAGTTGGGATTCCGCTTTTTGTTGAATGGTATCGGGATTATTACAAAGTCTAAAAGGCGCGCTAACGCCCTTCTGGACGCCCGCACCCGTCAGGGCAAAAAAGCCTCTGAGCGATTCCGAACCCAGCAGGCAACATTCTCTGCGAAATGTCTGCGATCGCCGCCGATCGCTTTCTGAATTGGGGCTTGCTCCTGCGTCCCTCCTATATCTGGATGGAGAAAACCACACCCCCTACAGCCAGTGCGGGCTTTGTGGTCCAAGCCCCGATGCAAGAGCTGTGCCTCGGCGAGAGATGTACCCTCACCTAGCTTCCAGAAGCCAACAGCAGTTGCGCGCCTTCTCCCCAGCAGTAACATCAATGAGTTGACTCTCCCTCTTCTGGATGCTAAGCTTAAAAGGTCTGCTAAATTCCAGTTCGTCCTAATACAGTCCCAATACACGGCCCTTAATAAGTCGTCCAACGGACGGACAACTGAAATTTTACACGACAGTTATCCTGAGAAAAAGCGCTCCTGGCAAGAAGAGTCACGAGAAAAAAGGAGCGAGGGCTGCATCTAGCAACAGACTCCTGAAAGTGGGAATACTAAAGGGGAAAACTTCCAGAATCGAGAAAGTTGGCAACCCTGCCCCCTGTAAACTAGCACTGACAAGTTTCGAGAAGTCTGGAGAGTCCAAATCGTCACTGTGGGAAATGCTCAATGGCTGATTGGCAAGTCAAAACACCAGTTGCTTTTATTATTTTTAGGCGACCTGATACTACCGAGAGAGTGTTTGAAACAATTCGTCAGGCCAAACCTCCCAAGCTCCTGGTAGTGGCTGATGGCCCGCGTCCGGGCAAACCGGGCGAAGCCGAACAGTGTGCGGCGGCTCGCGCGATCGTCGATCGCGTTGATTGGGATTGTGAGGTGTTGAAAAATTTTTCCGATACGAATCTCGGCTGCAAGCGGCGCGTTTCAAGCGGCTTGGATTGGGTGTTTGAGACGGTGGAAGAGGCTATTATTATCGAGGACGACTGCTTGCCGCATCCCACATTTTTCAGGTTTTGCGAGGAGTTGCTGCAGAAATACCGCGATGACGAGCGGATTATGGCGATCGCTGGCACGAACCGACTGGGCAAGTGGAAATCGGACACTCAGAGCTATCATTTTGCTAATTACGGGGGAATTTGGGGATGGGCGTCGTGGCGGCGGGCATGGCGCTATTACGACGTAGATATGAAACTCTGGGCCGATCCGGAAATCAAACAAAGAGTCAGAGATGTCCTGGCAGATGATTATCAATTTAAATTAAGAAGCAAAATCTTTGAGGCTACCTACGCAGGCCAGATCGACACTTGGGACTATCAGTGGAAATTTGCCATGCACATTCAATCAGGGGTCAACATTATCCCAGCAGTCAACCTGGTTTCCAATATAGGGTTCGGTGGGGGAGCTACTCATACGTTTGCTGCTAAATCTGAATCGGCAGAAATTCCTACCTATGCGATCGACTTCCCCTTAAAGGAAAACCCTTTCGTGGCGCTCGATCGCGATTACGATCGAGAATTTTTTAAAAAAGTTTTGGACGAGCCAAACCTCCCAACCAGAGCAATCAGAAAACTTAAGAAACTGCAAAAAACTATCACTGCCAAGCTCAAGTAAAGTCAACTAATTTATCAAACCGGAAAGCCCCTATATGAAGATAGGAATATTAACGTATCATCATACGACCAATTACGGCGCAACCCTGCAAGCGTATGCCTTGTCTCAGTGCCTCAAGAAACAGGGACATGATGTAGAAATTATAGATTACCAACCGTATAAAGCTTTAAAAACCTATATAAAAGCTCTCTATTTTACCCGCCATTTCTTAAGCAATGCAGTCAAGTCTTGGAAGATGCGGGAATTTTTACATTCTCAAATGCAACTGAGTCCAAGCCGATGCTATGCGAGAGAGGGATTGAAAAAGTGGGAAAAAACGTATGATGTGGTAGTATGCGGCAGCGACGAAATCTGGAATATTAATTCATTTCGAGGCTTCGATCCTTCTTACTTTTTAGATTTTGCCAGCAGTCAGAAAACTCGCAAAGTCAGCTATGCAGCGAGTTTCGGTTTCACCACGACTCTGGGCAAAAACCGAGAAAAAGTCGCCGAACTGCTGAAAGACTTTAAAGCGATTTCAGTTCGCGACAGCAATAGTTTGAGGATAGTAGAAGAAGAATGTGAGCGCCCTGCTACGAAAGTATTAGACCCGACTTTTTTGGCTGACTACACGGAGATTATATCTCAGCCAAAACTCAGCGACTACCTATTGATCTATGGCGGGTTGTCGCGAGAAGACGAGGCGCAGGTGAAAAAAGCCGCCGAAGCAGAAGGGTTAGTCGTTGTCTCTGTCGGATATCCCTCTAGAATAGCGCAAGTTAACTTAGTGGGTATAGGGCCAGAAGAATGGCTGGGTTATTTTGCGAAAGCGTCGTATATTTTTACCAGTTTTTATCACGGGGCTATCTTCTCGATAATTTTCAGGAAACCTTTTACTGTTTTTGGCAGACAGGATAAAATGTCAAAAGTACAGGATCTATTAAGCGATCTCAAGCTAGAAAGTCGCATTGTCAAAGATGCGGATCGAGCCAGTAGGGAACCCAAACTAAATAGGGACATTGATTTTGAGGTGATTTACGGCTCAGTCGAGAAGGCGATTGAACAATCAAAATCCTACCTTTTTGAAGCTATCAATGGTTAGGAAATCGTCCATTTAATAAGCAGATTGGCCAGCAAACAGGTAGAACATATGAAAATCTTGCATTTGAGTAGGTCCGACATGGGGGGAGGTGCAGCCCGGGGAGCTTATTGGCTTCACAATGCCTTGCAACAAGCAGGTATTGACTCTAATATGCTGGTTGCCACTAAATCTAGTGAGGACGCTAGGGTAACAGGGTCTTCTGGAACCATCAGCAAGCTCTTATACGAATTGCGGTTTAAATTAGATCTGCTTCCCTTAAGTATATTCTACAAACAAAATCGAGACTTCTCTATATCGTGGGTTCCCAGCAATATTACTTCTCAAATTCAAAAAATTAATCCAGATATTATTAATATACACTGGCTGGGATGGGGATTTGTACAGTTAGAGGAACTGGCGAAATTCAATAAGCCGATTGTCTGGACTCTCCGAGATATGTGGACATTTACAGGAGGATGTCACTACTCTGGAGATTGCGTGAAGTACGCGGAAAAGTGTGGGGCTTGTCCCGTTTTGAAATCCCAGAAAGAAAATGATATATCCCGTCAAGGTTGGTACAGAAAAGAGAAAATATGGAAAAAATTAAACCTGACGATCGCGCCGCTTAGTCACTGGCTGGCTGACTGCGCCAGAGAAAGCAGCCTTTTAAAGAATACAAAAATTCAAGTCATTCCTAATGCGTTAGATCCCGCTAAATTTAAACCTTTACCTAAACTCCTGGCGAAGAAAGTATTGGGGCTCGACCCGGACAAAAAAATTATAGCATTTGGGGCGGTCTACGCAACAGAAAAAAGAAAAGGATTTCAATATTTAGTGCCCGCCCTGCAAAAATTAGCTGCCAACGGTTTGGGCGATTCGCCTTACGGCGATAGCTTCGCTTCACGCGCTGAATTGGTCGTGTTTGGCTCGTCCAAGCCCCAAGAAGAGCCCGATTTGGGGATGAAAGCGACTTATCTCGGCAGGCTGAACGATGATATTTCTCTAGCGATCGTTTATGCGGCTGCTGACGTGATGGTGGTGCCTTCCGTTCAAGAAGCGTTTGGGAAAACGGCGATGGAAGCCTTAGCCTGCGGCACGCCTGTCGTTTCTTTTGACTCGACGGGATTGAAAGATATTGTGGAACACATGCAAAATGGATACCGCGCCGAGTGTTTTAGCGTGGAGGATTTGGCGCGGGGAATAAACTGGGTTCTGGAAGACGAGGAGCGCTGGCAAGCTCTGTCGCACCGCGCCCGAGAAAAGGTCGAGCAGGAATTCACCCTAGAGGTGCAAGCGCGCGCTTACAAGAAGCTGTATGAGGAAGTTTTAGAGTCATCGCGGTAAGTCAGGCGATCGCCCTTTCGCAAACGGCGATCGCCCCCGTCAAATTAACCCTTACTTCCAGTTTTCCCAGGATTCATTGAAAATCGAAGTATTCGGAAAAGCAACCGGGTTGCCCTTCCTGACTAAGACTTCTTGCAGCGTTTGCAGCATGGACGCCTGCCCGAAAGTTTGATTCACCAGCTCGTAAGGCATCACCCCATTTTCCAAGGCAAAAGCAGCAGTTGTCCCCGCAGCCGCACCGGCAGACCATTCAAAGGAATGCACCCGATAGGCGGCAGCGGCGATGTGGCTGGTGGCGATACTCTTGCCCGCGACTAACATGTTGTCGATTTTTTGGGGAATGAGCGATCGCAGGGGAATCTGAAACGGATACGCCGTTCCCCCACCGCGCCGCTCGCCCGAGCGTTCTTTATTGCCGGGGGCTTCTGGGGGGCTCTTTTCCATGCAGGGGTGGAAGTCGATCGCGTAGTGGCCAATTCCTACCGAATCCGGGTAAATCGTCGATCGCGATCGCGGTTGCGTTTCCTCCACAGGCAGCGCCTCTGCAATGACGCCAATCGCATTCAAACCTCCCAACACCGCCCACAAATCCCGATACCCTTCCGGCAGCAAATTCACGCGATACCAATCCTCCCGGAAATCTTTCCGAGAAATATCCACCTCCCACACCGTAAAACCTTCCGGATGTGCCAGGGAGGGACGCCCGATAATCCGGCGTCCTTCTCGCATGTAAGGATATTTCGACAGCCCGTGCGCCGTCCCCATCGGAGAATCAAACCCAGACAGAAATCGATTATTCGGGTGCGGCTTCTTCACCCCATCCCCGAGCTGCGAATCCGTCGTTCCCTCCACCAGCCAGTAAAAATAACCCAGCGCCTTTTCTTCCGCGCGGCGCAAGCTTTCCACCCGCAGCCCCCCCATCCATCCACCAGGTTGAAGCTGTCCGGTTGCTTGCAACTGTTCGCGGGTGTAAATCAAATTATCCGCCTCAGTTCCAGGGCGGTAGTCATTGCCCCACGTCCAGTTCTGCATCGAGATATCCCCCGGATAAATCGGGTACTTTCGCGGATCTGGCGGCAGTTTTTCATCCGGCTTCATGCTCCAGATGCGCCGGTAGGTGAAAACCAGGGGAAAGTTAGCGAGTCGCTGGGCTTCATAGCTGTAGTAGGGCGCATATTCGGGATAGAAGCTCGGCATTTTATGCGCTTGGGGTTGCTCGGTGGCTTCCATCGCAAAGGTATAGGTGAAGCCCTGCGTGCAGTAGGGATCGCCGGTTGCGCTGGAGGAGGAGGGTTCCAGGTAGGAGCGGGGATCGATCCCCAGTCGGTAGGGAACGTCTGCAAGGGCGATGAGTTCGCCGGTTTCCGTGGCGTCTACGACGTACCACAAGGGAGTGTTGAGTGTTGAGTGCTGAGTGCTGAGTGCTGAGTTTTTTTCTTTTTCCTGGTTGCTTTTGGGGACGAAACGAATAATCGTTTTCTCAAAGCGGGAGGAATTTTCGTAGCGGTAGGCGTCTGGGAGGGTTTGAGAAAGAGTGTCGGTGTTGAGAGGGGGCGCGTTTGGGGCGGGTTGGTGCTGAATGGCGATCGCGCTTTTAATCTGCGCTCCCGATACGTCCAGTTCCTTGATAACCGTGTTGGGATACCATTTCAGCGTCCCTTTGCCCCGCTTGGCGGCATCTTTGAGCATGTCAAACAGCAATTTGTGGCCATCTTCGGGCAGGAAACAGGATTCGCTCACCCAACAAGCGCCGGGATTGAGGCGATCGTAGTGTTCCTTTATTCGCTCCCGAAATTCCAGATAGCCGCGCGGGTAGAACAACTGCTGCCGCTGGGTGGGGCGTTCGTCGAGGGCGGAGGTGCCTTGGGAGGAAATTTGCCCGCCTACCCAGTCGGTGATTTCGGTGAGGCAAACGGTGCGACCGGCTAGCAGCGCTTCGTAGGCAGTGGCGGCACCCGCTAAACCGCCGCCGCCGACTAAGATTTCGCAGGTTTCCTGTTTGTCGGGAGTTCTGGGGGGTGCGGCTTGGGAAGCTGGGATGAATGAAGTCAGCCAAGTGAAGCAGAGGGTGAGGCTGACAAGAGATTTTTTCTTGGACATGCAAGAGCGTCGCTGCATAGTAAAGGTTTTTTTGCTGCTAAATCCAGTTTGAGACAAGGGCTGTGGCGTCTGTAGGTGACGCTGCTATTGCCTAAAAGTTCTTCTGGACTATACGATCGCCCCTTTCGGGGATCGGGGGAGCGAAGCGCGTGCGGAAAGTGAAGAACGCTTTCTTCCAATTGCCCCCGATTTTATTGAACTGTTGCGGTAAGCGCCGCGATGCCGCAGGCGATCGCTTCCCAGAGCCTATCCAAATCCGGGCTCGGACAATACTGCTAGCCGGCATATCCAAAATATAGAGTCTTCTGTGCCTGCCAGATGCCTTCCGGTATCTTTTCAAACATTAATCTCAGCATTTTCCACAGAGATTTTACTTGTTCTCGCCTGGTTGATTCGCAAAGATCGTTAAATTTAACGAGTCATTTTTTCCTGAAAGCTTACAATATCGAATCTTCTAGGCTGCGCCTGTCTTCTGAGAAACTTACTCAAACTATCCTGAATATATTTTTTAGGGGGTGAAGGGAGAGGGTAGAAAATTATACGCATCAGGAATTAATACTTATGGCTATTTGGACGGGAACGCTGGCTAACGACTACTATGCTTGGAAAGGTGCAGAAAACATCGAAATGAATGGGAATGACGGCAACGATACCTTGTTGGGTTATACCGGCAATGACATCATTGATGGCGGGTACGGTGCCGATCTTTTAGATGGTTGGTCTGGCGACGATTATATCTTTGGCGGCGCTGACAATGATACGATCCTAGGCAACGTCGGAAATGACCAAGTGTGGGGCGATGCTGGCAACGACAGCCTATTAGGAAACTCGGGTAATGACTGGCTTGAGGGCGGGTTTGGTAGCGATATCCTCAAAGGCGGTTCCGAAAACGACACCATGTTCGGCGGAGCTGATAGCGATTTCATGGATGGCGGCTCTGAGAATGATTTGATGTTCGGCGAAGTTGGCAACGACACGATGGATGGCAGCTTTGGCGACGATTCTCTCTGGGGCGGAGATGGTAACGACCGAATGTTGGGCAACATAGGAAATGACAGCGTGTGGGGCGACGCTGGCAATGATATCGTATTCGGCAATAGTGGCAACGACCAGATATATGGCGGGACTGGTTCCGATAACCTGGATGGCGGCGATGGAAACGATATCGTCTCTGGCGCTACGAGTGTTAACTATTATCTGGAAGTTGACACTTTAACGGGTGGTTTAGGAGCAGATACTTTTGTGCTGGGCGATGCCACAGGCTCCTTCTACTTGGGCAATACTTGGGGGATTATTCAAGACTTTGCGTGGGAGCAAGGAGATAAAATCCAACTCAGCGGCGCGATGAGTGAATATTCGCTCAGCAGTCGATTCGAGCCCGGAGCAGGTAGCTCTACTGTTCAAGATGGTTTAGTGATGAAGGGCTCTGATGTCATCGCTGTTTTGGTTGACCGAACTGATGCCATATTATCGGTTGATTTCACGTTCGTCTAGTCGATAGGGTGGGGCGCAGATCGCTGAGATTGCGATCGCCCTCCCTCGATAAGTCATAACCTCCTTCCCCTCAACCATCGGGTTGAGGTTTTTTTCAGCCAGTATCGCCTTCTCGATAAGAGAGGGCGATTGTTTGGCGTTGGTAGAAGTAGCGCATTTAATGGTATAGATTAAAGAATGATACGATTTCAGTAAAACTCCTACCATGTCCGAACAGCAGAAATACCAATTGCGCTACTACCAGCGAGAATTGATCAAAAAAATTTTCCAAGCTTGGGGAAATGGGCAGAGGCGGCTGATGTTGCAGCTTCCCACCGGCGGCGGCAAAACCGTAATTTTTGCAGAGATAGCCCGCCAGTTCTTGAAGGTAAATCGCAAAAAAGTGCTGGTCAACACGCACCGAGTCGAACTCATCGACCAAGCGGCTGAAAAATTACAAGCGCAATGCGGGTTGCTGTGCGGATATATTAAAAGTGGTGCTCCGATTTACCCGCAAAGAGATATTCAAGTTGCCAGCGTTCAAACCTTGGCACGCCGCCAGTACCCGCAAAATGTCGGGTTAATTATCGTAGACGAAGCCCACCACGCGGCGGCTAAAACTTATACGGATATTATGGAAGCCTACCCCGATGCTTCGATTTTGGGAGTCACCGCCACGCCGACGCGAGCAGACGGGCAGGGTTTTCAGTTTTTATTCGACGATCTCATAACTGGGCCATCAGTCAAATGGCTGATCGATAAAGGCTATTTGAGCCAATACAAAATGTTTGCTGCCGAAAAGTTAGTCAAGACGCAGGGAGTTAAAGAAAGGGGCGGCGACTTCGACCTCAAAGAGTTGGCAAAGGCAGTCGATACCTCCTTAGTGATGGGGGACGTTATTGAGAGTTGGCGAAAACACGCGGCGGGGAAGCGGACTGTTTTGTTTGCAGTAGACGTGAGCCATTCCCAACAGAGCGCGATCGCCTTTCAAGACGCAGGTATTTCCGCTGCACACCTCGACGGCGAGACGCCACCGGAGGAACGCAAGGCGATGTTAGAGCAATTCAAGCGCGGGGAAATTTTGGTGCTGTGCAATTGCGGGATTGTCAGCGAAGGGCTCGACGTACCTGCAATTGAAGCGATTCAATGCGTGCGCCCTACGGAATCGCTGATATTCTGGCTGCAAATGATCGGGCGATCGCTGCGCCCTCATCCCAGCAAAGAATACGCGATCGTCATCGATCATACCCAAAATTGGCTGTATCACGGCTTGCCAGACGACGATCGCGACTGGAATTTAGAGCCAACTAGCCTCACCACCCTGCGCTTCAATCAGCAATGCCCTAACTGCAGGCATATTTTCCGCCCCCTCTCCCACGAACAAAAAAGATTAAAATGCAGTTGTCCGATCTGTTTGACACAGATCGCGCTTAAAATGGGAGGAGGAACCGGATTATTCAAGCAGAGAATTATGATGGTAGATGAAACACAAGAAATTGTAGAAGCCTATTCCCCGGATGGGGGCATTTCGGAAAAAACGCCTCAACAGGACGCGATCGGGTTAATACAATCTGACATCCTGCATCGAAATTATGTCACTCACCTATCTAAACTTTTGTTTAATGCCCTAAGTGAAGCCGAAACCAAAATTAAAGAACAAGCGGATTTATTTGGCGAACTGACACCCCAACAAAAAAAGACGGCGAGAAGCAAACTCGCGAAAGAAGCCGTTGCCGACTTGCCCAGTGCCTGGGGCGGGTTGAGCAAAAGCGAACTCGACAGCCTCATTCAGGTGTTAGTCAGTGGCGACATGACGCCCGATTCTATCACGAAAGCCGTTCTGTCAAAAATTGCCCAATCCTTCAAAGCTCGCAAGGTTTTGATTCTCAAACCGACCGACAATCAAGAAGCGCTGAATCGGTTAGTCAAGATTTTAAAGGAGACAGATAATAAAGATTTGATTTCTTTGCTATTGAAAAATGATACATTTCGGGGATTGCCGCTTCCTTATACAGAAGCCTTTTGTCAGGAATTTGGCAAGTCTGCTCCCGCGAGAAAGAATACAAAGGCTGCCGCCAGTACCACGAAGCGGAAGAAAACCGGAGAACTTCCTCCCGACGGAACGCTCTGTCGGTTTAAATATGGCGGTAGAAAAATGGCTGAAATTAGGGCAGAAGGAAAAATCCTGAAAGGCTTGCTCGTGATTGAAGGGCAGGGAGATTTTAAAACCTTTAATGCGGCTGCTTCTAGTTTGACGGGGAAAGAAATCGCCAATGGTACTAAGTTTTGGGAGGTTAAGCTTCCCGATGATTCGAGCTGGATAAATGCTAAAAAATGGCTGGACGAAGATCGGGACTCTGGTTTAGAGGATTAATTCAAAACAGGCGATCGCTCTTTCTCCTCACTCCTTAGCTGATTGCAGGGATGGAGGCGATCGCCCCTCCTTTTACCACATATCTATAAAACTGTCAACTAATAGAATCAGGCTCTACGCCAAGAGCCCTCAATTGTTCTTCTAATCTTTTAACCCGCTGTTCTGCTTGCTTGATGCGTTCTTCCGGCGTCAAAAATCGCTTTCCTTTCTCGTCATACCAGTACACCCACTCCTGGTTTCTCCCCATATAAGTCCCCTCTTCTCTGCCAATCCCCAAACCGATTTCCGGCAGCCAAACCGGATTTCACGGCTGCAAAATATATTCCCCATCAATCAAGCGATACACGCTTAAAGTTGGATATCTGCGGCGATAGGGAGCATAAATCGCATAGTATAGCGCCCCCATTTCTTTATACTGTTTCGCCTTAGTCGTGAATTCTCCTCGATAAGTTACCGATCCTATCTCCATCACCAAAATCGGAATACTTTTCTCTGTCGATATCCAATATTCGTAGCGGCGATCGTCATAGGATTTAGCCCGTTCTACCCCCACGCTGAGAAAAGCATCCGGGACAAAGCGAGGTTTTCCCAAGTCACAGCCAATATTAATGCGAATGCCAAAGAACCAGTCCCAGCGATCTGCCCAGACAAGAGCGAGAACTTCGTGCAGGAGATTGGGAACCAAATAATGCAGGTCGTTCTCGACAGGTACTTTATCGCATCCTTTGAAATACTCGTCGAGATCGTCAGACCATATATTCGGTAGATCGCTTTCCCTGCAATCGCCTACTGGATCTTCGGAACATAGCATGTACACTGGCGGCAGAGGAACCTCAGACATAATAGTTTTCTCCTAAATTCCTAATATCCTTAAAATAGCGAATCGGGATCGATTCCCAGCGCCCGAAGCTGTTCCGCCAGAATTTGGGCGCGGCGAGCAGCAGCGGCGGCTTGTTCTTCGGCAGCGGCGGCTTGTTCTTCAGGAGTGAGCAATCGCTTCCCATCCTCATCATACCAGTAGAGCCACTCCCGCATAATGCCCTGATAGGTTCCTCGTTCGCAACCAATTCCCAACCCAATTTCCGGCAACCAAATCGGGTTTCCCGCCAGCAAGACGTACTCGTCATCGACCAAGCGATGTACTTCTAAAGGTGATTTTTGGCGGCGCAGGGGATTGTAGATCGCATAGTACAGCACCCCCATTTCCTTATAATCTTCCTTTTTTTTGCCATATTCTGATCGATAATGCTCGGAAACTACCTCAAGTGCTAGAATAGAGACGCTTTTCTCAACTGCGAGATCGTATAGAGTACGCAAGTTTTCGTCAAAGAAACGACGAACCACTCCTAAAGCGAGAAAGGCATCTGGCACGATGGTTGGAGTGGGGCGGTTGTAGACAATTCCCATATCGATCCCAAAAAACCAATCCCGGCGATCTGCCCATACCCGAGCTAGAATCGCCTTCAGCAGGTGGGGAATTAAATCTTGCAGCTCATTATCCACAGGCGTCTCGTCTGAATAAGGTAAGTCTTCGGGAGTGGGCGAACATAGCAGGGGATTGTACTCTAACATAACGAGTTTCGCGCTTGACTGGTAATCCGATTGTAGCCCATGTTGAAAAAGTGCGTGAAGCGCAGCGCGAATCGCCTCTTTTAGTCAGCCCTGCTCAGCATCAACGGGAGCGATCGCTCCCGTTTGAAAATAACTGGCGTCAACTAGCAGGGAAGGGCTGATTCCTTGCTGCAAGCCTGCTGCGATCGCAAAGTGGAATACCCGCTCGAAACCGATTTGTCCGATGTCCATTTGGTAGAAAGCGGCGATCGCTTCGCCGTATGCGCGCTTGTAGGCTTGGATGTCGATTAGCCGCGAAAAGTTACGCCCTTCTTTCAGCCCGGAGTCTATGAGGTGTTCTAACAACTCCTCTCCCTTCATCTCGGCGAGGTCATCATTCGCATCTCGATAGTATTTTAAATCGAAAAATGGCGAAAATATCCGCAATTCTTCTATCCCGTATTTGACCAAGTGTTGCAATAATTCGCCTCCGTTCATGCAGGCGAGGTCTGGGTTGAATTGTTGATAGTAGTTGAGGTCGCAAAAGGGAGAGAATTTGCGCCCCTCTTTCAATCCAAAGATTTTTAGATGTCTGAATAAATGCTCGCCGTCCATATCGGCGAGATCGGGATTGTTTTGCTGGTAGTATTTGAGGTCGATGAGCGGGGAAAAATTTCGGAATTCTTTGAGTCCAAAAGCTTGCCAGTGCAGGAATAATTCCGCGCCGTCCATTTCAGCGAGGTCTGGGTTGACTTTTTGATAGTATTTGAGGTCGAGCATCGCGGAGAGTTGGCGGCATTCGCGAATCCCAAACTTGACAAGGTGTTCGCACGCTTCGCGATCGCTCAAATGGCTCAAATCGGCGTTGAACGCCCGATATTCGTTGAGGTCGATCGCGGGGTTGAAGCTTCGCCCCTCGCCTTTCCCGAATATCTCGAAGTGCGTTTCTAATTCTTCGTCGCTCAGACTGGCTAAATCTGGATTCGCGGCGCGATAGTAGGGTTTGTCGAGGATGTTCGCGCTGGATATGGCTGTCTCCTCGGCAACTATTGGATTGTCAAGATTTTTTTCATCGAGCTGATTGGCTAAGTCTTCCATAGTGATAGAAACCCCCTAATGATTGGCCGGTGATCTTGCTGGCAGCGCTTGTCCCCTAATTATCCTATAAGCCAGAAACCCGGTTTTTCCAAAAAAAACCGGGTTTCTCGACTTCTAGATTTAGATTCGTTTTGTTTCTTCTGGGGAGATTGGGCGATCGCCTCGAACTGGCGCAAGACAATTTAACAATTAATTTGGGATCGCAAAGACCCCCAGTGGGGGCTGGCTGGCAAGCGATCGCCAGTCAGCCTCCCCAGCCGCACCGCCCGTCTCCTCATCGAGCACCTTGACGACTTTGTTGTAGATGTCCTCCGCCTGTTGCGGCGAATTGCCGATACTCGTCAGCCCCAACTTGCCGTACTCCGACAGGCAACCCATGAGGTGAAACACCGTGCCCGTCTCGCTGCAAGAGTCGAAGTGCAGTTGGTTGTAAGCAATAATATCCATCAAATCGTCCGGCATCAGCCCCCGATAGCGGTTTTTTTGGAGGTTGTCTGTCGCGATGTAATATTTCGGACGCCCCTGGTGGCTGTAAAACAAACCCGTCGAGGTTTCGTAGCGCCCATTCATTAATAACTTCAGCGTCATAAATGGATGAGTCGTGCCGCCTTTGCGGAGGTTAATTTCGATCGCCTGTACGTCCCAGTGGCCATTTTCTCGATGCACGGCGATGAAATCCACCCCAAAGCGCTCTAAAGCTCCTTTCGCGGCGAGGTTTTGCCCGACTTGCAAACCCAATTCTTGCAAGCGCAGGCGGTAGGCTTCGTCAGCCGGGAAGCGGCAACCCAAATAAACTTGGCCATCTGGCCCCCCTAAAATTTGGTCGTGAGTCGAGAGGATTTCCACCTCGCCGTTGGGATTGATGCGCCCTTGAACGCTGGGCGATCGCTTCTCTTCCCCTTCCACAAACGCTTCGGCGATCGCGCCTAATTCCGAGAGGCGGCTGCTGAAATTTTCCCACGTTTCGCCCCGGGCTTGGAAGCGCAAAAAGGGGAAACTGGCGCGAATCGCCGCCACCCGCTCAGAAGGTGTCGCGTCAGAAAGCGATCGCAAATCGAGCAGCGCGTTTCCTTCCCCAGAAAAACCTTCATTCAGCTTAATTACAATTCTCTGCAGCGTCGGTTCCCTCTCCCACAATTCGGCAGCGGCTTCGGCTAAATCGTCTGCATTCCAAACCCGCTGGCTCCCGGCTGGATGGGGAATGCCGCACTCCGCAAAAATTTGCCTGGAACCGCTTTTAGTGCCCCAGTAGAGCAAATCGGGATCGGCTGCCAATAAAGGGATGCCCAACTGCACTGACAAATCCCGCTCTAGCGGGGTGGAGTTGAAGCAAATCATAAAAGACTTTGCGGTTTGCAGTGGCTGTCGCATCCGCTCCATCAGACGGGGGCGCTCTAAAATCTTTGCGGTGAGGGGTTTGGGGGAAGAATCGTAGGTGGAGAAGAGCAGCAGGCGATCGCGGGCGTGAGAAAACGGAATTCCCGGCAATAGCTGCAAGTAGTATTCAATCGCGATGGGATGTAGGGGCTGCGAGGTCACGTAAATCAGCCGCGTGCGGGGATTCCGCAGGCGAATCAAAGAAAATAGCAGTCGTTCTTCATAATGATGGGCTCCCTGAATTTTCAACAGTTCTCGCTGATCGACGCTGAGAGAGGGAATCACTAAAATGTCGCTATCGCCTCGGTCAAATTCGTCGATCGTGTGCCAGCGCGATCGCAACTGCCCCTGCAGTTGTCGAAACCGATCTGCCCGTCCGTTTGTAAGAGAAAGATTCTGAAGTTGCATCAGCAAAGCCCCTCTTCAAGCCCTCTAATAGCGATTGTAACTAGCTAATCTGCTAGCGATAAACGCTTCCACAATCGCTTCCTCAATCTGGAATGCGGCGGCTGATCTTTTTATCGAGTCTCGCCTGTGTCTAAGCAGCGTACAGATGAGAAGCAAATTGGTTTAATAGGGGTTGGGCGATCGCGCATCTATCTTTAGCTATAGATGTAGGAGTACAGAGCGCATTTCTTCTGCTTCAGGTAGCATTCCCAGGCGATCGAAAGCATCCAACGCCTCAACCGCCCATTCACGGGCTTTTTCCTGGTTGCCCAACTTCTGCTCAAAACGAGCAAAAGAGCGTTTGTAGTAGGCGATGCGCCGTTTATCCTTGTTGCGGTCTGCTTCACGTAAGCCTGTATCCAAAAGACCTTGAACTTCATCCAAATTACCTTGCTCTATGGCAATATCAGCCAGCCAGTTCTGAGCATAGTTGACGGCTCGCTGCCAGTCAATAGTTTGGCCACGTTCCACAACTTCTTGGTAAAGCTCCTTAGCTCGCTCGTAATTTTCGTTTTGGTAGTAGATTTCAGCACGGTAGTAGAGTATGAGAATCAACTGCCGGGTACGTTTTGGTTCTTCCGAGTTAGCCTGTTTGAGCAGTTTTTCCCCTATATTAATCCATTCATGCGCTTGGGGATACTGTTGTCGGCGACTGCACAAGACGGAGTTGAAGCAGGCTACTTCTTGAGCGAGTTCAAAGTCCTTGACGCGCTCGTGGAGTTTCCAGGCTCGTTCCAAAAGCTGGTCGGCTTCCTCCAGTTGCTTCGGGTGTCCCTTCCAAATAAGTGCCCAGCCTTTATCGCGCATTTCTTTCATAGCGGTTTTCCAATCTCCACGCCTTTCGGCAGCCTGAAGTAACCATTCAGACCAAAACAGACGCTCATTCCAATACCCATAGATACTCGCGTAGTATTGCACCCGTTGCCATAACTTATTGATATCTTCATATCGAGGTATAGATTGGCGGGCACACCATTCAAGGACAGCTAAAAGGTTGTCCCACTCTTCCTCAAGCTTGTCATAAAGGATGTGCCATTCCTTCCATTCCTCCCCTCCATATTTTTCAGCCAAATCCAGATACCATATCAGCCATCGCTCCCTTGCTTCCCGCTCGAAGTTTGGGTGAGCTGCCAGTTCAGCTAAAGCATACTCGCGGGTTAGAGCCAGTAGGTTGTATCGCTCTTTTTGTAAAGTCACTAGAGAGAGTTGTTGCAACTCAACTAACCCGTCCTCTACAGCAATTGGATTTTCCTTCAGTCCAGCAACCCAGGCTATAGCATCTCTAGTATCTACGCTCGGAGGCTTGCGGAACATTGCTAAAGCCATCAATAGCTTGTGAGCAGGTTTCTCCCTTAGCGGCTGCACGGAACCTTTAAAACAAAACCGCGCAATATCGCCTTTTTTAGCCGCCTCTGTTAATCGCTCCAGTACCGTTTTTAGTAAGTAACCACTTGCTAACTGACCGATGCTATAAACGATCGCCGCTGGTACGCCGCCAGTACCTTCGTAGAGAGCTTTTGCATCTTCTTCGCTCAGCGTTAGCCCTTGTCCTTCAGCTTCGTGGTGGATGAGGGGTATGCCATCTTGCGGCGGCAAGCACTCTAGACGGATATGTGAGTACATCACCACCCGCGAACGGGTGGTGATGACGACTTTAATCCCTGTAAACAAGCTATCGAGGAAGGAGATCACCTCCTCTCGATCCTCTACAGTTTCCAGGTTATCCAAAATCAACAGTGTCCGCTGGGCAGCCAAGCATTCTCGTACAAGGTCGAGTTGATCTTCAAAAGCGGCATTAAGAATGTCAAAGCGTTTTAAAGCACTGGCAATTTCCCGAACAATATCGCGCAGGGTGCGCTGGAAGCGGCTGACTGAATAAATGCCCCTGTAAGTGAGGCGCTGTTGCTTGGCAGATGTCCAAATAATTGCCTCGAAAGTCGGAATACCGGAATACGCCCCGGGATGGCAACTGGCTTTTAGGCAGCGGTGTGCCGCTTCTAGCACCAGCGCCGTTTTGCCCAGTCCTCCAATACCGTCTACGGTTATCTGATAAGCAGCGTATCGCGCAGAAAGACGCTGCAGCAGAAGGGCCATTTCCTTCTCCCGTCCGATAAAAGCGGTATAGGTACGGTTCGGCAAGTTGTTGGCTATATAGACTTCTGGACGGACTTCTGCTGAATCTTGGGATGTATTAGTTGTCCGATCGCGCGCCGTCTGCTTTGTCAGTGGGTCTGGTGTCTGTTCTTTTCCACTAGCCAGATCGCATGATTGAGAAAATAGGTTCGTTAGTTCACCCAGTTCAATTTCCAGTGGCCTCCCACTTTTGCTTGAAAACGCCATTGCTATTTTCTCAAGTGTTGGAAGTTTAGGGCAAACTTGACCGTCACAAATCCGGCTTAGATGGCCTTTATCTATACCAGTGTCTTGCGACAGCCTATAAGCTGTAAATCCCTTTTCCTCAAGTAAGCTGCGAAATTGCTCTCCGGCTTTCCTGTGCTTTTTGGGTCTTGTCATTTTAATGCTTCCTTAATGTTCAACGTTGTTCAACCGTTGCAGATTCAACTCGTTGTACAACTGCAACCTCGTGCAACCTTGTCAAACCGAGTTGACTGGCTTTTACTGAAAGTATAAAACAGCCAGACTCAGGAATCAATTAAAAATGACTCAATCCATTCCTCACATCTTATTCAACCAAGCTGCTACCAGTCCGTTGCCAAAACCTGACAACAGAGACTTTGAAACCTCTTTGCCAACTGAAAATTTTTCAGAGGCAGTTTGTCCATATTGTGGCCAGTACTACTGGCTTGGGGAACGGTGTTATAGCAGCCGTCAAGCTGCCAACTGCCCGAACCACAAAGAAAGGATCGGGCAGCAACAGCATCTCAAAAAGTCTAGCGACTAAAGCCACGGCTACATAAACAAAGCCCGCCTGTGCGGGCTTTGCCTCTATAGCCCCAGTTTGAAACTTGGGGAAAGGGGTAGATTTGCGAATTTTTATGAGGTTGTGAAATGTCAGAAACCAAGAAGTCATTAGATCAGCACCTTAAACTCGACCGTCATATATGGCTAATTCTGATGAGTACGCTGGCCCTTTATTTTACATCAGGGTTGTGCGTCCCCGTAATTATCGAGCAGATCGGGAAGAGTGAATCCCCTCTTACTAATGCTGTTTATAACGGGCTGCCGTCGGTCATAGCAATTCTAGCTGCTCCTCGGGCCAAAAAAATCATTAGAACTTATGGACATCGCACAGCTTTAGTCGCTGGTTCTGTCTTGGTGCTTGTAGCGCTCCTACTTTTTGCGCTCTGTTATTATTCGCCCGTGGGTTTGTTTGCTGTCAGATTTCTGGCATCTGGCGGAGCCATCATGCTTGGCGTAGGCGGCGATATCGTTATCAACCAACACGGGGAAAACGCACGAAATATCGCCCAACCCTTGGTTTTAATTATGAGTCAAGTTGGCGCTTTTTCGGGCACTTTCTTACTAAACGAGCGTTTTGTGGTCTTAAAAGAACTCCGATTATCCTATCCGGTTGCTCCCTTTTTGATGAGTGCCATTGTCTTCTTTTTATTTTCAACTCTCGCTATTCGGTTATTCTGGCAAAATGAGAATTAACTGGAGTATAACTATGTTACTTAATCGCGAATCGTCTGGTTTACCCATTCCCTGCGGGCTGTCTCTTTTCCTGTCTGCTTTTATCAATCTGTCCGTTAGTTTCAGCCTTCCTCTGTTATTCCCGGCTGCTTTCGGTCAGCTCTTGACGAGTTTTGCTTTGGGGATTTTGATAAGTGCCCTCATGTTAACGATAACTAAACTTTTTTCTCATTGCCTGAGAATGGAAACAGCAGTTTTCCTGGCAGGCTTGGCGAGCTTGGGATATGGAGCTTTGGCTTTTTCTAGGGGCAACCTCATAGTTCTAAATAGTTGGGTGTTTATCTTGGGTGCTGTGGCAATCAGTCTAGAAGTTTTTGGGCGGCTTTTTTATGGAAGGCTCTATCAGAGCCAAGATGAATTGCTACAAACCGCTAGCGCCTCTGCTGGAATTTGCAAAAGTGTAGGAGCAGTTGTGGGTTATCTACTCCCTGGCTTGTTTCTGACTTACTGGCCAAATTATACTTGGTTGGTTTGCTTCAGCGTCAATGCAATCAGTATGGCGCTATCCATAGGAGTTTATTACCGCTCTAGATAGGTAGCTCAGTCACAGAAGGGTGGCAGGCAATCGCCTGCCGCCCTTCTATTGTAAAGCCCGCGCAGGGGGCTTTATTTGTATTGCGACGCCTTTAGGAATTTAGGAAATCAGTAAAAATCAAAGTGCGATCGCCAGCATCTTTATCACAGATTGATATAAATGTCAAGGAAAGAAATCTGGCTCTAATCCAATCGCCCCAAGGCACGCACCGCTTTCTGAACGTCAGGCGGCGATCGCCTGTGGCTGACAACCCGCTAAATCCCTAAAATGAATAAAAGGAGTGGAGTCCAAGTAGATGACCTTAGAGCAAGCCACAACTAGAGAGCCATCGGCAGGGAACCAGGAAGATTTTGACACGGCGCTGAGTTATCTACAGCAAGCCTTGGCTATCCTGCGCCAGATCCAATCCTCACAAGCCGAGCAACTTCAGGAAATCATCGCCGCGATGGAGCGATCGCGCCAGATACCCGATCCCCAGCTTCTCCAAGACGAGACTGCTCAACTGCTGGCGCGATTGCAGGAACTCTTAGATGGCTCAATGGAGCGCGTTCACCTCTGGCTCAATGCACCACATCCAGATCTCGGAAGGCGATCGCCTCTGTCTTATCTGGAAGAGGGCAACATCCAGGTGGTGGAAGCCCTCATCTGGGCGATGGAAACTGGTCAACCTGAATAGCTGAACCGAAGTGCTGACTGGTCAGGAACTTGTCAAGGCTCTGGAAAGAGCGCCCGTGCTATCCCTAGAAGGGGTGGCATTTCGTTCTATCCAGCAAAAATATGCCAATTCTCCCTTATCTGCAATTGGCTCTCGTTTCGGCGGCAGATACAACCCACCCTCAACCTTTGAGGCGCTTTACCTCGCTGACAGCGAAGAAACCTCCCTTCTAGAGGTTAGAACCAGAGTCGAAACTGCTGCCGGACTCCTGGACGTGCAAGGCACGCCCCGCATCATGCTCTCTGTCCATTACAAGCTTCAGGCAGTCCTCGATCTCGCGGACAAAACTATCCAGAGAGATTTAGGCACAAATTTACAGGAACTCACTGGCAATTGGCGTCCGTTTAATGCTGAAGGTGAGGTAGCCCCAACTCAAGAATTGGGACTGCTTGCGTACAACCTGCGAAAGTTTGAAGGCTTTAAGGTTCCTTCATCTCGCAATGACAGCGCTTGCAATATCGTTGTCTTCCCCGATCGAGTCTTAACTCAGACTTTTTTGATAGTTTACGATAATTCGGGCACGATAGTTGCTCAACTGCCTTGAGTCGCACATAGCTGAAAACAGCTTCTGAGTTTGCATCAGCCAACCCCCCTACGAGCCTATTAAGAACCATTTTAATTCGGGAAGCATATCAGCCAAGCCAAACTGCCATCAATCGCAAACAAGAGTTTTTTGCAGCTTTTCGCCTGTAAAGTAGAAAACCTCCGAGCAATAAGCTAAATCGTCGATATCGTAGTTGGCTGGATTGCCTTTAACCGACTTCGGCGCATTGGCGATGAAAGGTCGCCACAGTTCGAGCGCGGGCTTGGTAATAAATTCGGTTAGCTCTGGCGTTCCGACAGCCAGCGGAAAATATTTCCGATCGGCTGGGCCAAATTCTCCGGGAGGTTTAAAAAACATGGCGGTATAAATCAACCCTTCTACCGGTTTTGGCGGCTGGTTGTAATTTCTGATAACAACTGATTTAAATTGGCCGTCAGCGGTGGCGATCGCCAGCCGAAACTGTGACTTCAAAGCCTTTGGCTCTACCAATAAAAGGGCGTAATCCGCCTTTCCATCTTGGTTGAAGTCCGCTTTTACCAGAGGACACGGAAACGGCTTTGGCGCTGCTTCCGAGCCAAAAAAGTCGCGGATTGCCCCGATAAAATCCGATTTTTGTGCCAGCCGATATTTGCCCAGTACGGTTTTTAAAGGTTTCGGTATTTCTGAAATGCACTGTTTGTCTGCCGATTTAACCGATGAGGGCGTTTCCGAAACCGGAGTCGGGGAAGTGTTACTCCCAGGCGAATTAACCGATGTAATGCGGCGATCGGAAACATTGCAGGCAGTCACCAGAAAAGTTACTGCCAGCAGAGAAAATAAGCTTATTTTTTTAGCAGTCATTTTTTTGAAAAGCCCGAATACAGCAGTTTGGGCAGGAAAAAGTTAAAATCCCCCCAAAACACTGTTCAGCTAGATACTGGGCGCAACCGGAAAGTGCGCCTACAGCAAATATAGCGGCTTTAAAGTCGATTAAAACGTGACAGAAAACCGGTTTCTTCAAGAAACCTATTTTCTGTTTTGCCAGGGAAATCTAAAAAGAACAAACCCAAAATCAGGACAGACTAATGCGGCTGGAAATAAACCAGGCGATCGCGCCCAATCCCAACAGCACGGGCATCAGCCAATCTCCCCACCGCACATATAACGTTTGCGTCTGTCGCCGATATATCGTATCGGCGTGAATCTCATAAGTATTAATCCCAGAAATCCACGCGGTTCTGCCCTGGGGATCGACGATCCCCGAATACCCCGTATTCGTCGCCCGCACCGCCCAGCGATCGGTTTCGATCGCTCGCATCACATCCTGAGCGTGGTGCTGCGCCGGCATTGACGGGGAATAATGGGCATTATTTGACGCGGTGAGAATAAATTGCCCCCCTGCCGCCGCCTGCCGCCGGAAATGTTCCGCAAAAGCCGACTCGTAGCAAATCCCAACCACAGATATTCCAAATGGCGTATCGAAAAGCTGCGCGCCTGAACCCGCTGCTAAATGCGCATTCAACGGCGAAAGCCGATTAATCAAACTGCCGATAAATTCCTCAAAGGGAACGTATTCCCCCAACGGCACTAATTTAATTTTGTCGTACTGGCTGAAAACTTCACCCGTGCCAGTGACGGTAAACAGGCTATTAGTATAGCTCAGCCCCCGCACTCCAAACGCTCCCACCCAAACCGGCACGCCCTTTTCCAAAATCGCTGAGTAGAAGTTTTCCCGCTTCAGTTGACTTAAATACATCGGCAAGGCAGTTTCTGGCGTCAAAACTGCCTCAACTCCCTGCTCAGCTAAATTTTTATACCCAGCAGTGTAATTTTCTAAAGCGCGGCGTTCGCCGTCTTCATAGAGTTTGATAGTGTTGGGAATGTTGCCCTGAATGATACCCACTTTTAAGGCATCTGTCGGCAAATCATTTAGCGGGCGGCTGTACAAGCCAAACCCTATTAGGTGCAATCCCAGCAATAACCCAGCCGCAGCGCTCAAATATCTGTAATTGAAATTCAACCGCAAAGGCGCAGAGGGCACAGAGGAAAAGAAGTTCTTCTCTGCTCCTTTTGCGTACTCTGCGGTTCGTTTTTTGCGGTTAATCCACGCTTCGGCAATAAAAGCATTGACAGCTACAATAGCGGCGGTCACTGCGCTGGGGCCAGAAATTTTGCCCAGTTGTAAGATGAGGAGGTTGTTTGGGCTTTGAGTATAAGAGAGAGATGTCCACCACAAGGGGCCGGCGCTCCAGAGGCTTTCTAGGCTCACCCATAGGACTGCGCCTATTATAACACGGGTGAAAATTAAATGCGAAGAGGTTGAGGGAGAATTTTCTCTTTCTTTTATCTTTTCATTTTTGACTGGGAATTTGAGGGTGAAAGTCATGGCGATCGCCCAGAGGGTGACGAGGGCAGCGCCCCAAAGGGTGATGAATGTCCAGCAGAAAAAGGCGATCGCCAGACTCGCCAGCCAGGGTACTCCCATCCACGTCATGGGATGAATGCCGGTAATCCAAAATAGGGCAACGCCGTGATAGCCAATTCCCCACAGGAAAGGAGGAAGGGCGATCGCTAGCGGCTTTTTACTTTCTGCCTTGATTCTGACAGCAACCCACAGGGGTGCGAGGGCAATCCACGCTAAGGGCCACGCACTGACGGGGGCGGGGGCTAGTCCCATGAGGATGCCGGAAATCAGGGCGGCAAATAGGGTTGAAAACGTGCGGGCTTTGGGTGGGAAAATTTGGGGGTTGGGCATAGGGAAAGCGGGCGATCGCGCCTCGCTCGATATCGAGTTTGGGTAAGGGGTAATGGGCAATCTCTAAAGTACCATTACCGATTGCCCATTACCCGCGATCGCCTCTAGATTTCTTCTTCTTCCTCCTCGCCATTTGTCGGCGGAACGAGGGCAACTGCAGCGATCGCGTCGTCTTCATCCAAGCGCTGCACGCGCACGCCCGTGGCACTCCGGGATTGAATGGAAATGGCACTGATGCTCTGACGGATGATAATCCCTCGGTTTGTCACCATCATCAGCTCGTTCTCCCCATTCACAATCCGCAATCCTGCCAATTGATCGTTCTCTCGGCGAGACTTGAATTTTGTCGCCAAAATCCCCTTGCCAGCCCGATTTTGCAGGCGGAACTGAGACACCGGCACGCGCTTTCCGTAACCGCCAGTGGTGACGATCAGCACCCAGGGACCTGGGGAACTAGACTCTTCTTGAACGGCGATTTCTACGTCTTCGGCAGCGATGTCTAATTCCTCATCCTCTTGTTCTAGCGGTTCTGCCGATTCTGCCGATTCTGCCAGTTCTAGTTCTGAATCGTCATTTTCCTCAGAGGCTAGCGTCGCGGCAAATTGCGCCGATAGAATATCCATGCCGATCGGTTCGTCGCCCTTGCTGAGCTTCATGGATTTGACGCCCCGCGTGTTGCGCCCCGTCGCTCGCAATTGATCTTGATCGGCTCGGAAATGAATTGCCATCCCCAGCCGCGAACCGATGATGATGCTGTCTTCTGCGCGAGCGCGGCGCACCCACCGCAGTTGATCGCCTTCTTCGAGAGAAATGGCAATTAACCCGTTAGCCCGGATGTTGCTGAAGGCAGACAGGGCGGTTTTTTTGATAAAGCCGCCTTTGGTGAGCATCACCAGATATTCGTCATCGCTGAACTCGCTCACGGCTAAGACGGAAGTGATTTTTTCCGTTACGGGAATGGGCAGCATCTGCACGATCGCCACCCCCCGCGCCGTGCGAGAAGAGGTGGGGATTTGGTAGGCTTTCAGGGAGTAGACGACGCCGCGATCGCTGAAAAATAACACGCTGTCGTGATCGCAGCACGTTAAGAAATGCTCCACCCCGTCGTCTTCTTTCATCTTGTTCGCCGACTTGCCCCGCGTCCCCCGACTTTGCGCCTCGAAGGTATTCACGGGCATCCGCTTGATGTAACCCTGTTCGGTGAGCAGGATCAGCACCTTTTCATTGGCGATTAGGTCGGTATCTTCTATCTCGCCTTCCGAGTGTTCGATCGCAGTCCGTCGCGGCGTGGCAAACTTTTGTTTGAGTTCGTTCCCTTCAACTTCGATAATTTCCAGAATGCGTTCTCGCCGCGCCAGAATATCCTTCAAATCTGCTATTTGCGCTTGCAAGTCTTCGTGTTCCTGCCGGATTTTTTCGGCTTCCAAAGCTGTCAGCCGTCGCAATTGCATCTGCAAAATCGCATCGGCTTGCGCTTCAGACAGTCCGAAACGTTCCATTAATTCCTGACGAGCCGTACTCGTATCGGCAGCGCGGCGGATCAGTTGAATAATCGCATCCAAATTCGCCAAGGCAATCAACAACCCTTGCAACAAGTGGTCGCGTTCCTCGGCTTTGCGCAGTTCGTACTGAGTTCGCCTGGTAATCGCTTCGACTCGGAACTCGAGGAAGACCGCGAGGAATTGCTTGAGAGTCAGCAATTGCGGTTCGCCATTCACCAGCGCCAGCATATTCGCCCCGAAATTGGCTTGCAGGGGCGTTTGCTTGTACAGGTTGTTGAGGACGACGCGGGGATAGGCATCGCGCTTGAGCTCGATGACGATGCGCATCCCGTCGCGATCGCTCTCGTCGCGGATATCCGCAATCCCCTCGAGTTTCTTGTCGTTGACCATATCGGCAATTCTCTCGATCAGCGCCGCCTTATTGGTCTGGTAAGGCAACTCCGTGATGATAATCGCATCCCGATCCGGACGTCCCCGATGTTCGACGGTTTCGATGGTGGCGATTCCCCGCATCGTAATCGAACCGCGCCCGCTGGTATACGCTTCCCGGATGCCGGTGACTCCGAGAATCTGACCGCCTGTCGGAAAATCTGGGCCAGGAATGTAGCGCATCAGCTCGGTATCGCTGATGTCTGGATTGTGGATGAGTGCCACCAATCCGTCGATCAGTTCTCCGAGGTTGTGGGGCGGGATGTTGGTTGCCATGCCCACGGCAATCCCAGACGAACCGTTGAGCAGCAGTTGGGGAACGCGGGCGGGCAGCACCAGCGGTTCTTGCTGGGAACCGTCGAAGTTATCGCCGAAATCGACGGTTTCTGAGTCGATGTCGCGCAGCATCGCGTCGGTACTCAGGGGAGTCAAGCGGCACTCGGTGTAACGCATCGCCGCCGGCGGATCGTCGTCAATCGAGCCGAAGTTGCCGTGCCCGTCGATGAGGGGCGATCGCATCGAAAAATCTTGGGCCATCCGCACCAAGGCGTCGTATACTGCCGTATCGCCGTGGGGGTGGTATTTACCCAGCACTTCCCCCACGACGCGGGCGCATTTGCGGAAGGGCCTGTCCGGCGTCAACCCCAATTCGTTCATCGCGTAGAGAATGCGTCGGTGTACTGGTTTGAGACCATCCCTGGCATCTGGCAGCGCTCGCCCTACAATTACGCTCATGGCGTATTCCAGATAAGACCGGGACATCTCGTTTCCCAAATCCGTAGGGATAATCCGCTCTTGGGAAGTCGGCTCCTGGGACGTGCTCATACAGTGAAAAACTCCAAAAATGCGAGGATTCGGCAGCTAATATGCAAGAAAGGACGATAAGTGCTACCTGCTTTCTCAATTCTTTGCAAATATTGTTAATATTCTATCACATTTTGAGACAAGTGCTGAGCGGTAAGTGCTGAGTTTTGAGTGCTGAGTGCTGAGTGAGCAGTGAGGAGTGTTGAGTGTTGAGTTGAAAGTGTAAAGTGTAAAGTGTGAAGTGTTGAGTGCGAAGTGTTGAGTATGGAGTGGAAGAATTGAAATTATCACTCCTGATTCCCCCACTCTCCCCCTCTCCCCCTCTTCCCCTCTCCCCCTCCCCCCCT
>CAYOOD010000012.1:0-17626 GCA_964405435.1 uncultured bacterium
CGATCGGCACCACCAGCGAAGACTTCACCCCCATTGCCGTCAGGTATTCCACATGGCAGGGATCGACCGGTCGCTGCAGGATGTCTTCGATCGGTTGTTGGCGAATATCCTCTACCGTCAAGTCCCCCGTCGTCTCGGGATACTGCAGGTGGCTGAGGGTGATCTGCTGCGCCTCCACGTCCACAATCGAGCGGGTTCGCGCCTTGAGAAACATCTCCCGCGCGTGCGCCGGAATGTCACTCGCCGGAAAGTGCAGCCCGTTCAGAGACGGCAGGCGATCTTGATAAATCGACTCAGCAATCACTTGCCCCGTACCGTCTGCCTCGAAACGATACACTTTCACCCGATCCGTACCCAAAAACGACCGCATTTCTGCAACCGTTGCCGATAGGATCTCCTGCAGCTCCAGGGAACGCCGGATGCGATTTGTCATCCGGTGCAACAATTCCCCTTCATTCACCGTCAAATCTGCATATTTTATCCTATTTTTGCCATCCATCTGTCATGCCTGCTTGATATTTTAAAATTAAAGCCTATTTTTTTCCTTCTTTACGAGCTTATCAAAAGAAGCGCCTGTCAGGCAAGTAAAAGAGTTTACTGCATTGATTTTGTATGGGTAGGCTTGTACGGGCGAGTTCAGGAAAAATCTCTCCGAGTCCGGGAAGTCGCTGAATCAACCCGCCCTCGCCAACAAGCAGAATTTAAGTTTTTATAAAATTTGCAACAATTTCTGCCTTAACTCTCTAAGATTTGAGCGATTCCCTTCCGCTTCCAAATTAAAAATCTAAAATTTAAAATACATTCATTCCGATCGATATGGCCAACGAGCAACACCTCGCTTTACTCAAAGAAGGAATGGTTTTCTGGAATCAGTGGCGGCAGACACACCCTGATATCCCGCCCAATTTCAACAAGGCAATTCTGCAACGGTTCGATCTCGAAGGGGCGAACCTCAGCGGGGCTGACTTGCGGGAAGCCAATCTGTATCGGGCCAATCTGACAGGGGCCAACCTCAGCGGCGCAAATTTAAGCTCAGCCGACTTGCGCGAAGCGAATCTTCTCGGCGCTGACTTGTCGCGTGCCAAATTAATTTCGGCTGACTTGCGCAAAGCCAATCTCTGCGGTGCCAAGCTCATCGGTGCCGATTTGCGGGTGGCGTTTCTGCGCTGGGCAAACCTAGAAGCAGCCGACCTGCGCGGCACGAACCTGCACGGCGTCGATTTAGTGGCAACTGGGCTGCGGGATTGCGATTTGCGCGGCGTCAGCCTCAAAACCGCAAAGCTCTCCGGCGCGGATCTGAGTCAGGCACGGGTGGATGGGGCAATACTGCCCGATGGCGAATGTCAAATTACCAGGGATTGTCTGTAGCGATCGCTCTCGCGCGCTCTTTTCGCATTTTAATTAATAAAATGCAGGGAGTTTTTACGGAAAAAAATATAAAAAATCAGCTTTTTGTTAACACTCTTTCGTGCAGCCAGAAACCCGGTTTCTTATCGCTGCGCCGGCTTAATCCACGCTCTCGATCGACTCGATCGCCTTGTCGATGAGATCGCAGCCTTCCTGAACGGTTTCTATCCGCGCGAGGCGATCGCGCAGATCCCCCGCAAAAGGAAACCCCTTCGCATACCACGTCAAGTGCTTGCGAGCTTGCCGCACCCCGTTCGTACCCTTATATTCCCACAGCGCCTTCAGATGATCCTTAGCGCATTCCAGCTTTTCCGCTGCCGTTGGCGGGGGCAACTCCTCTCCCGTCTTCAAAAAGTGGTCAACCTCTCCCACCAAAAACGGATAGCCCAGAGTCCCCCGCGAACACATCACCCCATCCGCGCCGGTTTCTTCCAAACAGCGCACCGCAGCGTCAACGGAAAAAATATCCCCATTTCCGATCACGGGAATCGAGAGAATTTCCTTGACGCGGCGAATCCACTCCCACTTCGCAGGGCCATTATATCCTTGCGCGCGAGTCCGTCCGTGGACGGTAATCATCTGCGCCCCCGCATCCTCCATGCGCTTGGCAAACTCGAGGATATTGATTTCTTTATCCGTCCAACCGATGCGAGTTTTCACCGTCACCGGCACCGACACGGCTTTCACCACCGCCCGCACGATCGCCTCAGCGGTTTCCGGCTCCCGCAGCAGCGATGAACCGCCGCCATTTTTGGTAATCTTGTTCACCGGACAGCCCATATTGATGTCAACCGTATCGGCTCCCTCCTCCACCGCCATCTGAGCCGCTTCCGCGAGGAAATCCGGGCGACAGTCGAATAATTGAATGCTAATCGGGCGCTCCTGGGGGTCTACCTCCATAATTTTCGGCAGTTCCTTGACGTAGTGCAGCCCGGTGGCATTCACCATCTCGGTGTACATCATCGAGTCTGGAGCGTAGCGGCGCACCAGCCGGCGAAACACCAAGTCCGTCACGCCGGAGAGGGGCGATTGCAGCACGCGGCTTTTGACCTCAAAATGGCCAATTTTGAGGGGAGTTGCCAATCTTTGTTTTAATTCTGGAGAGAGAACGGGCATCGGTGCGGCGTGTCGATTTGGGGTTATTCTATTATATAATTTTATTTTTCTATTTCAAGAGAAGGGAGAGGAGATCGCTCCCTGTGCGTCAGTAAACGAGTCACTAAACGCAATTAACTCCGCAGTCGCCTTGGGTGGGTGCAAGAGAAAACAGAAATCCTGACTGCAAAAAAGCCGAATGGCTGCTACCGAGCGGGCGGCCACTGAGGAGAGGGCCAAAGTCCCGGCGATTCGTCAAAGGGAGCGATCGCGCTTGAGCGGAGCGCGAGGCGACTGGGTAAATCGTTCAAGCCCTAATTTCACAAAGGCTCATCGGCAGTCGAAACACGCGAAACCCGCCTAAAACCCTTAGTTTGCCGAGAAGTGCCGCGAGAATCCCCGGCTTGCGATCGCCGCAGCGCTAAGGTGAGCGAGTGCAATTTGGCTTCCTCAGTAAAACTTAACAAAAACCGAGTCAATACTGGATTCGCTCGGGCGTCCTCCCTCTGGTAGACTGGAACACTTGAGTAGGCACACAAAACGACGCAATATCAGCAGTTGGGAGGACAGCTTTGTTAGAGAGTACCCTTGGTTTGGAAATCATCGAGGTGGTCGAACAAGCCGCGATCGCCTCAGCCCGCTGGATGGGTAAAGGCGAAAAGAACACCGCCGACGAAGTGGCTGTAGAAGCCATGCGGGAGCGGATGAACAAAATCAACATGCGGGGCCGAATCGTGATCGGAGAAGGGGAGCGCGACGAAGCCCCCATGCTCTACATCGGCGAAGAAGTGGGTATTTGCACCCGCCCCGACGCCAAAAATTTCTGCAACCCCGACGAACTGATCGAGATTGATATTGCAGTAGACCCCTGCGAAGGCACCAACTTGGTTGCCTACGGTCAAAACGGGTCGATGGCCGTGTTGGCCATTTCCGAAAAAGGCGGGCTGTTTGCCGCCCCCGACTTCTACATGAAGAAACTGGCTGCCCCTCCAGCCGCCAAAGGTCATGTAGACATCCGCAAAACCGCCACCGAAAACCTGAAAATCCTCGCCGAATGCCTGGATCGCACCGTTGAAGAACTCGTGGTCGTCGTCATGGACCGGCCCCGTCACAAAGACCTGATCAAAGAAATCCGCCAAGCTGGAGCGCGGGTGAGATTGATCAGCGACGGCGACGTTTCCGCCGCGATCTGCTGTGCGTTCTCCGGAACCAACATCCACGCCCTCATGGGCATCGGTGCGGCTCCCGAAGGCGTGATTTCCGCAGCAGCCATGCGCTGCCTGGGCGGGCACTTCCAAGGGCAACTGATCTACGATCCAGAAGTCGTGCAAACCGGTCTAATTGGGGAGAGCAAAGAGGGCAACCTCAAGCGGCTCTCAGATATGGGCATTACCGATCCCGACAAGGTGTACAACGCCGAAGAACTCGCCTCTGGCGAAACGGTGCTGTTTGCCGCCACCGGGATTACCCCGGGCACGCTGATGGAAGGCGTCCGATACTTCCACGGCGGGGCGCGCACCCAAAGTCTGGTGATTTCCTCTCAATCGAAAACCGCTCGTTTTGTTGACACGATCCACCTGTTCGATCAACCAAAGGCGCTGCAGTTGAGATAGTCAGCGGCAAATAGGGCATCGGGATAGAAAGAGTGTTGAGTGTTGAGTGTTGAGTGAGGAGTTAGTTAAAAGTGCTGAGTGCTGAGTGCTGAGTGTTGAGTGACACATTAAAGAGTGAGAAGTGACAAATAAAAAATTAACTTCTTTTGCACTCCACACTCCACACTCCACACTCAATACTTTCCCCACCCTACCCAATTCCCCATGCCCTATGCCCCATCCCCCATTAGCAATTAGCAATTAGCAAAAACGCAATTAGCCAATGAATATTGCCGTCGTCGGTTTAAGCCACAAAACAGCATCGGTTGAAATTCGGGAAAAACTCAGCATTCCAGAGCCGCAAGTCGAGGGAGCGATCGCGGCTGTGATGGCGTACCCCCACATAGAAGAAGTTGCCATTCTCAGCACTTGCAATCGCCTGGAAATCTACATCGTCACCAGCGAAACCGAACAGGGCGTGCGGGAAGTGACGCAGTTTCTCTCGGAACACAGCAAAATTCCCCTGCACCAATTGCGATCGCACCTGTTCATCCTCTTGCACCAAGATGCAGTCATGCACCTAATGCGAGTTGCCGGTGGGCTCGACAGTCTCGTACTCGGAGAAGGGCAAATTTTAGCCCAGGTGAAAAACACCCACAAACTCGGACAGCAGTATACCGGCATCGGGCGCGTTCTCAACCGCCTTTTCAAGCAAGCAATTACCGCCGGCAAGCGCGTTCGCACCGAAACCAGCATCGGCACCGGTGCAGTTTCCATCAGCTCGGCAGCAGTCGAACTCGCCCAAATGAAAGTGCAGAATTTGTCCTCCTGTCGGGTGGCAATTCTCGGCGCTGGCAAAATGTCTCGCCTGCTCGTGCAGCACCTCGCCGCTAAAGGCGCAACCCAAATCGCCATTCTCAATCGCTCCCTGCGACGGGCTGAAGAGTTAGCCTCGCAATTCAAAGAGGTGCCCTTGCAACTGCACTTGATGTCGGAAATGATGCGGGTGATTGCTGAATCAGATCTCGTATTTACGAGTACCTCGTCAACGGAACCGCTGCTCGATCGCGCCAAATTGGAAAGCACGATCGCTCCCCACCAAGCTTTAATGTTGTTCGACATTTCCGTACCCCGCAACGTGGCAGCAGATGTCAACGAGCTGGAAAATGTCAAAGCTTTTAACGTCGATGACTTGAAAGCCGTTGTGGCGCAAAATCAAGAAAGTCGCCGCCAAATGGCAGCCGAAGCCGAAGGACTGCTGGAAGAAGAAGTCGAAGCGTTTGAGGTGTGGTGGCGATCGCTCGAAACGGTTCCCACTATCAACAGCTTGCGAGACAAAATAGAAACTATTCGCGAACAAGAGTTAGAAAAAGCCCTTTCCCGTCTCGGGTCAGAATTTGCCGAAAGACATCAAGAGGTTATAGAAGCACTGACGCGCGGAATTGTCAACAAGATTTTACACGATCCGATGGTGCAACTGCGCGCTCAGCAAGATATTGAAGCCAGACGTCGGGCAATGGAAACCCTGCGCCTGCTGTTTAACCTCGATACGGAAACGCGCTCGACTGAGCAATACGGCTGAGCCTTGTCTGGATGGCTGATTTTAGATTGTGGAGTGTCATTTGTTCGCCGCTTGTGTAGGGGAGAAGCCTTCGCGTATAGCAATCTGCGACTGAGCGATCGCATCCTTGCGCGAAGGTTTCTCCCCTACAAGTATCGTCACAGGCACGGGCATGTTGCCCGGTTAGCCGCTGACAGGTATTAGCCAAGGACAAATCAGATAAGACAGAATAGAATCTAGAATCTAAAACATCAAATAGCCGTGATGGACTGGTTAAAAAAACGCCCTTGGCGGACGATCGTACTGTTTCTGGGATTTTTGCTAGCCTTCGATCTCTTCGCCCGGTTTTTTGTCGAAAGTCTCTGGTTTCAGGAAGTCGGGTATTTTGAAATATTTTGGCGGCAACTGACGACTCGCGGGGGGCTGTGGATTTTCGCCCTCTTCCTCAGCAGCGGGTTCCTCCTGGGAAATTTGGCACTAGCCGAGCGCCTCAAGCACCCTAAAGACGAGAAACAGAGCCTTTCTAGCAAATCCCCATCAGACCTGGCTGCTCCGCCTCCAGTCCTCACCTTGCCGTGGCTGCTGCTAGCCGTCCTGGGACTGGGGGTGTTTCTAGGAGGACTCACGCTCTATTATAGCTTGGTAGCCACTTCTTACTGGCATTCCGATCTCGGCAATTTCTTAAAAATTATTAATTTACCGCCGCGCTTTCAACCGCAAGTCATCTGGGCACTGTGGCAGCAACTCCCCTCAATATACTGGAAAGTAGGCGTGCCGCTCGTCTTCGCGATCGCCCTGGGGATTGCGCCCGGGCTGTTGTGGGCGATCGCCTTTTGGATGAGTTTGACTTTCGGCTTCGTGCTGTCGAACAATTGGGAAAAATTGTTGCTCTTTTTCCATCCCACTCCTTTTAACAGCACCGATCCCCTCCTCGGTCGCGATATCAGCTTTTATGTTTTCACATTGCCAGTATGGGAACTGGCAGAATTTTGGCTTTTGGGGATGTTTTTGTTAGCACTGGCTGCCGTATCTCTCACCTACTTGCTATCGGGAAATAGCCTTTCAGAAGGGAGATTTTTAGGATTTTCCCAGCCGCAACAGCGCCACTTGTACGGATTGAGTGGGGCGGTAATGTTGGCGATCGCACTTTTGTATTGGTTGCGTCGCTATGAATTGCTCTATTCCACCCGTGGCGTCGCCTACGGTGCGAGTTTTACCGACATCAAAGTGCAATTGCCCGTTAATACAGGGCTGAGTTTAATCGCACTGGCGATCGCTCTAATTTTATTGTGGGAAGTAAAAGTCTGGGCAACCATCCGCAACCGACTCGTCAGACGGGGCAATTTTTACCCACCTCCTGCAACGAAATTTCTCTACCCCTCGCGCTTGATTTACGCCCTTACAGGCTATGCCCTCATCGCCGCAGTCGCCGGCTGGCTGTTGCCCTTCTCGGTGCAGCGGGCAGTCGTGCAACCCAATGAAATAGAGCGAGAGAGTCCCTACATCGAGCGCAGTATCGCCTTCACCAGAGCCGCGTTTGATTTGAATGATATTGAAGTCAGAACCTTCGATCCGCAAGGCAGACTCTCCGCCGCCCAACTCCTAGAAAATGACCAAACTATCCGCAACATCCGCTTGTGGGATACTCGCCCCCTTCTGGAAACCAATCGCCAACTGCAGCAAATCCGACTGTACTACAACTTTCCCTATGCCGATATCGATCGCTATACCCTGAAAGCCGAGCCCCGGGAAGCGACTTTCAGCTCTTCTTTCTGGAAGAATTTAGCCGAAATTATGAAATCCAAACCGGCTGGAGACAACCCGCTCTCTTCAGGCGATCGCAATCAACAGGGAACAGTTACTCAACCCCCAACCCTAAAACCCCAGACAGAAACAGAAAAACAACAAGTAATTGTAGCAGCGCGGGAGCTAGATTACAGCGCGGTGCCGCAGGCAGCGAAAACCTGGGTGAATAAACACTTGGTTTATACGCACGGTTACGGCTTTACTATGAGCCCGGTGAATAAAGTCGGTCCTGGGGGGTTGCCAGAATATTTCGTTAAAGATATAGGAGTCGGTTCGCAAACACTGCGCACTTCCAGCCCTCGCATCCGCGCCAGCATTCCGATCGGACATCCCCGGATTTATTACGGGGAAATGACCGACACCTACGTCATGGCACCGACGAAAGTGAAGGAACTCGACTATCCCCAAGGCGAGGAAAATGTTTACAACACTTATAGCGGAAGCGGCGGAGTGGCGATCCGTAACGGGTGGCGGCGGTTGCTGTTTGCAGAGTATCTCAAAGACTGGCAGATGCTGTTCACCCCCGATTTCAAACCGGAAACGAAAGTTCTCTTCCGCCGCAATATCAAACAGCGCGTGCAGGCGATCGCCCCGTTTTTGCGCTACGACAGCGATCCCTATCTCGTCGTCGCCAGAACCGATCTGTTCAGAAACGGCGGCTCGACAGCGCCAGACCAAAAAACAACAACGAATGAAAATTACTTGTACTGGATCGTTGACGCCTACACGACGAGCGATCGCTACCCCTATTCCGACCCGGAAAATGACGAATTCAACTACATTCGCAACTCTGTAAAAGCCGTCATCGACGCCTACAACGGCAATATTGCCTTTTACATCGCTGACGTATCCGATCCGATCGTGGCGAGTTGGAGTGCCATTTTTCCTCACCTGCTCAAACCCCTGAGCGCCATGCCCCCTTCCCTGCGCAGTCACATCCGCTATCCTTCCGATTTATTCAACATCCAATCCGAACGGTTGCTCACTTATCACATGACCGATCCGCAGGTATTCTACAACCGGGACGATCAGTGGCGAATTCCCAATGAAATTTACGGCAGCGAACAGCAAAAAGTACAGCCCTACTACTTGATTATGAAGCTGCCCACAGCCACCTCGGAAGAATTTATTTTGCTCCTCCCCTTTACCCCAGCCAGCCGCAATAACCTCATCGCTTGGCTGGCGGCTCGCTCCGACGGCGACGACTACGGCAAACTTCTCCTCTATCAGTTCCCCAAGCAACAGCTCGTCTACGGACCGGAACAAATAGAAGCGCGCATCAACCAAGATCCGGCTATTTCTCAACAAATCTCTCTCTGGAATCGCGAAGGTTCGCGAGCGATTCAGGGAAATTTATTAGTGATTCCCATCGAACAATCGCTGCTCTATGTCGAACCCCTCTATCTGGAAGCCGAACAAAATAGCCTGCCGACTTTAGCGCGAGTTATCGTCGCCTACGAAAACCGCATCGCAATGGCAGAAACTCTAGAAGGAGCGCTAACCGCAGTCTTCAAATCTCAGCAGCCCACGGCTCCCCCCATTGTCCGACCTGTGGAATAATCTGAGTGTTTATCGTAGGTTGGGTTGCGCTTCGCTCTACTCAGGGACTTCAGAAACCCGGCAACTTCTACGAAGCCGGGTTTCTTAACAGGATTTCATCGGACTGAAAAACGATCTAAAGGCTACAGGCTATTTTATCTTACAATAAAACAGGCATTACCGACAGCCATCAACCCGCCTTCTAATTGCCTGCCATTCTTCTATTAAATCCGTTTCGTAGGACTCGATTTTTCTCCCTTTCATCTCCGGATGCCTCTGATAAAAAAAGTAGTCAGTTACCGCATCGCACTGCCGAATTTCCTGCCATTCTCGCGCTAAATTTCTTTCACCCGGCCTGATTTTTCTGCCGCGCAGTTCTGGATGCCTTTCGTAAAAAATGCGGTCAGCGATTTTATCGATTTGGGCGTCTATATACTCGCTATCTTCAATTTCAGGGTAAAGCTCCTGAGCCCTGACTCGACCCATTTCTGGATTGAAAGCGGGAATAACGAACGAGGCGATCGCCCCCGCCAGTCCGCAAAGAGCGATCGCTTGAATCCAGTTTTTCCTGTTCATACAACTGCCTCCGTTTCTATTATTGGTCTAAATTCCCCAACTTTTTTCTATCCTTTTCCTCTGTTTATTCAGGGGTGAAGCGCCTTGATAACGCGATAGCAAATCGCCCCTTTCTTTACCCCTGACAGCGAGTTTCTTATTGCGCCAGAGCGTCCAACCAGACTGCTACATCCCCTGCCTGTTGAAAATCCAACAGCGCCTCGCTCAAGTCCTCTAACTGAGGAGTCGATAATCCTTGCAGGCGCTCTTGCAACTGCGGGTCAACCGCACCAAACCGCCGCGCCAACTGCCGCAAAATCAGCGCTAGAGCCTCCTGTTTGACTCCTTGTGCTACTCCTTGTTCTACTCCCTTTCGGAGGATTCTCTGATAAATGACAGATTCCTGCATCATTTCCTCTGTGAAGAGTTGGTTAATCAAGTTTTCATCAAACCGCAAGCCCGCAAGCACCTCGATACAAGCGGCTAGGTTCCGCCGTTGCCCCTGTTCTGCGATCGCCTCTACTCGGGCAGCGACTTGCTCTAACAACGAGTTCTGAAGCAGTCTGCTTTAAAAAAATGACCACTTGCTCGATAGGACACTCATACCGATCGTAGAGTCTCACCCAGTATTTCAGCATTCGGAACGGTAGGGGGGGTTCAGATGCGGGCAGGGTTTGAAATTCCAGGTGCAGGATTTGGTCATCTGCTTGCAGCAAGATGAGAGAATCGGCGCGAATCGGTTCGGCGCTGAGCTCTGTACATCCTATTTCAATTTTAGGAGGGCGCGACGGCGCGCCCGACCCATTGCCCGATTAACCCGCCTCGCCGCCGACAACGACATTGCGAATTCGCAAACTCGGGCCGCCGCAACCTACGGGCAAGCCGCTTTGACCGCCTTTGCCGCAACCGCCGGACTCGTCCCAGTAGAAATCATCCCCGATCGCCTCAATATCCGCCAAAGTAGAAAACACATTTCCCGATAGCGTCACGTCGCGCACCGGTTCGGCTAGCTGTCCGTTGCGAATCATCCACGCTTCCCCGGCGCTGAAGGTAAACATTTCTCCATTCGTCATGCCTCCGAGCCAGTTGCGAGCGTAAACCCCCTCTTTGATGCCGGCAAACAAATCTTGTACGGGAGTGTCGCCCCGTTCTATCCAAGTATTCGTCATCCGCACAATCGGCGAATAGTGGTAATTCAAACAGCGAGCGTTGCCGGTCGGCGCTTCTCCCAGCTTTCCAGCGGTTTCGCGGGAGTGGAGGCGTCCGACTAATACCCCATCTTTAATTAATTGCGTCGTGGTTGCTGGGGTGCCTTCGTCGTCGTAGAAATAGCTGCCGCGATGCCCTTCCGGCGCGGCTCCGTCGAAAATCTGCAGCTCTTTTGGCCCAAATCGCCGCCCGAGGGTCATTACTTCCAGCAGGTCCGGGTTTTCATACGCCATATCGGCTTCGGAGAGGTGCCCGAAGGCTTCGTGGACGAATAAGCCGCTGAGAATGGGGTCGATGACGACCGTGTAGGTGTTGCCTTTGACTGGCGGCAGGGATAAAGCCTCTACGGCTCGCTGCGCTGCACCGCGCACTTGTTCGTCGAGAGTGGTTAAATCTTCGTAGGCTTTGCGGGAACCGGTGGTTTCCCGCCCGGTTTGCACGGTTTCGCCGTTGCGCGCCGTGGCGGCAAAGCGCATTTCCATATCAACCCAGGATTGCTCGATCAGGGTGCCGTCGGAGGTGGCGAGAATCACGCGCTGGGCGCTGTCGCCGTAGCGCACTGAGGTGGTGGTAATTCGGGGATCGAGACTGCGGAGGATTTCGGTGTAGCGATCGCACAGTGCTTTTTTCTGGGCGAGGGAAATCTGCCTCGGATCGGTGCCGGTCAGCGGCAGGTTGCAGATGGCTTGCACCGAGGGCACCGGCGCGAGGATGGTTTCTTCTTCCCCGACTAATCTAGCTGCAGCGATCGCCTCTTCAATCCGTTCTGCCAGCGTCGAGAGCTGGTTGAAACTGGCAAAACCCCACCCGCCCTTGTAGCAAGCCCGGACTTGCCCGCCAATCGATACCCCTTCGCTGAGGGTTTCGATTTTGTCTTTGCGCAACAAAATATCCGTTCCTTCGGCTTGTTCCAGGCGAATGGCCAAATAATCGACGCGGTACGCAAAGCGCGCGATCGCCTCGGAGAGCAGATTTTTAGCGTCAGCCAGCAAGTGCGACATAAAGTTCTGATATTGGATGAACTGACTCCATTTTGCAATACTCTCGGGCGGGCATGGGGAATGGGGCATCGGGCAAAAGGGCATCGGGCATGGGTAATAAATAAAATTTCTCCCGCTCCCCCCCTCTCCCACTCTCCCATCGGAGATTGCGACTCCTTGGTTCGGTTGTGCGGCTCCTCAAAGCTGGAAAATGTGGGTACTCTGATAGAGAAAGGTTTCAAACTCTGCCGTTTACATACACTTTCATCAATGGTTTCACGGGTTGCTAGAAGGTTGGGAGCGGCTTCGCTCGAACTGTCAAGGGGGTGTGTGACTGTGCCGAAATGGTTCTTGCCGACACTCAGCGAGGTTTTAGCCGTTGCAGGGTTGGAGAAAGCTGGTTTAGAAGCAACGCTGACGGGTGGCAATCTGGAAAATAGCGATTCTGACAGAGGCGATTCCCTCCGGGATAGCTCTGCTTTACGCCCAGACGCCTCGCGGGTTCTGGCATCGCGCCTGAAGGCTGAGCGGTTGTGGCGCGGAGCGATCGCTGCCCTGTCTTCCCTCCTGCACCCGGGCGCGGCGGAACGCGCTCCTGCACTCAAGGGCCTAGTCTTGTGCGGGCCAGACCCCATTTTCAGCGACCCGGCCATCTCGGCCAATTATTCGACGTGGACATTTACCGCCACCGACGCGAAAGCGCCCCTTCCCCTACTGCCTCCGTCGGCTTGGTTGCCGTCTCAACGCCTGCCCCACGGTGTTGAACCTTCCGATCTTGCCCCGCAGGCTGTTAAATTACTTTCCAGCGACCCCTTGACAAATGAGAAATTTTGTGCAGTCCTGACGGCAGAGTTCAGTCTGGCGATGGTACTCGGAGAAAACGCCAGTGGAGAGGCGGCGTTTGAGTATAGCTTCGAGCCGGAAGCGGTGGAGATGGTTTGGAGATCGCTGCGCCCGCGCGCCGTACTCGCAGACAGTGGCGATCGGGCGCGTCAGTTAGATGCGCTGATCGAGCAATTTGCACCCGTTGCGCCCAGTTACAAAACCGTGATGCTCTTCGGGCAGTTGCTTGTCAAAAATATGCCGGATTCGGTAGAAGTAGAGCGCGCGATCGCGCCTTTGCACGCGCTACCGGCGGCGGAGTCAGCCAGTGGAGCCAGCAGGCGATCGCAAAGCAATGGCAGCAGCGGGCGATCGCGCCACTTGGCGAATAACGCAGAAAAATTACACGGGTATGGGAAATCCAATCTCAATAAAGAGGTGCTTGCCGAACGGATCGAGCAACTGAATGCGGATAAAAATCGGGGGAAAGAGTCAGCACAGCTTCGAGATGTAGAATTGCTGCAAGCGATCGCCCACGAAGTCCGCACCCCCCTCACCACCATTCGCACTCTCACCCGCCTTTTGATCAAGCGCGCCAGCGATCCGGACATGCTCAAGCGCTTAGAAACCATCGATCGCGAGTGTACCGAACAAATCGATCGGTTTAGCTTGATTTTCCGAGCCGTAGAAATGGAAACCTCAGAAACCGGGCGCGCGCCCGTTCACCTGACATCCACCCCCCTCGCCCAACTATTCAACAGTTGCATTCCCCGCTGGCAAAAACAAGCCAGCCGGCGCAACCTCACCCTCGAAGTCGTACTGCCGCAGAAAATGCCGTCCGTGGTGAGCGATCCCACCATGCTCGATCAAGTCCTCACCGGCGCGATCGAAAACTTCACCGCCAGCCAGCCAGTCGGCGGGCACGTTCAAGTAGAAGTCATGCTAGCCGGTCACCAACTGAAAGTGCAGTTGCAATGCCAACTCGCCGACAGCAGCCGCGCCCATAGCGCCGATAATAAATGGCCCACTCTTAAATCCCTCGGTCAATTGTTGATGTTCCAGCCCGAAACTGGCAACATCAGCCTCAACCTGAGCGTGACGAAAAACCTCTTCCAAGCCCTGGGCGGCAAACTGATCGTGCGCCAGCGCCCCCAGCAAGGCGACGTACTGACGATTTATTTACCCTTGGAAACCGACAGCACGGATTTTTACCGCCCGAGCGGCGGTTCTGGTAACATACACTTCATCTAAATTCTATCAGCCCTTTTTTGTAGGGACACAGTTTGCGCCGTGTCCCTTTTATTAATTTGCGGCGTGCTGCGATCGCGGCTGAGGGCATCCTCCACTGTTAGAGCAATAGACAAAGCCGTTAGGACAGCTTAGGAGTGCGGGCGAGACGCCCGCTACACAAGTTGCGGGCGTCTCGCCCGCACTCCTTGAATTACCAAGAGCGATCGCTTGTTTCACTCCTCTCGATTCAGCGCCGCTAAAACTGCCTCCTGACTGATATTTTTGTAAACTGCATTCCAATATTTCATTACTGCCTGTGCTGTCGCCGCCGGTTCTACAGGAATCTGCCCCAAAACATCGAGAACTGTTTCGCTGCTGGGGGGCGGTGCAATCACCACGAGCGACGGCTCTAACTGTTCGTGATATTCCCAGAAATGCTCCATTTTTAATGGGTATTTTTGCACGGCAGAAACGCTTTCTTTCTCTCCTGTTTCGGCGCTATTTTCTTCCGCATCGGTGCCGCGCAATTGTCGCAGTGCTGCGATAATTTGTTCTTTCGATCGCCCGCGCAGTTGAAAGAGCACGAACGGATCGTCGCTGAAGCGATCGCCTAACAGATAGTAAACTGCGCTGATATGTTTGCACGGATTGGCTTTATCGGGACAACTGCACTGTGACTTGACATCCGACAAGCTGAACGGAAATAACCGCAATCCCGCCGCCGCAAACACATCTTCAATATTTGCCGGCATCTCTCCTGCTAGTAGCTTAGCAGAAAAAATCGCCCGCTGTGCCATATTTTGCACCACATATTCCCAATCTTCATCGGTGAAAGTATCCATCCACAGCGAGACTTTATACGGTTTCGGATCGGTGCCTTGAACGCTCGCTTTCACCGTTTGTCCTTCAAAGTCGATATTCAGGACATTTCCTTCTCTGGCATACTTCCAGCCGCGCTCCAAACGCTTTTTAAAGCGATAGGAATTTATCAAATCTAGCCACTGTTCCGCCCACCACTGTCGGTCATCTTGTGCGTTGTAATTGGTCATTTTTCCTTCTCTTATAGTGCTGAGTGCTCGATGCCTCGGCTGAGTGCTGAGTGCTCGATGCCTCGGCTGAGTGCTCGATGCCTCGGCTGAGTGCTGAGTGCTGAGTAGAAGAAGAGTGAGAAAGTTTCTAGTTCTTTTACTCAGCCTGGGAACGAGAGTCAGCCTGCGCAGTCAAGCTTTGTGAGTGTTGCCCCACCCTTACGGGTGGAGTACGCTGTAGAATGCTCAATCTACATCGTCGTCAATCACCGCATTGCGATCGAGCAGGAGTAAATTGCGCAGTTGTTCCGTATCCAACTCGGTGAGCCAATTTTCTCCCTCGCCAATGACTTGTTCTGCCAGGGCTTTCTTGCTTTCTATCATATCGTGAATTTTCTCCTCTAGCGTTCCCGTACACACGAATTTATGCACTTGTACGTTGCGGGTTTGCCCGATGCGGAAGGCGCGATCGGTTGCCTGATTTTCTACCGCCGGATTCCACCAGCGATCGAAGTGAAAAACGTGGTTGGCTCGCGTCAAGTTCAACCCCGTACCGCCGGCTTTGAGGGAAAGAATCAAAATTCTCGGTCCCTGGGGGTCATTTTGGAAGCGATCGACCATTTCTTCCCGTTTTTGTTTGGTGGTGCTGCCGTATAAAAACAGCACCTCTCGCCCGATTTTCTTCTCTAAATGCGGCTGTAGCAGTTTGCCCCATTCAGCAAATTGGGTGAAAATCAAGGCGCGATCGCCTTCTGCTAGCAACTCGTCTAGCATCTCCTCCAACCGCTGCAATTTTGCAGATTGGTGCCCTTTCAGGCTATCTTCCTTTAAAAACTGCGCCGGGTGGTTGCAGATTTGTTTCAGCTTCACCAGCAGGGCTAAAATCATCCCCCGGCGCTGGATTCCGTCCGATTCCTCAATTTCTGCCAGAGATTTCTCTACAATATTTTGATAGAGGTTTGCTTGTTCGGCAGAAAGCCCGCAGAATACCGTCATTTCCTGCTTTTCAGGTAAATCTTGAATGATGTCTTTGTCGCTCTTGAGGCGGCGGAGGATAAACGGCTGTACGAGCGATCGCAGTGCCGACAGCGACGAGGCATCCCCGTATTTCTCAATCGGCATGGCAAACCGCCGCTGGAAGAAATTTCGCGCTCCCAAATACCCCGGATTGAGAAAGTCCATAATCGACCACAATTCTGCCAGTCGGTTCTCTACCGGCGTTCCCGTCAGCGCAATTTTAAACTGCGCTTCGAGTTGGCGCACCGCTTGCGACTGTTTCGCCTCGGAATTCTTGATATTCTGCGCTTCGTCTAAAACCACGCCTTGCCAAGCAATGCTCTGCAAATCTTTCAGATCTCGAAACACGAGCGGATAGCTGGTAATCGTCAAATGTTTGCCGCTGACGGCTTTGGCAAGGGCTTTGCCTTTCGATCGCTTGTCGCCGTGATGTACTAGCGTTTTCAAGGTGGGAGCAAATTTTTTCACTTCTCGCTCCCAGTTTCCCAAGACGGAAGTCGGGCAAATGATTAAGACGGGGGCTTCTAGGGCGTCTTGCTCTTGCAAGTGCAGCAAGAAAGCAATGAGCTGGATTGTTTTTCCCAATCCCATGTCATCGGCGAGACAAGCTCCCAAACTCCATTTTTCTAAAAAAGCGAGCCAACTGACGCCGCGCAATTGATACGGGCGCAATTCGCCGCGCAAGGTTTTGGGAGTGGCAATGGTTTCTACGGCTCGGTTGCTCGTCAGGTTGGCAAAGAGTTCCTGCAGCGCTCCGCCTGCCTCGAAATTGACGACTGGCAGTTTTTCTACGGTTTGCGTGTCGCCCGTGGCAAGGCGCAGGGCATCTTCGAGAGAGAGCGCCATTTGATCTTTGCGGCTCGTGAAAAATTCTCGTGCCGATCGCACGTCTGGCGATCGCAATTCTACCCACTCGCCGTTGATTTCTACGAGCGGTGAATTCAACGCTACCAGGCGATCGAATTCCGCTTTCGATATCCGCTGTCCCCCGATTGTCAATTCCCACTTGAAGTTCAGCAAACTTTTCAAGCCAATTCGCTCGTTCTTCTTCAATTTGGGAATATCTGCCCGAATGCTCAACCCCAAGCGAGATGCCCATCCTTCCGCATTTGCCAGACTCGGCGGCAGTACCACCCCCAAGCCGGTATCCTGAAACCGCCACGCATCGGATTTGAGAAATTGATATGCCTGCATCGGCGTCAGGGTGCAAGAGAGCGGGCGCGCTTGTTGCAAGCTGGGCTCGATGACGGGATTGAGCCGCGATGCCAATCCCAACCCGCTCAATAAGGTTTCTTGCGGTTGCGCAATGCTTCGCCCCCGATACGCCAACCGCTCGACGGGGTTGTTCCAGATTGTTTTGGCATCGACTAGAAACTCTGGCTCGTCTGCGGCTTGCAAGCCGTATTCGAGTTTCCACTCGTTTTTGCCGTTGGCGGGCGGGTGCAAAATAAAGCAGGTGCGGAATAGCTGCTGTGCTCCGATGTTATTCTGCAGCGGCGCTGTCCAATTTTTGAGGGCGGTTTCCAACCGTTCTGCTGCCTCCGGGGATGCTTTCACCTCGGATTTTTCCGCTCCCAAGGCGTGCAGCCACTCCCGTATCGGTTGCTTGTTGGAGGCAAAGGAGGCGGTTTCTCCCGGATGCTGTCCGACATACGATCGCACCCGGGCGTCGAGGGTGCTGCTGAGGAATTCCCGCAGCAAGTGTTGCGGCTCTAGCGGCAAGTCTACTGCGAGTGCTGAGTGCTGAGTGCTGAGTGCTGAGTGCTGAGTGCTGAGTGCTGAGTG
>CAYOOD010000012.1:17650-92972 GCA_964405435.1 uncultured bacterium
TGAGTGCTGAGTGCTGAGTGCTGAGTGCTGAGTGCTGAGTGCTGAGTGCTGAGTTGTAGGTGCGGCAGGCTGCCGGCATCTGGCGCGCGAAGCGCTCTAGGCGCGCGCGATCGGTGGCGCTGTCGAGCAGGGGCAGCCACCGGGCGCGAGCGCCACCGTCCGACTGCCCCTCGAGGGCGGGCAAGAATTTGCAGCGGGCGAGCAAGTCCAAACTCCAGCGGGCAACGTGGGACCAAAAACGCAGCTCAGCGCCCATAAAGGTGTCTGCGCCCTCAACTGTGTTTAGGGGAAGCGACTGCAAAAATTTCACGGCTTCTAAGGGATCGAGGCAAAGTCCCTCGACTTGCCAGGGGTAGAGGGTGAGGGGCGGTTGGTTTTCTTCTGGCGGTGCTGCGGAATGCGCCGGGTAGGGTTCGCCTTTGTCTGGCATGTAGGTGGGCAGGGCTATCTCTTGCAAAAGCCATTTCGGCGCTGCCGCCGCCACAATCGATTTATCTTTCTTATTGCTGGCTGCTGATTTTTGCTTTTTTCCTTGTTTTTCGGCAGCGATCGCCTCTAGCGGCAGGGCTTTCAGGGAAATACTGCCGCTGAGCTGCAGGGATTTCAGAAATTGAGCCAATTCGCCCTGCGCCATCGCTAGGGGATGGGGTAACGCCCCTTCTTCTTTTCGGGTTTTGGCTGGCGTCACTCTCCGCCAAGTCTCTCCCCAGATGAAGAGATAGCCCGATCGCTGCTGTATCAGCCAGTTGCCGTGTAAAATCGCCATGTATTCTCTTCTCTCGCTTCGCTATTCTTTCCAATCCAACTATTTTTTTCTGCTGCCGCAACAGGCGGCAATGCCCTCTCACGTTTCTTTTTTAAAGAATGGAACCTGTTTTTTTATGGCATCCCATGCGCAAGCTTTCTCGACTGTTATTAACCATTTTATGGGGAGTTTTTCCATGCACCCTCTTGTCTATTTATGCAAGGCTTTTATTTTGAAGATATTTAAAAAAATAAGTATGAACTTGTATTTTAACCCTTTTCCAAAATGTCTTTTTTTAAGTTAACAAAAATTTATATAAATTGGCGGATCTTTGAAAAAATTTAAAAAAATTAAAATCTGGACTGGATGGAGGGGGCTCAGGGAGGATGGAATTTTCAATTTAAAATTCAAAATGTCTCCCAATTTTTTTCCCATTTAACTAGCGGAACGCGAACAAAATCTCAGTGTCAGTTATCTCGATACGCGGCTGCCTTTTGCCTGACACGGGGGATCTGTAGGTTAACTGGCAAGGGAGCGATCGGGCGATCGCTCGGTTCCCGCTAAATTAGCAGCGGGGTAAATATCCCTACAAAAAACAGCCACAAGCCGGCCCATTAGGTATAATTATCTTGACTGTTACCTCGCGCATGGGGATGAAGTCAGGGAGGGGGAAACCCTGTCATAAGTGAGAAGGGGACTTGCACGCCCGTGCAACGCCTGTAAGGGAAAGACTGCGCCGCCCATCGGCGATGAAAGGCGAGTCAAAAGGTACTGACGGCAAGAGCGTACAGGCACAACCATAACCGCCTCGACAAGTTTCGGATGCCTGCCGTGCAAAGCCGAAATTGCCAAACGCTGTGGCCCTATTTGCCAATCTGAATTTATTCTACTACCGGGCGGGCAATCTTCGTTCTTCTGGCAGTAGGGAAAATCGGGGTGCATCGGAGCGGAGCCTGCTGATACGAGGAAACGATCGGCAGGGTGAAATCTCAGGCGATCGAGAAGCGCTTACGGCAACAGCACTGTATTCAGTGCTACGATTGCCACAGGAAAGAAAAGTGAGTAAAAAGAAGGAAAACTGTATTGCATGAAAGAGATCAACAAGTCGATATCTTTTGACGGACGGGATATTCGGCTGAAGGTTGGCCTACTTGCGCCTCAAGCCGGCGGTTCGGTGTTGATCGAGTCAGGAGACACCGCAGTTTTGGTGACGGCGACGCGCGCTGCTGGCAGAGAGGGCATCGATTTTCTGCCCCTATTGGTGGACTACGAAGAAAGACTGTATGCCGCCGGTCGGATTCCGGGCGGTTTTTTGCGGCGGGAAGGACGTCCTCCAGAAAAAGTGATTCTCACCAGCCGCCTGATCGATCGTCCCCTGCGTCCTTTGTTTCCGCAGTGGCTGCGCGATGACATTCAGATCGTAGCGACAACCTTGTCAATGGACGAACAGGTGCCGCCGGACGTGCTCGCCGTGACGGGAGCGTCGGTGGCGGTGTTGCTGGCCCAAATTCCCTTTAACGGGCCAATGGCAGCGGTGCGCGTGGGGTTGCTGGGGGATGACTTTATCATCAACCCAACTTACCGGGAAATCGAAGACGGAGATTTAGATCTGGTTGTCGCCGGTTCGCCCGATGGGGTGATCATGGTGGAAGCCGGGGCGAACCAGTTGCCGGAGCAGGACATTATCGAGGCGATCGATTTTGGCTACGAAGCTGCCTGCGACTTGATCAAAGCGCAGCGAGAGCTGCTAGCGGAACTGGGGCTGGAAATCGTCAGCGAGGAAGCGCCGGCAACCGATCCGACGCTGGCAAATTTCATTCGCGATCGCGCTGGCGAACCGATCAAAAAGATTTTGTCTCAATTTGACCTAGACAAAAATCAGCGGGATGCCTCCCTCGACGAAGTGAAGGCAACCCTGGTAGAAGCGGCGATCGCCGAATTGCCAGAAGAAGACCCCATCCGCGCCGCCGCCTCAGAAGGCAAAGCCGTCAGCAATCTGTTCAAAGAAGTCACCAAAGAACTGATGCGCCGCCAAATCGTCGAAGATGGCGTGCGGGTTGACGGGCGCAAGCTCGATGAAGTCCGCCCCGTCTCTTGTCGCGTCGGGCTGCTGCCCAGACGAGTACACGGCAGCGGTTTATTCAACCGGGGACTCACCCAGGTACTGTCCGCCGTCACTCTGGGAACCCCCGGCGACGCCCAAGAACTCGCCGACGACTTGCACCCGGAAGACGAAAAGCGCTACCTGCACCACTACAACTTCCCGCCCTTCTCCGTCGGAGAAACCAAACCGATGCGGGCACCCGGACGCCGCGAAATCGGTCACGGCGCTCTAGCGGAACGGGCGATCGTCCCCATCTTGCCCGCCCAGGAAGATTTCCCCTATGTGATTCGCGTCGTCTCGGAAGTGCTATCTTCCAACGGCTCAACCTCGATGGGTTCCGTCTGCGGTTCGACTCTGGCGCTGATGGATGCCGGCGTGCCCATCTTGAAGCCGGTCAGCGGTGCGGCAATGGGGCTGATTAAAGAAGGGGATGAAGTGCGCATCCTGACTGACATTCAGGGCATCGAAGACTTCCTCGGCGATATGGACTTCAAAGTCGCCGGCACGGATAGCGGCATTACGGCGCTGCAGATGGATATGAAGATTAGCGGCTTGTCTCTCGACACGATCGCCAAAGCCATCCATCAAGCCAAGCCGGCTCGGATGCACATTCTCGAGAAAATGCTCAGCGCGATCGAGAAACCTCGCGTCGAACTCTCGCCTTACGCGCCGCGCCTGTTAACGATCAAGATCGATCCGGAACTCATCGGTTTAATTATCGGCCCTGGCGGCAAGACGATCAAGGGAATCACCGAGGAAACCGGTGCCAAGATCGACATCGAGGACGACGGCACCGTCACCATTTCGGCGATCGACAGCGAAAAAGCCAAGCGAGCGAGCACGATCATTCAAAATATGACGCGCAAGCTCAGCGCTGGCGATGTCTACGTCGGGCGCGTCACCCGGATTATTCCGATCGGCGCGTTTGTGGAATTCCTGCCCGGGAAGGAAGGGATGATTCACATTTCCCAAATCGCCGACTACCGCGTCGGCAAAGTCGAAGACGAGCTGGCTGTGGGCGATGAGGTGATTGTGAAAGTGCGAGAAATCGACCAAAAAGGTCGCATCAATCTCACTCGTTTGGGCATCCATCCCGACGAGGCAGCAGCGGCTCGGACTGCTGCAGCAGCGCTTAAATAAAAATCCCCTCCGCGCTACTGAAAACTGCGCGTAAAGCGCTCTAGCGAAAAAAAGCTTCTGCAATCAGAAGCTTTTTTGATTTTGCGATATTTTAATTTTTTTGACCGCATCAACTGCCGCCCAGTTCTGTTTGACCGCTCGGCATTAGAGCTAAAATAAATAACAGTTATTCCCTGCTATTCACTCGCCTAAATTGCCATGATAGCCGTCACCGTCAACTTCAACGCGATCGCCCGCCTCACCGACGACCAATTTTATCAACTCTGTCGCGACAATCCCGATGTAAAATTTGAACGCAATGCGAAGGGAGAAATCGTCATCATGTCACCCACAGGCGGAGAAACCGGAAACCGCAATTTTGAAATTGCAGCAGAATTTGCCAACTGGAATCGTCAAACTCAATTAGGGAAGGGCTTCGATTCTTCGACCTGCTTCAAATTTCCCAACGGTGCCAATCGCTCCCCTGATGTCTCTTGGATAAAAAAAGAAAGATGGGAAGCTCTCACTCCCGAACAGAGAGAAAAATTTCCCCCGATCGCGCCGGATTTTGTCTTAGAATTCATGTCGCCTACAGATACTTTAAAAGAAACCCAAGAGAAAATGCAAGAATATATGGAGAATCAAGTCAGACTCGGCTGGTTGATTGACAGAAAAAGCCGCCGCGTGGAAATTTACCGCCAAGGGCAAGCCGTAGAAGTGCTGCAATCTCCGACAGAATTGTCAGGAGAGGATGTCTTGCCGGGTTTTGTCCTCAACATGCAAATTGTCTGGGATTGAAAATCGGGGCAAAGAAAAGTAGGTTGGCTTGAGCGCCTCAACCCGCCTGATAAAAATAGAGTTAGAATAACTGACAGATATTCACTCCCACTCATCATCCCCAATTGCCATGATAGCCGTCACCGTTAACTTCAACGCGATCGCCCGCCTCACCGACGACCAATTTTATCAACTCTGTCGCGACAATCCCGATGTAAAATTTGAACGCAATGCGAAGGGAGAAATCGTCATCATGTCACCCACAGGCGGAGAAACCGGAAACCGCAATTTTGAAATTGCAGCAGAATTTGCCAACTGGAATCGTCAAACTCAATTAGGGAAGGGCTTCGATTCTTCGACCTGCTTCAAATTTCCCAACGGTGCCAATCGCTCCCCTGATGTCTCTTGGATAAAAAAAGAAAGATGGGAAGCTCTCACTCCCGAACAGAGAGAAAAATTTCCCCCGATCGCGCCGGATTTTGTCTTAGAATTCATGTCGCCTACAGATACTTTAAAAGAAACCCAAGAGAAAATGCAAGAATATATGGAGAATCAAGTCAGACTCGGCTGGTTGATTGACAGAAAAAGCCGCCGCGTGGAAATTTACCGCCAAGGGCAAGCCGTAGAAGTGCTGCAATCTCCGACAGAATTGTCAGGAGAGGATGTCTTGCCGGGTTTTGTCCTCAACATGCAAATTGTCTGGGATTGACAATGGGAGAAACGTGTCGAGGCATCGAACACTGAACACTCAACATTCAACTTTTCAAGGATTCGGGGCAGGGGGTGCCGCAGGGCGCTCTACTTGAGGCACGGGCTTATTTCCAGATTTACTGATAAACTGGGAAGCGAAAAAGGCTGCAGTTCCCACCAGCGCGCAAGCCGCGATCGCTCCTGTTAGGAGCAGCAAAACCTGCTGGCGCTTGACTGGTGGCTTGTTTGCCGGTGTATGGGGCGGCGCATTCTCTGGAACATTCGCCGCAGGGGATGGACTTTCATCGCGAGATTGAGAGGCAAACATCATCGAATAAGCGCCAAACTCCAAGCCAAATTCTTGACTCCAAGCAGTCTCCTTCTCGCCTACTTGTCTGCCGTAAACCTTCACCCGCTCGATCTCTGCGGGCTCCCACTTCGACAGTTGCGTGCGGATCGTATCGACAAATTTTTTGCGATCGGGCGCTTGATTCGCTGATTCGAGCAAGACGTGCAAGCCGTCCTTTCGGACAGCCACTTTAGCCGTCACGCCTTGGGGTTGTAGCTGGCGGTTCAGCAGAGCGGCGATCGCTTGCGGATCTCCCTGCTGGGCAAGTTGCAGAAGTGTCGGCGGTGCCATATTTAGCAGCGGAGGAGAGCGTAGTTTTTTCCCCTTGTGGGGATGAATCCATTCACGCGATCGCCCCAATCGCTTAGAATGCGATAGTTATTTGGTACATTATAGCCTATCATAATCTTTTCAACGCTTTAATGCGAACGAAAACCACTATAGCTCACTCTCAGGGGATCGTCTAAATTTTGCCCAATTCTTCAGGCGATCGCTTCTCCCGCGCTATTTTATTTTAACTTGCATTTTTTCCTCATCCGGCGAAGGCTTGATTGAGCGCTTGCAGGCGATAGAAACTCTAAAATTTACAAGATAAAATTTCAAGCTTGGCGGGAGAAAGCGCCAAGAACGGAGAAAAGGGCCAGAAAAAGGCCCTAGCTGACCGGAACCAGGGGCGATCGAGCCCAGCCGAATCGGCGATCGCAAAACATTCGCGCCAAAATTGCCCGCACTGCCCCTTAAAAATCACTATCTTTATCTCGATCGCGCTGTCTCACTTTAGGCTTCCTCACTTTAGCGCTGCTCGGCATTTCAGGCACAGCAGCAAGCACGATTTCCAATGCCAACAGCCTGAGCAGAGCCAAAAAGCCTTAGACTGGAGGGTGCATTATTTAGCGTACTTTACATAACAGAGTCACCTGTGCGGAAAATCGTTCTCGCTGGAAATTGGAAAATGTACAAAACCCAGGCAGAAGCCCTGGAGTTTTTGAAGGGATTTATCACCCAACTGGAAGCAACCCCAGAACAGAGAGAAGTTGTCCTGTGCGCCCCCTTCACAGCCCTGGCGACCCTTTCTCAAAACCTGCACGGTTCTCGCGTGCGGTTGGGGGCACAGAATGTCCACTGGGAGCCATCTGGAGCCTACACAGGTGAAATCTCTGGCCCCATGTTGGTAGAGATCGGGGTGCGTTACGTCATTATCGGTCACAGCGAACGGCGGCAATACTTCGGCGAGACTGACGAAACCGTCAACCGCCGCCTGAAAGCAGCCCAGAAAAACGGGTTGATCCCGATCCTGTGCGTGGGCGAAACCAAGCAGCAGCGGGATGCAGGCGAAACAGAATCCCACATCTTCAGCCAGTTGGAAAAAGACCTGGTGGATGTGGATCAAAGCAACCTGGTGATTGCCTACGAGCCCATCTGGGCGATCGGCACGGGCGACACCTGCGAATCCGTTGAAGCCAACCGAGTCATCGGCTTGATTCGCAGCAAGCTGAGCAATCCAGACGTGCCGATTCAGTACGGCGGTTCTGTCAAGCCGGACAATATCGACGAGATCATGGCTCAGCCAGAAATTGACGGCGTTTTGGTGGGCGGCGCGAGTCTGGAACCGCCGAGTTTTGGCCGCATTGTCAATTATAAGTAGAGAATGGGGCATGGGGCATGGGGCATGGGGAGTGCTAAGTGCTCGATGCCTCGGCTGAGTGCTGAGTTTTGAGAAAGTCTTTTCTGCCCAATTCTCTATTCCCAATTCCCAATGCCCTTTTGCCCAATGCCCTTTTGCCCAATTCCCAAATAATGACAAACGACAGAGGACAACTGACCATTCGGGGACGCACGTTCAAGTGGGGCGATCGCACCTATTTGATGGGCGTCCTCAACGTAACGCCGGACAGTTTCAGCGATGGGGGGCAGTTCAACAGCCTAGAGGCGGCTCTGGAACAAGGGAGAGCCCTAGTTGAGGCGGGTGCGGACATCCTCGATGTCGGGGGGCAGTCCACTCGCCCCGGTGCCGCTGAAGTCCCCCTCCAAGAAGAACTCGATCGCGTCGTTCCCGTGGTGCGATCGCTCTGTGCAGCCCTGCCGGTGCCGATTTCCGTAGATACCACCCGCTCTGAGGTGGCGCGGGCAGCAGTGGAGGCAGGAGCCGATCTGGTCAATGATATTTCTGGGGCGACTTTCGACGCGCACATGCTGCCAACGGTGGCAGAATTGGGCGTGCCGCTGATCTTGATGCACATCCGGGGAACGCCCCAAACAATGCAGCAATTAACCGATTACGAAGACTTGATCGCAGAAATTCGCGAGTTCCTCCACAGCCGCATTCAAGCAGCGATCGCTGCAGGCATCCCGAGCGATCGCCTCATCGCCGATCCCGGCATTGGTTTCGCGAAAACCTTCCCTCAAAACCTGGAAATCCTCCGCAGGCTGGGAGAATTTCGCCCCCTCAACTGTCCCCTTTTAGTCGGCCCCTCCCGCAAAAGCTTTATCGGCCACATCCTCAACCAACCCGATCCCAAAGCCCGCGTCTGGGGAACGGCGGCGGCATGTTGCGCCGCGATCGCTGCTGGCGCTGACATCCTCCGCGTTCACGACGTCCAGCAGATGCAGCAGGTCTGCCGCGTTGCCGATGCGATTTTCCGAGGCTGAAACCCTGTCTCCTTTTAGTCCCTATTTTTAAATTTTTTATAAAACCTCACTTATATTTTCGCGTCCGAACTTGCCTAGCTTTGACCGTTGCCATTGGGGGAATTGGGATTTTGACCGCTGCCATTGGCGGAACCGGGATTCTGACCGTTCCCTTCCTGAAAACTCGGGCCGGTATTTTGCAGCAGTTCGTTAATTGATTTGGTCACCGCCTCGCCGCTCATATAAACAATCTTGGCATTCGAGCTCTCGCTGAGCCTCTGACTGGCGTCTACATACCGTTGAGCAACGAGATATTGCAAAATGTCCCGACTGTTGGCCTGCGCCTGCAGGGCCTTAGAGAGCTTTTGCATGGCCTCCACCGTGCCCTCAGCCTCCAAAATGGAGGCTTTTTTCTTGCTTTCAGCCGCTCTTTCCATCTCCAAGGCTTCCAACACCGAAGCCGCCGGTTTGATGTCTTGCACCTCGACGCGATAAACCTTAATCCCCCAGCGTACTGTATCGTCGTCCAACTCCTTTAATAAAGCCTGATTGATTTGTTTGCGAGAGGAAAACGTTTCCTGCAGCTCCATCTGACCGATTTCCGCTCGCATCGTCGTAATCACCAGATTTTTCAGAGCTTCTTCAACATCGTCAACTTTGTAATAAGCCAGTGCCAAGTCCATAACGCGCCAATACACCACGGCATTGACTGAGAGAGAAACATTATCTTTTGTAATGGTTGGATGGGGGTCGATATCGAGGACGCGCTCGGCCTCCGTATCCTCGATCACAATCACGTCGAAAAAGGGATTGATCAAATTAAATCCAGGGCGGAGTACGCGGTGATATTTTCCCAGGCGCTCTACCACTGCTTGGTTGCTTTCAGTGACAATTTTCACCGATCGCGAGGCGAAAGCAATAGCCGCTGTTAGAGAAATAAACACTGCCAGAATATTTTCCATAATCCAGGCTCTCCTGCTAGGCTGGGCTGCAATTGGCGTCTGCGGTGTATATCTAGTGTAGTGCTCTTGAGAAAGTCGCGGAAGGCTGTCAGAGGTTGAGGGGTTCGGGGGCGATAGGACTTCAGGGGTTCAGGGGAGAAGATTAGAAACCCGCTTTCTTGAAGAAACCGGGTTTCTGGGGACGCGCGAAGTTGAGCAATCCCCTTGAGGAATTGAAATCGGAAATAGTTTTCGCAATAGTTTCCGCAACTGCCGCGTCAAGCGATCGCGGGATCGAAGCACTTTTTCGCCCGATCGAGCCAGTCGCCCGCCGCGCTGTCTACCACGCAAGAAAGATGTCGGCAGCCAATGCTTCTAGTACCTTAGTGGTAAAGCCGTGGCTGAACAGCTTGCCCAATAGGAGACATCCCGATGGAAATGTCCGCCCAAAGCAGGAAGAGAACCCCCCCAGAGCAGACATTCGCACTGGGCGCGAAGATGGCTGCCCTGATGCGGTGCCGCGACTGGACAGCCACGCCGCTTGGCCCAGTGGAAAACTGGCCGCAGAGCTTGCGCGCAGCCTTGAACATCTGCATGACTTCTCGCTTTCCCGCGTTCGTATGCTGGGGCAGCGAACTGGTTGCGCTCTACAACGATGCCTGTCGCTCCTGGCTGGGAAGGCGCAAGCACCCCCAAACACTGGGACAGTGGGGGCGCGATTGCTGGCCCGAAATCTGGCAGGCGATCGGCCCCGCCATTGAGGGCGTCCTCGCCACAGGAGAAGCCGCTCAGCTCGGCGATCGCGCGATCGCCCTCGATGACAGCGGCGGCACCGCAGAGCGCTACTTCACCTTTTTTTGCAGCCCCATCCGCGATGAAAGCGGCGGGGTGGGGGGCGTCTTCACCGCCGTCACCGAAACCACGGAACGGGTGATAGCACAAAGGCATCTGAGCGCCTGTGGCGATTGCGCGGCGAGATCGGGCGATCGCAACCCCAGCCTACCCTTTACCGCAACCGCCCTCGATGCCAGCCCAGCGGCAGCCGAGGCTGAAGCGGCAAAGGAACGGCTCGCCGTGGTTCTCGATAGCATTGGGGATGGATTGGCATTGTTTGACCGGCAGTTGCGCTACACCCATGCCAACCGGGCGGCAGCACGCTTGTCGTGCCGAGAGCCGGAAGAACTGGTCGGCAAAACCCCAGGCGAGGTCTTTCCCGAAGCGATCGCCCAAACCTTTTATAAAGAGTATAGCAGAGCGATTGCAGAGCAAGCCGTCGTAGAATTTGAACAATTTTTTCCGCCTTTAGATATCTGCTTGAAAATTCGCGCTCATCCTTTTCAGGAGGGGCTGGCTGTGTATTTTCGGGATATTACCCAGCGCAAGCGAGATGAAGAAAACCCGCAGCGCGGGGAGGAGGCATTTAAAATCCTGGCTGACAACGCCCCCGACGCAATCGCGATTCTCGATGTAGAGGGACGCTACCTTTACGCCAACCGAGCGATCGAACATTCGACGGGATTGCCTGCCAAATATTTTATCGGAAAAACCCTAGAAGAAATCGGAGGTTTGCCGGAGATTTCTGCTCAGTGGCGGTACGAGCTTCAAGAACTACTGACAACCGGACAAGAGCGTATTTTTGAAACCGCTTTCCCGGCGCAAAGCGGAATAAAATACTATCAAAATAGGCTATTTCCAGAAGTAGCAGCAGGCGGCGAGATCGTTTCGATTGCCGGCATCAGCCGCGACATAACCGAACTCAAACAGGCTGCCGAGAAGCTCGGAGAAACCGACCGAATGCTTCAGGCGCTAATCGCCGCCTCGCCGCTGGCAATTATTGCCCTAGATAGACAGGGAAATATAAAAATGTGGAGTCCGGCGGCTGAAAGGATTTTTGGCTGGACAGAAGCGGAAGTCTTGGGTCATTTTATCCCCCTAGTTCCGGAAGAGAAAAAAGAAGAATTCCGCGCCCTGCACCGGCAAAAATTGCAGGGGCAGTCAGTCGCAGGCATAGAGCTGCACCGCCGGAAAAAAGACGGTTCGCCAATTGACGTAGCCGTGTGGGGAGCGCCCATGCCCGATGCGCAGGGCGAAATTGACAGCACGATGGCGGTGATTGCCGATATCAGCGATCGCTTGCGCTCTGAGGAAGCGCTGCGAAAAGAGCGCGACTTCACCAGTGCAATCTTGAATACAATAGAAAGTTTAGTCGTTGTCATCAATCGCGAAGGAAAAATAGTCAGCTTTAACAGGGCTTGCGAGAAAACCACCGGCTATACCTTCGAGGAAGTCAACGGCGTTTTTGTCTGGGATTTATTCCTGCTGCCCGAAGAAATAGAAACCGTTAAAAACGTTTTCGAGAACTTGCGAGATGGCGCAGTCTCCAGCGAGTACGAAAATTATTGGTTAACCAAAGACGGCAGCCGTCGCCTCATTGCCTGGTCAAATACGGTCATGTTCGATGAAATCGGGCAGGTGGAATATATCATCGGCACCGGCATCGACATCACCGAACGGCGGCAGACAGAAGAAGCGCTGGGAAAAAGTGAAGCCAAGTTTCGCCGTCTGTCTGAATCAAATTTAATCGGAATTTTTTTAGCGGATTTTAGCGGTTGCATCAGCGATGGCAACGATGCTTTTTTGCAAATGATGGGCTACGGGCGGGAAGATTTGCGGGCGGGCAAATTGCGGTGGGATGCCATGACTCCGCCAGAATACCGCTCTCTGGATGAGGCAAAAATTCAGGAAATGAAAAGATCGGGGTCGTGCACGCCGTGGGAGAAAGAATACATTCGCGCTGACGGGACTCGCGTCCCCGTTTTGCTCGGCGTTGCCGTCTTAGAAGAAGCGGCAGAAACTTGCATCTGTTTTGCGATCGACCTGACGGAGCGCAAGCAAACAGAAGAAGCCCTGCGCTTTGCGCTGCAAAAGCTGAACTTTCACGTTGAAAACACGCCGCTGGCAGTCATCGAGTGGGATCGGGAATTTCGGGTCATTCGGTGGTCAACGAGCGCCCAGAAGCTGTTTGGGTGGCATCCCGAAGAAGTGCTGGGAAAACATCTGAGCGAGTGGCAGTTTGCCGGCGACGAGACGGTGGAATTATTAGGGGGCGTGGTGGGGCGGTTGACAGACGGGACTGAGCAGTGTAGCGTATTGGCAAATCGCAATTACGCGAAAGATGGGTCAGTGGTGGATTGCGAATGGTACAACTCGGCGCTGTTGGATGAAGAGGGGAATTTAATTTCGGTGCTGTCTCTGGTTCTAGACGTGACGGAGCGCTCTAGGACGCTGGAAGCGCTGCGGCGATCGGAAGAAAGATTTCGCCTCGCGGCGAGGTGCGCGAGCGATTTGATTTACGAATGGGATATTCGCAGTGGCGCGGTGGAGTGGTTTGGGAATATTGACGAAAAGTTGGGATATGCGATCGGGGAATTTCCGAGAACGGTAGAAGCCTGGAGAAATAGCATTCACCCGGACGATCGCGATCTCGCCGCCAGCTCGATAAAGCGACATTTGAGCGATCGCGAACCCTTTTTTGAAGAATATCGAATTCAGTGCAAAGACGGCACCTTCCTCTACTGGGCGGTTCGCGGCACTGCCGTTTGGGATGCGAACGGCACGGCGTACAAGTGGATCGGTGCCGCCAGCGATATCTCGCACGCCAAACAGGCGGAGTCGGAAATCGTCGCGCTCAATCAAGCCCTAAAACGCCGCGTCAAAGAGCTGCAAACGCTGCTGGAAGTAATCCCGATCGGTATTGGCATGGCGGAAGATGCTCAATGCGATCGCATCACGGTTAATCCGGCTTTGGCAAAGCACTTGGGGGTTGATTCTGATGCCAATATTTCCTTGAGCGCTCCGCCTGGAGCAAGAGCCATCCACTACAAAATATACAACAATGGCCGGGAAGTCCCCCTCGAAGAACTGCCCCTGCGTTACGCAGCCCGTCACGGCGTTGAAGTGCCAGATATGGAATTAGATATCGTGCGTGAGGATGGCAAAACGATAAATGTCCTAGCATCGGCTGCTCCCCTATTTGACGAAGAAGGCAAGACGAGAGGATGTGTGTGCGCAACAGTCGATATCACCGAGCGCAAGCAGACAGAAGAAGCACTCCGACTGAGCGAGGAACGCTACAGATCCCTAGCGGAAGCGCTGCCTCAATTGGTGTGCATGTCCGGTTCGGATGGGATTGTCGATTACTGCAATCAAAGTTGGTTCAACTACACGGGGCTGACGCTGGAGCAGACCAAACAGTCAGGCGGGATCGCTGCCATCCATCCCGACTACTGCTATTCATTCTTGCGCAAGTGGAAAAAGGCCCTCGAGACGGGCAAGGGGTTCTCGATCGCCTTTCGCCTGCGCAGGGCTGACGGCGCATACCGCTGGCACTTGGGACGAGCGGTGCCGATCGAGGGAGAAGGCGATCGCGTACTGGCGTGGTTGGGAACGGCAACGGATATTGACGATCAAAAACGGGCAGAGGAGCAAGAGCGTTTTCTGGCGCAAGCGAGCAGCGTTTTGGTGAACTCGCTGGAATACGAAATCACCCTCGAGCAGGTGGCGCGCTTGGCAGTGCCGAGCGTCGCTGACTGGTGCGCGATCGATTTGGTGAAGAAAGACGGCAGCATCGAGCCGGTGGCGGTGTCTCACGCCGATCCCCAGAAATCCGAACTGGCGCGGGAACTGCACCGCCGCTATCCGCCCAAGTTGGATATCAACTGGGGAATGCCTCTGGCGTTGCGACAGGGAACGTCGCAAGTGTACGCCCAGATTCCAGATTGGTTTCTGGCTCGGGCGGCTCACGACGCCGAACACGAACACATTCTGCGCGAGTTGGGTGTTTCTTCCGCGATTTTCGTGCCGCTCGTGGCTCGCGGGCGGACTCTGGGGGTGATTTCTTTTGTGGTGAAAGGTACAGATCGCTGCTACAGTGCCGCTGACTTGCCTCTCGTTGAGGCGATCGCCTCTCGCGCGGCGCTGGCGATCGACAATGCGCGGCTGTACCGGGAAGCCCAGGAGGCTAACCGCCTCAAGGACGAGTTTTTGGCAACGCTCTCCCACGAACTGCGCACGCCTCTCAATGCCATTCTGGGCTGGACGCAGATCTTGCGCAGTCGCAGGTTGAATGAGGAAAAGATTTTCAAGGCGCTGGAAACGATCGAGCGCAACGCGCGATCGCAGACGCAGTTAATAGAAGACTTGCTCGACGTCTCGCGGATTATTCGCGGCAAGTTGCGGCTGAATATCCGAACTTTGAACTTGGTTTCAGTGGTGGAGGCGGCTGTCGAGGCGGTGCGTCCGGGTGCTGATGCCAAGGGAATCCAACTCCTGCGGGCGCTCGACTCGACGGCTGGGCCAATTTCAGGGGACGCCGATCGCTTGCAACAGGTTGTCTGGAATTTGCTCTCGAATGCGATCGAGTTTACCCCCAGCGGCGGTCAGGTAACGGTCGTGTTGGAAAGGGCAAACCCTCACGTCGAGATTGCGGTGAGCGATACGGGGATGGGCATCGCTTCCGAGTTTTTGCCCTATGTTTTCGATCGCTTCCGTCAGGCTGACGGCTCGACGACGCGCTCTCACAGCGGCTTGGGGCTGGGGCTGGCGATCGTCCGCCACCTCGTAGAACTGCACGGCGGCAGTGTCTTTGTCGAGAGTCCGGGGCTGGGGCTGGGTTCGACGTTTCGGGTGCGCTTGCCCCTGATGCCGGTTTGCCAATTGAGCGACGCTCGCGATCCTGACGCGGACGCGCGCGGCGATCGCTCCCCCGAGGAGACGCCGACTCTGGACGGGGTGCGGGTCTTGGTTGTGGACGACCAAGAAGATGCGCGGACCTTTCTGGCGGCGGTTTTGGAGGAATCCGGCGCGATCGTGAGTGCGGCGGCATCCGTCCGGGAAGCGATCGCCGCGATCGAGCAGTTCCAACCCCACGTCCTGATCAGTGACATTGCCATGCCTTTTGAAGACGGCTACAGTTTGATCCGCAAAGTCCGAACTGCCGAGGCGGAACGCGGCGGATTTCTCCCCGCTGCGGCGCTGACGGCTTATGCCAGAGATGAGGACCGCACTCGCGCCTTGCTCTGCGGCTTCCAGCTCCACTTGCCCAAGCCCGTCGAGCCGGCTGAGCTAGTTGCCGTGGTTGCTAACTTAGTCGGGCGCGTCGGGCGATTTTAGCGCTCCTCACTCCAAACCGAGCAACTGCTGCCGGGGGGAAGCCTCGCCAGAGGCGTCACCCAGACGGGGGAGCTTGATTTGGGAAACAGCGGCGATCAGTCCAGTTAAATTGACATCGATCGACTCGCCCGGTATGGCGCGCAAGATTCCCGTGATGCTGATGCCGTCTGCTTGCTGCGCGGCTAGCAATATCGCGACTTGGAGCTGCTCGACGCTCGTGCCTGGAAATGCCAGATCTACGGCTTTGCGGATGCGATCGCCCTGCGAGGACTTTAACAGGTCATTAAGTTGCTTGTCTAACTGTTCGGGTTCGAGTTCCAGGCGATCGCCGAGGACTCGCCGCACGTCGGGAGTCAGCACCAGGGCGAAGGGCTTGAGATCGGGAGAGACTTCGCCTGTTTCGGCGAAGCGTTCCAAGTCTTCAATCGGCACCGACTGCTCCACCGAACCGACGCGCACGTTCACTCGTTCCACCGCTAAAGTCGGGCCGGCGGCAGCCAAAAGGCCAAAGGCCATTCCCAAAGACCAAAGGAAAAAGCCGCTGCAACTGGGGTTGGCTTTGGCTTTTTGAGCGTTCTCGTTCCGTGGCCAGATGAACTTGAGCATTTTATTAATTTTTTTGTTGGGGCTGTGAGTCGATTCTATCGAATTCAGGCCGCTGGGGTTTGTTCCTGCGGCGAGCGATCGCCCGAAAAGGCAAAATTTAAACAGGCATTGCAGCCTGATGTTTGCATTTGCCTCCTTGAGACGTTTATTTCTGACTCGAACTATGCCCGCTGCTTTGCCGCTTGGATTTCCACCGCCTACCGAAGTCGGCGTTATTGAAGTGAAACAATATCCGGCTTATCGCGCTGTCACCTACACCCACGCGGGCGAGTTGCAGCAAGCGACCCGATTTGCTTTCGATCCCCTTTTCCAACACATCAGCAGCAATCAGATCGCCATGACAACCCCGGTAGAAGCTCGCTATCTGGGAAATTCCCCCGCGCCAATCGATTCTCCTGCGACGGCTGAGGTTTCTTTTTTGTATCCCAATCCGAATATTACGCCCCAGCGAGTAGACGCCGGAGTCAAGGTAACAGATACCCCGCCTCTGACGGTTGTCAGTATTGGCATCCAAGGTGCCTACACCTGGGACAGCTATCAAACCCACCTTCGCCGATTGCAGGATTGGCTGGCGGAACATCCCCAGCATGAAATTGCCGGCCCTCCCCGCCGATTTCTCTACAATTCTCCCATGACGCCCGAATCGCTCAAACGCAGCGAGGTACAAATTCCGATTGTCACTGCCAGACAGTAAAAAGCCAGCTCAAAGGGTTTATCGCCACCTTTTGACTCGCCCTGTCTAAAATCCCGGCAGTTTTATGCCGTTCGGCTTTGAGCGATCGGAATTTCCAGAATAAATTCAGTCCCTTGCCCGGGTTGGGAAACGCATTTTAAAACACCGCCGTGCTTTTCCACGACGATATGATAACTGATCGACAAGCCCAATCCGGTGCCTTTCCCGACGGGTTTTGTCGTAAAGAAGGGCTCGAACAAGCGCGCTTTTACGTCTTCAGTCATGCCAGTACCGCTGTCGGCAATGCGAATCGCAACGGATTGGGGATTGGACATCGGCGATCGCGCTTTTTTCCCGTATTCCATGCCATGAGTCACAAGCCCCAATTCAGTCCGAATGCTGATAACTCGCGGCGCGGGCTGGTTCTCCAAAGCGTCGATCGCGTTGGAAATAATATTCATAAACACCTGGTTGAGTTCGCCGCCGAAACACTCTATTAAGGGGATATCTCCGTATTCTTTTACTAGCTCGATTCCCGGTCGAGCTGAATTGGCTTTGAGGCGGTGCTGCAAAATCAGCAGGGTGCTGTCTAGTCCCTCGTGAATATTGACGGGCTTCATTTTGGCTTCATCGAGGCGGGAGAAGTTTCGCAAAGAAAGTACGATGTCGCGGATGCGGTTTGCACCCATTTTCATCGAAGCCAGTAATTTCGGCAAGTCTTCCGCGATAAAATCTACATCCAGGGCTTCGGCGCGATCGGCGATCGCCTGCCCTGGATTCGGATAATGTTGTTGGTAAAGTTGCAGTAGCTCTAGCAAATTGCCGACGTATTCGTCCGCGTGTATGAGGTTGCCGTAGATAAAATTGACCGGGTTGTTAATTTCGTGCGCCACTCCCGCCACTAACTGACCGAGCGTTGACATTTTTTCCGTTTGCACGAGCTGGCTTTGAGTTTGCTGCAATTGCCAGATCGCTGTTTCCAACTGCTGGGATTTTTCCTTATACTGCGTTTCCGATTGTCGCAACGCTGCTTCAACGCTTTTCCGCTCTGTAATATCTTCGGCAATGCCCAATAAATACTCAACTTTTCCGGCAGCATCGCGGATCGGGATTTGGCGGGCTCGGACAATCCGATCGCCCCGATGCGGCGTGTGGATGCTTTCTTCTTCAATGTCTGCAAGTTGGCCGCTTTCTAGCACTGTCTGGCTGCTGCTAGTCAGCCAATCCGCCGCTAGCGCTGGAAATAATTCTCCGTCGGTTTTGCCGATTGCTGCTGTTTTGCTATAGCCAAATAAATCCTCGCTGGCTTGGTTCCAAAATACGAACTTCAGGTCAGTTGCCTGCTTGGTAAAAACGCTAATTGGCAGATTCTCTAATAGAGAATTTAAAAAACTTTGTGATTTCGCGACTTGCTCTTCGGCGTGCTTTCGCTCGGTTATTTCATAGCGAATCGCTAAAAATTGTTCGGGTTTGCCTCGGTCATTTAAGAAGGGAATAATGGCGGTATCTACCCAATAATAACTGCCATCTTTAGCCCGATTTTTGATTTCTCCTTTCCAAACTTGCCCGCTGGCGATCGTTGACCACATTTCTTGAAAGAATCGTTTGGGATGGTGGCCGGAATTGAGAAGGCGGTGGTCTTGGCCGATTAATTCTTCTCGGGAATATTTAGAGATTTCGCAAAACTTATCGTTGATGTGGGTAATTTTTCCCTGCGGATCGGTGATGGCGACGATCGCGGCGCGATCGAGGGCAATCTTGATATCTGACAGTTCTTTGAGCGATCGCTGCAGTTGCTCCTCAATCCGCCGCTTTTCGGTGATGTCTTCGACTAACCCGATCGCGAATTGAGGTTCTCCGCCGTCATCTCGCATCGCGGAAATCATCAGGCGGCCCCAAATCACTTGGCCATCTTTGCGCAGGTAGCGCCTTTCTCGCTGAACGCACTCTCGCTCGCCGGTTAAAAGTTGGCGGTAAAGTTCTGGCTCGTCGCCTAAATCGTCGGGATGCACGAACGCATCTAAATTCAATCCCAACATTTCCGCTTCGCTGTAACCCAATATCTGCTGTAGCATTTTGTTGGTTTTGAGAAGGCGCTGACTTTCCACAGTCGCGATCGCCATTCCAATCGGCGCGTTCTCAAAAATTGCTTGAAATCTCTGCTCTTTGACGTGCAGGGCTTCTGCCTGTTTCGCCGCCGTAATGTCGCGCGCGATCGCGTAGATCGCGTGTTCTTTCGGCACGCACGTCACCTGCCACGCCAGCCACTTATACGAACCGTCTTTGCAGCGATAGCGATTCTCAAAAGCGATCGAACGGATTCCCCGAGCGAGTTTTTGCCCTTGGGCAATGGTTGATGGCCAGTCTTCAGGATGAACCAATTCCATCAACGGTTTGCCTAGCAGTTCTTCTTCTGTAAAGCCCAAGGTTTTTTCCCACATCGGGTTCAGGCGCTTGACATAGCCGTCAAAACCCACCACTCCCATCAGATCGGGCGACAGGTGGAAAAAAATCTCTTCTCCAGTTTCCGAGAGCCTGCAATCGCTGAGGTTTGTTATCTGGTCAGCTTCCACGATGAACATAGCTAGCCACTTCTCCTTAGAGGATTTCTATTAAGTTTTTTGAGGGCTGTTTTGGCAAACTCTACCCCTGACTCCTGATAAAGCTGGCTGCACTGGCAGCTATACCTTTCGCACCCCTCAGCGTTAGCTGCCGCGTGAAGCTCGATCGGGCGATCGCGAATCCCCCCGCACTGACTTTGCTCTCCCGCTTCCTAGGTTTTGAGGTTGCGAGAGTGCCTTCTTCTATCTAAAGATAGATTTTTCAATGTCTATAATTTAGCTGACTGGCAAGTTCTACCGGCAAGAGATCTTAATATTTCTTAAAAACCCTGACGGCAAGGTTTTTTTCTCTTAATGAAGAATTGCTAAAATCCAAAAAAATTATAAAGAAAAGCCGAACCCGGGAAAAAATCAGCTTGCGAGATGGCAAATCCCAAAAGACGGGATCGCGGCTCGTCGGGCTCCACCATCAAGCTGCATACATGACTGTATAGCGGTTCTATTTGAGTCGTGAAACCCATACTGGCTGGGCCAGAGCTTACAACCTAGGTGCTACCAGGCTTGTGCCGGGTAAGGATTAAGGAAGTTGTTTTCACAAATCAATTAGGAACGCTATAGAAGGGGACTGCTTGACCGGCAGGGCGATCGCCACCTCGATTTTGCCCCCGTGCTTTGCCACTCAGGCACTATTGCTGCCAAGACTGAACCGGGATGGAAATCTCGAATTCCGTGCCCTGCTCCGGCGCAGAAATGCACCGCAATTGACCTTTGTGCTTTTCCACCACAATCTGATAGCTAATAGCCAGCCCTAACCCCGTGCCCTTGCCGATCGGTTTGGTGGTGAAGAAGGGATCGAAAATGCGATCGCGAACTTCCTCGCTCATGCCGCAACCGCTATCAGCAATGCGAATGACAGCGCGGTTATTGGGCACTGGCGATCGGGGATTGGGAAGGCGATCGTTCCCCGATTCCCCATTTTCCATGCCCCATTCTCCATTTTCCAACGAAGTCCGAATCGCAATAACGCGCGGATATGCTTGGTTCTCCAAAGCGTCGATCGCATTGGAAATAATATTCACAAATACCTGATTCAACTGCCCCGCGTAACATTCCACCAGCGGCAAATTTCCGTATTCTTTGACGACCTGAATTTCGGGACTGTCCGGCTTGGCTTTCAACCGATTTTGCAAAATCAGCAGGGTATTCTCTATCCCCTCGTGAATGTCTACCTCCTTCATCTCCGCTTCGTCGAGACGCGAGAAGTTCCGCAAGGAAAGCACGATATTGCGGATGCGATCGGTTCCCATCTTCATCGAGGCGAGAATTCTGGGCATGTCCTCCATGATGAAATCCAGTTCTATCTCTTCGATAAAGTCTTGAATGTCGGGATCGGGGTTGGGGAAGTGCTGCTGGTAAAGGCTGACTAAGGCGAGTAGCTCGTGGGTGTAGTCGCCGAGGTGCATGAGATTGCCGTGGATGAAGTTAACCGGATTGTTGATTTCGTGGGCGATTCCCGCGACGAGCTGACCGAGAGAAGACATTTTTTCGGTCTGAATTAACTGGGCTTGGGTTTGTTGCAATTGGCGCAACGTTTGTTCGAGCTGAATCGCTTTCTCGCTGGCGAACTGGGCGGAATTTCGGGCGTGGTTGTAGAGTTCGGCTTGGACGAGAGCGATCGCCAGTTGATCGCTTGCGGCTTCGAGCAATTCCATTTCACTTTCGCTCCAAATTCGAGCAGCGCTGTGATGTCCGCAACTGAGCAAGCCGATATCCCCAGAAGGCATTTGAATGGGCAGCGATAGAATAGCGGTATAGCCCCAAACGGTATAAAGTTCTTGGAGGGCGGGATCGGTAGCAGTCGCCAGATCGCCAGCGGAGATGATTTCCAGCTTGAGCAACTTCTCGATTTCGGGACTGAAGTGAACTGGATATTCTCCCAGGAGGCTGGGGAGGGCGGGCAATTTCGACTCTTTGACGACGTGCCAAGTGGGTTGCTCTGAGCCAGAGTTTCGATACCAAACGAAGTTACAGCGATCGATCTGCAATAAATCGCGGATTTGCTGCACCACCGTTTCTAGAATGGTATCGACATTGAGAGAATTGCGAATTTGGCTGGCGAGTTGATTGAGCAGTGCCTCTCGCTGGGCGAGTTGTCGGAAGCGCGCTTCCGAGAGTCGCAGCGCTTCCTCGGCTTGAACGCGATCGGTGACGTCTGCACCAATCCCCCAACTCGCCCAGCCCGGAATCGGAAATTCCTCGGAAATATTAGACCAGGCAATTGTTTTTATACTGCCATCTTTCGCGGTGAGATTCCATTCCCAATTGCGGTAGTTGTTGCCGCGTTCGCTCCATGCAGCCAGCATCGAGGCGCGATAGTCCGGATCGGGATAGAGCCACTCTATGGCTTTAGGATTGCCGACAATCTCCGAGGCGCTGTAGCCGGTCACTCGCTCGCACTCCCGGTTCCAAACGGTGATAGTTCCCGACGCATCCAAGGCATCCATCATCACCGGCATATTTTGAACAATTTGGCGCAGTTGTTCTTCTCGCTGCCGCAGCGCTTCCTCTGCTTGTTTGCGATCGCTGATGTCGCGCATTGCCACCACGGCTCCGAGTTTGTTTCCTTTGGCATCGACGAGCGCTTGTCCGCTGGCGAGGAGCGATCGCATTTTCCGGTTTTTTGGGGCGAGTACCATTTCCACATTCTGAATGGTTTCTCCTTGCAATGCTCGAAACAAAGGGATGTCTTCCATTTGCATCGGCGTCTTGCCATCCGGCAGGTACAAGTCACAGGAAGTTGCCCATTCTTCGATCGGGATGGAAGATTCCGGCAGCCCGCAATACTCGCGGGTTGCCCGATTGAATCGAGTCAAAATTCCATTCGCGTCACAGGCGACAATGCCGTCTGTGAGGTTGTCGAGCAGGGCATTTAAAAATTCTCGCTCTTTGTGCAAACTTTCCTCGGCTTGCTGTCGCTGGCGGATTTCGCTCTCCAGTGCAGCGACGGTACGGTTTAATTCTGCCGTGCGCTCTTGCACGCGCATTTCTAGCGTTTCATTCGCCTGTCTCAGGGCAGCTTCCATCTGTTTGCGCTGAGTGATATCCGTGAAGGTGATAACAGCCCCTCTGATTTCTGCTCCATCAACAATCGGATAAGACGAATATTCGGCAGCAAAGCTCGTTCCGTCCCGCCGCCACAAAACTTCGCTGTCTAACCGACAACCTTGTCCTTTTTGAAAACTGCGAAAAATCGGACACTCACATGTCGGATAAAACGAGCCGTCTCTGTGACTGTGATGGATGAGCTCGTGCATGTTTTTGCCCATGACTTCATCGGGGGCATATCCGAGCAGGCGAGCTCCTGCTTGATTGATGAAAGTACAGTGCCCTTCTAAATCGATGCCGTAAATGCCTTCGCCGGTGGAATCGAGTAACAAGCGAATGCGCTGGGCTAATTGCAATTGCTTTTGTTCGCTTTGCTTGGCGCTGGTGATGTCGCGAGCGACGGCATACAGTAAACCGTCTGCGGTGGAGGGAACGGCTGTCCAAACTAACCATTTATAGGAGCCGTCTTTGCACAGGTAGCGATTTTCAAAAGAAATTGTTGTTATACCGGTTGCCAGTTTCTGCGCTTCAGCGACAGTTGCTGCTCGATCTTCCGGGTGAACGAATTCGATATAAGGTTTGGCTGTGAGTTCTTCTGTGGAGAAGCCGAAAGTTTTTTCCCAGGCTGGGTTGAGCTGCTTGAAATAGCCATCAAACCCTATGATGCCCAGCAGATCCAGGGAGAGGTTGAAGAAGCGATCGCGCTCGGTTTGTGCTTGTTTCAATTCTTCGGCGTAGGCGGCGACTCTTCGGATCAGTTGGTTGAGAGAAGCCGTCAGCCCTCCGATTTCGTCAGCAGTCATCACCGGGGCTTGCAGTTCAAAATTACCCTCTTCAGTGACTCGCTGGGCAAATTTCGTCGTGATTTCAATCGGACGAGCGATCGCCCGACTCGTGCAGTAAGCCATAACCGCCGCGATCGCAACCGACAGCAACAGACTGGCATTAGTTATCCCGGCTTGCAGCCTCTCTGCCTTGTACAAGGCGACTTCTGCGTTTTTTTCTTCCTGATGCGCCGTCTCGATCAAATCAGTTAAATTATCCGAAAGGCCGTCAAATTCCAGCGCTACCTCGCTATTCGTAAACTGCAAAAGTAGAGCGCGGGCGTCTGACACGCGATCGGGCGGCAAGTGCATCGGATCGATTTGCTCGATAACGGATTCTAGGGTTCCCAGATAAGCCTCTGTCACCCCGTCGTAAGTAGCGACAAAGGCTTCTAAATCTGCTGCATCCTCCTCTAAATTATTGAAGTGACTGGCTGGATTAGATTTAAGTTCTGAAAAAAGTTCCTTAATTTTAGCGACATGCCCCAAAAAGTGCGAGTGTTCGTCTTCCCACTGTTTGGGATTTTCCATCAGGGGGATAAACTGCTGCTGGTGGGAGCGAGCTTCTAGTACGGCAATTTTTAAGTCACTCAGGAGGCGTTCTTCTCGATCGGCGCGATCGCGTTGCTGCAAAGCCGGATTTTGAACAAAATTTTCTGCCACAAGCTGTCCGCCAGTGCTCCCCAACACCGCTACGCCGATAGCCAAGCCATATCCCAAAGCAATTTTCTGCCCGATCGCCAAGCGCCTGAGCAACCTGACTAACAAACTTTGCAGCCAATTATCGGAGCCGCTCACCGCCGCAGGCACGGGAAACGGCGGTGTTGGTTCTTGGTCGCGATCTCGATCGAGGTACTGCATCGCCAGAAACTATCCTGAATACTAATAAACATAAGCGAGTAGTAATTCATCATAGGCGATCTTTTCCAAAAAATGAATTTCTATAAACTCATATAAAAAATTTAATATTTTTCTTAAATTTTGTTTCCAAGTGGCCCTTTACCCGCAAAAAAACTTAAAAAATATTGGGAGAAATTCCGTAAATTTACGCAGCTAAAATTTTTCGCGCAAAAGAGTTTTGGTGCCGATGTGTGGGAACGCCGACACGGCACCGAGGCAGTCGTGCCAGAACTTCTCGCCCTTTCTCACTGCATACGTCGGGGCGGGCGCGGGCATCCTTTTTGACGACTCAGCCGAAGCATCAAGCACCTTCCACGAAAAGCACTATGCCCCATTCCCGATGCCTCACTCGCCCGCGATGTGAATGACCACTTCTCGAACGTGCCCGTGCTGCCGGTGTTCCCACAGGTAAATTCCCTGCCAAGTTCCCAGCAGCAAGCGACCGCGAGCGACGGGAATCTGTTCGGAAGTCTGCGTGAGGGCAGAGCGGATGTGGGCGGGCATGTCGTCCGGTCCCTCCGCATTGTGAAGATAGCGCTGCGAGTCCTCCGGCACCAGTTTTGCCAAGAAATTTTCTAAATCTCTCAGCACGTCCGGATCGGCATTTTCTTGGATGAGCAAGCTGGCTGAAGTATGGCGCACGAACACGGTGCAAAGACCGCTCTGCACGCCCGATTCTGCTACCACTGCTTGCACTTTTGCGGTGATTTTTGATAAAGACTTGCCGCTGGTTTGAATTTTGAGGATTTGTTGATGGTGAGTCATCTTGGCTGACGAGTCATTAACGAGCTGATTGGCAGAAATTAGAAACCTGTATGGTTCGATAATCTGTTTTTTTTACCTCGGCTTTGCTGACGATACCGGACTGATTTTATCCCCCCCTTTTTGATAATTTTTTACGTTTAAAGATAGCCGTAAAATCTCAAAGGCGAACCCTTGAAAAATTTTAGCTTTCTTTCGTTCGATTGAAATCCCCACTCCTGAAGCTGAAATCTGCGATTGGCTTTTTCCCCTCTCCACACGCCACTCCTGCTAGACGCGATTGGCGTTCATGCCAGACTCCACACTCACTTGCAGGCTGGGCGCGATCTTTCAGTAGTTATTACCACAAAAAATTAGTTTTGTCAAGGAAATTAAAGCCCGACCGGGATCGAGCCCTTTGTCAAGCCAACACGATTCAATTTATGCTCCTTGTAGTGAAAAAGTGGATTGTGCCAGTGAAAAAACTGGCTGAAATCAATCATTTATCGGAAACAGTTTGCGATCGCGCCAACCGCCGCGTCAATCCCTCGGCATTCTCGCGGACGCGCTAATCGGTTTTCTCGCGATCGCAGACTCCTGAAAATACCGGCATGTTTGCGAAGCACGCTTTCCCCCTGCTATTTTGCAAAACAATTGCTCAGCTTGCCACTTCTCAACGGTCTGATTTCACTAAAATTTGATTTTTTTAAGCCGAGATTGGAAAAGCTAAAAGAATTGCCGGAGCGTTCCTGTGGGGAGCGCGGCTGGCAGCCAACCCGCCAGACAAGCGCGATCGCTGATATTGGCTCCGGCTAATCACACCTAGTTTTTCAAAAGCTGAGCGCAAAACGCTCGTGGCTGAAAATCCGGCAAAAAGCTGCAGCAGTCGCCGAGCCATTAATTTGCTAAATGCAAGCAATCAAACGGATTCAGTTTTTTTTATCGAACCTTTACAAAACTCGTCATTAGTGTGAAGAATTGACGAAGAATGCCTAAAAGCATAGACCGAGAAGGGTAATTTGGCCTATAACTGATGTAACAAAATACATCATTCCGTCGTAAAGAGAAAAAAAATGGGTGTTAGGGTTAGCATGAGAAAACTTTGGTTGGTTAACCTGACGGCTACAGTTGCCGCACTGGCTGGCTGGCACGCACCAGCGCAAGCCTTCCAGTTTGGGACGAATGGCATCCGGTTTGATTCCGATACGGAAGTCAAGTTTACCTTCAATGAGTCTCACGGAGCCTATCAGTCAACCTTGAAAATTTTTCAGGTCGGTTCTGACAGTACGCTGATATGGGTTCAAGACCTGTTTGCGGAAACGAGAGGCTCGGATAATTGGAGTGCAAACGGATGGCTGGGAACTTGCGGCGAAGGCAAAACCGTACAAGGAAGCTGTAGCGTGTCCTTTACCTTTTTAAAGGACGCCATGTATACGCTCGGTCTGGACAGCGGGTACAATGGCAAGGTCTACTCGACTAGCGCGCTGAATGTGGCGGCTAACGGAACGCTGTGGCTTTCCGCTGCCAGCCCCGCAGGAAGCCAGCAGGCGGTGTTTGGCTCATTGGGCTCGACGGGTGCGGATGGGACAAAATTTAGCAATCCCCAGAATTTTCAATCAGCCGATCCGTTTGCGGGATCTGTGAAAATTTCCTTCGACGATCGCGGGGCAAAAAATGCGCTGGGCATTCCAGATTTGGACTACCAGGATTTCAGCGTCACGGCGCAGGCTCGCTCAGTTGCTTCCGTTCCCGAACCCGCTACCTTGGGAGGCTTGGGATTGGTGGGTTACGCGATCGCAGCCAAACGCCGCCGCCACCGCTCTATTCCTTGAGAGCCTTCCCTCCCGAAGGAGTTATTGCTTTTCGATCGACGTCCGAATTTCCAGAGCGCGTCCGGCATCTTTTTGCGATCCAATAGCGGTAATTTTTCTGGCCTGTTACTGGGCTTCTTGATTTTCTTCCCTGGCCTGTAGCTAACCCGCTTGTCCAATTTCTAAAACTTTAACTTCCAGTTCAATTAGAAAAATTTTTTCCATCTTTTTCACCCACGCCGCAACACGACGCCTAGAGGAGTCTGCGGAGTCCCCTGTGACAAACAATCAAGCTCTAAATTCATAAAAATTTATACAATAAAAGTGCCTGCTTTGAGCCGTGTAAAAAAATAATAAAAAAAAATGAACTTTGCCTGAAGGATAGCGCGGGAATATATAACATAAATAGGGAAACACAATCGGGGCAAAAAAGACAGCACCTTGTCAGAGGGGAAGACCTATGAAATCCAAATTTACAGCGATTCTGGGGGCAGCCACGGCTGCTGCTGCCATCGCTGGCTCGATCGCCCCAGCACGCGCCTTTAGCTTTGGTTCCGCCGACGGCCAAGTATTTCGGTTTGGCGAAGACACCACCGTCGAGTTCAACTTGCTGGAAACTCGCGGCAGGAATCAGTCAGACTTTGCCGTGTACGAAATGACCGGAATGCGAACCGTTACGGACAAGAGAACGGGAGAAATCCTTTTCAGGCCGAGTGGAACCTTGGTTAAGAAATTATTCAGCGAAAATTTAGGCGGGTTTGACGCCACCACTAACCGCATCAATCCCTACGCCAGCGATCTCAACTGGATAACCGGCGAGATAGCGAATGCCAGCGATACCAATGGCGACTGGCTGGGAACTGCCGGAACAACCTATTCAGTCAGCCAAAATCGTTATACCTTCCTAGCGGGAGTCGATTACTTTTTCGGCCTCAGCAGTATCGCTAGCGCGAGCGATCGCGTCAACGCCCTCTATTCGGGCAGCAAAAGCCAATTTGCAGCCAGTGGCGAGACAGCTACTATTAATTTAGTAGGCCCTGATTGGATTCTGAACAATCCCAACCGAACCATTCCCACAAAAACCATCACCGCTGAAGCAGGCGAAGCGCTGATTTTAATGGAAGATTCGGATTTTTGGGACAATCCGTGGGGAGATGCTGATTATAATGATTTCGTCGTGTCGGCACGAGTCGCCGCGCCAGAAGCGAGAGTTCCAGAACCGGGCACGACTTTGGCACTGCTGGGTTTCGGAGTCGTTGGACTGCTGGGAAGTCGCCGCCACCGTCACCGGGAAAACACTTAATCTCTGCCTTGAAAATAGTGAAAAGTGCTGAGTGCTGAGTGCTGAGTCGGAGAAGAGTGAGAAAGTGAGAAAGTGAGGCTCTCGGGAATAGTTTCATTCGTGACGATGTATGAAGTTCGTCGCGACTGCCTTCAGTCTGTAGTGCCTCGTTGCTTTCGCCGGATAGAATAAGGATGTCTGATTCTATGGTGCCTGGACGTGTCGGCAAATCCTCCTACCTTCATCCTGATTGACGGCCATTCTCTGGCCTTTCGCGCCTACTACGCTTACGCCAAGGGGCGAGATGGGGGGCTGCGAACTTCTACAGGCATTCCCACGAGCGTGTGTTTTGGGTTTCTCACAAATTTGCTCAGCGTCATGCAAGCGCACGAGCCGGAATCTCTGGCGATCGCATTTGACCTGAACTTGCCGACTTTCCGCCACGAAGCAGACGACACCTACAAAGCCGACAGAACAGACACCCCGGCAGATTTGATCGAGGAGCTGAAAAATCTACAGGAATTATTGAGCGCATTGAGCGTTCCCGTTGTCACCTGCCCCGGTTACGAAGCTGACGACGTTTTGGGAACATTAGCCGTGCGGGCGTCGGCGGCTGGCTATCGGGTGAAAATACTCAGCGGCGATCGCGATTTATTTCAGCTCGTCGATACAGAAAAAAACATCAGCGTGCTCTACCTCAGTTCTGGTAGAGGCAGCACCCCGACAGAAATGGGGCCAGAAGAAATCAAGGAAAAACTCGGCATTCCGCCGACGCAAGTCGTCGATTACAAAGCCCTCTGCGGCGATACCTCGGATAATATCCCCGGCGTCAAAGGCATCGGCGAAAAAACTGCGGTGAAGCTACTTGCAGACTACGGCTCCCTCGACGGAATTTATGCCGCACTGCCCCAGATTAAAGGCGCAAATCAGAAAAAACTCGAAGAGGGGAAAGCCGACGCTTATCACTCTCAGCACATGGCAAAAATCGTGCTGGACGTGCCGCTAGAGGTAGATTTAGCAGACTGCAAGCTGCAAGGATTCGATCGGGCTGCGATCGAACCCGTTTTCAAAAAATTAGAGTTTCAGAAATTTTTAAATCAAATCGAACAACTGCAGCAGCAGTTTGGCGGAGTAGTTGCGGTGCAGCAGAACGCCCAACCCGCCGATATCCAAACTTCTGCGAAAAAAACGGCAAAACAGAAGAAAAGCGCGGAAGAAGGCGAACAACTGTCTTTATTCGACCAACCGACGAGCGAAGAACCTGCCGAACCCGCCGAAAATCCTGCACAACCGACCGCCAGAGAACCCGTGCCGATAAACCCCCAAATAATCGACACTCCGGCAAAACTCAAGCAGTTAGTCAAACGGCTGAAAACCTTCACCAATCCCGACGCGCCGGTTGCTTGGGATACCGAAACAACCGACTTAGAACCGCGCGATGCAAAATTAGTCGGGATTGGCTGCTGCTGGGGCGCGGGCGCAGAAGATGTCGCCTACATTCCCGTCGGACATACCGCCGGAAACCAACTGGATTTAAACACAGTTTTAGAAACTTTGCGCCCCATTCTCGAAGGAAATCGTTATTACAAGGTACTGCAAAATAGCAAATTTGACCGACTCGTGCTATTATGTCAAGGGGTTAAATTGGGGGGCGTCGTGTTCGATACGATGCTCGCCAGCTACGTCATCAACCCAGAAGCCAGCCACAACCTCACCGATTTATCTCTGCGATACCTTTCCGGCATGGTATCGAAAAGCTACAAAGATTTAAACATACCCAAAGGCAAAACGATCGGCGATTTAGACATTCCGGCTGTAGCCGATTATTGCGGCATGGATGTCTATACAACGTTCCTGCTGCTGCCGAAACTCCAGGCAGAATTAGAGAAAGCGCCGAGACTGCGGGACGTATTGAAGATAGAAATCGACCTAGAACCCGTGCTGGCGGAGATGGAATACACGGGCATTCGCATCGATACGGCGTATCTGCAAGAACTGTCGCAACAGATGGAAGAAACCTTGCAGGCAATCGAGCAGGAAGCCTACGAGTCGGCAGGGGAAAAATTTAATCTCGGTTCGCCCAAACAACTGAGCCAACTGTTGTTTGAAAAACTGGGATTAGATACCAAAAAATCGCGCAAAACCAAGACAGGTGCTTACTCCACCGACGCCGCCGTACTGGAAAAACTAGAAGGCGAGCACCCGGTTGTCGATGCTATTTTACAGCACCGCACCCTATCCAAATTAAAGTCTACTTATGTGGACGCGCTGCCGCAATTGGTACGCAAAGATACCCAGCGGGTGCATACAGATTTCAACCAGACAGCGACAGCGACGGGGAGGCTGTCTTCTTCCAATCCGAACTTGCAGAATATTCCCATCCGCACGGAATTTTCGCGGCAGATTCGCAAGGCATTCTTGCCCGAAACGGGATGGTTGCTGGTGTCGGCAGACTATTCGCAAATCGAGCTGCGGATTTTGGCGCACTTGAGCCAGGAGCCGGTATTGGTAGAGGCGTACCAAAACAATCGGGACGTTCACAGCGTCACGGCGCAACTGTTGTTCGAGCGGGAAACCGTGACGTCAGAAGAACGCCGCATGGGGAAAACGATTAACTTCGGCGTGATATACGGGATGGGTTCGGCGCGGTTTGCGCGATCGATTGGGAAGACGACAGCAGAGGGGAAAGAATTTATCGATCGCTTCTACAAGCGCTACCCGAAGGTGTTTGAATATTTGGAGCAGAAGAAAAACGAAGCGATCGCGCAGGGGTACGTCGAAACCCTACTAGGGCGTCGCCGCTATTTCAAATTTGAAGGGCAAGAATTGCGCTCTTTAATAGGCTGCAACCCGGCAGAGATCGATCGCAACATCCTCAAGAAACTCACGCAACTCGACGCGCAACTCCTGCGAGCTGCAGCCAACGCTCCGATACAGGGTTCCAGCGCCGACATCATCAAAATTGCGATGGTGAAACTGCACGAAGTGCTCAAGAATTATCAAGCGCGCCTGCTGCTGCAAGTTCACGACGAATTAGTGTTTGAAGTGCCGCACGAAGAGTGGGAAGAATTGCAGCCAAAAATTAAAGCGGCAATGGAAACCGCCGTGCCGCTGAGCGTTCCCCTTTTGGTAGACGTGCGAGCAGGGCAAAATTGGATGGATGCGAAGTAATTCGTATAGCCATATCGAGCAGGAGGTGGTCATGCAAATCGTCACCAGTTGGATGGAGGAAGGAATCGAACAGGGGCTAAAGCGAGGAAAGCAGGAAGCAACGCTGTCGCTGATTCTGCGCCTACTGCCTCGGCGAATGGGTGCTGTTTCCCCGCAGTTGCAAGAGCGCATTCAACAGTTATCGCTGGTGCAATTAGAGGAGTTGGCAGAGGCGCTGCTGGATTTTTCCAGCGAGGCAGATTTGGTGGCTTGGTTGCAGCAGGTTTCCACTCAGTCTGGGGAGGGAGAATCAGGGCGGTAGGCTGCTAGAGCGGGTTTATCACTTTTGCGAGAAATATTGGGGAACGGGCACCCCGGATAGGGCGATCGCTCTTCGCAAGTAGAAGCCTGCCGCTCCGTGCCCGATGCCCTTTTGCCCGATTTTTCCTATCGCCCGCCTTGCCCGAATTGTCGGTAGGTGGCAAAGTTGCGATCGCCCTCCTGCAGGTGAGCCATCGGATCGGCAGCACCTTGTCCGCGAGGATGAATCTCAAAATGCAAGTGCGGACCGGTGCTGTTGCCGGTACTGCCCATTTCAGAAATTTGCTGACCTTGCTCGACTTGTTGGCCTTCGCGTACCAAAATCCGGTTATTGTGAGCGTAGCGCGTGATGCTGCCGTCGAGATGCTCAATTTCCACGAGGATGCCATAACCGCCGTCATCCCAACCAGCATAGGTGACAACCCCGGGCGCGGCGGCGACAATCGGCGTGCCAATGGGGCCGGCAATATCAATGCCTTTGTGCATCCGTCCCCAGCGCCAGCCATAGCCCGAGGTCAATACGCCCTGAGCCGGCCAGATATAGCCGGCGACAATAGCCGGAGTCTGGGGCAAATAGGTATCTGGAACCCCCAGAGGGGGCAACTCCATCGCGTCGGAGCGATAGGCTTGCATGTTGTTTCTGAGGGCATCCAGACGAGTGCTAATCCCGGCAGCCTCTGCTTGCGTTTCATGGGCAGAGGGATGAACTGCCGCTGTCGAGTTCGTCTCTATAGGAGGGAGTCGGTAAGCTCCAGAAGTGATGGAAGGTTCCGACGCTTGCAGGGTACTGTCAGTCACTTCGGGGGAAATTTCGCCAGTGTTTACTAAAGCCCGATAGATAAAATCCGCAACTTCTGCCTTAGTAACGGCTTGGTTGAGGTTGGGTAAAGGTCGATCGGGCTGATGGGCGATTAAATCGTGGGCGATCGCAGCTTCCAAGCTGTTGCGATCGCCTTCGGGAATCTCTGAAGCATCCTCAAAATAAGCATCCAGCTCGAAATTATTGTCAGGCGTTGCTTGTAACTGCAGGTTTTTTGACAGTTCCACCAAGACGCGGGCGCGAGAGATCGGTTGGTTGGTTTTCGAGGCGATCTCAGCTTCTTCTTTGAGTGCTGCTTTATTACCCGCGTCAGAGGGAAAAGCCTTGCGGAGCAGCTTAGTAAAATCAGCCTCCGTTATCGTTTCGTCAGGGGCGAAGCGGCCATTTTCAAACATATCGAGAACGCCCCGCGCCTGTAGCGCTGCGATAAATTCTTGGCGGGGGTGCCCTTGCTCGTCGGCAAAGTTTGGCGCGATCGCCTCGTCAGAATCGGGAACTGCAACAGTGCTGCTAGCGTCTGGATTAGCCTGCATTTGCCGATTTTGGCTGCGATCGAAAGTATCGGGTGCAAATAGGGGCGTTTTTAGGGTTTCCGGCGTCGCGATCGACGCAACACCTTTTACTGAAATGCCGTTTACAGAATCAGCTAAATCACCGGCTGCGCGTTCCTGTGTCGGAACAGCCGTGCTACTCGCAGCGCTGTTCGCGTGGATTATATGCTGAGCCGCCAAAACAGCTAACGTACCAATGGCAACAGTACGGAGATGCATAAACTAAGCCTTTTAGGTATGAGAAAGCGTTTAATCTGGTTGCAGCTAGGTAGGGCTTTTCCCGGCGGACGTGCCCTCCTGGCTCTGTCCTCAAGCTGATGCAGCCTGCCCCCGTAGCGCGGCGTGCGTAGAGTAGAGCTGCCAGCACGTTTTGAGTTTTGCGCGTGAAGCTAGCTCGATTATCAAGCGAATCGTCGCAGCAAATGTCTTAAGGGCTGAGTGCAATTGAGTCCGCTACTAATCTCCTGCCTGCCTGAAAAAACCGCTAACCCCCTTCAATAGTCAAGGAGACACTCAAACCTGAATGCCAATAACTAGCGCTGGTCAATCTCTCGCCATTCAAAGCAATGCCACGGCTTCTCAAAAAAAAAGCCGAGTGGGCGTTAGAATGCGCGAAAAAATTCTCCTGATTCTTCACGAATTCGAGCGCTCTGTGCGACTTTTATTGACTTGTGAATTACTGAGGGCACCGTGTTTCAGCGGATTGCCCGATCGCTCGGCGTTTTTTTTCGTTTAAATCGTTCGGTCATGGTAGACTCCTGAGATTTTAAGGGGAGCAGTACCCACCTGCAAAATGCAGGCTGAGCGTTATTTTGATACGCCCGGGCAACGAGCCGATCCGGGCGTTTTTTTTCGAGTTTTGCGGCATCGCTGGGACATTTTGGCGGCGCGCCCGAAGGAGAGCCCGATCGCTCCTGCGCCGCTCCCGATCGGGCTCTCGGCAAATATCCCGCACGGGAGGGATTGCAAAAATCGCAGGCGACTGGTATATCACAGTAAGCAAACGCTTCACAACCGATCGGGCAAAGTGCAGACAAACTATGAAATCTACTCTCCGCAGGAATCGCAGAGTGGCGATCGCCAGCCAGCCCCTAGCCGCATTCATCCTGGGGCTGTGCCTCGTCGCCCGGGGGCTACTCGCCCAAACCCTGCCGCTGCCCAGCCACCTGATTGACCTCAAATCGACAGAAGGCGAACAGTTGCTAGTGGAAAGCACAGCCCGCCGGGACTACTGGCCATTGAGCGAACATTTCGTCACCCAAGATAATTTGGCTTACTGCGGCGTCGCCAGCATCGTCATGGTGCTGAACGCTCTGGGCATTCCAGCTCCGGAAAGCCCGGAATTTGGTTCCTTTCGGATGTTTACGCAGCAAAATGTATTCGCAGAGCCAACCCGCAAAGTTCTCGCACCAGAAGTCGTCCTCCGCAAAGGCATGACCCTCGATCAGATCGGGCAATTATTAGAAAGCTATGCCGTCAGAGCCGAGGTTCGCCACGCCGGAGAGAGCAGCCTGGAGGAGTTCCGCGCTCTGGCGGTGAAAAATTTGCAAGAACCGAGAAATTTTGTTGTAGTCAATTACTTGCGCAGCGCGATCGGGCAGGAGAGAGGGGGCCATATTTCTCCCGTCGCCGCTTATCACGAAAAAACCGACCGCTTTTTAATCTTGGATGTCTCTCGCTACAAGTACCCGCCCGTCTGGGTGAGCGCCGCCGATCTCTGGAAGGCGATGGACACGGTAGATGCAGACGGGGGAAAAACCCGGGGATTCGTGCTGATCAGTCCCCGCTAACTTCTAAGCTGTCGTGCATTTAACGAAGCTCAGCACCAGGAAGGCTAAAAACCGTCAATTTCTCCCCCCCTCTCCCCAGCTCAGTTTCCCGCTTCCTGTAGCTGAGCCGCAACCCGTTCGCCAAACTCCGGATCGGCGTTGGCCAGACTCAGCAATTGTAGGTACTCTTGCCGAGTTAAGCCGGCTTGTTCGATAATAGAAAAAGCTTCTGCTTCGATTTCTCGTTCCAGACGCCGCGATTCCAATTCGGTTTCGGCAGCTTGTAAGTCTGATTCGCGCTGGTTAATCAGATCCAACACTTGCAAATAAGCGCGCACAAACTGACTCACCTTTTCCGAGGGAATGGTATTGGCGTCAAACGTTGGGGAGTTCTGGGCAGGCTGTTCCAACCCAGAGATGGTTTTGGGGGTTTCCAGCGGCAGCTCTCGGGCAAACCCGATACTCTCAGTGCCGATCGAAAACCAAATAGCAAGCAAAAGGAGTAAAAATTTCAACTTCGCGCGCAGGCGATAAAACCACACAATCAAAGGGGATAGAACTAGAAAAAGCGGCAAATATTGCATAAGAGTTGCAAAGATATAAGGAAGGGCGATCGCGACTTGAACCCGGGGCATCGATAGCGCAACCGGAGCAGGTGAGCCGCCGAGAGGTTGGTTGGGTGCGGCGATCGCTCGACCAAATGATTGTCATCCCCTAACGTGAGTTTTTGCCGATCGCGGAGCGGAGATACTACAATGTTAGGTAAATCTACAGAGATAGGAATGCGTTATGGCTGGTGGCGAATCTCAGACCCAAGCGTCCCTTTCCCTAAGAGAGTTGCAAGTCGTTGAACTGGTAGCTGCAGGCTTGACTAACCAGGAAATTGCCGAGCAGCTAGAGATAAGCAAGCGGACAGTGGACAACCACATCAGCAATATCTTGACCAAAACGGCAACACACAACCGCGTAGCTTTGGTACGCTGGGCGTTGCAATCGGGGAAAGTGTGCATAAATGAGGTCAACTGCTGCATACTTCCCGAATCCAACGACATGCCAATGGTGGGGGAAGAGTGACCGGGGTGAGTACAGTTGAAGGTACAGTGCGGACGTCTGGGGAAAACCAGCGACGCTATGAATTTCGATGGCCGAAATTGCCATTGGCGGTGTATCGAGAAATTGCAGCCCATTTGCGTCAAGTAGACGGGGTGGCAGCGGGCTTGAGTCCCCAGCAGTCACAGCAGTTTGAGTACGAGCAAAGTCAAGTAGGCGGGCTGTGGATAGAGTACGCCGAAGGGGTTGACTCAGCCGCTCGGCAGCAGGTGGATCGGATTTTGGCTTACTATAGTCAGCGTTACGGGGTTTTGGAAATCTGCGATTCGGCAGCAGGCTGATCGGATTTTGGCTTACTATAGTCAGCGTTACGGGGTTTTGGAGAAAATGCGATCGCGGCTGAGGTTCCACACCTCGGCTGACTGGTTATCTTTGGTGTTTGTAGTAATTTAATGGGCGCAATTCAAGCAACACGAGGAACGCGGGACATACTGCCCGAAGAAATAGGCTATTGGCAGCGAGTAGAGGCAGCGGCTAGAGACATTTTGGCCAAAGCCGCCTACCGGGAAATTCGCACGCCGATATTTGAGGAAACGGCGCTGTTCGAGCGGGGCATCGGCGAAGCAACCGATGTGGTGGGAAAGGAAATGTACACTTTCCTCGATAAAGGCGAGCGATCGCTGACGCTGCGCCCGGAAGGAACAGCGGGCGCGGTGCGAGCGTTTATCGAACACAAGCTGCACGCGGCGGGCGGGGCACAGCGCCTCTGGTATATTGGGCCAATGTTTCGCTACGAGCGCCCCCAGGCAGGGCGGCAGCGGCAATTTCACCAAATTGGGGTGGAAGTGCTCGGCACTGCTGATGCGAGAGCCGATGCAGAAGTTATCGCGATCGCCACAGATTTGCTGCGATCGCTCGGTTTGAAAAACCTCAACTTGGATATCAACTCAGTGGGCGATCGCGATGACCGGCTCAAATACCGCCAAGCGCTGGTAGACTACCTGACGCCGTACAAAGACGAATTAGACCCCGACTCTCAAGAGCGGCTGACGCGCAACCCCCTGCGCATTTTGGATAGCAAAGACAAGCGCACCCAAGAAATTGCCAAAAATGCGCCGAGTATTCTGGATTATCTGGGCGAAAATTCGCGCCGGCACTTCGAGCGGGTGCAGCAGTTGTTGAGCGATTTGGGGATTGCTTATCAACTCAACCCCCGATTAGTGCGGGGATTGGATTACTACACCCACACCGCCTTTGAAATTCAATCCGACGACTTGGGCGCTCAAGCCACCGTTTGCGGCGGCGGGCGCTACGACGGGTTGGTAGCCGAATTGGGAGGGCCAGAAACCCCCGCCGTGGGTTGGGCCATTGGGTTAGAACGGCTGATCCTGCTGCTGCAAAAGTTAGACAGCGCGCCCAAATACGGGCTGGATTTTTATATCGTCTCCAGAGGCAGCGACGCGGAAGCGCAAGCCCTGACGCTGGCGCAGCAATTGCGGCGTGCTGGGTTTAGCGTCGAGTTGGACTTGAGCGGCAGTGCCTTTGGCAAGCAATTCAAGCGAGGCGATCGCTCTGGGGCAGCGGCGTGCTTGGTTTTGGGCGACGAAGAAGCTCTTAACAAAACCGTACAGTTGAAGTGGCTGGGTACGGGGGAGCAGAGCGCGATCGGGCAAGCCGATTTGTTAGGAAAAACAGAGGAAATACGCCGCCAGATAGATGCGGTGCAATCGTAGGCGTGTAGGGGGCAACGGCAATTCTGTTGCCCCTTGCGATTTAAAGCGGTTTTCAATTGGATGAAGTAGATGCCAGAAACCCGGCTTCTTTAAGAAGCCGGGTTTCTAAATACCTCAAAAGGCAGGAAACCCACTACAATCTAAAATTGCTCGTGTCTCCCTGACAAATCCAAGCGCCCCAAAAGAAAGGGTGAGCGAGGGGTGTATCGTCCTCTTGACAATCCCCGCTATTTTGTGATAAGAATTCATCCAGAATTTCCACACCGAGAGAAGACTGCCGCAATTCTTTGACGGTGACAGTGCGAAGGTAATTCTGAGCATCCAGCAACGCATCGCCGCGCCCCAAACCGCGCTGCAAGTTGTCGAGAAATCGATTCATTAACAGGGCAGTTGCCTTGTCGGGAACCGGCCACAAACTCATCACCAGCGTCTTGGCACCGGCTATGGCAAAAGCGCGGCGCAATCCAAACACGCCCTCGCCGATTTTAACATCTCCCATAGCCGTATTGCAAGCAGATAAAACCGTGAGTTCGTTCGCCCACAAGTCGAGTGCTGCCACGTCTTGCGCGAAGACAAAGCCTTTACCCGCTTCTTCGGGAAGTTTGCCGCCAGATAGCCAGGTATTCGCACCCGCGAGGGCGATGCCAGAGCGCATCATCGGGTTATCGGCTTTGGCAGTGAAAAAGCGATTTTTGTTAAAAGGGTTGAATTCAGAGGTAGGGGGTTGCTGCGGCGAGTCGGGCAAGAAAACGCCGTGAGTGGCGAGCAGCAAAATGCGGGGGCACTGGCTGGTTGTCAGGTGGGATTCCAGGGCGTTTTTATCTAAATAGGGTTGGGCTTTGAGTTTCTTGGCAACGCTTTCTCCCAGATAGCGCGTGCCGGGGGCGCGTTCAAAGGCTTTGCCGTCGAGAGTGTTGAGCAATTGGGCGACGCCCGACACGGATTTTGACGCGGATACACGGATTGATAAGTTTGTATTGATGGTGTCGGTGTCTTGCCGCGCCGCCGCTAAGTCAAAATCGGGATCGGCAATGATGAGAGGAACAGAAGCGGGGCGGTTTGGCTGAACGGTGGAGCGCAGGATATCGCGCCCGACGCTGAGGTAACTGATGGTGTATTCGTCCATCAGCAGGGTTTCTCCCGCGTCGTCGTTGGGGAGTATTTGAAAGGGCAATAGGTTCAAGTCGCCATCGGCAGCAACGATGAGGGATTTGCAGCCGGAGAGTGCGGGGCGGATGCGATCGAAAATGGCTTGGCGCAGGGGGATAAAGTCGGCGGGATTGTATTGCAAGAAGGCGGGGGCGGGGGTATCCCACGACATATCCAGGCGGCTGCCGAGATTGTCGCCGTCGAGAGAGGCTGAGGCGCGAAACACCCGAATCAGCTTGTCGATGGGTTCGGCTTCGCCTAAGTCTATCATTTGCACGGCGTCGGGCTGTCGGGCAGGCAAGACAAACGCGACATAGCGAGCCGGTTGCCATCGCTTTTCTTTAGGGGCGGTGAAATCAAAGACATTAAAGCGGACAAATTCCAGCAGGGTGCTGCCTTCCGGCAATTCCAGCGCCACGGCGCGGCGATCGCTCGGTTGCTCTTGCAGTTGAATTTCGGGGACTCGGGAGGCGAGCAGCTTTTCCAAATTGTCAGACTCTTTTTGCAACTCGGCGAGGCGGTGCCGGTGGGCGGCTTGTTGGGCTTGGAACTGTTCCGAAGTCAGGCTGGCATCGGGGAGGGGGGGAGAATAGGTGAGGTGAACGATCGCGCTATTTAAGGAGCGCCATTTCTGGAAGTCTTCCGCTAGGTGGGGATAGCGATCGCTGTACAGCGCCTCCGAGAGCGCCGCCCGGGCGGAGGCGGTGAGGGCTTTGCGTTTGAGCACCACATCCAAGGCAGCTTGCACCGCTGCGGGAGAGTCCGAGAGGTATTTCCAGACGAGGGAGAGCAGCCCTTCCAAATTCGCTCTGATGGTTTGGAGATAGGCAAGGCGATCGCTTTCCGAACTGAAGGAAAACACGCGGCGAATGATTTTATCCTCGACTTCAGCCGCTTGTTTCATCAGTTCCAAGGCTTGCGAGGGGCGATTGGTCGCCGCTCGCAATACCGCCAAATTGTTGAGGCTAGTAGCGACATAGGGGTGCTCATCTTCAAACAGGCGCTTTGTCATCGCCAAGGCTTGCTCGTACAGCGGTTCCGCTTTGTCGTAGCGCCCCTGAGAAACGTAGAGTCCTGCCAAATTGTTGAGGCTAGTGGCGACATCGGGATGGTCATTTTTAAACAAGCGCTTTCTCATCGCCAAGGCTTGCTTGTACAGCAGTTTGGCTTGCTTGTAGCGCCTCTGAGAATCGTGGAGTCCTGCCAAATTGTTGAGGCTAGTGGCGACATCGGGGTGGTCATTTTTAAACAAGCGCTTTCTTATCGCCAAGGCTTGCTTTAACAGGGGTTTGGCTTGCTCGTAGCGCCCCTGAAAACGGTAGAGTTCTGCCAAATTGTTGAGGCTAGTGGCGACATTGGGATGGTCATTTTCAAATAGGCGCTTATACATCGCCAAGGCTTGCTTATACAGCGGTTTGGCTTGCTCGTAGCGCCCCCGATAAACGTAGAGTCCTGCCAAATTGTTGAGACTTCTGGCGACATCGAGGTGGTCATCTTCAAACAGGCGCTTTGTCATCGCCAAGGCTTGCTCGTACAGCGGTTCCGCTTTCTCGTAGCGCCCCTGAGAAACGTAGAGTAATGCCAAATTGTTGAGGCTAGTAGCGACATCGGGATGGTCTTTTTCAAACAGGCGCTTATACATCGCTAAGGCTTGCTTGTACAGCCGTTTCGCTTTGTCGTAGTGCCCCTGAGATTCGTAGAGTCCTGCCAAGTTGTTGAGGCTAGTGGCGACATTGGGGTGGTCGCCTCTGTAAAGCAATAATGCTAAGACTACAGCTTTTTCAGCAATAATTACCGCCTCTGCGTACTTGCCTTGGCTGTCAAGTTGAAAAACCTGCTCGTTTAGCTGCTCCCATTCCGCCATCCCCTCTGCCAAGTACGCCGCTAAGCCGTTCAACCACTCAACATTTCCTTCGCCCTTCTCTGCCATCTTGGCAGCTACCCATTTCATTACCGCCACCAATCCTCGATCGATTAGCTGCGAATTCGCCTGCAAAATCTCTGCTTCCTCACCCCTGGCGCAACTCAGTAGTTCTTGAATCAAATTCAAATAGGCTTTGATGCGCTGTTCGTCCATTTTTCTATTCTCTCCTGCCTTTGGGGCTGCAATTATGGCGTTACGGTGTATTCGGTGTAGAGGGCTTGACAGTCTGGGCGGCAATTCAGGTACGCCAGCAAGTCGTTCAGGTGTTCTTTCTTCAGTTGCAAGGGGGGCTGAGTCGCTTGTGGCAGCCAGTCGAGGGGTGGCGATTCCGGGGCGATGAGGGCAACAATCTCCTCTTTCCCCGCCGTGCCGGATATTGTAAATAATTTTTGCGGCGACTTCTCCTGCGGCAAAATTGCCACTCCCGCCGGCTGGTGGGGCTGCGGAGCCAAAAATGAGGGGCACAAGCACCACAAGTTCCCCGACGTTCCTTTTTCCAGCAGCAGCAAGTAACCGCCACTTTCCAGATTTACCTCAAAGCGAATCTGGCTCCCTAGAGGTACGCATTTTTGATACTGACTCTGACTCGGCGGAGGCTCCCACATCTCCAGGGTTTCCACCGGTTTAGCCGGTTTAGCCAGCACCGGCCCCATTTTTTCAGTGGGCGTGGCTTTGTCCTTTAATTGCTCCCAGAGTTGAGCGGGAGTGAGCAGCGGCGGTGCTGCCAAACCTTGCTCTCTCGCCCATTCGGGAAATACAACTTCGCGCAGCCACTGTTTGGCAATCCTCCACCGAGCCCTAGTAGCTCCGTTAAAATCACATCCGGCTTCCGCCAGTTTCGGACAAATCGGATCTATCCAGCGATCGCGCAAAATCGTCGCAGGATTGGCTCCCTCGCTTCTCGTCCCCTCGACCAACTCTCGCTGCAAAACATCGGCTAATCTCTTATCATTTAAATCGGAATTTGCATCGCGAAGGCGCTGCACGAATACCAGCTCCGTCTTGTCGCTAAAATGAAAGCGGACTGCCATCGCTTTTAGAAAATCTTCCTCGCAATCTTCATATCTGGGTAAAATCATCGCCTGTTGCTCCAGCTCAATATGACTCTAGCTTACGGCTCAGCGAACGTCACTGTCAACCCAGAGGCGAGGCTTTTCTACTTAATTCTACCTAAATCTACTTAGCAGCTATTCTATCTATTTCTATTTATTTCTACACTACTTTAGAAAAAAGTATGGCGTAATTAGGTTGTCACCCTGAAAGCACCCCAAAGAGTAATAGCCATGACTTATCAGCCAGAAAACAGCAAAGATATCATCCTCCGCATCTTGGCAGGCAATCCGAGTTTACAGGAGGTAATGCACCACATCCAGCCAAAGGCTCTCACAGAAGCCGAGTCACAGCTTCTCGCTCAACTCTTGACAAAAGAAGTCCTAGCGCTAGGCTGTTTTATCAAATGGCACATTCCTACCAGTAAATTCGAGCGGGCTAAAAATCACGTCCTAGAAATGGCTAAACCCTTTCGCGGATTTAACTGTTACGCCAGTGTAGGCGGCTGGCTCAATTCCGAGGAAAGCTGGGAAATCGAAGATATCCAATTAGTCACCTGCTTTGCCAGTTTTGAACTGCTCAACAAACATTTTTTAAATATCTTGATGGGTTCCTATTATCTCGGCAAAGCCATCGAAGAAAGCGCAATCGGTTTGGAGATTGGCTTTTCCATGCAAACAGTGATGCTGATCATTCCGACTAAGTAATCTGGCTCGCGCAAAAGGGGCGATCGCGTGCCTTTTGTTGCCAGACTCTAAACGTCTGGGCGAAGCATTCGGATTTTCAATTATTGGTTTTGAGTCAGAGATTATAGCAGTTTTCAAGAAGCGTGAGGGACGTCAGAAACCCGGCTTCTTCAAGAACCCCGGCTTCTTGCCTGTAATTCATCTGACTGAAAAACGCTATAGTCGCTCGAATGCGAAAGCCCCTACAGGGAAGGCGATCGCGCTGGCTACTCGCTGCCACGCGATCGCCCGATTTTTATTGCAAACAGATAAAATAACTGTAAGCGTTGACAGGTAAAATTTTATGACAGTCGAAAAATTAGTCCGGGAATCCCAGCAAAAGACAGGGGGAAAATTGCCGCCCTTGGAAAATGGCGATCGCCTGACTCGCTATGAATTCGAGCGGCGCTACGCAGCCATGCCGCATGTCAAGAAAGCTGAACTGATTGAAGGAGTGGTGTATATGGCGTCTCCAGTGCGTATTTCTAGTCATGGCAGACCGCACAGTCTGCTGATCGCTTGGTTGGGTGTCTATCGTGCTGGTACTCCTCATATTGATTTGGCTGACAATACTACGGTGCGGCTGGATATGGACAACGAACCGCAACCAGATGCGCTGCTGCGCCTCGATGAAAGTGTGGGGGGACAGTCGCGCATCAGCGATGATGACTATGTGGAGGGGGCACCAGAATTCGTTGCGGAGGTGGCGGCGTCTAGTGCATCCTACGATTTGCGCGACAAGTTAAGGGCTTACCGCCGCAATCAGGTGCAGGAATATATTGTATGGGAGGTTTACGAAAATAGACTGAATTGGTTTCGGTTGCTTGATGGCGAGTACGTTCCTCTAGAACCGGATGCGGCGGGTGTTGTTCGCAGTGAGGTTTTTCCGGGGCTGTGGTTGGCTGTACCGGCTCTATTAGCAGGGAATTTTGCTCAAGTGCTGGCGGTGTTGCAAGAGGGTTTGAATTCGCCAGAACACGCGCAGTTTGTGGAGCGGTTAAGTGCTGCTCAGAATCCGTAAGTCTGCTGTTTTACATGCGGAACCGTTCGGGAGCATCCCATTTTTGGAGTGCGTTCGCGAAGCGGGTGCGTAAGCGTTGCGGCTCTTTTATGAGCTAGCACCCACGTCTCGTTCGCTAAACGTCTCTTTCGCGATTGGATTGATAGGGAGCGAGACGCTCCCACTTCTGAAAAAAGGTGTTTTTACAAAAACGGGATGCTTCCAACTGTTCGGGCGATCGCACCTTTTCTTCCCTCCTAGCGCGATCGCCCCTTATCAACTCTCAGCTATTTGTTTTGAAATTCAAAGCCATTTGCCTCGGCGTAGCGGTTAAAAAAGCGCATCACCCGCTCAAAAGCTGCCTCGGAATCTACCTCAAAAGAACATTCGGCTTGCGAGAGTTCGTCGTCATCGACAAAGGTAAATCTCATGCCGCTGGGAGTGACTTGGATATCTCCCTCTTCGTCGCGCAGCCACAATTTATCGATTTGATTGGTAAAGCTGCGTCCTTTTTGCAACACTTGAAGTGTTTCAAAAAATAACACGACTATCTTAGTTGAGGAATTTCGGCGCTTGCGCAGGCTGATCGAGCTAATTTCCTCGTCCAGTCCTTGAATAAATTGCACGGATACAGCAGCCACAGCACACCTCTGAATGAAGGTCTACACTGGGAGCATCCCGATTTTGTAAACCCGGGTGTAGGGGCGAAGCATTCGCGCATAAAGTTTTCGGATTGGCAGTCAAGATTTATGCGCGAATGCTTCGCCCTTACAAAAGTGGGATGATCCCGTCTACTCTAGCTTATCATGGAATGGGTTTTTCTGAACCGCTTTCACGCGCGAAGGGCACAGAGGAAGAAGAGGAGGGGGAGAAGGGCTATTGATTGATGACTGCCTGCGGGGAAGTGTCAAATTTGGCGCAGTGCTGCAAAAAGCGGGCGGGAATTTCTAAGCGCGCTCCCCAGTGCAGGTGAATGTAGGAGGCGTGCAGTTGGTGCAATTGCCATCCTTCGCTTGCGGGCGGGTTTTGTTTAGCCAGTCCCCGCGTTTGATACAGGGGTTTTGGCGCGGATTGAGTCAGGTGCGATCGGTGAAATTCGTGTCCCCAAACGGTTGTTCCTGAGAGGAGCAGGGGAGTGTTTTGCAGGGCAGTTGCTTGCCTGTAGCCCAAGGTGAGGCGATCGCCCATGACGGCAGTGGCGGGCAGGATACCGGTCATTTCGCGCGATCGCCCCTGAAAATCTACTAGCCTATCGCACAAGTACATTAATCCGCCGCATTCTGCATAGGTGGGGATTCCGGTTTGAATGGCGGCGCGCGCGGCACGGCGGGCGGCGATATTGTCGCTGAGTTCTTCGGCGAAGACTTCGGGGAATCCGCCGCCGAAATACAGCCCCCGCACGCCTTCGGGAAGGCGGGTATCTGTTAGCGGACTCCAAAAGATTAATTCTGCGCCGAGGGATTCGAGGGCGTCGAGGCTGTCTTGATAGTAAAAATTGAAGGCGGCGTCGCGGGCGATCGCAATTCGGATTCTGCCCTCTTTCTCTTTCAAGTCTCCTTTTTCTGCTGAGGGGAGTTGCGGGAGGGTTCCCACTTTTAGCAGCGGCAATAAGCGCTCCCAATCAAAGCACTGAGCCGCCAGATAAGCCAGTTTGTCAAGTAATTCGTTCAGGTTGGGGAGTTCTCCTGTGGGGACTAATCCTAAATGGCGATCGGGAATGGTAATATTATCTTGACGCCGCAAAACGCCAAAGACGGGTAACTGTAAGGGTTCGAGAGCTTCTAGAAGGAGTTCTCGGTGGCGATCGCTCCCCACTCGGTTCAACACCACACCCGCCACGTTAATTGTGGGGTCTAGCGAACTATACCCGCGCGCGATCGCCGCCACTGAACCCGACAGCCGGCTGCAATCGATTGCCAAGATAACGGGTAAATTCAGCAATCTGGCAACGTGGGCGGTACTGGCAAAATCAGTCGTTGAATGCGATCGCCCTGCCGATTCGGGATAAAAGGCTTTCGAGGAAACCCCATCAAACAATCCCATCACCCCTTCGACGAGGGCGAACTCTGCCCCGGCGGCGTGGCGGGCGAAACACTGCTGCAGGTATTCCTCAGAAGTCAGCACCGGATCTAAATTCCGACAAGGGCGAGCCGTGACATAATGGTGAAACATCGGGTCGATGTAATCCGGGCCAACTTTAAAAGACTGGACGGAAAGACCCCGCTGTTTCAAATAAGCCAGCAGCGCCAGGGTAATGGTCGTCTTGCCCGTACCGCTGCGATCGCCAGCTATCACTAATGCCATTTTTCAACCCGCATTTAACTTCTATAAAAACGAACGGCGCTACATCCACTTCAAAACCCGCTGCAAAAATCTGTTTCCGTTAAATTCGTCCGCGACATCTGCGGCAAAATCCACCACCTCTGACGCTGCAACCTGCCACAATCGTACCACGCCATCTGTGCCCGCCAGCGCCAGAAATTTGCCGTCGGGGGAGAAGGCGACGGTGTAGCTTCTGCTGCCATATCCCGGCAATTGCAGCAATTCCGTGCCGGCGATCGCATCCCAGAGGTGGACGATATTGTCGCGAATCGCTGCGGCGATTAACTGGCGATCGCAGGTAAAAGCGACGCTGTTTACTGAATAACTCAGCCCCCCTAATTCCCGCATTTGTCTTCCCGTTTCTACTTCCCACAATTGCACGGCGCTCTCGCCCCCCGATCCGATTAATGTTCCATCTGGAGAAAAGGCAACACTTTTAACACATCGATTGGCGAGCAATTGTCGCAGTTCTTTTCCCGTGGCAACCTCCCACAACCGAACTGTACCATCTTCGCTTCCCGATGCAATCAACTGTCCGTCTGGGGAGAAGGCAACGCTGTTAACTGCATATTTATGTCCGAGTAACTGCCGCACTTCTTTTCCACTCGCTGCCTCCCACAAACGCGCGGTGCGATCGCGACTGCTCGATGCGATTAGCTGGCGATCCGGGCTGAAGGCAACGCTCGTGATTTCACCTGCATGTCCGCTCAATTTTTGCAGTTGTTTTCCCGTTGCTACCTCCCAGAGCAGCACGGTTTTATCTTCGCTCCCCGATGCCAATAATTCGCCATCTGAGCTGAAGGCAACGCTATTGAGATAAGCCGCATGTCCATTGAACGTCTGTAATTGTTTTCCTGCTCCGATATCCAACAGGCGGGCGACATTATCCCAACTTCCCAATGCCAGTTCTTTTCCATCTGGACTAAAAGCCATACTCCGAGACGGATAGCTGTAGTCGGTTAGTTTTTGCAGTTGTTTTCCAGAGCTGATATCCCACAGCAGCACGGTAAAATAATCGCTGGCTGATGCCAGCAATTTGCCATCAGGAGAAAAAGCAACGCTCGTTACCGAATCTGCATGTGCAGTCAGTTGAAGCACTTCTTTCCCGGTTGCTATATCCCACAGGCGAACGGTTTTATCCCCGCTTCCCGATGCCAGAACATGCCCGTCGGGAGAAAAGGCAACGCTCTTGATAGAATCCGCATGTCCGGCGAGTTGCCGCAATTTTCCCCCGGTGACTATATCCCACAGGTGAACGATTTTATCGCTATTTCCCGATGCGAGGATTTTGCCATCGGGAGAAAAAGCAACGCTCGTTACGGGGTTTTTAGGTTCGAGCATTTGCTGCACTTCTAGGTGAGAATAATAAGCGGGTATTTCCCGATGTTCTACGGACGGGTAAGCAATACAGGTAGAAAAAATTTTTAATTCTGTACCGCTATAAATATCCCACAATCGCACTTTTCCATCGATACTTCCTGATGCTAAAAAATGGCTGTCGGGAGTAAAAGCAAGGCAAGTGACGGCATATCTGTGGGCGATCGCCCGCAGTTCGGTGCCGGCGATCGCATCCCAAATCCGAGCCGTTTTATCCCTGCCGCCCGATGCGATCAATCGCCCGTCGGGACTGAAAGCAACGCTGGTTACTTCGCAACCATGTCCGTGCAGTTGTCGCCGGAGCTGCCCCGATCGCAAGTCCCACAAATAAATCGATCGCGTACCGCCCAAGGCTAGAAGAGCGCCATCCGGACTGAGCGCAAAACCCCACGCAGGGCAGTCTATTTCCCAAAGAACTTCGCCACTGATAAGATTAAAAAGAGCGGTGCTGCCACTCGCACACGCTATCAGCAGTTCCTCATTCAGGAGACTCAAATTTCTTATTTTACCCCGCCCTAGTTGTCGCACCATTCCCCGCCCAGTTAGTTCGGGTAAAACACTTTTAAAAGAATAGTTTTGCCAGCCTTTTTTTTCTGTGTCGGTTGCCCTTCGCGCCAGCAGGCTGTAGGCTATCCACTTGAGCGTCCCTGTTTCTGTTTGGACAATCTCGCCTAGAAGCCGCAAACCTTCTGTGCCATAGTTACCCGCATCTTTGAGGGCGGCGATTCTTACGTTTAATGACTCACTGTTCAATCGCCTTTTCACTCCCTCCAGTCCCCCCAGCACAACAGCATCCGCCAGCGGGGGAGATTGTCCGCCCCTGACGGCATCTGATGGACGGGGTTGATTTTGGTCGCCGAGCATTCTTCCTCTCCTGATACGGACAGATATCACAATGATGCTAATTTAGCAAATCTTTTTTGAGAGTAATGTGGAAGCGCTGCACCCTGGCCCTGGCCCGATCTGCTGTTATTTGGCCCTTTACCCTTCTTCCGGGTGAACCCTCAGAGCGGTAGAATGCAATTGCCAGCACTTTACCAAAGCAAAGTATATATCATAGTAATAGGTTTAATTTTGCAGCAACGGAGACAAAAAATACTCTATTTCTGTTGCTAAAATTAAAGCTATTTTTAAGGCAGACTTAACCCTAAAACAAGCAGCAGCCGTCATTTAGGAGCGGAAGGTAAGTATTTATGAAAGAACCCAAATCTATCTCAAAGCGCCAGCACATTGTGTTGACATCGCATCCCAACAATGCACGAGGCAAAGTGATTCCGATTCACTGGGGAGAAAGCGATCCGCTGAAGCGGGGGCCGGTCATTGGCACGCTCAGCCACGCCAATCATCGCAATGTCATCGGCACGCATTCGGGTTCCTATGCGGTTTATAGAGCCCTGGCGATCGCGAGCGGTTCCCTGAATAGCGATCGCAAACCCGATTTGACCAATACCGCTCCCGTCGTCCCGGTAGGGCCACATCCTAGCTGGGCGGATGCCGATAAAATCGTTTCCCTCGATCCGTTTGGCGCGATGGTGGGTGACGTTTACCAAACGTATTTCGAGCAGGGATACGACATTCGCCCGACGATTGCCGTCACCAAAGCTCATATTAACATGCCAGAGCTGCAAGAATTGCTCGCCAAGGGAACTTTGAAAATTGACGGTCAAATTGTCAAAGAAGGCGGCAATTTGGTCGTCACCAAAGCGGCGATCGATCCGGTGTGGTATTTGCCGGGAATTGCCAAGCGGCTGAACGTCGAGGAAAGCGATTTGCGCCGCATCCTCTTCCAGCAAACAGGCGGCATGTATCCCGAACTGGTGACGCGCCCGGATTTAAAGGTATTTTTACCGCCAATTGGGGGACTGACGATTTACATATTTGGAGAGGTTGCCGCAGTCGCCGATCCCAGCAAGTCTCTTGCCGTGCGCGTTCACGACGAGTGCAACGGTTCGGACGTTTTCGGTTCCGATATTTGCACCTGCCGCCCCTATCTCGTACACGGAATTGAGGTTTGCATCGAGACAGCGCAGCAGGGAGGTGCTGGGGTGATTGCTTACTTCCGAAAGGAAGGCAGGGCGCTGGGAGAAGTCACGAAGTTTTTAGTGTACAATGCTCGCAAGCGTCAGGAAGGCGGCGATCGCGCAGACGCCTATTTTGCCCGCACCGAATGCGTCGCCGGCGTTCAAGACATGCGCTTTCAGGAATTGATGCCCGACGTGCTGCACTGGCTGGGCATTACAAAAATCGATCGATTGGTTTCGATGAGCAATATGAAATACAATGCTATTGTCAACTCTGGCATTGAAGTCATCGAACGCATCCCCATTCCGGAAGATCGGATTCCTGAAGACGCGCAGGTGGAAATCTCCGCCAAGCAAGCTGCCGGTTATTATACCAAAGGAGCAGCACCCGATGCAAATCAGCTCTCTGAAATTAAGGGGCGCGGATTGGATTGATTGCTTTATTTTCCGGCTGTAGGGGCAGAGAGCATACCCCTTTTGTAAGGGCGAAGCATTTGCGAATAAAAATTTCGGACAAACCTGAAGCTTCACGCGCAAATGCTTTGCCCCTACAGGTAAATCTACAAAATCGGTATGCTCCCGTAGGGGCATAGGGACACCCACAAAGGGGTGCCCTGGAAACGAGAAAAAAATACTGCGAGCGATGGAATGAACCAGACTGAACAGGAATTAATTAATTATCTGAGAACGCCGGCGGCGATTCGCGAAAGGTGCGATCGCTTGTTTGCGCTAGCGTGCGAAGACAAACTCCGCTACTTCTGCTGCGATTTAAGCCAGATAGAGCCGTGCGCTGATTACGTTCTCAACGTGATGCGCGAAGACTATCCCACGCTAGAAATTCCCTTTCACAGTCGCTGGCGGCATTTTGAGGTGGGGGGAGTTTCCCGCCTCGCCGAACTCGACGAGAAATTAGCCGGATTTGTGCCGGAAGAAAAAGCGCGGGTAAAATTTGATTTGGCAATTACAAGCGTCTTGCTGGATGCCGGAGCGGGCGCTGCGTGGCAGTATCGAGAAGCGGAGACGGGACAAATTTTTCGGCGTTCGGAAGGGCTGGCGATCGCGAGCTTTCGCATGTTTTGCGCAGGGGCTTTTTCCAGCCAGCGCGATCGCCCTTTGCAAGCAGATGCGCTAGGGCTTCAAAACTTGACTTTAGAAACTCTTTCGGCAGGATTCCAAGTCACCCCAGATAATCCCCTAGTTGGTTTAGAGGGCAGATTAGAACTTTTGCAGCGCTTGGGGAAAGTCATTACTAAAAATTCTAACCTATTTGGCAGCGCATGTCAACGACCGGGCAATCTGGTAGATTATTTTACCAGCGCTTCAAATCGCATCAAAGCTGCTGATGTATTGAGCGCAGTATTGCAAGGATTGGGCGAAATTTGGCCGGGTAGAGAGATTATTAGCGGCGTCAATTTAGGCGACGTATGGCGGCATTCTGCCCTACAGGGAAATAATTCGGGCGGCGATTACGTTCCCTTTCACAAACTTTCGCAGTGGTTGACTTACTCGCTTCTAGAACCCCTGCAAGAACTCGGTTTAGAAATAACGGTTTTGGATGAAATGACGGGATTGGCAGAATATCGCAACGGCGGTTTCTGCCTCGATACGGGATTGCTGAAGGCAAAAAATCCAGCCGTTTTTGAAACGTCTCACTTACCCAGTTCTGAGATCATTGTAGAATGGCGGGCTCTAACCGTCAGTTTATTGGATCGGATAGCCGCTGCCATCCGGCAAAAGCTGGGTTTAAATTCCCGCGAGTTGCCCTTGGTGAAAGTTTTGCAGGGAGGCACTTGGAGCGCTGGGCGGCGAATTGCTGCCGAATTGAGAGAGAATGGAATTCCCCCCATTCAAATTCAGAGTGACGGGACGGTATTTTGAAGGCAGAAGGAATAAGGAATAAACAACGTGCAAAATGTTATTGTAATCGATCACCCGCTGGTGCAACACAAATTGACGCTGATGCGAAAAGCGGACACCAGTACCGCGAAATTTCGGCAGTTGCTCAAAGAAATTGCCCTGCTACTGGCTTACGAAGTAACGCGGGATTTGCCGCTGAAGTACGAAGACATTCAAACGCCGATCGCTTCGATGCGGGCTCCGATGCTGGCGTCTGAAAAGAAAATGGTTATTGTCTCGATTATGCGGGCGGGGCAGGGATTTTTAGACGGAATTTCCGAACTGATTCCCTCGGCGCGAGTCGGACATATCGGATTGTACCGCGATCCGACAACGCTCGTGCCGGTGGAATATTATTTTAAGATGCCGCACGATATCGAGCATCGGGATGTTTTAATTGTCGATCCGATGGTAGCGACGGGAAATAGCGCGATCGCTGCAGTCGATCGCATCAAGGAAGTCAACCCGCTTTCGATTAAGTTTTTGTGCTTGCTCGCCGCGCCGGAAGGAATTAACAATTTCCACGAGTATCACCCCGACGTCCCGATTTATACGGCTGCCATAGACGAGCGCCTCGACGAGCGCGGTTATATTATACCCGGGCTGGGGGATGCAGGCGATCGCTTGTACGGAACGAAATAAATTACTCATCAATTAGTCCTCCCGACTTTCGGGAATGTAAGGAATGCCGAGGGAGGCGGGCGGCGTAGATTTGCCCGCCAATCCCACCAGAGCTAAAAGAGCGATCGCGTAAGGCAACATCGTCAGAAATTGATAGGGAATATTTAAATTAAACGCTTGAATCCGCAATTGCAGCGCTTCCGTCGCCCCAAATAACAGACAAGCCAACGCCGTGCTGACGGGATGCCACCTGCCGAAAATCAGCGCTGCTAGCGCAATAAAACCCTTTCCCGCACTCATATCCTCAGCAAAAAATTTGACGTGAACCAGGGCGAGATAAGCGCCGCCCAATCCAGCCAGAAAACCGCTGAAAATAACCGCTGCATAGCGCGTCAAAACAACCGACACCCCAGCCGTATCTGCCGCGCGGGGATATTCTCCCACAGCTCGGAGGGAAAGCCCCCAACTGGTGCGGAAAATCATATAGGTACTCAACGGAATCAGCAACAGCAAGAAATAGACTAAAATATCCTGCTCGAACAGTACCGCGCCCAAAATTGGGATATTTTTGAGAACGGGAATCCCAATCGAATTAATACCCGGCAATTGCCGCGCTTCGCCGCTGTTAAATAAAATCCGCGCCCAAAATGAAGTCAGCCCTGCTGCTGCCAGATTTATCGCCAGTCCAGATACCAACTGATCCACCCGCAAAGTGACGCAGAGATAGGCGTGCAGGAGCCCCACCAATCCCCCGACTGTCACAGCCGCCAACACGCCAAGCCCTACAGAGCCGCTGTAAAATGCGGCAGCAGCACTGGCAAAAGCTCCCGATAATAACATCCCCTCCAAGCCAATATTGATGACGCCGGAGCGTTCCGAAAAAAGTCCGCCCAGTGCGGCAAAGGCTAAGGGAACAGAAAGGCGCAGGCTGGATACTAAGTAATCGGTGAAAAAGGTTAAATTGTCCATCCCAACTCAGTTTGTAGTAGGCGGTACGCGCGCCGCTATTATATGCGCGTGCGTACCTTCCTACAACGGAGCGGTTTTATTCGTTCCTATTGCTCTGACTGCTCTGCCGTTTGAGCGGCTTGTTGCACCTGCTCCACCGTCAAACCCAATCCCTGTGCTACTTGTTCCACAGTCAAGCCTAATGCCAGCAATCGAGGCACGGATTCTAATCTGGCTTCCTGCTTCCCTTCTTGCCGCATTTCTCGGGCAAACTTCGTCTGCCTTAAATCATCCAGTCCTAACATAGCTTCCAACTCCTCTCGGCTCAGGTTGGGAAATTTGTACAAGACGATCGTTTCTATTAAGTCTACAACATTTTGGGCTTGTTGGTCGTCGGCGACCTCCTGCGGGACTTGTTCGAGTAGTTCTCTGGCTCGCGCCGGCGCTTCTGCTTCTGGCGTCACCACTAACTTAATGATGCGCAAACCGAGCGAATTTGCCGTCCCTACCTCCAATTCATCCAAATACACGCGAGTCACTTTCGGCGAATTCAGCAACTCCTGATAGGGAATCAGTTTGTTGGGTTCCGTGCTGCGGTCTTTGAAAATGAATACGGCTCGCCAATCTTGTGCCGGATCGGTTCTGTCGAGGTAGGTGAAGATTTCCGCAAAGGTACTGGAGTAAATATTCAGGCTCCTGTAAAACTGCACTTCTCCAAAATACAGGGGCCGGCGGTAATTTTTTACCCTCGGCACGAAGAACCCATCTATGCGATAGGCGGTATCTTTCACTTCTACGGACTCAAAGCGATAGGCGCTGGCTTCGGAAGCGGGCTGGCCAATCATCTCGAAAAAACTGTCTGGCAATTCTTTGAACAGGCGATAAAATATCGAATCGGTCTTCATTGCTTGACCTCTTATCTCGATATTTTATTTTACTACTATCAGAGTAAATTCGTAAAAAGTAAGTTTTAATTTTTACAAAAATTTATTTTTTTGACGAGCGCTCTAGGGCAAAACTAATGGCGATGAACAAAATAATTAACCCTTGAATGGCGTAGACGACGGTAACGGGAACTCCTGCGCCGCGCTGCATCATATTTGCGCCGCTTCTGAGCACTCCAAAAAAGAAGGAGGTGGCGATAACGCCCGCGATATTTCCGCGACTTAGAAAGGCGATCGCGATCGCGTCAAATCCATAACCGGCAGAAAAGCGATCGAACAATCGGTGCTTCAATCCCAGCACTTCAGAAGCGCCCGCCAAGCCCGCTAAACCGCCTGCAAGTGCCATCACCATGACAATCGTATGGGTGACGGATATTCCCGCATATTTCGCCGCTGTGGGGTTCAATCCGACGGCTTCGATTTGATAGCCGAGGGGCGATCGCGCGACGACTACCCACAGAACTAGCGCCGCAATTAACCCGACCAAAATTCCCGCGTGTGCCTGCGTTTGCGGTAGAATGACAGGCAGCCAAGCCGATTGGGCGATTAAAGGCGAATACGCGCTCGGCGCTCCCGGTTCGATTAGGGGATTATTGACGAGATATCCGACTAGATTCAGGGCAATATAATTCAGCAATAGGGTACTGATAACTTCATTGACTCCCCGCACTGCTTTGAGGTATCCTGGGATGAATCCCCAAACGGCACCGAAGAGAAATCCCCCCAATAATGCGAGGGGCAGGTGAATCCACGCGGGCACTCCCTGCAAGTACAATCCGACGAGGGTGCTGCCGAGCCCGCCCATATAAATTTGCCCCTCGCCGCCGATATTAAAAAGTCCGGCTTTTAGGGCAATTTGCACGCTCAAACCGGCGAGCAGGAGGGGAGCCATTTTCGCGATCGTATTGGCGAAGCCGTAGTAATTGGCTAAGGCTTCTGTAAATAAGACGGTGTAGGCGGCGATGGGATTTTTGCCGCTGAGGAGGATTAATCCGGCTCCGGCTGCTAAAGCAGTTGCGATCGCAACGACAGGCGAGAGCAGCGGTAGAAGTTTAGAGGGGACAGATGCCGTTTTCACTGCAAACATGACTGCAAAACTACCAGAATAATGAATTATTTTTCTCGTTCCTGGGGCGGGCACGGGGGCACTCTCTGAGAAAACTCAGCCGAAGCATCAAGCACTTCAGCTTCCCACTCCCCCACTCCCCCACTCCCCCACTCAGCACTCAGCACTCAGCACTCAGCACTCTTTTAGGCGGGCTGGATGTTGCCGCCCGCCATCACCAAACCTACTTGCTCTACTGTGGCAGTTGTCGCATCCAGTATACCGACAAATTGCCCCTCGTACATGACGGCAATGCGATCGCTCGCTGCCATAATTTCTTCTAATTCATTGGAAATGTAGAGAATTGCCGCGCCTCGATTTCTTTCGGCTAGCAAGCGCTGCTGAATGTATTCGCTCGCGCCTACGTCTAACCCGCGCGTCGGCTGCATGGCTATAATTAATGTAGGATTTCCAGACAGTTCTCGCGCTAAGATAATTTTCTGCTGATTTCCGCCAGAAAGTTGGCTGACTTTTACGTCTGGCTGGGCGGCGCGAATGTCAAAATTTTTCATCGCTTCAAGGGCGCGATCGCGGATTATTTTCTCCTGCAACAGCCAGCGGCGGCAAAACGGCACAAATTCAAAGACTTTCAATATCAAATTTTTCGCGATCGCGAATCCCAGCACTAACCCCTTTTTCTGCCTGTCTTCGGGAATATAACCCAATTTTAGCTGTTTGAGACGCTGCCGTACAGAGTAGCGCGTGATATCTTCTCCCTCTAGCAAAATTTCTCCTGCCTTTAAAGGCAGAATCCCAATAATTGCTTCTGCTAACTCTCGCTGCCCATTGCCATCTACCCCTGCCACTCCCAGAATTTCGCCTGCCCGCAACTGAAACGAAACATCCCGCACCACGGGCAAATTCCGGCTATCCTGTACCTGCAAAGCGCGCACTTCCAAGATAATTTTATCTGATTTTGCCGGAGTTTTCTCAAATTTAAATAAAATTTCCCTGCCTACCATCAATTGTGCCAATTCCTGGCGCGTTGTCTCGGCAATTTTCCGCTCTGCCACCACTTTGCCGCGCTGCAATACGGTAACGCTCTCGCACAGATTCATCACCTCTTCTAATTTGTGACTGATAAATATAATCGCGCGCCCCGATGCCGCCAGTTGCCGCAGGATCTTTGCCAAAATTTCTGCCTCTTGGGGGGTGAGTACGGCGGTGGGTTCGTCTAAAATTAGTATTTGGGCGTTGCGGTAAAGTGCTTTGAGAATTTCTACCCGCTGCTGAATCCCTACGGGCAACTCTCCGACTTTCGCGATCGCATCTACGTCTAACCCGTAAGTTCGCGCCATCTCGGCAATTTCCCGCGCCTTTTTTTGCCAATCCAGACGCCACGAAAAGCCCGTACCCAGGATAATATTTTCCGTGACGGTTAGCTGCGGCACTAAGCTAAAATGCTGGTGGATCGTGCCGATCCCGCAGGCAATCGCTTGCTTCGGCGAGGAAATCTTTACAGGCTTTTCATCTATATAAATTTTACCAGAATCCGGCTGATACAGCCCGCACAAGATATTGATTAATGTCGTTTTGCCCGCCCCATTTTCCCCCAGCACGGCGTGTATCGTGCCGCGACTGACGCTCAGGCTGATATTCTCATTGGCGACAAAATTGCCAAATTTTTTTGTTATCCCTTCCAGCCGCAAATCTGTCATTTTATTCTTATAGGAGGTGTTTTTTTTCAGTCGCTGCCAGCAAGGGCGAAGCATTTGCGAATAAATATTGTCTGCCAACTCACAGTTTATTTGCGCAAATGCTTCGCCCCTACAGCCTCTACAAAATTGGGAGGCTTCCGGTTATCTACGCTTGCTTGACGCAGCGAGTCATTTTCCCTGCCTCTTGACACGGGGGAAAGGCGATTTTTTTCGCTATAATTGCCTCTTTAGTCCCCAGCGACTTCTGCTGTACTTCTGCTGGCACCATTGCGCCAAATTTACCCAAATATAAAAGGTCTGGTTTTTCCAAACCTATCGAGTAAATTGCGCCTTTGAGATTGCCAGTCACAGCCAATTCCGCCAGATAAGCGATCGCTAAATCGATTCGCTTTACCGCACTCGTCAGCACGGCAGTGGGTGCCACCGCTAACTGATCTGCCGTATTTCCAAACGCGAATACTTTCTTTTCCGCACAGGTTTGCAGCACCGCTGGCGAGGCATTGTCGAGCCACTGGTAAATCACATCCGCCCCCGCCGAAATCAGTGCTAGCGTTGCTTCTTTTGCCTTCGCCGCATCGTTCCAATCCCCCGTGTAACTGCTGGTAATTTGAATCGCTGGCTTGACTGACTTCGCGCCTAATTCAAAGCCCCGCAATTCTTCATCGGTGGCTTGGAATGACTGGGCGGCTATGTACGCTATTTTATTTGATTTTGTCATCGATGCGCCGATAATGCCGCACAAATAACTTGTTTGCAGGTGATCGATGCGCAAAGAGGCGATATTCTGCCCGCTGATATTGCCATTCACTCCGATAAAGAACGTATTGGGAAACTGCGGGGCAACTTGCTGAATCGCCGCATCAAATTGTCCGCCGTGGGCGTAGACGATTTTATAGCCGCGCCGCGCGAAATCGGAAAGCGCTTCTACTTGATCGGCTTGTCCGACTTTTTCCGCATAAGCCGTCTCGACTTTTAGCTGTTTCTTGGCAGTTTCTACCCCTTCATATCCCGCCTGATTCCAGGCTTTATCGCTGATAATTCCCGGCAGGACGATCGCCACTGAGAGGGGTTTGGCACTCGGCGAAGCGTTGGGATTTCCTGCAGTGGGGGCTGTGGCGGTTGGCTGAGAGCCGCCGCACGCTTTCAGCAATAAGCTGGTGCCGAAAGCGGCTGAGCCGTAAATCAAAAATTGCCGTCGATTATACTGGTTTGCCATAACGCCTCGACTCCCGATCGGTGGGCTGCGATTGTCCTCTGAATAGAATAGGATAGCGCGATCGCTTTCGCATAGCTGCGCTGAGTGCAGATCGCGTTAATTTCGTTTATTTGATTGGCTCTGCTGCCTGCCGATGCTTCTCTCTCCCGCCGCTGCCAGAAAGCGCCGCAACTCCTTCGCCCCTCGCGTCGCCCCCGCTTATGTTACAATTGATACAGCCTCGGTCGCTCCACGCACAACTCTGAAAAAAAACGAATATGCTTGGACACGATATTATCGTCGTTGGAGCCTCCGCAGGCGGAGTGGAAGCCCTAACCCAACTGGTTCAAAATTTACCGCCAGATTTGCCAGCAGCCGTTTTCGTGGTGCTTCACCTTCCCGCTCACGGCATCAGCGTGCTGCCGAATATTTTGAATCGCAACGGGCGACTGAAAGCGTCGCACCCCCGCGACGGGGAGGCGATTGAATACGGGCAAATCTACGCAGCACCGCCAGATCACCATTTACTCGTCAAACGCGGGCACGTCCACCTCTCGCGAGGGCCGAAAGAAAATGGCCACCGTCCCGCAGTCGATACCCTGTTTCGGACGGCGGCGCGGGCTTACGGGCGGCGCGTGGTGGCAGTCATCCTGTCGGGTTCCCTCGACGACGGCACCGCCGGGATTATTGCGGTGAAAAATCGCGGCGGCGTGGCAGTCGTTCAGAGCCCCCAAACCGCCATGTTTCCGAGTATGCCCAAGAGCGCGATCGACAACGCAACTATTGACTATATCCTACCTGTATCGGAGATCGCAGTCGTTTTAGGCGATTTGGCTCGCCAGCCCGTCGCTGAGGAGGAAACAGACGCTATATCTGAAGAAATGGAAATGGAGGCTGATATGGCAGAATTGGATTTGGATGCCTTGCAGAACGAGAAAAGGCCGGGAATCCCCTCGGGATTTGCCTGCCCGGAGTGCGGCGGCGCTCTCTGGGAACTCAATGACGGCGATTTAATCCGGTTTCGCTGCCGCGTGGGCCATGCCTATTCGGCTGATACCCTGCTAGCAGAACAGTCTGACGCCCTGGAGGAGGCGCTGTGGGTGGCGCTGCGGGCGCTGGAAGAGAGCGCGGCGCTGGCGCTGCGGATGGCAAAGCGGGCGAGCGATCGCAACAACTCCCGCAGCGCCGAACAGTTCGCACAACAAGCCGAGGAAACCAAGCAGCGTGCCGCGCTCATCCGCAATGTCCTGTTAAAGGAACAAGGAAATGGCCAGTCCTGACGAGTTCGGGAAGGCGCAAAACAACCACGGCGAACCAGAAACCACTTCTGAGGCTGACAGAATTATCGCGGCCCGCGAAAAGTGGAACTTTGGCGCGAATCAGTATAAACCCTACAGCTAGAGCTGTGCTGTGCAAGCTTCAAAAAATCAGAGCGAACAATCGAAGCAGCTTCTAGAAAAGATGGAAAACTTCTCGACAAAACTTGTCAAAAATTGGGCAGGTATCGATCGCTGGTAAAACTCAGAAAGTGGGTTTTACTGAAGTTGATTTCTACAAAATTGCGTGGTAACGTAGAATTAACTTTTATACTGTCTGTCCTATGACTGCATCAGATTTCAATCCCGAATTTGAAGCTTTATTGGAATATCTGAAAAAGAGCCGGGGGTTTGATTTTACGGGATACAAGCGCTCCAGCTTGATGCGTCGGGTAAACAAGCGGATGCAGACCGTGAATATTGAAACATACAGCGACTATGCGGACTATTTAGAAGTCCATCCCGAAGAATTTATCCACCTGTTCAATACCATACTGATCAACGTCACTTCCTTCTTCCGCGATCGCCCCTGTTGGGAGTACATCAGCAGCGAACTCGTCCCCCGGATTTTGGCCCGCAAGGAACCGCACGAACCAATCAGAATTTGGAGCGCCGGCTGTGCCTCTGGAGAAGAAGCCTATACCCTGGCGATCGTGCTGGCGGAAGCGATCGGAATCGAGCAGTTTCGCGATCGCGTCAAAATCTACGGTACGGATATGGACGAGGAAGCCCTCAATCAAGCCCGCCTGGCTACTTATGAAGCTCGGCAACTAGGCGGGATGTCCCCCAGGCGGCTGGAACAATTTTTCGAGCGCGCCGAAAATCGCTATATTTTTCGCAAAGACCTGCGCCGCTGCGCAATTTTCGGACGCCACAACCTCATGCAGGACGCGCCCATATCCCGCATAGACTTGCTGGTGTGCCGCAACACCCTGATGTATTTCAACTCGGAAGCCCAAGCCAAAATTCTGGCCCGCTTTCACTTTGCCCTGAATGAGGGCGGCTTTCTATTTTTGGGCAAAGCCGAAATGCTGCTCAGCCACAGCCAGACTTTTACGCCTGTGGATCTGAAGCGGCGCGTTTTCACGAAAGTCACCAAAGTGAACCTGCGCGATCGCTTATTGCTTATGGCTCAATCCGGTAGTGAAGAAGCTGCAAATAATCTCGCCGTCCACATTCGCATCCGCGAAGCCGCCTTCGATGCCTCTCCCGTCGCGCAAATCGTCGTCGATCTCAACGGCATTTTAACGCTGGCGAACGATCGCGCCCGCACCTTATTCAGCCTGAATAACCGCGATCTCGGGCGTCCCTTGCAAGACTTGGAAATCTCCTACCGCCCCGTGGAGTTGCGCTCCTGCATCGGTCAAGTCTACAGCGATCGCCGCCCCGTCGCGCAGCGGGACATTCAGTGGCAAGTTCCCTCCGGCGAAATCAACTATCTAGACGTGCAAGTAGCACCGCTGCAGGACTTCAGCGGCAACCTGCTGGGTGCGAGTATCACCTTTACGGACGTCACCCGCTACAAGCGCCTGCAAGAAGAATTGGAACATTCCAACCAAGAGTTAGAAATGGCTTATGAAGAACTCCAGTCCACCAACGAAGAACTCGAAACCACCAACGAGGAGCTGCAATCCACCGTCGAAGAACTCGAAACCACCAACGAGGAACTGCAATCCACCAACGAAGAACTCGAAACCATGAACGAGGAGCTGCAATCCACCAACGAGGAACTGCAGACGATCAACGACGAACTGCGCCGCCGCAGCGACGAACTCAACCAAGTCAACTCGTTTTTGGAATCCATCCTCACCAGCATGCGCGGCGGCGTCGTCGTCCTCAACCGCGACTTGCACGTCCAAATCTGGAACCACAAAGCCGAAGATCTCTGGGGTTTGCGCCTCGATGAAGTCCTCGGCAGGCACTTCTTGAACCTCGACATCGGCTTGCCCGTCGAGCAACTGCCCCCCTGTATGCGTGCCTGCCTAGCCGGAGAGTCCGATTACCAAGAAGTGGTACTCAAGGCCACCAACCGCCGGGGCAAGGCGATTCAGTGCAAAGTCACCTGCACCCCGCTCGTCAGCATCAGGCAAGAGATTCAGGGAGTTATCTTATCGATGGAAGAACCAGAAGAATGAGGTAAGCCAGAGGTCAGCCAATAGTTATACAATAATCAAGCACCAAGTGAGTTTTTTTTGAGGCTGAGATCGGCAGTCATTCGGCAGCCAACAGCAGAAAAATTTCGGCTACTTTTTCAGCATCCGCCGCAACAGTGTTCCTCAATTCACTCATCCTTTCCTCTTTCTAGAGAAGGGTAGAATACCCCGACAGAAAAGGATATAAGTCTCTACAGAAACATTGTGTTCGGTAGAACTACAAACAGTATTCTTCCAGTAGATAGAGGTCAAATAGGGGGAGTAATGTAGTTTGATTGAAAATAGGTAGCAAGGGGAAATATTAGGTGTGGCTGTTGATAAGTTCGCCGAGCTGATAAAATTCCTGCGCCAGCGGACGGCTGCGCTATGTCAGCGTGCCAGCGAATCGCCTTCCTCCCCACCCGATCGTGTGGAAGATGCCTTTGAGGAACTGACGGCAACTTTAGAAGAATTGCAGGCAACCGAGGAAGAACTGCGCCACCAGAATCAGGAACTTGCATCGACTCGCGTCTCGCTGGAAGCGGAGCGGCAGCGCTACCGCGACTTGTTCGAGTTCGCGCCAGATGCCTACCTGGTGACGGATGCGGCGGGGACGATTCGGGAAGCCAACCGCACCGCTGCCTACCTGCTGGGGGTGGAACAGCGGTTCCTGACGGGCAAGCCTTTGGCTGTGTTCGTGGTTGAGGAGTCGCGTTTGAGCTTCCAAGCCGAACTGAATCGCCAGCACCAAGAGGATAGGGTACGGGAGTGGGAAGTACAGATGCGATCGCGCCAGGGCACTGTCTTTGACGCGGCGGTGACGGTGGCGGCTGTGCGCGATGGGGGCGGCGTACCGGTGACGCTGCGCTGGCTGCTGCGCGACATCAGCGATCGCAAGCGCGCCGAAGAACAGATGCGCCAGATTCAGTTGCAAAACCTGGAGCTCACCGAAGCAACCAGGCTGCAATCTCAGTTTTTGGCCACTGTTTCCCACGAGCTGCGCACGCCCCTGAATGCGATTTTGGGCTTTTCCCAGGTGCTGCTGCGCCAAGCCCAGAATCAGTTCAGCGCCAAACAAGCCGACATGCTGGCGCGCATTTTCACTAACGCTGAAAACCTGCTGTTGCTGATCGAGGATACCCTCGACTTGTCCAAACTTGAAGCGGGTCGCATGGAGCTGAACCTGCAAGACGTGAATCTGGAGGTATTAATCAGAGCTACTTGCCAAGAGTTCCAATTTATGGCGGAGCAGAAGCAATTAACCCTGCACGTTCGCGTCGTTCTAGACAACCCCTGGGTGGTGAATGACAGCACCCGCCTGCGGCAAATCTTGGTGAATTTGCTCTCGAATGCCGTCAAATTCACCGAAACGGGGAGCATCTGGGTGGAGGCGTGCGAACTCGAAAGCGACGCGATCGCCGTTTCTGTCAGAGATACTGGCATTGGCATCGCTGCTGACGACATCAAGCACGTCTTTAAAAAATTTCGCCAGTTAAATCAGACTCTCTCCCGCTTCCAGAACGGCACCGGGTTGGGATTGGCGATTGCAGATTGGTTGGTTCGCTTGATGAACGGAAAAATTGCCATTGAAAGCACGCTGGGAGTTGGTTCTACTTTCCGAATCGAATTGCCTCGTGTCGCCGGAGATCGCGCTCCCTCCCGAACGCCGCCAGATACCAGGAACGCGGCAGCAGGAGAATACACGAGTCGGGGCGTGCTAGAAAATTTTTCGCCCTAGGGTGCGGGCAAGCCGTACCAGCGATCGCCGTTTATTGATTGAGGAGATAACTGCAGTATGACTAAAGAAGATTTTCACGACGAATACACTTTATCAGAAAAAGCTGAAGAACTGGCAAAAAAAGCCGTTCAATTAGGGATATTTTCTGGTTTTGTTATGCGCTACTTTGCCGACTCTCGGCAATTCTACATCCCTGATGAAACCCACTCCGAACCTCTCACGCCAGAGCAAGCTTATTTACACCTGAAAAAATTACTCACCACTTCCGCTCATCGGTGAATAAAAAGGTGAAATAGCAAAAGAGTAGAGCGAGAAGATTATATAGCGTTTGTATGGGATTGGCGAACGGCTGGACTGGGAAACCCGGTTTCTTCAAGAAACTGGGTTTCTGAATTTTCACGACTCAAATCGAACCGCACTACTAAAAAAAATAATATAGCGTTTTTCAGTCCGATGAAGCGCGCGCAAGAAACCCGGCTTCTTAAAGAAGCCGGGTTTCTGACGTCCATCACAAGGGAAATAAAACTGCTATATTGGGTTAATATTCCCTTCACATTACATTCAGACCCCATCCAGACTGCCCTGCTCGAAAAGACGGCAAGAACGCTGCCTTATATGACAGACAGCGCTCAGTTAAAACTATAGCCAGCAAAAATGGCTGGATGGCTATGCTCAATTGAATTTAAAAAAAGCGCAAAAGAATCGATTCTCTATGAAAATCAAAACCCACAATCCATCGAGCTTATGGGTTCACAGTTCTTGGCTCGTCACATCCTCATTAAAATAGGTCTTTTTTCAGGATCATGTGATGCTTGGCATCAAAGCCAATTTTTCCCTCTTTTTCTAGCTGATTCAGCAGTCGCGTGACTGTCACCCGCGTGCTGCAGCAGGCATCAGCCAAATCCTGATGGGTGAGGCGAGCGCTCAGGCGACATCCACCTGGAACAGGTTCTCCAATTTCATCTTTTAACAGTTGCAGCAGAGAGTACAGGCGATCGGTCACTCGCCGCCGTCCGCCAATGGCAACCAGGGCTTCTGTCTGGCGCAAGCGCTGATTGATTTGAGATAAGACACTCTGGGCTAAGCGAGGAGAAGCGGCGAGTTCTGTCAGGGATATGCTCGCCAATTGCACGTCATTTGAGAGGGCGGTTGCTTGGTAAATCTGCAGCGAAGTCAAACCAGGGCCGAAAGCGGTCGAGGGTTTGGCCAACCCGACGAGGATTTCTTCGCCATTTTCATTCATGGTGTTTAATTTTACCAGACCTTGGCAAACCAGCCAAATCGTCTGAGGTTTGAGGGGAATGATTTCCCCTTTGGGATAAAAATGCCAAGGGCGATCGCGCGCGGGATCGTAATCGTTGGCTTCCAGCGCCGCCTCTGCCCGCCGCCGTTCGGTGATGTCGCGCAGGCATATCCGCATCCCTACCAGCTTGCCGTCGGAATTTCGGATCGAGCCGACCATCAGGGCTGCGTCAAATTGTTCGCCGTGGCGGGGCTGGATGGGCACAACCCACTCCTGCACCCAATCCCGCAACTGCCGCCGCAGCAGTTCGGCATAAAAGCTCTTGCGCTGTTCTGGCGGAATGAAGACAACTAGCGGTTTGCCGACGAGAAACTGCTGCCTTGCGTTGAATAGTTTGGCAGCGGCGCGGTTGGCTTCTCGAATCGTTCCCTGTTCGTCTGTCACCAGGCAGGCATCGGGAGAAAACTCGAACAGTTCGTGGTAGCGCTGGCGTTCGGCTTCGAGCGCTACGCGCGTGTTGGCGACTTCCTCCCGCTGTCGGTACAGCTCCTCTAGGGCGACTTGCAGTTCTTCCGAAACGGTGCCGAGTTCCTTGAAAGCGATCGACAGCAAATCTGGCTGCGGCTGTATCGAGCCATTCGAGCCTCGTCGGTACAATTCGGTCAAGCGCCAGTTTATCGCCTCTACATGCTGGGCAAAAATATCCACATTCACGCTGTCATCCCTCCAAGACTGAGTAGGTCTATCTACAGCAGGATAGAGAAATTCTTCCCTGTCCACATTCTCCTATAGAGGTATTTGCCGCCGATAGAAGTGAATATCTGGCGCTACAACTGTAATTTTGCCTAGAAAAGCTCGAAATCTCTTGATTTTGCTCACTGGCAAACCGGGCGCGATCGCAAACGGCACCGCCACCGAAAGCACTTGCCAAAAAGTTTTGTTTCTTAGATTACAGTTGTTTTTAATATTTTCCTCTATCTTTGGGTAGAAGTCCAAAAAGTCGCCGACTTCTGGTAGCTCAGATCACAGACAAAATGGAACTCACTCGATCGAACCGGTGACAATCCTCAACAAAGCCCCTGCTGAAATCTAGCAGGCAAATGCCAAAAAAGTCTTGAAATACAAGGCATCCACTCGCGGCGATCGCTAGGGAGAATCATTGGCTGTCAGCGCAGCTCGCGCAAGGTTCGCTGCCGGCTGAAGACGACTCCTCGCGAACCTGCCCCCATGCCCCCCTAAAAATCCGGGTTTTTTGGTATTTGCAGGCACTCGCTAACTTCATGCGATGCCATTACTTCAGGTAGAAGTTTCGGCCCAGCTAAACCTGTTATTCTACAGGCACAATCGAAAAGCGTATTCAATCGGGGTATCCAGATGATGATAAGTTATCAAAACAAACAGCGTTTAACATCCCCACATGCGGATGAGTCTCTGACTGACGTCTGGGCATTTCCCAAATTACCCCGGCACTGCTCCGTTCACTGCGAGCAGCGCGATCGCAAGTCTATCCCCCACCAGGGATCGGCGCTCTCCAACTCCGCCCAGCGCTCCAATTTAGATATGCCAGGGCTCCTCTAGCTCGATTTCCTGCATCCGATCTCCTGACACGCAAGCTTTTCGCGGGCAGCGAATTGCCCGACTCCATCATCAGGAATCGCCGCGCGAAAATTTTCGCTCTCGGCGCAGCAGCCCGCCGCCATAGGGCTGAAAGATATTTGCCACAGCTATACATCTGAAATTCCCGGAATAGAATGATGATTCAAGCACTTAATTCAGCCTTGACTTCTCTAAACTCTGAAAATTACATCCAGTTTCTTTGCTTTTACATAAATGCTACCGATCGGCTTCAAAAAATTCGGCTAACTGATATTTCCAAGGCCGCACGATTTGAAAAAATTGTTTTTCCCGGGCAGCGAATTTTATTTGAAGCTTCGTTAGAATTTTCCTTGGAAGTTTATACGATTGCGGCAGGTCGTGAAGTTTTGTTAGAAATACTTCCCTGTCACGCGCTTCGCGTTGTGGAAGAAATCGATTTTTTTGAAATCGCGAGAGTGGGTTGAATGATTCCCTCGGCGGTTGCGTTGACTTCAAAATGAAAATTTGCCCTCTTTTTCGATCGCATTTTTTGGTTTAGCGTTCGATCTAGCAATCAGTTAGTGCATGGCAAGTGGCTGCCATTAACCGACAGCCATTTGCTATTTAGTTTTTTCCTTAAAAAGGCGGGCTTTGTTGTTAAATTGTGCCTCAAATCCCTCTATCTAGAGGGCTAGAGAGCGATTTAAAAAAAATCCTTACTAAGTGGGTTGACAAATCAATAAAAATCTGATATGTAAAGGCTCTAATTTGGCGCGGCCACCGTTGACTGGACCGACTGCCAGCGGGGAGGGAGTAGCAGTTCCCACTCAGAGCGATCGCAAATCGGCGGATCGGGGTTTTTACTCAAAATCGTTATGAGTATGATATAGTTTTTACAGTTCGCAAACAATCAGTCGTTGCCTGCGCGGGTAAGCCATTCACTATCTTACCCGGGTTGCAGCGCGAATAAATGCACGATAGATTCAGGAGAATCATTGTATGACCCATCACGAATGTCTCCGGGTTGGCCAAGCAGCCCCCGACTTTACTGCAACGGCTGTAGTCGATCAAGAATTCAAGACGATCAAACTGTCGGATTATCGCGGCAAGTATGTCGTTTTGTTCTTCTATCCCTTGGACTTTACCTTCGTCTGCCCCACGGAGATTATCGCCTTCAGCGATCGCTACGAAGAATTCAGCAAGCTCAACACCGAAATCCTCGGCGTCTCCGTTGACAGCGAATTTTCCCACTTGGCGTGGATTCAGAGCGATCGCAAGTCCGGCGGCGTGGGAGATCTGAACTATCCCCTCGTCTCCGACATCAAGAAAGAAATCAGCGCCGCCTACAACGTCCTCGATCCGGAAGCCGGAATCGCCCTGCGCGGCTTGTTCATCATCGACAAAGATGGGGTCATCCAGCACTCTACCATCAATAACCTAGCCTTTGGGCGCAACGTCGATGAAACCCTGCGCACCCTGCAAGCCATCCAGTACGTCCAGAGCCACCCGGATGAAGTCTGCCCCGCTGGCTGGAAGCCCGGAGAGAAAACCATGACCCCCGATCCAGTCAAGTCGAAGGAATACTTCGCGGCTGTTTAATTTGGATAATAGGTAATGGGCGATCGGAAATGGGCGAGAGGACGCGCTCCTCTAACCCATTCCCCCTTTCCCATTTCCCATTAGCTATTGTGTCTCTATGCTGACCTCAACAGATTTTAGCGGCTTAATCAATCAGCGGTTTTTCCAAAACTTCTTGCCCGTACCAGCCACGAACAAATTTTATACAGAAGTTTGCCCGCCCGATTTTGAACTGCCAGATATCACCAATGGCGGGAAGGTGAAGCTGTCAGACTACCGGAAAAAGCAACCCGTCGTTCTCGATTTTACGCGAATTTTCACCGAAAAGCAATACTGCCCCCTGTGCTTCCCCCACATCAAAGCCATGAACGAAGCCTACGAGCAATTTGTAGAGAGGGGAGCAGAAGTTTTAATGATAACCAGTACCGACGAGAGACAGAGTAAAATCGTCGTCAGGGATTTGGGGTTAAAAATGCCCCTGCTCAGCGATCCCAACTGCGGCGTTTTTCGCCGCTACGCAACCGGTCAAGCGTTGGGGGCTCCCTTACCGGCGCAGTTTGTTCTCGACCTACAAGGGAAATTGCACTACAAGCATTTGTTTTCGTTTTTAGAGGCGAATGCCAGTGTAGAACGATTGTTAGCTGTCTTGGATTCGCTGGAATAAAGAAGGCGATCGAACAGTAAGTCTACACAGAAACCCCGGTTCTCAGAGAAACCGGGTTTCTTCAACTTCAACCGATACTTTTTACTTTGGGATATTTTCTGGAAAGCGATCGCCTGTTCTGGGTTGAAAGGAGAGGATTTCAGGCGGTGCAAGGTTGCCCTTTATAGGTCGGCAGATTTTCCGATTCTAATTAGAGTTTATCAGAAAAATCGAATCTGTCAAGTAGAAAAAAGAAAAATCTAAGAATTTTTTAGCAAAATGGGGCGAACTTGTGGAAGTGCGATCGGGCGGTCGGGCAATTTTCTAATTTTAGACTTTCACATATCGGGGAAGTAGAGACTCATAAAAGACGTTCCCAGGCTCAACCTGGGAACGAGAAAAACGAGAAAAACGAGAAATTACTACAAGCGAACGGACTGCAAGTGACTGCGGGGATTGAAACTGCGATTGGCGCGAATTTTTTCGTACAAGTCCCGCTCGATCGCGCTGATTTCTTTCGGAGCCGCGATAATAATCCGCACCAATTGATCGCCGCGTCCGCCCTTGAGTTTCGGCCATCCCTTGCCAGCCAGCCGAAGGGACTGTCCCGAACGGATGCCGGCAGGAACTTTCACCGTCACGTTCCCATCGGGCGTGGGCACGTCGATTTGCGCTCCCAAGACCGCTTCGTCGGGCGCGATCGGGATTTCGCAGATGAGATTTTCCCCTTCAAATTGGAAGAACGAGTGCGGCTGGATTTCCACAATTAAATATAAGTCGCCCCGCTGTTGATTGTAGGCATTGATATTGCCTTTGCCCTTAACGCGAATGCGGCTCCCGGGCTTGGCACCAGCGGGAATGCGGACGTCTATCATTTCGCTGCCGAGGCTCAAGCGCTTCTGGACGCCTTGAAAGGCTTCGGCAAAGGTGAGGGCAATCGTTCCTTCTTTGTCGAGAGAAGCGCTGGCTTTCGCATCGCCAAAGCCATTAGAAAAATCTTCAAAATTATTGAAGCCGTTAAATCCGTTCGAGCCGGATTGGCTGGTGCGGTAGGAGTAATTCCAGCGTCCGTTGCGGTTGGGATTCGCACCGACACCACCGGCGCGACCGAGCAATTCGTTAATAAATTCGTCAAAGCTGCCGAACTGACTGAAGTCAACGCCGCCAAAATCGACGCCGGGACTTGACGCCCATCCGCCGCCGCCCGGAGTTGCTCCTGCGTGTTTCCAGTATTGACCGAACTGGTCGTACTTGCGGCGCTTGTCGGAGTCTGACAAGACTTCGTAGGCTTCGTTGACTTCTTTGAAGCGGGCTTCAGCCTCTCGGTTGCCGGGGTTCATGTCGGGGTGATACTTGCGGGCCAACTTGCGGAAGGCTTTTTTAATTTCGTCCGCTGTAGCTGTTTTGTGTACTCCCAGAATGGCGTAATAATCTTTAAAATCGGTCGCAGCCATTAATTAATCTCCTCTGTTTTTAGGATTAAGTTTAAAATTTTTTTTGCCTGCGTCGTCGAGAGGCTGCCGCAAAAGGGGTTTTCTGGCGAAATAAGCGATCGCCGTGCCGCGTTGCCGGGTGCGGGCACTGGGGTTGTTACAGTCGGTTGGTGGCGGGCAACCCTCACCTGACAAATTCTGCGCCCATTATTTAGGCGGTTAGATTCAGGGTAGCCGAGGTGGAAGGGGGGCGTAGTTCGGTTCTTGCTCAGGGAGCGATCGCAATTTCCGTACTCAGTCCGGCTGGCGAACAGCGAAACAGCTCGTCGAACCCGTCTCGCAGCGCTGGCGGGGAGGAGGCGAGTTTTTCCTTCATGCGCCAGATGACTTCATCGGGAACCTGCCGCGATCGCTGCTGGTTGCGCTGCAGGCAGATGTCTACCGGCACGTCGAGCCAAACGCCGCTGACGCGCTCGAAGCCGGTTTGTCTCGCCAGGGCGATCGCCTCTCGCCGCCCCGATCGCTCGGCATTCGTAGCATCGTAAATCGCCTCACCAGAGGCGATCGCGGCTTGCTGAAATTGGCGCTGCACCTCGCGCCAGACTGAAAGCCAAGGTCCCTGGACGCTTTCAGCCCCGAAGATTTCAGCTCGGATGGCATCGGTAGAAATTAGCTGCCGAGACGGGCATTCAGCAACGAGCTGCCGTGCCAGAAACGATTTCCCGCTTCCCGGCAGCCCAATTAATAAAATCAGTCTGGTCATATTGGGTTCGCGATCGAACACTGTTAGCGATTCGCTAATCGCGATTAGCGAATCGCTCGGATTTATTAGCTGCTAGTTATTGGGCTATTAATCGAGCCAATAACTAACAACTAATCGCGAGTGGCTAGCTGTTAAATCACTCAAGTTGCTACTCATTGAGTCGGTTTCGGGAATCGGGAATGGGTAATCGGTAATCGGCAATCGGTAATCGATCGAGTCGAGGCTTTAAGGTATAGCTGGAAAAAGTGACGTCTTTGCGCCAATTCGCCATTCGCCATTCCCCATTCGCCATTCGCCATTCCCCATTCCCCGTTATCGGGTTCGTAAGTAGCAACTAGAGTTTAAATAATCGTGCCATCGCGAATGATGGCGTTTTTCAGAACCACAACAATGCCGCTGCGGATGTAGAAACCCTGATCTTCGCGATTGGCTTCTTCTACGCGGTCCTTATTGATAATTTGGACTTTGCGGCCAATGCGGGCATTTTTGTCTACGATCGCGCGGCAAATCCGGGTATCGGCACCGATGCCCAGAGGAACCCCGCCTTTTTGCAAGCCGGATTGGCGTTCCGCGAAAGGTTCGTAGAAGTCAGAACCCATGAGCAGGGAATCTTCGATCGTGCAACCGGCTTCGACGCGCGATCGCACGCCCAACACCGAGCGATCGATGCGGCATTCTTTGAGAATGCAGCCTTCGCCGATCATCGATTCCGTGACGTGACAGTCCAGCAGCTTCGTGGGTGGCAAGTAACGGGCGCGAGTATAAATCGGAGCCGTTTCGTCGTAGAAGCTGAAAGGCGGCTTGGGTTGCTTGGTTAAAGCCAGGTTGGCTTCGTAGAACGCCTCAATCGTTCCGATGTCTTCCCAGTAGTCATCAAACAAATAAGCCTGAACGTTGTAGTCTTTCGCCGACGCCGGGATAATTTCCTTGCCGAAGTCCGTCCGCTCCGGCGCTTCGTTCAGCAGCTTGGTGAGCGCGTCTTTTTTGAAAACATAAATCCCCATCGACGCGATATAGGGGTTTTGCTTGGCTGCCTCCGGCGTCAGTCCCAGAGCGGTAGTATCGACCTGCATCTGGGTCAACGCTTCTCCTTTCGGCTTTTCGCTGAAAGCCACCACGCGACCGCTGTCGTCAATCTTCAGCAAGCCGAAATCGGAGGCGCGTTTCTCGTCGATCGGCAAAACCGAAAGGGTGATGTCGGCTCCGGTTTCGCGGTGACGCTGCACGAACTGGCGATAGTCCATGCGATAGAGGTGATCGCCCGAAAGAATCAGGTACTCCTCAACGTCCCACTCTTGGAACAGCCAGAGATACTGGCGCACTGCATCTGCCGTCCCCTGAAACCAGTTGGGGTTTTCCTGGGTTTGTTGGGCGGCGAGCACTTCCACAAATCCGTCCGTAAAGCCCGAGAAGTTGTAAGCGCGGGCGATGTGGCGATTCAGAGACGCCGAGTTGTATTGGGTGAGGACGTAGATTTTGAAGATTTCTGAGTTAATGCAGTTGCTGACGGGGATGTCAATCAGGCGGTACTTGCCTGCTATGGGCACAGCCGGTTTGGCCCGCAGTTTGGTGAGCGGGTAAAGGCGGGTGCCAGCGCCACCGCCGAGGATGATGGCTAAGACTTGTTTCACTAAGAACCTCCTGACTGTCGGCGATCTCTCAAGTCAAGTGTCTGACTGTGCGCGATCGTTGGCAAGGGGGGAAAGCGGGAAGTTCAAGAGCCTGTAGCGCCAGCTACAGCAGTGGGGGCTGATGTGGCCGCAGTTTGTCACTCGAGTTGCTAGGCACTTAAGCATCAATCATTGCACTCGAGAGCTCGCCAGAAACCCGGTTTTGGGGAAAAACCGACTTTCTGTGTTTTCACGACTGAGTTATAAAGCCTATTTTTCTGTAAAAAAATCCGTTTTCAATCAGCCATGCTAAAATTAGATTTTTAAATTTCAAACCTAAAAAAAATGAAGGCAGGAATCGCGATAATTGCGACTTTTTTAATCACCTGTTGCCTAGCGGCTTGGAAACCGCAACCCGCCAACGCCGAACCCCTCGCCGAAGAAACTGCGGATGCGATCGATAAAGAAATCGCTATCCAGTTGCAGTCAATTTTGGATGAAAGCGTAGCGTCGCAAGGTATCCCCGGAGCAGTGATGCACATCTCCACGCCTGACGGCACCTGGATAGGCGCGTCTGGGGTGGCAAATCTGAAAACGAAAACGCCGCTGAAGCCTCGCGATCGCTTCCGCATTGCCAGCATGAGCAAAATGTTTGTGGCAACCGTGGTGCTGCAACTGTGGGAAGAGACAAAATTGAGCTTGGATGACACGATCGCCGATTGGCTGTCAGAGGAAATCGCAGAGCGCCTGCCCAATAGCGACGCCATTACCATTCGCCAACTGCTGAATCACACCAGCGGATTAGAAGATTACTTGTCAACCGACGGGTACGCTGAAGCGATCGCAACCACTGAAGCCTCGCACGTTTGGACGCCTGCAGAGGCGATCGAATATGCCTTTGATTTGGAACCCGTGGGAGAGCCGGGAGAAAAACACTATTACTCCAATACCAATTATATCCTCTTAGAATTGATTGTACAAGCCGCTACAGGAAATATTTTAGCGCAAGAAATCCGCGATCGCATCTTAACCCCGCTGCAACTCAACGACACCTTCACCGAAATGCGCGAAAACATCCCCGGCGGTTTCGTACACGGATACAGCGATTGGGATGGAGACGGAAAGCGGGATGACGTCACCCGGAAAAATGACGGATTCGGGTTAGGCGACGGCGGGCTAGTCTCCACCGCATCAGACGTCGCCAGATTTGCACAGGCATTATTTGCAAATGAGGAATTGCTCGAACCCGAAACCCTAGAACAAATGCTAACCTATGTAGACGACGGAGAAGGCGATCGCTATGGATTAGGCGTCAGCGCTTGGGAGAGTGCTTGGGGAGAAGCCTTCGGGCACGGCGGCAGAAGCGGGGGATTTTTATCAACCAGTTGGTATCTCTGGGATGAAGAAGTAACAGTCGTCGTACTCGCCAACGATGCAGATAATGCCGATCCCGATGCCATAGCCGAGAGCGCGTTGACAGTGGTATTGGGAGAAGGCGAGTAATTGGCGAGTAATTGTCAGGGCGATCGCTCCTTTCCCTCTTTTCTCTTCCTCTTTTCTCTCTCTTCCTCCGTGCCTTCTGCGTCTTTGCGGTTCGTAAAAAAAGCGATCGCCTTTCCCCTCTCTCACCTCCTGCTACTCTCCCCGCCATGTAAAAATAATTTGCTCGTCAAAATAACCATCCCAGTAAAGCCTGGAACTAAGTAAATTAAGAAATTTTCTCCAGACTCTTCTGCCAACTGCATAACTTCACGCAAGTGTTCACCGTGAGCGATGATTCCACTGGCATTGTAGGCAATAAATTGATGAGCGTATCGGTTTAACAGGTAGCGGTTGCGGTTCAGCCACTTCAGCATCTCGCGACTTTCTTCTTTCGAGGGTATTCTACTCATATCGGTGGCCATTTAAAATGGAAGAGGAGCGATACGAGGCGATCGCTCCTTTTACTGTAGCCCGCGCTTTTCGGGCGCAAGTCCGTGTAGCGGCAGAATTCATTCTGCCCGCTCCTGCCGCTAACAACTTAAACCTTTGCCCCTTCCTTCACCAACTTATCCCAACCCAAATCCTTCAGATTATTATTCCGGCGCAGCGGGCGAGTCACCAATTCCAGAATATCCCGTGCATTCGTAAACCCGTGAATTTGAGCAAACGTAAACTCAACAGACCATTTTGTATTAATCCCGCGAGCTTCTAGCGGATTCGCGTGCGCCATGCCAGTAATCACCAAATCCGGCTGCAGTTCGTAAATCCGCTGCACCTGATTGTAATTGTCCGGTTTTTCCACAACCCGAGGCACTGGCACGCCCATATCTTGGCAAGTTTGTTCCAGCATTGCCAGCTCAGCCGCTTGATAGCGCTTGTCCATGTAAGGAATGCCGATTTCGGGGCAACTCATGCCGCAGCGAATCAAAAAGCGAGCGAGAGAAATTTCCAGCAAGTTGTCGCCCATGAAGAATACAGACTTGCCGCGAATCAACTTGATGTAATCTTCTAAGTTTTCCCAAATTTGCTGCTCGCGCTCTTCTAAACCCTGCGGTTCAATGCCAAAAACCGAGCAGATTTTCTCAATCCAAGCGCGGGTGCCGTCGGGACCAATTGGGAAGGGAGCGCCGATTAATTTGCACTTGCGGCGGCGCATGAAAGCGGTGGCGGTGCGGCTGAGGAAGGGGTTGACGCCAGCGGCATAATATCCTTCTTCGATAACCGGCATTTCGGTATAGCGTTTGGAAGGCAGCCAGCCGGAAACTTTAATCCCTTGTTTCTTCAGTTCTAGCGTCAGTTGGGTGACGACGGGATCGGGCAGGGAACCGAAAAGAACCAAGGGTGGGTGCTTGGCATATTCGCTTTCTTCGGCGGCGACTTCTTCTTTCTTTTTGCCGAAGTGGAGCAGTTGCTGGATGGCGTTTTCCTTGCGCTTTTCGGCTTCTACCACCGGCGCTTTGTCGGGGCAGCGGGCAACCATTGCAGCGAGTACCGTGTCTTCTCCCTGGGTAAAGGCGTAATCCAACCCGTTGGCGCGGGCAACGACGATCGGAATCCCGATTTCGCCTTCGAGTTTGGGGGCGATGCCTTCCAAATCCATTTTAATGATTTCGGTGGTGCAGGTGCCTATCCAAACGATGACGCTGGGGTTGCGATCGCGCTTAATCTGCAAGCACAGGCGCTTGAGTTCTTCGTAATCATTTAACTGCGCCGAAATATCCCCCTCTTCCAACTCCGCCATCGCATAGCGCGGCTCGGCGAAAATCATCACCCCCATCGCATTTTGCAGGAAATAGCCGCACGTCTTCGTACCAATCACCAAAAAGAAGCTATCTTCTATCTTCTGGTACAGCCACGCCACGCAGCTAATCGGGCAAAAAGTATGGTAATTTCCAGTTTCGCACTCAAAGGTGAGAGCTTCAGGTTGTGCAACGCTCATATAGAAACTTTTTCTCCTCAGTAATTGTCCCTAAACCTAAAAGTCAATAATCTATATCAAATCCGCTAATATAACCCGCCTAAGTTCGCCGCCAACGCTTTCTCACTTCATTCGCACTCCGCGAGCGATCGCTAGCGGCGAACCCTGTTTTATTATGGGCAATCAACAGGACTTGATAGTTCTACAAATCCTTCAGCAGACCAGAAATTTCTGGGTCATCTTCCGAATCCCAAGCGTCTCCAGCGAGCAAGTCGAGATCGTCATCATTGAGGTCTTCCTCCGAATCCTCATCGCCGATCCCGCCCATTCCCAGATCGCCGAAGTCGTCAGAATCCCCCTCATCCAAACCGCCCAGCCCCATATCGTCGAGGTCGTCGGAGTCCCCGGCACCCAAGTCAGGAGTGGTCATCTCATCACTCAGGTCATCGAGTCCCATCCCACCGAGGTCATCATCGGATGACTCTTCGCCCATGTCGCCGAGATCCATGTCGCCGAACTCGCCCTCGTCGGAGGT
>CAYOOD010000012.1:93072-114437 GCA_964405435.1 uncultured bacterium
TGTCGCCGAGATCCATGTCGCCGAACTCGCCCTCGTCGGAGGCATCCAGCCCCAAGCCAGCGGCGGGCTCTTCGCCCATGTCGCCGAGATCCATGTCGCCGAACTCGCCCTCGTCGGAGGCATCCAGCCCCAAGCCAGCGGCGGGCTCTTCGCCCATGTCGCCGAGATCCATGTCGCCGAACTCGCCCTCGTCGGAGGTTTCTTCTACCTGCTCTTCCAGATCTAATCCAGCGAACTCGTCCTCTGCTGATTCTGTGCCAAACTCCTCCTCAGATTCATCGCCAAACATGCCAGAAGCGGCTGCTACACCGAGGGCACCGAGGCCGGCTGCTGCCACTCCCGCTGCAACGAGCGGAACGGCGGACGACTTGGCAGGCGGTTCTTCAGGAATCTCCTCATCCAGTTCTTCAAAGCCGGCGGGCTCTGCTGTCGGTGGCGCTGCCGCAGGTGCGGGCGTTGCCGGTGCGGCGATCGCTGGCGCTGCCGCAGGTGCGGGCGTTGCCGGTGCGGCGATCGCTGGCGCTGCCGCAGCCGGCGCGGGTGTTGGCGGTGCGGCGATCGCTGGCGCTGCCTCAACAGGTGCGGCTGCTACCGCTGCAGGATTGCCCAGCTCGACATCTGGGTCGAAATTCAGACCCAAAACATCAATCAGCATCTCTGCATCGGGATTCAGCCTGGAAAAGGGCAACATCAACTGCGCTAGTTTCGGTTCCAGCGCGTTCATCACTCCTAGGATGAAGTAAGAAGGCGGACGGCGGCCACCGTCCGGGGTTTTTACAGATGCCTGCTTCAGGTGCAGGCTCAGCCAGTCGTGATTTTCTTGGTAATACCTCAACCACTTCTGTTTAATACCGGTTGTGAACTCATCAAAAAAAGCCATCGTTTCTCTCCCCTGAGTTGCTGCTAGAAAGCATGATTCATGGTTTTTCAAGACGCGCAGTCTCGTCCTGAATCATACTAACCAATTCAGCAACCCGAGATTGCCTTCATTCCAGACGTGACGGGAATGCCGCCGCAGTCGCTACACCATCATCAGCTCGAGTTCTTCTTCTTCGCTCTTCACCTTGGGCTGAGTCGGATTCAGGTAGAAGTCGGACAGCAAGGAGAACAGTTCGCGATCGGGGGCGTCGTTGGGCACGACTCCTTCGGGACGAGCCAGGATTTGGTCGGCGATGTTCAGGTAGTAGTCGCAGACGTAGTTGAGAGAGGGGTCACTCTCGGCCATTTCAAACAGGGTTTTGCCTTTAACGCGAGAGACGCGAATGTCTTCGATCAGGGGCAGGACTTCTAGCACCGGCATGGGCACTGATTCGACGTATTTCTCGATCAAGTCGCGCTTCGAGGTGCGGTTGCCGATCAGACCGGCGAGGCGCAGCGGGTGGGTGCGGGCTTTTTCGCGCACGGAGGCGGCAATCCGGTTGGCGGCAAATAGGGCGTCGAACCCGTTGTCGGTAACGATCATGCAGTAATCCGCATAGTTGAGGGGGGCGGCAAAACCGCCGCACACCACGTCCCCGAGTACGTCAAACAGAATCACGTCGTATTCGTCGAAGGCGTTGAGTTCTTTGAGCAGTTTCACGGTTTCGCCCACGACGTAACCCCCGCAGCCGGCTCCGGCAGGAGGGCCACCGGCTTCGACGCAATCCACTCCGCCATAACCTTTATAGATGACATCCTCGGGCCAGACATCTTCGTAGTGGTAGTCTTTTGCCTGCAAGGTGTCGATGATGGTGGGAATGAGAAAGCCCGTGAGGGTAAAGGTGCTGTCGTGCTTCGGATCGCAGCCGATTTGCAGGACTTTTTTGCCGCGACGTGCGAGGGCGACGGAGATGTTGCAGCTCGTTGTGGATTTGCCGATTCCGCCTTTTCCGTAAACTGCTAGTTTCACAAAGCTTGCTCTCCTTAACGATTGTCTCTCAAAGATGGGGTATTTATTTGCTGCCACTGCTTCGGAAAGTCTGTGGCGGGGGCGCGTTGGTGTCCTTAAGAGCATTATTCTGCAAATTTCCAGCAAAAGAAAGGGGTTCTAGATATGGATCGGGGTTTAAAAGCGCGTTTTTAAGCGTCTAACTTCTTCTGGAAACTCCTGTACTCCCTAAATTTTTCTAGAAACCTAAAAAAAGTTTTAATAAAAATTTAGGATATTTATTTTATAAAAATGCATACAAAAAACAAATATAGAGGTTGTCCGATGGGGGAGTTGGCGATCTCCTTGTCTGCGATCGCCCCAGACGGTGCAAGACTTTGGCAGCAAAGCGCTCCTCTCGATCGCCTTGCGGCTGAGAGCAGAAACGGGAATTCACTGAGACTAGAAGGGCGTTTTTTCTGCCCGGTGTGGGCCAATCCCACTGAAATTCAGGGCTTTGGGAAATTTTTCTAGATTTTTGATAAAAATTGTTAAGTTTGGAGAAAGTCAGGAAAAACAGGCTGAGGTCGGTTATCTGGCGGGATTGGCGATGAGTGATTTCTACAGGAAAAAGAAAAGAAGAGATAGGGTACAATCCGGCCAAGGCGATCGCCCGCTCAATCGCAGCGCCAAATTTTGATAGTGGCGTCATCGCTGCCAGAAGCGAGAATCTGACTGTCGGGACTGAAAGCGACGGAATAAACGGGGCCGGTATGTGCCGTGAGGGTTTGTACCGGCGCGGTGGGTTGAGACTTGCGGGCGTCGAGATTCCAGAGCTTGACAGTGCTGTCGCGACTGCCGGAAGCGAGGAGCTGCCGATTGGGGCTGAAGGCAACCGAGTAAACGTAGCAGGAATGCCCGGTGAGGGTGTCTGGAGGGGATGCGATCGCCCGCCCGCTCTTATCCAGATGCCAGAGTTTAATCGTGCTATCCCAGCTCCCAGAAGCCAGCAGTTGCCCGTCAGAACTGATAGCAACAGAACGCACGCAGTGAGAATGTCCGCTGAGCGCGTGCAAAAGAGAATCCGGCGAGCGCGCGCTCTTATCGATTTGCCAGACTTTCACCGTGCGATCGTCGCTGCCGGAAACGAGCGTCTTGCCATCGGGGCTGAGCGCCACCGAACGAACGCAATCGGGGGCGGTGAGAGTGCCGAGGAGTTCGCCGCTCTCAACCTGCCAAACTTTAATAGTTTTGTCCCAACTTCCGCTCACCAGGGTGCTGCCATCGGGGCTGATAGCGATGGAATTGACGTAACCCGAATGCCCTTTGAGGGTGTAAAGCAACCGCCCACTGCCGAGGTGCCAAACTTTGATAGTTTTGTCCCAACTCCCGCTCGCCAAAAAGTAGCCATCCGGGCTGATAGCGATGGAAGTGACGTAACCCGAATGCCCTTTGAGGGTGTGAATCAGCTTGCCCGTGGCGAGGTGCCAGACTTTAATCGTGTTATCCCAACTGCCGGAAGCGAGGATATAAGAACCAGGGCTGATGGCGATCGAATTAACCTCACCTAAATGACCGGAGAGGGTTTGCACGCAGCGCCACTGGGAAAGCGTTTGGACTGTTGTAAAGGCATGGGGTATGGGGCTGGCGGATTTAAGCTGAAAACTGGCAGCGATAAGCTGACGGCTCAGAGCGATCGCTCCTGAATTGAGGTCTTTGAGTACCGCTGCGGCTCCTTGATAGCGTTCGCTGACGCTATCTTTGAGCATTTTGTCTAAAATTTGACCGAGCTGAGGGCTGACATTTTTACCGGCTGCCTGCACGCGATCGCGCCACACCCACCGCCCCTCAAAAGGATCGTAAAGTTCTTCGAGAGAAGTTCCCGCCAGCAGTTGAATGCAGGTGACGCCCAGACTGTAGAGATCGCTGGCGGGGTAAGCTTTGCCGCCGCGCCACTGTTCTAGCGGCGCGTAGCCTTCCGTACCGACTCTCGATCCGATCGCGGAGAGATTGGCGCTCGTCAGTTGCTTGCAGACGCCGAAATCAATCAGCACCAATTCTCCCCCTGCCCCTGCTGGAAGGCGCGAACCCCACAGCGATCGCTCTCCGGCAGCAGAAAACGGAGGAAACTGAACGGCTGCGCTCCTTTGTACGGGCGACAAAGCCCGCGAAGCGATCGCGCAGCTCGGAAAAGGCAAATGGGCGGCACGCGCTGAACTTCTGCGCCGCAGGATATTGGCGGGCTTGATGTCGCGGTGAATCACGCCGCGCGAGTGGATGTAGTGCAATACGGGCAGTAAATTCTGCAACAAATGGCGAATTTCTGCCTCGCCATTCCGACGGCTCGTTCCGTTTCCCGTACCCAAATCTTGCCCTAAATCTTGCCCGTCGATAAATTCTTCCACCAGATAGAGGCGCTTGTCTTGTTCAAAATAGGCATAGAGCGTGGGAATTTGCGGATGATCTCCCAGTTGTAGAAGCTGCTGTGCTTCTCGCTCGAAAAGTTCAGTAGCCTTAATAATTTCTTCAGGATTCGCGTGAAGGCTTGGGGGTGGAGAAAATTGCTTAATCAGGCACTTAGCGCGGAGGCGATCGCCATCTTCTGCCAAAAAAGTTCTGCCAAAACTCCCGGCACCAATTGGCTTAATAGCCTGGTATCGGTTCTTGAGCCACAGCTTAGAACCGCAAGTCTGGCAAAACCTCACGCCAGTTGGGTTCTGGGGCTTGTGGCAAGTTGGGTTGAGGCAGTAAATCATACTGGCAAGTCATCAGTATATGAAATTCGATCGTAGCGAAAAATTGCGATCGATAGTTGTTGCTTTAGGCACAAATTAGCAGCACCTATAGGTTGAAGCCTGTCCCTATGCCAACTTTCGCCTGCCAGCAGGGTCTGGTTTGTGGGAGGCGATGCGGACATTTTTGTAAAGAAGCGATCGCATTTCTTAAGCAATTATGCAGAATCAATGGCACAACCCCACGGAAGGAGTGCGGCTAGAAGCCGCTATTTATAAAAGCGGCTTCTAGCCGCACTCCCGCAACCATCCTGCAATGATTTAGGCTCATCTGCTTATCACTCGGGAGAGAGATTGACAAGCGATCGCCTCACTTTGCCCCTCTCGCCTTGTTATTTTTTTAGGAAAAAAAATAGCGGCGAAGCATTCCCGGAACAATCTAGGCAATTCCCTGACAATCTTCCTATCCGAATGCTTCTCCTGCGTTCAGCACAGTCCAAGAAATCTTGACTTTCCCGATACACCCCTGCACCCGGTGTATATTTTTGAATAAATGTAGGGGACGAATCATTTTAAAACCGTCCCTCTCAGAGACAAACTGCGTTAGCGATACTGAAGGGTAAGGGGGCAGTAAATTGCGCGTATTTCGAGGCTTGAGGTGATTTAAATCTTTCCGTAACTCATCAACAAGCGATCGCACTCGCCTAGTCTTTTCTCAGATTTTAAAACCAGGCTCTCTTCCCCCCAGAAAAATTTTCCCCATTTTTTCCATCCCCTAATCCCCCAATCCCGGCAACTCTTCAAAACCCTCCAGTAGGGGCGAAACAAACCGATCGGTAAATTCTCGCACGCGATCGCCACCTTCCTTGCCCAAATGCTCTCCCCCAGTCCGAAAATAGCAGGCTTTCATCGACCAAAAAAAAGCCCAGAGGAATCAGACATCCCTCTGAGCCGAATAGACCTCGGATACAAACCTTTACAAATGGGGCTCTTGCGCCGTGTCACGCACTCGGCTCCAGCAAAATCAAATGCCGTCCAGCCCTCGCGATCGCTCCTTCTTGCTCGAACAACTTGATCAGCCGCGTCACCGTCACCCGCGACGTACCAATGAATTCCGCGATTTCTTGATGCGTCAACCGCAAGTCAATCCGCCGCCCCCTCTCCACGCGAGTGCCAAATTTCCCCGCCAGCCAAATCAGAAACTGGTGCAAGCGAACCGGAACGCGATCGCAGCGAATAATCCCCATCAATTCTTCCGATTGTTGCGCGTGCGAGAACAGGGAGAAAAACAGCTCATCCCAGCGCTGGGAAGGCACGAGGCTGAGTTCCACGCGAGTCAGGCTCTCGATTTTATACGGATCGAGTCGAGTCAGCGGCGATCCCACCACATCTCCCGGTCCCCACAATCCCAAAGTAATCGGCGTTCCTTGTGGGTTCCACGTCAAAGTTCGCACAGCGCCTCGCTCAATTCTCCACAAAAATCCCGGACGTGCGGGAATCCAATCGCGGCTGCTGAAACTGCACTTCGTTAAACCCCCAGTAGGGACGGAAGAAAGCGCAGACAGACCTTTAAAATTGGGATTTTCTAATGCTTGCATAAGAATTGTTATTATTCTAATTACAGTTGAAATATGCACAGCCCATTCGGCAAACAGGGGCGCTGTTGCTTAAAGACTCAGCCCAATTTTTGCTGGCACAATCGGAAAGCGATCGCGTCTTTCCCCGAATTGCGCTGGCAGTCTTTGGGTCGCGTCACGGTACTCTACCGCATTTTCCGCGATCTTGGCTGGCATGAGTTGAAACCTATTATTTTTAACCCGTCGCGCAACCGTCAAGTGTAGAGTGGCTGCTAGCTGCTGCCCGCAACCGCTCGACCTCCAATCACAAGGGATTGACTTCTTAGCTGCTAATCTAGGCGCTGCCATTCCCGTTCAACAACCGCAAATTTCCTCAACATGACGTGCGTGCATTCTCGCAGACGACTTCTCCGTAAATTTACTGAGATGCCAGTTGAGGGGTCGTAGCGGTTGCTCGTCCACTTTTGGCAGAATTTTTCGATCGCAATCAACCTTTTAATAAAAATTTTCAATCGATCGGGGCTTTGAGAGTGGCGCGGCGGGCTGTCTCGCCTCTGGCTTCCTCCCCATCTTGAAAGAGAATCAATAGCCCGAACGCCTGCGCGAGCGATCGCCCCCTTCGCCCCCTTCGCCGCTACGCCCTCCCAGTCAGCGATTGCGGCGAATGCCCGTTCTCCGATCTGACAGAAGAGTTGACAACAGCTAGCAACAACCTTATATTGTTCTGCAGTGTTCTCCAATAAAAATACAGGCACGGACAGCCATCGCAGCTTTTCCGTGCCTGAAGTGGTGCTATCTATAAACTCGTTCAAGGATCGGTCGTTTTGGCGAGCTCGCCGAAACACCCGCGTTAGTCGTTTGCCAGAGGGCGAACAACTCGTATTTTCCTATCTGCACTAATGCGATAGTGACGCGATCGCGACTTTAGCGGCTGAGTACCAGCGTATCGGAGGCGAGGAAGTGAGCGACGTGATAGGCGCGTTCCTCCGTTTTCAGCAGGATTTTTTCATACAAGTAGCGAGTCGCGCGATCGCCCAAACTCTCCGCCTGCCCTGCTTGACGCCGCAGCAATTGGATGAGCGCCTGCTCCGCTTGCAAGTCGTGTTCCAACATCTGGCGGCAGGAATAGACGCCATCCGATTCTGGCGTAAAGCAGCACAGCTCGGCTAGTTTGGAGAAGCTGGCTGCCGGGATGCCGCCCAATCCATTCAGGCGCTCTCCCAGCTCGTGGACGTGTTCCTGTACTTCTTCGTAGCTGTTTTGAAAGAACTCGTGCAGGGAATAGAATTCCGCCCCCTCTACCACAAAATGATGCTTTTGGTATTGCAGGTAAAGCGCCTGAAAACTGGCTAAGGCAGCGTTCATGCCTTCGCAGATTGGCGCAGTCACGGAATGATCCAGCAAAACCACATTTTCCGAAATGTGGCCATAGGGGCGCAATGCACTCTGAGTTTCAGCCATGTTCGTGTTCTCCTCTCATCAAGCAGTGCTTTTTGCCAATGCGCTCAGTCTAGCACCGCTCTCTCTGGGATTCCAAGCATACTCGACCGGCTTAAGTGTCAATAATCGGCTCTAGTTGACAGCCCTTGCCAGGATCGAAAATATTTTTAAAAATCTATTGAGAATCTTTGTCACTTGTTCTATGCTGAAACAAGAGGCTCAACCCCGAGACGCATCCCGGAACGGGGACGGGCCAAGGGAAAAAATTAGTGCAAATAGATTTCATCTAGATTTCACCCGTGGAAGGAATGAACCAGTCAGAGCAAGAAGCAGCAGTTGGTCAGGTTGTCGAGGTCAGTTGGTCAGATCGCTGGCAAGTGTACCGACGGCTGCGAGAACTCGATGTCCCTTGTTGGTGTGCCATTGACGAGCCATTGCGAGTGGCGATCGATACAGCCATCACTGCCGTGCAGCTTCAGAGCGTTTTGAAGCAATTAACCGCTCCCCGGCGAGACTTGGTGCAGTGGTTAGAGCGCTGCTGGCTGGCGAACTAATCGGATCGATGGGGATCGCTGCGGCAACCCCGGGCGATCGCTGCTCAGACGACTGCTAATAACCGCGAATCACTGCAAATAACCAAAATGAGTTACTCTGACAAGCAAATTTCACAATTCACCCTTGAAGGACGATTCCTCGGTTTTGTCTTTGAAGATGGCTATAAGCTGAAATCCGCGCGATTGGCCACTGGAGAGGGGGAAAGTCGCGTCAAACTGTCCAAGCCGCTGCGGGTTGCCGTCGATCGCTCGCTGATACCGGGCACCTGGGTGCGGGTGGAAGGCGAAAAAAAGGTCAAGAAAAGCGGCGAAGTCAAACTTAAAGCGTATGTCCTGCAACCAACGGCAACCAGCACCGTTCCCACCCCTACCCCAGCACCTGCGGAAACTGCCAAACCCAAGGCTACTATATTAGTCTGTCAAAAGTCTGATTGCTGCAAGCGGGGCGGAGCTCAAGTCTGTGCAGCCTTAGAAAAAAATTTGCACGATCGCGGCTTGCAAGAACAAGTCACCCTCAAGGGAACCGGTTGCCTCAAACAGTGCAAAGCAGGGCCAGTTCTTGTTGTCATGCCCGACAAAACTCGCTATACCCACGTTGACGCCTCAGAAATCCCGACCATCATCGACAAGCATTTTGCGCCTGATTCTCCTTGTGAAGAAACCCTCCCTCAATTAGCCTGCCAGCGATTTTAGATGACACTTAATTTCCCGAAACTTACTTTAATATTCTGTTCTTAGTGAGGACTTTAGTCCTCGTTCATAGTGAGAACCTCAGTCCTCTCTTAGTTCATAGTGAGAACTTCAGCCCTCTCTTAGTTCATAGTGAAAACTTCAGTCCTCTCTTAGTTCGCACTGAGAACTTCAGTCCTCTGCCAGCGATTTTCACCGCCGGCGACTGACTGGAAAGCCCACAGCCCCTGCTGTAGCGTTTCCTCCTCTGGTTGAGTCTTCTGGTAGGATCGTTGCGTTACCCACTAGGGACTAAAACCTATGAGCAAGTTCGACCACATTTTTAAGACTTATGCAAAATATGCAGAAAAACTGACGCCCCTAGAAGCTTTATTTGCAATAAGTTTAATAGTAGTCTATGCCGACGAGAAAAGATCGCCAAAAGAAGACGAACTGTTGCGGCGTCTGATGGGAAGCGGCGCAATGAAGGGGTTTTCCGAAAAAGATTTCCAGAAAATGTCCGAGAAAATAGATAAGATTTGGGACGCGCAAGGGACGGCGGCGCTGTTTAATGCCGCTGCCGATGCCCTGCCCAAGGACATGCTAGAAGAAGCGTATGGCGTCGCTGTGGCGTTTGCGATCGCCGACGGCAAAGTCTCGAAGAAAGAATCGAACTATCTGGACGAACTGGCAATAGCTATGGGGCTTTCAGCAGAAACCGCTCATAAAATTGTGGCTGAGAACTGGTTAAATTATAGAAGTTCTGATTAATTAATTGCAGTAAATTTGCAGTTTTTGAATCGCTCCTTTACCGCCATCGCGGGCCGGTTGAGGGGCGATCGGGCTTTTTTCAGGAGTGGGAGCCTCTCGCTCCCTATCCATCCAACAGCGATCGAGACTTGTGGCAGGTTGAGGAAAGCGGGGGGCGATCGCGCTTTTTTCAGGAGTGGGAGCCTCTCGCTCCCTATCTATCCAACAGCGATCGAGACGTTCGCACTCCAAAAATGGGATGCTCCCCTCCCATCCACCCGCGCGGGCGCAAGTCTCATTTGCTTTACCCAAATTTACACTCGTTGTGGCCCAGTTGCGCGGCCCCCATCCACCCGCGCGGGCGCAAGTCTCGTTGACTTTGCCCGGACTTGCACGATGAACGGGCTGGCGCGATCGCCGCCTTTTTGTTTTTTCTTTACTATCGCCTCTTTATACTTTATATTTTTTTTCCTAAATCAAAGTTCTTTTTAAGATATACCATGCAAGTCTATTTTAATTTTTTAAGATGTTCTGGCGCAAATCTGCGAGGCCGTACCGAAATTCCCTGGCGGATGGCCAAGGCCCGCCCCTGTTTTCTGGCCCGATACGGCTGGGCCACAGCTTAAAAATGAGGAAAATTATTACAAAATGTTAAGCAGCGATCTAGATTGCAAACATGATGCTGCAAAATATCCGTATTTGCGAAATCTAGCGGCAGTCGAAAGGGAAGACCACCCTAGAGAAAGCCGAAAGAGTTCGCAAGCCTGACTGGACAGGAGCGGTGGAGCTGAGGCCCGCTTTGGGGGGAGGACGACGCGAAAACCAGCAAGCCTAACAGTTGCGATCGAAAAAGATTGAAAGTGGTTGGGTTTTCTGGTAGAAGTTATCCTGAACCGGCAAGCGGAAGGCACAGCAAACCAGAGAGCGTCTCGGTTCAACGACCCCTTAGAGCCGTAGCGGTCAACAATCTCGCCGCAGACGAACCAGGTAACTCACTGGCGAAAGCCAGACAAACTCTAAATTCGGAGGAAATCATTAATGAGTATCGTCACGAAGTCCATCGTGAATGCAGATGCTGAGGCCCGTTACCTCAGCCCCGGCGAACTGGATCGGATCAAAGGCTTCGTCACCACCGGCGAACGTCGCGTCCGCATCGCCCAAATCCTGACCGAATCCCGCGAGCGCATCGTCAAGCAAGCTGGCGACCAACTGTTCCAAAAGCGCCCTGACGTTGTTTCTCCCGGCGGCAACGCCTACGGCGAAGAAATGACCGCCACCTGCCTGCGCGACTTGGACTACTACCTGCGCCTGATCACCTACGGAATCGTTGCCGGTGACGTCACCCCGATCGAAGAAATCGGTATCGTCGGCGTTCGCGAAATGTACAAGTCTCTGGGCACCCCCATTGACGCCGTTGCCGAAGGCGTTCGCGCGATGAAGAATGCAGCCGCCTCCTTGCTGTCTGGCGAAGATGCCGCTGAAGCATCTTCTTACTTCGACTACGTGATCGGTGCGATGGCATAGGGATCACCCCTGCTGTCGGATTAGAACAAACGCACGCACGCACGACGACGAATAAGGAATCACAAACAATGCAAGACGCAATTACCTCCGTTATCAACTCCTCCGACGTCCAAGGCAAATACCTGGACAACGCCGCTTTGGACAAGCTGAAAGCCTACTTCGCCACCGGTGAACTGCGCGTTCGCGCCGCCACCACCATCAGCGCCAACGCCGCCACCATCGTCAAAGAAGCCGTTGCCAAGTCCCTGCTGTACTCGGACATCACCCGTCCCGGCGGCAACATGTACACCACCCGTCGCTATGCCGCTTGCATCCGCGACTTGGATTACTACCTCCGCTATGCCACCTACGCCATGCTGGCTGGCGATCCTTCCATCCTCGACGAGCGCGTCCTCAACGGCTTGAAGGAAACCTACAACTCCCTGGGCGTACCCATCGGCGCAACCGTGCAAGCTATCCAAGCGATGAAAGAAGTCACCGCTGGTTTAGTGGGTCCCGATGCCGGTAAGGAAATGGGCGTCTACTTCGACTACATCAGCTCTGGTTTGAGCTAAGACGGATTTCAGATTTTAGATTGGCGATTTGAGATTTCAGAGAAATCGAGAATCAAAAATCAAAAATCAAAAATCCCAAATTGTGAGGTCTGGGAAGTCAGGAGTGAGTGCTAGCTCGTCAAAGGCTTGTTGAAGGCAGTCGATGAGTTTTAACGGTCTAACATTGACTTTTGATTCCCGACCTTCAATTCAAATTCAGGCAAAGATTTCTCGCTTGCACGAGAAAAAAAGCAGCGAGAAAGATGCCGAACTTGTTGTAAAATTAAATAGTTGGGTGGCATTTGTTGCCACGGCTGCGCGAGCAGAAACCAGACTCCGCCGCACTCGCTCCCGCGATCGGGAATGGATCGAACCCGATAGCAAGGTTGCGATCGCGTGCTTGTAGAGTTTAGATATTGAAATTCAGATCCCAAGTTTTCCCCACCCATTCAGGAGAGAAACCGCCATGCGCATGTTTAAGGTTACCGCCTGCGTTCCCAGCCAAACTCGCATCCGCACTCAGCGGGAATTGCAAAACACCTTCTTTACCAAGTTAGTGCCTTATGATAATTGGTTCCGCGAACAGCAGCGGATTATGAAAATGGGTGGCAAAATCGTCAAAGTTGAACTCGCCACCGGCAAGCCCGGAACCAACACCGGCCTGCTGTAATTTCCCAGTCATAAATACTAGCTATTAGAGACGCGACAATCCGCGTCTCTAGTTGTTTTTTTAGCTAAAAACAGACAGTAAAATCTTTAATTTTCGAGTAGATTTTATAAAAAATCCGTTTCATTAATTTAAAAAATGCAAGCCTTGGCAAAGCCCTAAAGACCTATTGCATTCGAGCTTTTACCAGTTTGCCCGTTCTGTAAAATCTAAAATATACATCTAAAATCGATATGACCGGGTGCCGGGGCGCTTTCCCTGAAAGAAGCCCCTATCGGACAGGGGAGGCGATTCGCCCTCTCATGCAAGTTCACAGCAAGATGGTATAGAAACCGTGAATCTCCGCCAGCTAATACCCGTTTTTGACGCCTCAGTAGAAGAATGGGCCACGGAAGCCCGACTGTTGCGTTGGTTGACCTTCCTGTGGCTATTTCTGGGATTGATAGCGCTGTACTCGTCATCCTATCCCAGCGGGCTGGCCGAACACGGCGACGGGCTGTTCTACTTCAAGCGGCAACTGATAGCCGTTGCCGTCGGCTTGGTACTCTTCAACCTCGTGGTTCATTCACCCCTGCGCTACATTTTGGGGATGGCGAGTTGGTTTGCGGTGCTGATGCTGGGGTTGATCTGCCTGACGTTCGTGCCCGGGCTGGGAACCACGGCTTATGGAGCAACCCGCTGGCTGTCCCTCGGGCCGGTGCCTTTTCAACCCTCGGAATTTATAAAGCCTTTTCTGGTGCTGCAGGGTGCCCGCATTTTCGGGCAGTGGAATTATTTGCCTTGGCGGGTTCGCTTGAGTTGGCTGGGGATTTTCGCCACGGTGCTTTTGGGAATTTTGATGCAGCCGAACCTGAGCACGACCTCCCTGTGTGGCATAACCCTGTGGTTGATAGCGCTGGCGGCGGGATTGCCTTTGTCTCAACTGGGGGGAACGGCGCTAGGGGGGCTGCTGCTGGCGACGTTGAGCGTGAGTTTCCGAGAATATCAGCGACGGCGGATCATGTCCTTTTTAAATCCGTGGGCCGATCCGATGGGGGACGGCTACCAACTGAGTCAAAGTTTGATGGCAGTTGGTTCCGGCGGTTTTTGGGGGACGGGTTTCGGTCTGTCTCAGCAAAAACTGGCTTATCTGCCGATTCAGTACAGCGACTTTATTTTTTCGGTGTATGCAGAGGAGTTTGGCTTGATCGGCTGCGTCCTGCTGCTGGGGCTGATCGCTGCTTACGGGACGATCGCCCTGCGCGTGGCGGTTAAGGCGCAAAATATTTTTCACCAATTAGTCGCGATCGGGGCGATGGTTTTGATGGTGGGGCAGTCGCTATTGAATATTGGCGTGGCGACGGGGGCGCTGCCGACAACGGGTTTGCCGCTGCCGTTGTTCAGTTACGGGGGCAGTTCGATGATTGCCAGCTTGCTGACAGCGGCGTTGTTGGTGCGGGTGGCGCGGGAAAGTAGCGGTGCTGAGGTGCTGTCTCTGGCAGAGCGCCGCGCGGCAAGGCGGGGAAATCGGAGGAGGCGATCGCGCCCGAGGTCGTAGGGGGCGATCGTTTGATTGAGCGCCCGCACCCTGAAAGGGTGGGGCTACACGGACGAAGCCCCCGCTGAGAGGGGCTATTTGCTGGGGGGCGATCGCTTTCACTCTCCCAATAAATTAAGATCGAAAGCAGAGGATTCTTGGCCGTTGCGTCGTGCGAGGTGACTCATGCATGCCACCACTCAGACTCGCTTCTCTACTATCTCTAATTTAGAGATTTCCTGGCCCCTATTGCCCGATGATTTTGTCCTGCCAGATGACCCCGTGGAAGATACAGAACATCATCCTTTAGCCGCTGCCCTGCACGACGCTTTGAGCGCCGCGCCAGAGCTATTGCAAGATGCCTTGATTACAACTAATTTCGCCCTGTGTGCGGGCGTGAACAACCGCACCATTTGCAAAGCGCCCGACTGGATGTATGTACGTCCCGTGCCAGCGTGGCCCCATTCTTATCCTCGCCGCAGCTACACCCCCCACACGCAAGGGCCAATCCCCACGGTGGTAATGGAGTTTCTTTCTGCTGGCGATAACGACGAATACTCCATGCAGTCTCAACCGCGTATCGGCAAGTGGTTTTTTTACGAACAGGTGGTTGAGGTGCCTACTTATGTAATTTTCCAAGCCGAGACTGCCTTGCTAGAAGTCCATGCACTGCGATCGGAGCATTATCGACTCCAGACGCCTGACGAAAATGGTCGTTACTGGATACCCGGGTTAGACCTATTTCTGGGCGTCTGGCAGGGAACGCGCAACGAGCGCACTGGTGCTTGGTTGCGGTGGTGGAATGCGGCAGGGGAGTTATTGTTGTGGCCCGAGGAACGGGCGGAGCAAGAACGCCAGCGTGCCGAACAAGAGCGCCAGCGTGCCGAACAAGAGCGTGAGCGCGCCGAACAAGAGCGCCAGCGCGCAGAAGCTGCTGAACAGCGAGCGGCTCAATTGGCGGAACGGCTCCGGCAATTGGGGATTGAGCCGGATAGCTGAGGCGTTCTGGATGTTTGCAAGAGAGTGGGGCTGGTTTGTGGGAGGGCGATCGCTTGTCGAGCGCCGGCGCACTCTTGCTGAATACCCACTCTTCGCCCTCTATTTTGGTAAAGTGCCTCTACGGTAATTTTTCCCGTAAAGAGAGCAAAGCTTTGATTTCAGTATCTAAAACACAATTCTCGCTGTCAGCCAGGGCTGAGATAACTTTCAAGCGATTTTTGAGCTGTCTCAATTCCCGAATTTCTCCTACAGGGAGCGATCGCCAATTAGCCGCTTTTTGCGTCACTTCCTGCCGCGAAAACTTGACGCTATCCCAGAACCACTGTAGAATTAGGTTAAGATTTAAGACCGGATGACCGGGAACGACTCCTAATTTTCCAATCATAGCAGAGCGCAGCATCATTGAGGAGATGGCAAAAGATTCGCCGCTACCGGCTTTAGCCTTATCTGCAAGCGCTGCTAGGCGATCGTAAATGTTAGTCGCTACCTCTGCCCATTTGATATCAGGCGTCGTTGAATCGTGGCGCTTGCCCTCATGGGCATTAAAAGTAGCTGCCTCAGCTAAACCGAGCCAGTTAAATCCTTCTGGCAGAGAAGAATCTGCTGCAAAGATATTTTTCAGCCACACCAATACGGAGTCAGCATCTTGTTGGAGGATTTGATTCAGATGGGTAGTCGTTTCAGATTGAACCATAATTGCTCTACTCCACAGATTCTATATCGGCATTTATCGCGTCAACTCCTTGTTCTCTTAAAGCGGTAATTCCCCTATCTAAGCTATCTCTACTCGGTTGAAAATGCCCGCTGCGATTGCTGAAGCTCAGTAGGATATATTGACCGTTAGTGCCAGCCATGTCTGCTTCCCCCGCAGCCAAGACAGGCTCTCCCCGAGTTATGACCGTGTGAGATATCTCTCGCCCACCCACAAATTTCGGAATCACAAGTAGCTCCCCCTCTACTGCGATCGCCCATTTGACAGTCCCTTCATTAATTATATCGTCAAATCCAGGCTCTCCTACTTTGAGAGGTTTAACACCCAAGCTATCCGCTAACCGCAGTTCGCTCTCCAAGCGATCGGGCAGTTGATTGGAGAATGAGCCTTTGGGATAATTGGTTGAAAAATCACTTTTCACTTGGCTTTGGCTAGAATTTGGGGAGGAGTTTACAGAAGTCATCCCTCCGGTGTCAAACGGAGAAACTGCCCGGGCTGTACTAGCTGCTGACAAACCTTGCGTGCCGATCGCCCTCTGAATCAGCTCAATCTGAGCCAAAGATGCTTGCAGGCTCCCCATCCCATCGTAGCAGATATCCAAAATCTCGGAAATTTCCCGCTTTAGCGCATAGACTTCGCAGTCGGATAAAGAATAGGCGCGACTTTATGCCTCAGCCAATAGCTCGATCGCTTGGCTGAGTTTTGACTGAAGCGCGGCACATTCTTGCTCAATTCCCATTAGCGCCCTAAAGTTTTTTGGATGTCCTCAGCTTGGGCGGGCGATCGCTGTGAATTTAATCGCGCTTTCAGCTTTTTAGGGGCAGTCCATACGCCCCCTACTCCCCTACTCCCCTCCCGTATATACGGGAATGCCTTCCCACAGTACAGATGTATCTGCAAAAATGGGAGGCTCCCGAAACGAATTTTGTACAGTATTGGCCGCTCTCACTCTTGGAGATTATTTTTGACATACTCCCTGATGGCAGGTTGAAGGGTGAAAAGTTGTCGCTCTCCATCTTTGATTCTTTCAAGCAAGCAACGCCGACTCAAAGATTGCATAATTTTCAAAAATTCCTGGGGCTTTAGTTGTAAATGGGCCGAAATTTTTGAGAATTCGACCGCAGATATTTGAGTAGCTAACCAGGTTATCACTTTTTTTTCTGGCTCGGACAAGCGCTTGAAATGCTGGTACAAGAGCGGTTCTAGTTCGCCTAACAATAGGGTGTCATAAGCTAAGAAGTCTGACGCGCTGCCGTTGAAGAAATCTTGGATAGTGGCAGCAACGATATTCAACCACAGGGGGTTGCCTTGGTAAAGTTCAATGATTTCTGACCATTTCTCTTCTGTAGCTAATTTTTTCTCTCTGAACAGTTGCCGTGCTTCGTCGCCTAAACCTTTTAGTTGTAAAGTGCGAACGGGTCTGTTATTCCCTTCTAAAATTTCAATTTCTATGGGTTTTTCCCAACTGAGCAAAAGCAAGCAACTGTTGTGAGATATTTCTGCTATTTTTTTAAAAAATGTGCCGTAATCTTCCCAGCCTGTTTGATAATCTCCGGCAAAAGTTATCGGTCGAAAAATCGTTTGCAGGTCATCGAAGATCGGCAAGCAGCGATAGGAGCGCAAATAGTCTAGGAGGGAGGATAATTTTGTTTGTTGTTCGCGGTTCAGGAATTCAATTAAATTGGCTTGCAGGGTTGGCAGGGATGGAGCTGTTGCAAGGCTTCGCCAGATGATATAGTCAAATTGAGATTGAATTTGTTGGACTAGCTGGACGGCAATTGCGGTTTTGCCCGTGCCAGTTAATCCTAGTACGGTGATGAGGCTGGTGTTTTGCTCTAAAATCCATTGTTGAAGGGTGGTGAGTTCGTCGGTGCGGTTGTAGAAGATATCAGATTTCGGTGCATCGCCTAAGTCTAGGCGAGGATGTTTAGGGGTTGGGGGGGAGTTTTGGGACGCTGTAGGTAAACTGGCAGATGCCGGATAAATATTGACATTTTTAACCGTAACTGTTTGATTAACTGTAACTGTCTTGCTCACCAAAGAAGAAATATTGTTATTGTGAAATAAAGACCTTTCTAAAACTGTTTTAAAAGTTGATTTAGTAATATCTAATCCCCATTCACTTGAAAGGATCTTCCAGAGTTTTGATCCAACGTTCCTCACATGACTTTTACTTAAGTGAACTTCCTCAGCAATGTCCGAGTAAGTTCGATCTTGTAAACTTCCCTTAAGTATAGCTTGTTGCAGGTAGTCGAGGTGGGCTCCTGTCTTACTAAAAACTACGTCATCAGCAAGTTTTAACACTTCGTCAATGTCCATAGGTAAGGCAGACGGTTGGGTTGGCATCGTCTATTATAGCGGCTTTTTCGTACATTTCGTACATTTCGTACATTTCGTACATTTCGTACATAGGCGATCGTACAAAACTCCGTATTTTTCAGACCGCACATCCCCTAGACATTGACAACTGTAGCTGTGATATTCTTGCTTCAGAAGTCAATCGAGGTGTGGGCTTGCTTAAACCCGATGAACTAACCGTGTTATTTTTTGGCAAGACTGGTGTTGGTAAGAGTACCACTCTCAATTCTCTATTCGGGCTGAACTGGGCTACTGATAATGCTGTTGCTTGCACTAAAGAGCCTCAAATTGCCTATTTAGAGCCCTCTCACTATACTGGGTTTCCCTACGGGCAAGTACGAGTTGTCGATCTACCGGGAATTGGTGAAAGCCTGACTGACGATGAAAAGTATATGCCCTACTATGAAGAATGGATACCTCAAACCCATTCTTTAGTATGGGTAACTCAAGCCGATACGAGAGCTTACAAGCGGGATGAGATTTTTTTAAACAAGTTGCTGCCGTTGTTTCAACCGTCTCTTTTCCTGGTAGTCGCTCTTAACAAAATAGATTGCTTGGGTGTTGATGACGGTGAAAAACCGTTTAATCTTGAACGAGGAGAACCTTCCGAAGAGCAACTCAGACGCATCCATGAAAAAATAGAAGATGTTTGGGGGATTTTTAAAAGTGCTATCAATGGAAAAGTCATTTTTGAAAAAAATCAAATCATCCCGCACGCATCTGTTCACGGCTGGGGCTTAGAAAAGCTTAAAACAAAAATCTTCACAAGGGTTTGAATCATGTTTAGTTCTCTGTTTGGAAAAAGTCAGCCAACTCCCGTTCGTCTTGTCATTGGCTTAAACCAAGTCGATAAAATGATTCCAGATGGGTGGGACGATCGTTTAAATATGCCCACCCAAAAGGCAGAGAAAGAAATTCAGCGTCGGAGCGGGGATGTCATTCAAAGGTTAAGTAAATACGCTCATCTATCTTCTGAGAATATCGAATATTACTCGGCTCTGAAGCGTTATCGGTTGCTACCTTTGCTGACTAAAATCATAAAAAATGCCTACGCTGGATTCAAACTCGATAACGTCCAGCCTGCCGATCCTTTTGAATTAGCCGATCCAGAAGTGAAAGCTTTTGCCGATGAAGAACGCCAAAAAAGGGCAAAAAGCAAAGGAAGAGAAGTTAATGCCAAAGACCGAATGTTCGATGAAATGAGAAAACTTCTCTCAGAGGATGAATTAAATTTGGTGCTGGATAAATTCAGACAGGAACGCAGACTACCGCCCAAAGTCGCTATTCTTGGCAAAGCCGGTGTGGGGAAAACAACGACCATCAATAGTGTGTTTAATGCTCAATGGAAGACGAGCCACACGATTGTTGGCACAACTAAGGCACAAATGAAAGAATTTTCCCTCTCCAGCGGCGGAACTTTAAGTGTTGTTGACTTACCCGGCTACGGGCGCAGTCTGGCAGAAGATCGAGAGTATGAAAAAATTTATCAGGAGATGATTCCTTCCTGCGATCTAGTCTTTCTCGTTTTACAAGCCAATACCAGAGATTTTGCCGACGATCAAGAAATGATTCTTAAAATTTCTGAGTGGCTGAAAGAATTTCCTACACCACAGCGTTAAGGAGTTTTAAAAATGGCACTAACCGAGGCTGAAAAAAGAAGGGTCGATCAGCTTTTCGATCAGTTAGATTATTACCAGCAACAAAAAGTTTTATCGTCTCAACAGGCTTTTGAAAATTGGCTGCGTAACAGCGTTTACTCAATTTACTGTAAAGTGAGAGATTGGTTGAACGATCTTTGGATCTGGTTATTTGGATAGTTGGCACACCGGGATTGTCAGAGGTAACACGACGATGGGAAAAATGACAGATGCAGAAAAACGGAGGGTGATGGAAATGCTCGACAACCTTGAAAGAAGCGAATTAGACAAAGTTTTAGCTTCTGTACAATCTTTCGGTAATTGGTTGTATAGCGCTGCTTACTCAATTTATTGTAAAGTTAAGGATGCTTTGAGTAAGTTTTGGCAATCTCTTTGCAATTTATTTAATTGATTTTAAATTGGGGAGCTATTTCAATGACTTTAAGTGATTACGAAAAGCAGCAAGTTATAGAACAGCTCGATATTTTAGAAGAAGCAACGCGAAGAGTCATCCTAGCATCACTTGATGCTTTTGGAAATTGGTTGGCAAAGGTACTTTATTTTATTTATCTCAAGCTAAAAGATGCACTCGGCAGATTTTGGAGATGGCTTTGTTCGCAATTTTGAGATGAAAGACAATTTAACTATTGAAAAGCATTGAAAAGCGATCGCTTTTTAATGCTTTTTTTACAAGTAGCCCTCAGCCCTCCTCTCTCAGCTTTTGATGGGGGCAAGAGCAAAGGCAACAGGCAACAAGGCAACCTCTACGGTAATAAGGGCAATCTAGTTAGGAATTGACGAAAGCTGACAAAATCAGACTGGGTATAGCCACACAGATGAGGCAGTATGGCATCCCATTTGTAACCATTGACTGTTCTTATTTGTGCAGGATGCTATCGTTGGAGTTTATAGATAATGGGTTTCTACATATAGCGCGTCTTGCAGGATTCGTACAGGTCGGGGAGGGGCGGGCACGGGGGCACCGCCCCTACAGGATTTGTACAATTTATTTAGAACCGCTATATTTGCAAGGCGATCGCTCTTCACCGTCAGGAAAGCGATCGCTGAAGGTCAAAGCCTGCCCCATACAAGCGATCGAAACAGGCGTCAATCCAAAAGCCTGTAACTTGAAACTGTGGTCTGAGTCGCAACAAGGCTGGCATCCTACGCAAACACCGAATGGCCCCTTGAAGTATGTCGATAAAAATGGAATAATCAGAGTTACCCTCAAGCAGGGGAGTCCGAGAGCGCCTGGAAGCAACCACCCTCATGTAGAGCTGAGGAATGCAAAGGGCATTAGAATCGATCTACGGGGGAATCCCTTCAGCAGAAGAAGTTTATAGCAGTTTTTAAGCGACTGAGGTACTTCAGAAACCCGGCTTCTTCAAGAAGCCGGGTTTCTTACCTGTATTTCATCGGACTGAAAAACGCTATAGCTAATCATACACCGATCGATTGGGACATTTAATTAGGGAACGCCTAAACTACTGGCACTTTCCCGGGTTTGAAAATGTTTACCTGGAGGATAGCTATGTTTTGGGTATTAAGGCTCAAGGATCTGTTGTAGAAATACTTATAGAAGCTGTACTGACTGAAAATCACCCCCTCTACGCTCACCCTTTACCGGGCGAACAGTATTGTTATCGGAAGATGAACGTCAAATTTCCGCACCCTCAAACGTACAATTTAGTTCTTCAAAAAATTCGGTCTATTCCAGGGATAGATGGTAGCGTTGATTGGGGTAACGTAGACGAGTTCTATAGGGATGAAGGAAAATATTACATGAGAGGAGAATGGGCAGGGCTGTTTCATTCTAATAAAATTAGAAGTCTGTAAACCCTGTTAGCAAGC
>CAYOOD010000013.1:0-1372 GCA_964405435.1 uncultured bacterium
TCCGGGATATATAAAAAAATGTAACAATACTAAGTTAGCCAACTTGGTATGACAAGCGAGCTGTACTTTAAGTTTTACTAACTAATACGGCGAAATGTTTCGCTATATTTTTTATTTTAAAATCAGAGGGAATACGCTTGACATCTCGATTGAAAATGTGCATCATCAACATATCCGGCCTAGGGGGCATTCTGAAGTCTGTAGAAATGCGGAAATAAAGAGCGGTTGCGACACTCTCCCAAGTATCTTGTCAGAATTCAGGGGCTCCTCAAGGCTCTGCTATATCGTTGAGGAGCAATAAAATGTCTTCTGTCAGTGATCCATCAAATAGTGAGTTGATGCGGGAGTTTTCAGAGAAGGAATTTCTGCGATCGCCTGCAAATAATGACCCCGTTTTGGGCAGTCAGTGCAATGACCTCATACAAGGGTGCGAACAGAATAACCGATTGTGGGGCAATGAAGGTGACGATACTCTCTGCGGCGACAAAGGTAATGACACGCTCGCAGGCGGCACCGGCAGCCATTTGAGCGCAGGCGATCGAGAAGATCGCGATATCCTATTTGGCAATAGCGGTGACGACTATCTATTTGGCAACCAAGGCAAAGATACCCTCCACGGCGGCAAAAACAGCGATCGCATCTGCGGCGGCAAAGATGATGATTTGGCGTGGGGAGAGCTGGGCGACGATACGGTTTCGGGCGACTTAGGCAACGACACACTCTGTGGCGGGCAAAAGGAAACTGCGGGCGATCGCCCTGACGGTAACGATCTGCTCTTTGGCAACGCCGGTGAGGATTATCTATTTGGCAACCGAGGAGAAGACACCTTATATGGGGGTCAAGATAACGATACTTTATGCGGCGGTAAAGAAAATGACCGCTTGGGCGGCGATAAAGGCAATGACCGACTCATCGGAGACTTGGGCGCAGACACCCTAATCGGCGACAGCGGCAGCGATACTTTCGTCATCGGCAGGCGCGATGATGTCCCTGGTTTTCTCTCTACAGGTGGCACTCAAATTGCCAATGCAGACTCGATCGCAGACTTTACCGATAGTCAAGACTTCCTTGAATTAATCGGGGGTCTGACATTCGACGATCTGAATATTTTCCAAGGCAGCGGCGAGTACGCCGACAGCACAATTATTCAGGATAAAGTAACTGGGGAATATTTGGCGATTTTGAAGGGCGCTGACAGCAGCAGTCTCGATCGCTCGGATTTCATCCCATTTGTACCAGCGGAAACCCAGCTAATCGCACCACCTGCCGCACCAATTCCGACGACGGAAACGCCGCCTCCTCCTGTAGTAGAAACGCCGCCTACTGTAGTAGAAACGCCGCCGATTCCTCCAACAGAAGCGCCGCCTCCTGA
>CAYOOD010000013.1:1472-111683 GCA_964405435.1 uncultured bacterium
AACAGAAACGCCGCCGATTCCTCCAACAGAAGCGCCGCCTCCTGAAACAGAAACGCCGCCGATTCCTCCAACAGAAGCGCCGCCTCCTGAAACAGAAACGGAACCAACGCCGCCTTCTGTACCAACTGTCAATCCCAGCAACACAGCGCCTGCCGATATTTTTCTATCGGGTTCTGTAGTGAGTGAAAATAGCGTTAACGGTACGGTGATAGGCACGCTTTCGGCGGCTGACTCGGATGCCGGTGACGCCTGCACTTATGTTTTATTGGATGATGCGGGGGGACGGTTTGTTATTGAAGGCGATCGCCTCGCAGTCGCCAATGGAACCTTATTAGATTTTGAAAGCCAAACCAGTCACGAAATAACAGTCCGCGCGATCGATGCAGCGGGCGAGGCGTTGGAGAAAAAATTCGCGATCGCCCTCACCGATGTTTACGAACCCCCGCTGCTGATTAACCCAATCGCCACCCAACAGGCGATCGAAGACATCCCCTTCACCTTTCAATTTCCTGCCAATACCTTCATCGATGGCGACGGCGAACCCTTAGTTTACAGTGCTAGCTTAACCGATGGAGTTCCCTTGCCAAACTGGCTGACTTTCGACCCCGCAACTCGCACCTTCAGCGGCACCCCTTTAAATAGCGATGTCGGCACAATTGCTGTAGAAATCAAAGCGGCTGACAGCAAAGGAATCGCGGCAAAAGACAGCTTCGACTTAATCGCTGGCAATGCAAACGATGCGCCAGTGCTGACAAACGCAATTCCCGATCGCAATGTTACCGAAGATGCAGCTTTTACCTTCCAATTCGCTGCCAATACCTTCACCGATATCGATATCGGCGATACTCTTACCTACACGGCAACCTTAACAAACGGTTTGCCTTTGCCGAACTGGCTCAGTTTCCAACCAGACACGCGCACCTTCAGCAGCACGCCTTTAAATAGCGACGTCGGCACGATTTCTGTAGAAGTCAAAGCCGATGACGGCAATGGCGGCACGGCGATCGCTACTTTTAACTTGACGGTCGCGAATGTTAACGACGCTCCCAATTTTACCACCGCGCCCGTCATCACAGGAACCCAAGATATTCTCTATACCTACAATATCGCTGCGACTGACCCCGATACGGGTGACCTTCTCACCATAACGGCACCGAATCTGCCAGCGTGGCTGACTCTAACTGATAGCGGTAACGGCACCGCCACATTGACAGGAACGCCAACGAATGAGGAGGTAGGAAGTCACGCGATCGCGTTGCGAGTCAGCGATGGCAGCGCGAACGTTGACCAAATTTTCACGGTAACAGTTGCCAACGTCAACGATGCACCGCAATTAGACCTCAACGGTGTCGCCAATGGCATTGATTATACCGCCGCCTTCCACACGGGAAAGGGGGCTGTTGCAATTGTGGATAGCGCCAACCTGAGCGTTATTGATATAGACAATCCCATTTTGACAGGTGCGACGGTTACAATTGTCAACCCCTTAGATGGGATTTCTGAAATTCTCGCAGCGACAACAGCAGGCAATATTACGGCTAGCTACAGCGCAGGAGTGCTGACGCTCAGCGGCACTGACACATTGGCAAATTACCAGCAGGTGCTGCGCAGTCTCACTTACAACAATACCGCAGCCAATCCCAACCTCACTAACCGCACGATCCAGTTGACGGTTACTGACGGTACTGACTCCAGCTCGGTAGCGACAACAACCCTCAGCGTCAATCCTTCTGCTGACTTGGAATTGAGCGCAACTGCCAGCAATTCCACACCAAACATTGGGGATATTCTCACCTACACCCTGACGCTGAAAAATCAAGGCAACCTCGATGCCACGAACATTCAAATTAGCGATTCCCTCCCCAACTGGCTGAATGGCATGACTGTCACTCCTGCTGCTGGCACCTACGACAGCAACACGGGTGTTTGGAGTATCGCCAATTTAGCGAGTGGAACCACCACTGCACTAACTATTAGCGGCACGGTTGCGCGTTGGGGAACGCTTCCCTATCGCGCCCAAGTGACGGCAGTTGACCAGGCCGATCCCGATTCTACTCCCAATAATTACCTCGAAACCGAAGACGACTTTGCATTAGTTCAGACAAATTTGCCTGTCCCCGCCGCGATCGCCTTGAGCGACATTACAGTCGGTAAAGGGGGATTCGTTCTGTACGGAATTGACGCACAAGACATGACCACCGACCACGTAACTATCATCGTCCTAAGCAGCGCCGGAGATTTCAATGGCGACGGGTTTGATGACCTACTGATCGGCGCTTCCGGAGGCGATGGTGCGACTAACAACCAGAGCAATGTCGGCGAGAGCTATGTGGTATTTGGGGGGCAAAATTTTAATACTTCCTTTAACTTAGCTGCTCTCAACGGCACCAATGGGTTGACTCTCTACGGAGTCAGCAACTATGAGGAAAGCGGCATTTCTGTCAGCACTGCGGGAGATGTCAATAACGACGGGTTTGATGACCTTATTGTCGGCGCTCCCTGGATTAATGCAGGCAAAAGCTATGTGGTTTTTGGCGGCAATAGCTCTAACGCTACCCTTGATTTATCTGCGCTCAATGGCACGAATGGCTTTGCTCTCTACGGGGTTGACGGGGGCGATATTAGCGGCAGATTTGTTAGCAATGCCGGAGATGTCAATGGCGACGGATTTGATGATTTGCTTGTCGGCGCTCCTCACGCCAATTCTATTGGCAATGCCAAGAGCTGGGCTGGCGACAGCTATGTGGTTTTCGGCGGTGCCAGCTTCGGCGCTAGCCTGAACTTATCTACCCTCAACGGTAGCAATGGGTTTACCCTCTACGGGGTTGATGGGGATGACAGGTTCGGCGCTTCGGTTAGCAGCGCCGGAGATGTCAACGGCGACGGCTTTGATGACGTGATTGTGGGCGCTTTCACCAGTTCGGGTGCTGGAAATACCAAGAGCTCGGCTGGCGAGAGCTATGTTGTCTTCGGCAAAAACAACTTTGACGCGGCGCTTGACTTATCTACTCTCAATGGCAGCAATGGATTTACTCTCTACGGAATTGATGCGGGTGACAGGAGTGGTGCTTGGGTTCGCAGCGCGGGAGATGTCAACGGTGACGGCTTTGGCGATTTGATTGTCGGCGCTTTGTATGGCGATGGGGCGGGCAATACCAAGAACAATTCTGGGGAGAGCTATGTGATTTTCGGAGGCAATAGCTTTAATGCTTCGCTGAATTTATCGGCTCTCAATGGCACGAATGGCTTTACCCTCTACGGCGTCGATCCGGGTGACGAATGCGGTATGCGCGTCAGCGGCGCTGGGGATGTCAACGGCGACGGATTTGACGATCTGATTGTCGGCGCTTACTATGGCGATGGGGCGGGCAATAGCAAAACCAATTCTGGGGAGAGCTATGTGATTTTTGGAGGGAGCGCCTTTAATGCTTCCCTTGACTTATCTACCCTCGACGGTACGAATGGCTTTACTCTCTACGGCATTGATGCGGATGACCTTAGCAGTCACGAAATCAGCAGTGCTGGGGATGTCAACGGCGATGGATTTGACGACCTGATGGTCGGCGCTCCAGGAGGCGATGGGACGGACAATGCCAAGAGCAATTCTGGGGAAACTTATGTGGTGTATGGGGGCGATTTCACGAGTGCGGTCACTCAGCACGGAGGTATTGGCCAGGATCTGCTGGCGGGTACGGCGGCGGCTGACGTGCTATTGGCGGCTCAGGGCGATGATACCCTCGTCGGTGGCGGCGGCGCTGATGTACTCAAGGGCGGTACGGGGGATGATGTTCTGTCGGTTGGCGATCTGAATTTCCGCCGCGTCGATGGCGGCAGCGGTGAGGACGTGCTGCTGCTGGCGGGTACTGGCTTGAGTTTGGATTTGACGGCGATCGCCGATACCCGCCTCCAGAATATCGAGATGATTAACCTCAATGGTGGCAGCAACAGCTTGAATCTGACTGGACTCGAGGTGCTGCACCTGTCGGATTCGACGAATCGCTTAATCGTCGATGGCGTGTCTGGGAATTCCCTCACTGCTTCTGGGGGCTGGATTTCCGGCGGCACGTCGGGTGGCTATAATATCTACTCTCTCAAGGGAGCGGTGCTGTGGGTAGATACGGATATCGCTCAGAGCGTTACCTGAGTTTCCGATGCGGATTGACTGATTCGATCTAGCGCAATTCCTCCAGGTTTGTCGAGGGCGATTCAGAGGCTTTCATGCAATCGATGGGAGCTTGCCAGTGCAACCCAATAAGCAAATGTGCATAAATCATTGCAGTAGGGTTGTGGGAGTGCGGGCTTCTAGCCCGCTTCCATCAATAGCGGGCTAGAAGCCCGCACTACTTCTGTAGGGTTGTGCAATTGATTCTGCATAATTGCTTATCGGGCTGTAGGGAGAAATCCTTCAGATATTATTTCACAGAGCCATTCAAATTGAATCCCCCGCATCCCCCTTTTCCCGGCCAGCACTTCAACCCAGGACGATCGCGCAAAGAAAAGCGATCGCCCTTTCACAAAATCCAGAAAGAAGCGATCGCCGGCAAACACGCGCTTTTATCAGAAATTAAACGTGGTTCGGATCGTGCCAATCAAGATATCCTCGTTATCGGCATCTTGGTTGGGAGCCGTCAGCCAAATCACCCCGGGCGTCACCGAGATATTGTCAGTTAGCTGATACTTGTAGAACGCTTCAACGTGCAAGGGCAAATCGTCCTGAAACAGATCGTTCGCGCCCTCCAAATCAGTCAGGTAAGGTTCTACACCGACTAATATGCCGCCCAGGTTGCCTTGTTTTCCTAAGTCGGGAAAAGCCAGAGCGATCGCGCCATTCCAAATGTCGCCCTCAGCATCGGTGTCGCGCAGGTAGACGCGGGTGTAGCCAACCCAACCGCTCAGGTTAAACCGGGGGCTGATCCGCCACGTCATTTGGAAGCCTAACGAGTCGCTCGTCACCGATTCTCCGCCACCGACGGCATTAGCGAGCGCGGTTCCCGCAAAGGCGAAATTGCCACTCGCGACATTGCCGCCGCCGTTGTCAAACCCGAAGCGATCGGCTCCGAAGTAAGCGCGATTGTAGGTGACAGCCGCGCCAAAGCGATCGCTCGGAGTCCAGGTAATTTGCCCCAAAGCCGAGTAGTCGCCATCAAACAAACCGTCGCCTTGATTGGGGATGGCACCTTCAGCAGCCAAATAACCCGCCGTAAATTCCCAGCGATCGCTGGGTTTAAAGCTCAATCCGATTCCTTGTCCGCCGCCCAAGCGATAAATCGGATTGCGCTGACCGAAGGTACTCAGAGAGCCATTCCCCCCATCATAACTTTCAAAGAAGGGGTTGAGCGTGGGGGTAAAGTCGTCAAACACCCCACCGGTTGCTTCAACGGTTACTCTCAGTTTGCTCCCGACTGGGAAGCTATACGACAGCCAATCGAGAACGACGTTATTGCTGGTATTTCCGAAGACTTGGTGAGTCTGAAACCCTTCGCTGGTGGGCGCGCCAAAGTCTGCGCCTTGATTGTTGTTCGTCGTCAGCAAGCGCTGGCTATTGCCCATCTGAAGGCGCGTGACGAGCAAGTCTTCTCCGGTAAAGCTGGTATTGAGGACAAGACGAACCCTCTGCTGCAATACGGGCGTGTTCCCGCTTCCCTCTCCTATCACGTCTGTGGCGGCGAAAATGGCTTCACCAGACAGTTTAGTCGTCGTAGAAAACTGATTTGCTTCGAGTTCCGCAGTGCGGGCTTCTAGGGAATCAACTCGCCCGCGCAGGGTGGCGAGTTCGAGGGAGAATTGCTCCATCAGCCGCCGCAGGGTTTCTAAGTCTTCTCGCGTGGCTAAGCCGGAGGTATTCGGATTTCCAATCAGTTGAGTTATTGCGTCCAAGCAGGCATTTAACCCGGCGGCGAACTCGTAGCGCGTCATGGCGCGATTGCCCCGGAAGGTGCCGTCGGGATAGCCGGCGATGCAGCGATAGCGCTCGACTAGGTTTCGCAGGGCTTGATACGCCCAGTCTGTGGGGCGCACGTCAGACAACTGCTCGACGGAGCTAACTTGCTCCATCGCATCGCCTTCGGAACTCTCAGCCTCAAGCAGATCGATACTGGCGGGCAGCAATGAGGGGCTGCTGGCGTCTGCCGCGTCGATCGCTACTTGCGCTACAGATTGCGAGGGAGGCGCGGGCGCAATGGGCTGAGTGGGTACTGCGTCGAACTGAAGTGCTTTTGCAGGCGCGTCAAGCGCGGCGATCCCGTAGGGAATCGCGGTTTGCTCCTGCCCGGATGGGGCTTGTTCAGCGGCAGTTGCCACTGCTGGAGCTAAAAAAGATGCACCTAGGATTGCTGGACTGGTCAGCAAAAAAATCCAGGTTACTTTAGACATGTCTCGTCTCCTCACCACATAGTGTATACTATAGCGATCATTTGAAGTTTTGATGTAGCGAAAACTACAAATTTTTCTGATAGCGCGAACTAGGAGAATTCAGAAAAGGCTATCTCACTCGCGCTGCGAGGTCGATCGGGGAGCCGTCAGATGTGAGGTGACGGGAGCGACGCGATCGCCGACTTCCCGATTTCGGGTGGCTTTTCCCCTCAGTTAATCCCGGCAGCGCCCGCCTTCTTCAGCCGCGAATTTCCCCAAATGTTCTTGCCGCCAGCGAGCATCGACTTTTCGATTGGTTCGCAATTCCAAAACGCGGATGCCCGTAGCAGGAAGTGGATTTAATACCTGGGCGAACTGTTCCCAGGAATCAATCCGTTGATGCTCGACGCCGTAAGTCTGGCACAACTGGGCAAAATCAATCTGCTGGGGGGTGGCAAAAAATTCTTCAAACGGCGGCTCAAATTTAGAAATGGGCAGCATTTCAAAGATTCCCCCGCCATTATTGTTGATTAAAATAATCGTCAGGTGGCCGATAAATTTATTTCTCAGTAAAAACCCATTGGTATCGTGCAATAAAGCCAAATCTCCCGTCAGCATGACGCTGCTTTGATTGCGGTGGGCGATGCCGAGAGCGGTGGATAAGGTGCCGTCGATGCCGTTGGCTCCCCGATTGAAAAAGGGTCTGACGCGGGAGTCGCTGGGAGCCCAAAAAAACTCTACATCTCGCACGGGCATACTGTTGGCAATAAATATCGGTGTTTCGGGTGGGAGAACTTGGGAAAGCAACCAAGCTGTTTTGGGTTCGATTAGTTGGGTTAGATTGGTGAAAGTTAGGTTAACTGCTTGTCTGACTTGGGTTTCTGCCTCGCTCCAGAGTTGCAGGTATAAAGAACCTAACCCCCCAGCCCCCTTCCCTTGTAGGGAAGGGGGAGAAGAAGAGGAAGGAGAAGAAGACGGGGAATTTCCCCCTCTCTTCGCAGGGGAGGGGGGCAGGGGGGAGAGGTCATAAACTGACAGCCGCAGGTGAGTGGTTTTCCCGTGCAGGGGGTCGAGGTTGTGGGAACTTTTGTCAATCACCCAGCGACGCGCCTGAGTCGTTTCTAACCAGTTGCGCAGTTCTTTACTGGTGGGCAAATCGCCAATTTGAATGACCATTTCTGGGGCGAGTTGTTTGGCGAGTTGCGGGTTGCGGAGAATTAGGTCGTAGGTCGAGATTAAATAAGGATTGACAGAGGCATAATTTCTCACCGGAGTCAAGCCCTCTGCCAAAACCGGCCAGCCAAGAGATTTGGAAAGAAGGGCGATCGCCTCGCAATAGTTTTTCGGGTGTTCCGGTTGGGCAACGCCGGCAATAATAATCCCCCGATCGCATTGCTCCCATTCCTCCTTAATTCGGAGTTTCAGCCCTTCGTTTGCAGTCAGGACTTGAGTCCTTCCCGACTCAATCCCCGCAAAAAAATCGTCTGGGTGAAAATTAGATGTCTCAGCCGCTGCTTCTGGTTGCGGCAGGGGCGCGAGGGGATCGCGAAAGGGGATATTCAGATGTACGGCACCGGGAACGGGGGAGAGGGAGCGCTCCCACGCCTGAATGATTGTTTGCCGCAAATAGCGCAGCATGGGCATTTCTAAAGAGGGGACGGCTAATTCCGCTTGCCAATTGGGATAGTGACCGTATAATTTCACTTGGTCGATGGTTTGCCCGGAATGACACTCGCGCAATTCGGGGGGGCGATCGCAAGTGAGCAGCAACAGCGGCACGCGACTTTCTCGCGCTTCGATCGCTGCGGGGTAAAAATTTGCTCCAGCCGTTCCGGAGGTGCAAACAACTACCACAGGTCGGGCAATTTGTCTAGCAATTCCCAAAGCAAAAAAACTCGCCGATCGCTCGTCGAGTACGGGGATGGCTTCGAGGTGGGGGTGGCTGGCAAAGGCGATCGCGAGGGGCGTCGAGCGCGAACCGGGACAGATGACGGCAGACGTCAAGCCGAGGCGGTAGAGTGTCTCGACTAAAATAGAAGCCCAGACGGTATTGGTATTGCGAAAATCAATCATTGGGGCAAAATGGCGATGGGTTCAGTCTTTAAACTAAGGCTTTTAAAAGGGCTTGTAATTTGAGTTGAATTTCTGCGAGTTCTTTTTCGGGAGTGGAACCGTCAACGATGCCGGCACCGGCATAAAGTCGGGCGCGATCGCCTTCAATAATCGCCGAGCGGATGCCGACGATAAACTCGCCATTGCCAAACCGATCGATCCAACCGAGCGGAGCGGCATAAAGCCCGCGATCGAAGGTTTCGTAGCGGCGAATTTCCTGACAGGCAATCTCCCGAGGAACGCCGGCAACGGCTGGGGTGGGGTGGAGTTCGGCGACGATTTCCAAAATCGAAACATCGGCAGGCACTTGCGCGACGATGGGAGTCCACAAATGCTGGATATTGGAGAGTTTCAGCAGCCGCGCCGGCAGGGAGAGCTGGGGAACTAAACCGAGGTGGGAGAGGCGCTGGACGATGAAATCTATCACGATCTGATGTTCGCGCCTTTCTTTTTCATCGCCGAGCAAGCGATCGCCGATTTCCCTATCCTCTGCTGCTGTTTTTCCCCGTGGCGCGCTCCCGGCGAGGGCGTCTGTCGCTAACACTTGGTTGTGAATGTGTACCAAGCGTTCTGGACTGGCACCGATAAAGTTTTTTCCCTTGCCATTGCCCGTGCCGAAAATATAGCAGTCGGGGTGCAGGCGGCGCAGGTTTTGCAACGAGGGAATCACCTGAAATCGAGTTTCTGCGATCGCGTCAATGGCGCTGGCTAAGACAATTTTTTTATAGTGATTGGCTTGAATTGAATCTAAAGCAGAGCGGACGGCTGTTTTGAATTTATCGCTGTCATTTAAAGGAAAATTTTTATAGTGTTTTTCGGTTGGTTCTGCCGCATCTACTAATCTGAAATTAGCCAGACTGAGTTTTTGCAGGGTCAGCCAGGTATGGCGGGAGAGGGTTTCGAGATTGGTATCGGGGGCGATCGCCAAGTTCGCGACTAAAACGCAGCTATTTTTGCGACGAGCGACCTGCCAGCGCGGCAAAAAGACGGTGGCAGCCGGAAAGTCTTTTTCCGAGGCGGGAGGGTCGGGAAAAAAGGTGAAACTGCAGAAAAAGTGAGGGCCAGCAAAGGGCAGGTGGAGGGCACCGAGGGCGATGGCGCGATTCTGGCAAGAGCGAATAAAATCGCGAACTCGGGCGAATCGCTCTGTGCCAACGCCGGTGAAAGTCAGGGCCGAACCGAGTGCAGCGATCGCCTCGGATTTTCCGCCTTTCTCAAAATAAAAATAGAGCTGCGATCGACATCCGATCGCCTCGATGGCAGCCAGAGGATCGACCGGGGGAATTTCCAGGGAAAGACTGACAATTTGCGTGCTGTGTTTTTCAACAGATAACTGCTGACAGCCGACGAGCAACTGATAGAGCTGCTGGCAGTCTTGCAAGAGATGAGCGTGAGACGGTACGGCTGGCATGGAAGAAAAAAGGACTTTTTTGGCTGGTCAAGTCGAGACAGTCCCGCGCCGGTGGGCCGGATGTCCAGAGCGACGACCGACGGAAGCGGCACGGCAAAGAGCACTTCCCTATCTATCTAACCACTGCACGGGGAGCGATCGCAGCTTTCAGGCGCGCGAGAACCAATCCTCATAAAATAGACACGGCGCGCGGAGATTTCCTTTAATGAAACTGGCGGGTGGGCCATCGCCCCAGGGCCAGTGACGAGGGCCAAAGCGGCACGGGGCGGCTTTCGCCTCGCGATTGTCCCCTGCCGCCACTTCCGCCTCGGAGTTCCGGGCTGGCGATCGGCAAAATTTTTTCTCGCTGCGGCAGTACGATAATATTTTATCTCCCGATCCCAGCAACCCAGTTCCGCGAGTTCTGACTTTGCACGCCAACATCCATTAATGATTCCGAATGACTACTCAGACACTTAAAAACTCAAACAGTAAATTGTGGCTGGCTGCTATCAAGCCCCCGATGTACAGCGTGGCTGTTATCCCGATTTGGGTGGGCAGCGCGGTTGCCGCCTGCGACACCAAAACGTTCAACAGCGGCATATTTTCCACATTTTTAATTTCTGCTATCCTGATTATTGCCTGGTTGAATCTCAGCAACGATGTTTTCGACTCCGAAACGGGCATCGATGTCAATAAAGCCCACTCTCTCGTCAACTTGACCGGCAATAAATCTTTAATTTTCTGGCTGGCAAATCTCTTTTTAGCTTTGGGGATTGCCGGAATCGCCGCGATCGCCATTTTGCAGCAAGACCTCACCGTTATTGGCATCGTCCTGCTCTGCTGTGCTTTGGGCTATACTTATCAGGGGCCTCCCTTTCGCTTAGGATATCAGGGATTGGGAGAAATTATCTGTTTTTTTACTTTTGGCCCCTTGGCGATCGCCGCTGCTTACTACAGTCAAACTCACGCTTGGTCTTTCACCAGTCTTGCCGCCTCTTTCATTATAGGAGTTAGCACCAGTTTAATTCTCTTTTGCTCCCACTTCCACCAAGTAGCTGACGATTTGGCAGCCGGCAAGCGATCGCCCATCGTTCGTCTCGGCACCGCCAGAGGCGCTCAACTCCTTCCCTGGATTTGCGGCAGCATTTTCGCACCCGTCGCCGTCTTTTCTGCAGCGGGTATTTTCCCCCTCTGGACATTGCTAATTTTCCTCAGTTTGCCCTTTGCTATTCAATTGTGCCGTCACGTCGGCACCCATCACGATCAACCCGCAAAAGTCAGTAATTGTAAATTCATCGCCGTTTCCCTCCATTTTTGGAGCGGCTTGCTCTTAGGCTTGGGCTTCATCTTTTAAAAAAAGCCCTTCTCGTTCGTAGTGAGGGCTTGGTAGTGCGCAATAAGTAGCGCGCGTTCTGAACCGCAAAAGCGCAAAGTACGCAGAGATAAAAAGAGAGACCAAAAGAATTTTTATGCTCGAAAAAAACGCTACTTATTGCCCGCTATTCTCTTTCTGATTGTCCTTTTTTTCTCCCTCTTTATATAAGCGATGGCGGATTTAAAGACCTATAATTTTTGCTATAATTTGGCCGGCAGTCAAAAACATCCTCTTATTTTATTTTTGCATGGATTTATGGGAAATGGCGGTGACTGGACGGAGATTATTTCCGAACTGTCGGAAAATTTCTGCTGCCTAACCGTTGACTTGCCCGGGCACGGAAATACTAGAGTTCTGGGTGGGGAGGAGTGCTACACCATGCCCAATACCGCCCGCGCTTTAATTGACTTGCTAGATTTTTTAAGGATTGACAAATGTTTTTCAGTCGGCTATTCTATGGGAGGGAGGCTGGCGTTATATATGACTCTGGAGTTTCCCGATCGCTTTGAAAAAACTATTCTGGAGTCAGCTTCGCCCGGATTGAAGGCGCAAGAAGAGCGATCGCGCCGCCTCCACTCTGACTGGCAACTAGCGCGAGAATTGGAAACCGGAGATTTCAATCAGTTTCTCTTCAACTGGTACAAACAGCCTCTTTTCGACTCTTTACGAAATCTTCCAAACTTTGATAAAATTATAGAAACTCGTTTGAAAAATAATCCCCTAGAGTTGGCAAAATCCCTGCGCTATCTGGGCACGGGCAATCAGCCGTCTCTGTGGGACAAACTTTCTCAGAATAACGTTCCCCTGCTGTTGCTCGTGGGGGAACATGATAATAAATTTAGAACCATCAATGCAGAGATGGAGGCGATTTGTCAAGTGGCAGAATTAGAAATAATTCCCGAGAGCGGGCACAACATACACCTCGAAAACTTCAGCCAATACCTCGCCAGTTTGAGAAACTTTTTTCGGGATCAATCGCCCCTACCCCTCTAAAATCAATATGACGCGCTGCCGATTTGAGTTTCACCCCTACCGTCGAAAATTCAAGCGCCCGCTGCAAACCAGCCACGGCACTTGGGAATTTCGCGAGGGAATTATTCTGCGCCTCAGAGACGATTGCGATTGCGCGGCTTTGGGCGAAATAGCGCCCCTCAACTGGTTTGGCTCCGAAACTTTCGAGCAAGCCCTGGCTTTTTGCCGCCAGCTACCCCCGCAACTCGACGAAGAAATTATTTTCTCAATCCCAACCGAACTCCCCGCCTGTCAATTTGGCTTCGAGTCTGCTTGGGAAAGCGCCATTTCAAATCCCAAAATCCCCCAATCCCGGCAACCAATCCCCCTCCCCTCCAGCGGTTTATTACCAGCAGGAACAGCCGCTTTGCAAGCATGGCAGCCCCTGTGGAATCAAGGCTACCGCACCTTTAAATGGAAAATAGCCGTCGCCCCCATTCAAGACGAATTGCCACTTTTTCACCAGCTCGCAAACAGCCTGCCCGCCGCCGCAAAATTGCGCTTAGATGCAAACGGGGGATTGAATGACATGCACGCAAAACAATGGTTGCAAGCCTGCGACGATATGGCAGGTATAGTTGAATTTATCGAGCAACCGCTAGCAGTAGAAGCTTTGCCAGCCATGTTGAAATTAAGCGATCGCTTTTCCACCCCCATCGCCCTCGATGAATCTGTCGCCACCCTCTCTCAGATGCAAGATTGCTATCAGCGCGGTTGGCGGGGAATTTTCGTGATTAAACCCAGCATTGCCGGTTCCCCCAGACATTTGCGTGAATTTTGCCAGTCGCGCCAGATTGATGCCGTTTTCTCCTCGGTATTTGAAACTGCAATCGGCAGGCAAGCCGCGCTCAATCTAGCGGCTGAACTTTCTCGCCAAAATCGCGCCGTTGGTTTTGGCGTTTCTCAATGGTTCGACGATGAAGACGAAACTTGGATACAGGAATTATGCCAAATCTGTTGAGTTATCTTCAAAACCGCGCTTTAGATGACTGGCTCGTCGGCGGCAGCAGCCAGGAATTGAGCGCGATCGCTTCTCAATTTTACCGAGAATTAACCCCACTTGTCAACCCCGATGCGCCGCCAAAAATCTTGCTAGCGGAAAAAGAACCGCTGCAATTTTTAGCGAGTTTCGCTGCTGCCACTGCGGCTGGTTGCCCCGTTTTTCTCTGCAATCCAAACTGGGTAAAAGAAGAATGGCAGCAAGTGTTTGATTTAGTGCAGCCGGATATCATTTGGGGCGATTTATCAGGCAATTTCTCAAGTTTACCCCATGTAGGGGCAAAGCATTTGGGCAACCATTTCTCAGCAGGGGAGAGAAATTATTTGCCGAATGCGTCGCCCCTGGCAGCATCCCGCGCGTCGATTATGATTCCTACGGGGGGTTCTTCGGGACGAATTCGCTTCGCCGTTCACACTTGGGAAACTTTGATGGCATCTGTCAAAGGGTTGCAAGAGTATTTTCAGGTTTCGCAAGTGAATTCATTCTGCGTCTTGCCCGTTTATCACGTCAGCGGCTTGATGCAATTCCTGCGATCGCTCGTGACGGGCGGGCGCTTTGTCGTGCTGCCCTTTAAAGTATTGGAATCTGGCGATAAACCAGAAATTGACCCCGGTGATTTTTTTATTTCTCTCGTCCCCACGCAGTTGCAGCGGTTGCTGCAAAATTCCGAAACCGCGCGCTGGCTGTCGCGATTTCAGACAGTGTTGCTCGGCGGCGCTCCCGCATGGGCAGAACTGTTGGAAATGGGGAGACATTACCGCATCCGACTGGCTCCGACTTACGGCATGACGGAAACGGCTTCCCAGATTGCTACCCTCAAGCCGGATGATTTTCTCGCGGGAAATAATAGCTGCGGTGGGGTTTTGCCCCATGCCAGAATTACGATTCGCGCGGAGAGCGGCGAGGTGCAGGCGGCGAACAAAACAGGTATAATTACTATTGAGGCTGAGTCGCTGGCGCTGGGTTACTGTGGCGATCGCTCTGTCGCCGGTGGTTGGGGGGGCGCGTACCAACCGGATGACTTGGGTTATTTTGACGATCGCGGCTATTTGAATATAGTCGGACGGCGCAGCGACAAAATTATTACCGGTGGCGAGAACGTGTTTCCAGCCGAGGTGGAAGCAGCCATCCTCGCCACCGGCTTAGTGGCGGATGTTTGCGCGATCGGCGTGGGCGATCGCGATTGGGGTCAAGTAGTTACAGCGGTTTACGTTCCCCGCAGTTCAGAAGTCTCGACTGCTGCCTGGGAAGCAGCGCTAGAGGAGAAATTGAGCAAGTTCAAGCGCCCCAAATACTGGGTAGCGGTGGAAAGTTTACCCCGCAATGCCCAAGGCAAAGTCAACCGCGAACGGCTGCAAGAAATTGCAATAGCGTGGCGGAGCGCTCAGGCGGATTCGCCGCTGGATAGCTCGTGGGGGCACTCTTGACGAATGACTTGCTGCCAGAGGTATTTGACGTAAGATTTCGTGGCTGGCAGGAGTTGGCCATCGTACACGAGATCCGCAGCAGTCCGATCCAAAATTCGCACGTCTGTGGGGCTGAGCTGCTGCCGTCTGGCGCTGGAACTCAGCAGCCAAGCAATCTGGAACATCGTATCGGGGTCAGCCGTGGTGCTGGGGTTCGACCAGGCGAGGGACCACGGATTGGTAGGGTTGTGGGGGTTAATCCGTTCGGTGCAGTCCCAATAACCGAGTTGCCGGATGTACTGATACGCTAGTTTTTCTAGTGTCATTGTGTGAGTTCTTCCAAAATAGCCGCAGGTGGGAGAGATTCTGAAAGTCAGACTCAGTAGGTACACAAAAATAAACACTGCCGCGTAAAGAAATGAAAAAAATCCCTCATAACTGTTCGCCGAACTGGCAGCGCAGTTACAAAACCTTACAGGGCTTAGCTTAATGTGGCGCACCTACTTGAGAGGGTGCGTGAAAAATTTGCGCCTTATACGACGCTATCCCCCCGCTTGCCGGAGGGGCTTGGGTGGGATGCTTGTGAAGCTTTGGCATCCTGGCCAAAGCGGGACGCTCCCGATATGAAATTCTTAATTAAATATAAACTATTTTTTAAAATTTGTTGCGCGAGTCTTAAATTTTTCTTTACTTTTTTAAGTGGCCCATTCCGACGAGAAGCGCTGCAGCCATTGAACGAGTTCAGAAGGTAGGGGCTGCTTGGTTCGGGTGGCCGGATCGATGCAGGTATGGCGGGTAATGCACCGAGCGGCGCTTTTGTCTGTATTGTCTGATACAAAAATTTGATAATTAATTTCAAATTTGCTGTCGGTGAGTGGGGCGGGCGAGAGTTGGACGGTGAGGCGATCGCCGCAAAACAGGGGACGAAAGAAATCGACGCTGGCGCTGACGATGGGAACTGCCACATCTGGGTGAGTGAAGAAGGATCTGAGGTGGATGCCAGAAGCCGAGAGCGAAGCTTCGTAAGCTTCGTGGCAGATAGCCAGAACGTTGGCGAAGTAGACGACACCGGCGGCATCGGTGTCTTGGAAGCGAACGGTGCGGATGTGGTTGAAGGGCATGGGCGGATCGGGTTGGCGGCGGGGGTAGCGAGAGTTTACTCCGGAAAAACCTAACCCCCCCTTCCCTAGGAGGGAAGGGGGGAATTCCTTTATCTGTGTCTCTCTTGCTCCCCCTTCTAGGAGGGAAGGGGGGAATTCCTTTATCTGTGTCTCTCTTGCTCCCCCTTCTAGGAGGGAAGGGGGGAATTCCTTTATCTGTGTCTCTCTTACTCCCCCTTCCCTTCAAGGGAAGGGGGCTGGGGGGGTTAGGTTTATTCTACCCTTTGTTTTTTATCAGCATGACCTCGATAATTTTGACCGCCATATCTTCGGAAATTTCCAGAGCCCGACAGAGATCGTTCAAAAGTTTTTCTTCTTCTTTCGTGACTTCGCCGTCTGCGAGAACGATATCAGTGGCGACTGCAAAAGCAGTTTCTTTCAAGTCGTGGGGAATGACGGCGATGGCAGCATTGAAGAGTTCTCCCACCCCGTCGCGCTGGAGGATGCTCAGGAGGCGATCGAGCATTTTTCGCACGACATCGGCGGGATAGCTCCTAAACATCTGCATCCGAGATAAAACCGTGCTGATGGCTTGGGCTTCATTGTCGGTGATGTACCCGTCTGCGGCGACGGCAATCAAGGCGATCGCGGCAAAGGCTTCAGCCGGCCCCAAGGTGATTTCCTTTTCCCGGCGAATCCCCGCTATTCTATCAAATAAACCCATTGTTGTTTTTTCCTAGTGGAGTGTTTGGGTCAAAACGATGATGACCCGATCTGAGTGTAACTCAAAAGCAGGCGCTTGTCTGCTAGAGGGAGAGAGGCAGGAAGGAGAGAGGGGGAGAAAATTATTAGGTTTCGAGCGATCCGGCGTGAGAGAAAATTTTAAAAAAAATCTCAAACCTCAAATCCGATTAGGGTTGGGAATCTGCCGATTCCGGGTTCAATCTGGCCCAGTCTTCGCCGACGCGAATCGTCAGATCGGATTCCAGATCGCCGGTGGAAGTGGCTTCCACTTCACCCAAACCCAAAACTTGCTGCACGGCGGTTGCGCCTTCTGAATCGCCTTTCTGGACGACGATTTGAGTTTCAATTAGTTCGTCAGCCCAGTCCTGAACGACGTAAACATTTTGAAAGCCCTGGTTTTCCAGATACCGCGCCACATTGCGAGCGAGATCGGGGGAGCTGGAAGCATTTTGAACGGCAATTTTGAGAGTGACGGGAGAGCCGCTGACGGCACCGCCTTCCCGTGTTTTCTCGACAGGAGCCTTTCTTTTTGCAGAGACGGAGAAATAGTCGCGCATGAGGCGATCGCGCCCTACTTCGTCCATAATCCAGTAACTCGCTTTAAACTCTTCCGGAGTGCTGAAACGACCCGGCAACATCACCATTTTCAAACCATTCGGCTCGACTTGCAGCCCGAAATTCACCAGCGCCAGCATCTCTTCGAGACTGAGATTCGTGTCAATGTACTTTTGCATCACGCCGACGATTTGCGGCAGCCTCGGCAGCACCGACGGACTGGAGAGCCGAGAGCGCAGTGCCTTGAGCAACATCTGCTGGCGCTGTACCCGCCCGATATCTCCTTTATTGTCATTGCGGAAGCGAGCAAACTGCTCGGCGCGATCGCCGTCGAGAATTTGCCAGCCCTGGGCTAGGTCGATATTGAGTTTCTGGGTTTCGTCCACATATTGCATCGGCTGCGGCACGAACACCTCAACGCCCCCCAGCAAGTCTACCAGTTCCCGAAATGCCCCCGTGCTGACGCGAACGTAGCGATCGATCGGCACGTTGTTGAGAGTATGACTGACAACCCGCGCCGCCAGGGCTGCACCGCCTCTGACGTTGGCGTCGTTGATTTTATCGATGCCAACTCCGGGAATATCGACCTGAGTATCGCGGGGAACCGAGAGCATGTTCAGCGACTTTGTGGCGGGATCGAGTCGCAAGAGCAGCATCGTATCGCTATTGCCGCTGAAGATATCCGGCACGTCTTTATCAGAGTCGCTGAGGCGATCGATGCCCATCACTAAAATATTCACCGGTCGCGCCAATCGGTACTGAAAGCTCTGACGCCACAACTCATCGATCGCGCCATCTTGTTTTTGCCCGAAAAATGGCAGCGACAGAGGCGTCATCAGCGCCACCGTTGCCCCGATAGTCGCCGAAATCGTCGCCGTCACAGCCAGCCCAGCACTTAATAACATCCAGCGTCCGAACATTAAACCGAGTCTGAGTCTCGGGACTCGAAAAGCCGCACTCTCGGACTTTTTTGTTTCAGGGGAAATATCGGACGGTTGAGAGTCTGCGCCCTGAATTATCGGTTCTACTCCTTGTCCCACTTTGACCTCACACGCAGCGGCTGTCACGAAAGCTCGACGCGACTGATTATAGCCCGAGCTATCCCTCGGCATCAGTTCACCGTCTTATATTCTGGCTTGCTGGCGCGCAACGGGAAGAAACCTTGTACGATAGGGCGCAGTAATATTGAGCATTCATCGCAACGAGCTACACTAACTATGAATCCCTCCATCGTCCCTGTTATTCTTGCTGGCGGTAAAGGCGAACGCTTCTGGCCGCTTTCGCGCCGCGACAGACCCAAGCAGTTTTTGAGCCTGGACGGGAGCGGGCAGAGCCTGCTGCAGGTCACAGCCGATCGCCTCGTCAAACTCTGCGGGAGCTGGGAGAACTTGTGGGTCGTGACCTCTGGCCCGCTGGCAGACGGGGTGAGAGAACAACTGCCCGAACTGCGTCCGGAAAACTTGCTCGTAGAGCCGGAGGGGCGGGACACGGCGGCGGCGGTAGCTTGGGCGTCGTTGGAAATCGAGCGGCGCTATGGCGAGGAAGCCATTGTCGGTTTTTTCCCGGCGGATCACTGGATTGGGGACGAGGAGGCGTTCAAGCAGACGATCGCTGCAGCTTGTACGCTGGCGATCGCGACGGAGGCGATCGTGACGCTGGGGGTAAAGCCCACTCACCCAGCCACCGGTTACGGGTATATCGAGCAAGGGCAACCGGTGGGGGCGTTCAGGGGTTTGCCGACTTATCGGGTGAGCCGGTTTACAGAAAAGCCCGATTTCGGGACGGCTCAGTGGTTTTTATCGACGGGGAATTACAGTTGGAATAGCGGCATGTTCATTTTCCGCGTCGGCGTCGTGCTGGTGGAACTGAATATCCACGCCGAGGAAATTATCAGCCCTTTGAGAGAAAAAGGGCCTTCTTGCTATCCAGAGCTGCCCAAAACGAGTATCGATTACGCTTTGATGGAAAAAACCCAAAAAGCTTACGTCCTGCCGGCAGAGTTTGGCTGGGACGATTTGGGTGACTGGAACGCTCTCGATCGCCTGCTGAAAAAAGACGCGCCTAATGTCGAGCAAGCCACCCACGTCGGGCGGGACACCTGGAATACGATTCTCTATGCCAGCAACCCCGATGACGTTATTGTTACCATTGGTTTAGAGAATGTGGTGGTGGTGCGCGATCGCAACGTTACCCTGATTGTGAGAAAAGACCGCACGCAGGACATCAAGCAGGTACTCAAAACGCTGGCAGAAAACCCCCAATTTGAGAATCTGCTGTAATAATGAGTGTCAGTTTTTGGCTGTTAGTTGTTAGCTGTTAGCCACTGGCTAATAGCTAATTGCTAATCGGGGCGATCGCGCTGCCACTGCCGCGCCTGCCACTGACAGAGGACGAAAGATGTTTTCTTTAACAAAAACCAGCGCTCGCCAGGGAGAAATCTTAGAAGTCGTTTTCCGCAACGGCTGGGACTACATGCGCGGAATTCTCACGGGTGGAAAGGCGGGAGAACCGCAACTGCCGCCCCCTGCCGTGCTGCGAAATATTTTGGTAGAATTGGGACCAGTTTACGTCAAATTGGGGCAGTTATTGAGTACGCGCCCAGACTTGCTGCCGGCAGAATATATTGACGCCCTGACAGATTTGCAAGCCAACGTGCCGCCGGTTCCTTGGGCAGAGGTAGAAATTGTCATCCGGCAGCAGTTGAAAAGACCGATAGAAGAAGTATTTGCTACGATTAACCCCCGCGCGATCGCAGCGGGTTCGATCGCGCAAACCCACAAAGCTACTTTAAGAGACGGGCGCTCTGTCGCTTTAAAAGTTCAGCGTCCGGGTATTGACATCTCGATCGAGCGCGATTTAGAATTAATCAGGGCTGTGGCAGAGTTGGTAGCCCTCACCGACTTTGGCAAAGATTACGACTTAGTGGCTTTAGCCGAAGAATTTGCTACGGCTCTCACGGCAGAATTGGATTTCACCCAAGAAGCCAGCTACACCAACCAATTGCGCCGCAACTTGGCAGAAAGTCGGTGGTTCGATCCCAGAGAGTTAGTCATTCCAGAGATATATTGGGAGCTGACTAGCGAAAAACTCTTAGTGCTAGAATGGTTAGAAGGCGTGCCGATCCTGCTAGCCGATTTGCGAGAAAATGGCAGCAGAGGGGAGATTCCCGAAAAGCGCCGAGCGATTACCAGATTGCTATTTCGCACCTTCTTTCAGCAGATTTATATCGACGGATTCTTTCACGCCGATCCGCATCCGGGGAATTTATTTTATCTGAAAGACGGGCGCTTGGCATTGCTGGATTTCGGGATGATGGGCAGACTCGATCCGCGATCGCAGCAAATCCTCACCGAAATGCTGCTAGCGATCGTAGACTTAGACGCCGCACGCTGCGCGCAATTAACCCTGCAATTGGCTGACGCTGCCGAGCCAACGAAAATCGCCGACTTGGAGAGTGACTTTGCGAAAATGCTGCGCAAGTATTACAATTTGAGCCTTTCACAAATCAACTTCTCGCAAGTCTTTTACGAACTGCTGCAAATCGCCCGCGACAATAGAATCCGCTTGCCGAGCAATATGGGCTTGTACGCGAAAGCGATCGCAAATCTAGAAGGAGTTGCACGTTTATTCGATCCCGAAGTCAACCTGCTCGACGAAATAAAACCCCTAATGACCGATTTATTTCGGCGGCAATTATTCGGCGACGATCCGCTGCAAACCGCCTTGAGAACCGCCCTCGATATCAAAAGCCTCTCCTTGCAATCACCCCGTCAATTCGAGCTACTCCTCGATCGAGTCACCTCAGAAACATTGCGGTGGAATTTAACATTAAAAGACATCGACGGGCTGCGGCGTAGCGTAGACGATTCAGCCAATCGGCTCTCATTTAGCATCGTAGTAGGCTCCCTAATTATTGGCGCAGCCATCACCTTTTCTAGGGGACAAACGCCGCAGCAAACATTCGTGAGCAGCGCTCTATTTTATGCGGCAAGCTTTCTGGGATTGTGGCTGATTGTCAGTATTTTGCGTTCCGGGCGATTGAGATAATTGTTTGTAGTGAGGACTTCAGTCCTCATCTCTGCCTCGTTACCAGGCTGAGCCTGGTAACGCCTGACTAGAGGCTCAGCATTCAAATAAAGAGTTTTCACAAATAAAAAATCATAGCTTTAAAAAGACTTGTCAAAGCCAGCCCCATCAATCATAATAGAATATAAGCTTATGAAAAGGGGGAGTAAGCATGACTGCCACTCAAACTCAAGTAAAGGCTTTTCAAAAAGAGCATACCGTCACTTGGGAGAAATTGCCCGACGATTATCAATTACCAGACGATCCTGTGGAAAATCTTCTTCATCCATTACTAGCAGCCGCTCTGCGAGAAGCCCTGGAAGTAGCCGGGTTTATCGGAGCCGCCATGCTGATTGGTTCAAATTTCGGACTGTGTGCCACAGTAGACGGCAAAACAGTCGTAAAAGCACCCGATTGGTTTTACGTTCCCTCCGCGTCTCCAGTAGAGTCGGGCGTCATTCGCCGCAGCTACACGCCTCACAGGGATGGAGAAACTCCCGCCGTCGTCATGGAATTTTTATCCGACAACGACAACGGCGAATATTCAAGCCGACCGATTTTTCCTTATGGGAAATGGTGGTTTTACGAGCGAATTTTGCAGGTGCCAATTTATGTAATTTTTGACCCAGATACCGGTTCATTAGAGGTAAATCAACTAAATTCAGGACGGTACGAACTGCAACAGCCGGATGCAAACGGACGCTACTGGATAGAATCCATGAGGCTATTTCTAGGCGTATGGCAAGGCACAAAAGCAGAAAGAACCGGTTATTGGTTGCGCTGGTGGGATGAATCGGGAAATATGCTGCTGTGGGGCGCTGAGCGCGTACAACAAGAGCGAGAGCGAGCGGAGGCAGCAGAACAGCAAGTCGCTCAATTGATGGAACAGTTGCGCTCTTTGCAGGGCGGTTCTGAAACTGAATCGTGAGTTAAGTAGGTAAGCATAAATAATTGCTCTCCATCGGGAGCCAGAAACCCGGTTTTTTGGAAAAACCGGGTTTCTTCCCTTGCGGTTTATTTTTGCCTGCCTACTTATTTTTCTCACCTGCACGGCGAATGAGGAGAAAACTTTAGGGAATTGAGATGAAAAAAACGGGGGTGCAGTCAAACGCCCCCCGCATCCTTATCCCCTGCGAATCCCTCTGATTCTATGGGCTGACTTTTCGGACATTACAAAGCATCGGGATCTACTCCTAACGCTTTCAATCGGGCTGCCAATCGCTCGGCGCGCAGGCGCTCGGTTTCGGCTTGTTGCTGAGCAGCTTCGGCTTGCTGCTGGGCAGCTTCAGCGCGCAAGCGTTCGGCTTCAGCGCGCAGGCGCTCGGCTTCGGCTTGTTGCTGAGCAGCTTCGGCTTGTTGCTGAGCAGCTTCGGCTTGTTGCTGAGCAGCTTCGGCTTGTTGCTGAGCAGTTTCGGCTTGCTGCTGGGCAGCTTCATTTGGTAATAAGACGAGATTGCCGTCGGGATAGTAAAAGCGCAACCATACAGCCGGTTCTCGCTGCACGATTCCCTCCCAAGTTCCCAACCAAAAACCCAACGTTTCACACCAGAGCCAACCTTGCTCGTTCGGCACGAGGGGCTGATAGCGCTGGTTGGCATCCAAGTGCCATCCCTGCAAGGAATTGGGGTTGAAAGGATTGAAGACAAAATAGTCGGGCGTTCTGAAAATCCGCTCGTAAAGCTCTTTTTTAGCGCCGGTGTCTATTTGTGCAGTGGAGGACGACATTAGCTCTACAATTACATCGGGATAACGACCGTCCTCTTCCCATACTACCCAGCCTTGCCGAATTCTGCTGCCGTCAACGCCGAGGACGGCAAAAAAATCGGGTCCTCGAAAGTCGCGATTGCGAGCTTGAGTGCTGCTGTAGTATACGAACATATTGCCGCCCGTGTAGAAGTCGTTGCGATCGCGCCAAGCGTGCTGCAACGACTCGATCAGAACGTTCATCGCTGTGCGGTGGCGATTTGTTTCCAAGGGTTCACCATCGTCAAATATCAAATCGGTTGGCGGCATGGGGGGTTCCCACTCCGCAACTTCTGGCGTCTGGGATAGGATTTCTGTACTTGCCTCAATTGACATGGCACGACTCTCCAGACTCGCGGTTATGTTCTGATATTCTATCACTGTGAATTGCGCAGAAACCGGGTTTCTTCCCCACCGATTGACTTTCAGCCCAAAGACGAATACTAGAAACCCGGTTTCTTTAGCGATCGCTCCTCTGTCCGTTATTAATTTCCTTGAAAATCAACAGCCAGACTGCGATCGCTCTATTTCCCAGGTGCATTCTTCAGGCTGCGAGGCTGCCGGCTAGACTTCGTACCTCTTCCAAGCTTCATCAACTGCTTTTTCAGCCAGTTTCCCAGATAAATTAATAGCAGCGCGATCCCAGCTCCTGCTGCACCAATACCGAGGCTGAGTATGATAGAATATGTGAAAGGATGAAGCTCGCTAGAGCTAAAAGGTCGCCAGTTGATTTTAACATCTTTTGGTTTCGCTTCCATCAGATAGGGAGAAGCGGCAGCCGTTACCCCCGCAACGCCGATACCCGCGCCGACGACGGTTATCCAGGTTTGCAAGTTGCGATCGCGCTCTTTTTCGCTGTCTTGCCAGCGGCGATCGCTTTCTGCTTGCTCGATTTCCACAATTCCTCGGATGGTGGCGATCGTTTCCTCAAACAGCTTTTGAGCCGGAGTCAGGTAAGCTAAGTCTACGCGAATTTGTTCCGTAAGGGTTTCTTCTGCATATTTGAAAAATTCTTGCAAAAAATCCAGATTGTCCGCGTCTTTGAGGCTGATTCTGCGGAGTTGCTTCAACCAGAAGCGATAATTTTTGGCGTTGGTTTCGAGGGTGGTGCGGTGAATTTCCAAATCCCGCAGGTGACGGGCATACTCAAACGCTGTCATAGGCATTTCGGTTAGCCATTTTTTGAGCAGAACGAGCTTTTCTGCTGAGTCGGATGGCAAATTTTTAAATGCCTGTACCTTGGCTTCTAATTCTTTGTAGGCAATTCGGGCTTGGTTATTGCACCAGCGGGCTTCAGAGTAGGCGTACAGAATTTTACTGCGGCAGCACAACAGATTGATTAAAGGTTGATAGTAGCTTCCCTCTGCTTCTAGCGCTTCTGTCTGGGCGTCGCAATTCAACCAAATTAATAGGTGAAGATGGTTGGCGGGATTATCTTGTCCGTTATCGTATTCAAAGATGGGACTGCCCAAAAATTGCCCGCGAACGGGGGTAAATTTTAACAGGTTTTCAGCATCTGGCTCCGGCAGCAAAGCCTTAACGCATTCATCAGCAAAGGTTTTATAGTTTTCAATTTCGCCGAGGGGTTGAGCAAAAAATATCAGGCTTTGTCCGAGAGAGGCTTTTATTTTATCGGGAAGCAGACAACCTTCATAATTTAATCCGCTCAAGTGAGCGATTTCTATGTTAGGATAAGGGTAGCGCAGCGTGATATCAACGGCATAAGTATCGTGGATTTGCAGCGGATAGATTTCGCCTCTGAGTTGCCGCGAACTGCCGTCAGGAATGGCGGAGAAATCCAGCGATCGCTTCCCATTTTCGTTGAGGGGCAATAGCTCTCGATAGTCACTTTGCTGGTTATCTTTGCCCGGAGGGACGCCGATTGTGCCGCCGCCTTCTTGTTTGAGGCGCTCTATGAGGGATTGGAGTCTGGGAACGCCGAGTTTTTGTCCGAGGATCTGACATTGCTCCCACAATAAATCGGCGTTGTCTGCGGGCTCGTCGGAACCGACAGCCAGGTTGTTACGCAGGTGAAAAGCGTAGAGGGTTAGTTTCGGGTTGGCGACGCTTGCCGCAGGCGGGATATTGCTCACGAGCCGGGGGATGAAGAGTGGGATTTTTCAGAGGAGGAACTCTGCTGAATTGCGTTTTGTAGGGTTTGTTTGTTGAGTTTGTAGTCGGGTTCTGGTACGCTGCCAACCTTACTGCCGGGAAGGCGATCGCTCTTCGTACTGCCACTCGCTAAATTAGCGTTGAGCAAGTCTAATTGAGCGTCACAGATTTTCGGGCGTTTTTCATACCAAGCCGCGATCGCGATGGAGAGTTTCTCAATATCGTCGGGGATGGGAGCGATTAACTGCTGTAATGAGGCGCGCTCTTCAGGGGAAAACAAGCGCGATCGCTTGTCGCTTAATAACTCAATGAACGCTTCGAGATTTTGTTCGTGAAATGACATAGTTCAACTCCTACTGCCCGATCGCGCAGAATGCCGCCCAATAGTCAGGCGACTGGAAGGGCTGGGTATCAGTATCAATTTTACTCAAAAAAAGCCTCAATTGCATTCTTTGAGCAGCATCATCTAGAGTCTGTTGACTCGTCCACTGCTGTAATTGCTCTTTTTTAGCATCCCGCAGCCAGATTTGGGCAGTTTTGAGGGCAACGGCGACACTCAATCCAGCTTTGACATTCTCATAGAAGCGCATCATTAATAGGGCGGTGGACAAGTCGTTGACTGCCCACAGGGAACCAACGACGCTGGGGCTACCCGCGACGAGCAAGCCACTGAGCAAGCTGATATACTCGTCGCTGGTAGAGTTAAAATCGCTAAAGCCAGTTTCGCAGGCGGAAAGGACAACGAGGCGGCAAGCGCCCAAATCGAGGGCGAACAAGTCTGCCAGGGTGAGGCATTTGCCCAGATCGAGGGCTTTGCCGTTTTGCAAGCGCAGGTGGCGCGTCGGATCGAGTTCGGGTGGCGCGGGTTCGAGATAGCAATCTGCCAGCAGCAGCGCCGACAGCAGGGGATTTTCAAAATTGAAATAGCCGTGACAGGAGAAGTGGGCGCAGTGGGCATCCCCAATGGCCACGCCCGGTTCTGGAATGTGGCCCTCTAGATTGGCTTTGCTGGCATCATTTTTGACGAGTATGTGACTTGGGTGGAAGTGCTGGCGGATGGCGGCGACTTCGATATCGGTATAGTCTAGGTCGTTCGTGGGGTTTTGCACGGCAAACAGGCGATCGAACTCTTGGCGCTGTCTGGTTTGTGCTTGTTGCAGCAATTGGCAACTGGGGGCATCGATGAGATATCCAGTAGCGGTGTAGAGTTCTCCGGTGTCGCGGTTTATCTTTTGCCTTTTGCCTTGCAAAGCGTGAAGCGGGAACAGGTGCAGTAAGCGGTGAGGAATTAGAACCAAGCGATCGACGGTTGGAGGAATGTGGGAGAGAAGTTTGTCGATATGCAAAATTTCGGCAAGGCTTTCGAGGCGATCGGCGAGTTCTTGCCGCCATTGGGTTTTGTTCGTTTGATAGTCTATGAGATATTCGTCGCGCCAGTTCCCCAAGGCTTCCACGTCTTCTGATGAATATTGCCAGACGATGGGGGTAGGGGATTGAGGCGTAATAATGAAGGTGAGAAATCTGTCGCCCGTGAAGTACCATTCAAGGATCGCGGTATTTTCACTTGTGAGAGATTGAATCTCGCTGTAGGAGATGGGTTCAACTTTTTGGGTGAGGCGGAAGTTAGAATCGATGGGCGTGATGTCGCGGGCAATTAGTTCATCGAGTTGCTGGCGCAATTGATTGAGGCGATCGCGATTGAGAATAGTAGTTTGTAGGGTGTTTATCTGTGGGCTGCGTTCTTCCGAAATTGTTCCGCCGTAACTATTGCGAGTTCTTTCTTGAATTTCCAGGCGTTTTTGTTCGGCGTCAATTTCCCGACGCAGGCGATCGAGTTCGTCGAGAATAGGTTGGGGAATGTCGCCTTTGGGGTAAAGATCGCGATTAGCAAGCAATTCTACCAAATTGCGAGCTTTGCTGCGTTCGGCATAACCTATGGCGCGATCGTATTCCCCCAAATCCAAACAAACTTCTACCATGCTTTGATAGAGTTTATTCCATTCCTCGGCTAATTTTTGTTTGGCTGTATCCCCGCCGACAACAATCTGCCCGCGAATCGATTCTACCGTATCTATGGCGCGAGCAAAAGTCCTATAGGAAAGGCGCAATTGAGTATTGGCGTCCGCTTGAGGAAGTTTAGCAGATTCCTGGTAAGCCAGCCCTAAGTTAAATAAAGTTTCTGCATGGTTTTGAGGAAAAGCTTCGCGGGTGTAGACTTCTAGGGCGGCTTGGTAACAGGCGATCGCTCCTTCTATATTATCAGCCCGCTCTCCTCTGATTCTATCAGAGTAGGCAATTGCCAGATTATTTTGCGTCCCTGCCCAATTTTCGGGAAAAGCTTGGCGGGTGTAGACTTCTAAAGCGTCTTCGTAACAAGCGATCGCTCTTTCTATATTATCAGCCCGCTCTCCTCTGATTCTATCCTTGTAGGCAGCAGCCAGATTATTTTGCGTCATTGCCCAATCTTCGGGAAAAGCTTGGCGGGTGCGGACTTCTAAGGCGGCTTTGTAACAGGCGATCGCTCTTTCTATATTATCTGCCCGCTCTCCTCTGATTCTAGAATAGTAGGCAATTGCCAGATTATTTTGCGTCATTGCCCAATTTTCGGGAAAAGCTTCGCGGGTGCGGACTTCTAAGGCGGCTTTGTAACAGGCGATCGCTGCTTCTATATTATCTGCCCGCTCTCCTCTGATTCTAGAATAGTAGGCATTTGCCAGATTATTTTGCGTCTGCGCCCATCCTTCTCGGTTCGTTTCCAAGGTACGAACTGAAAGTACAATTTCGTAGGCAGCGATCGCAATTTCTAGGTTATCAGCTCTACTGCCTCTAGGAAATTGTTGAATCTTACTCGCAATATTTTTAATTAAAGCCGCAAATCCTTTAGCTTGTTCTGGGTCATTTATTCCACCCAGAATTCCAGCCATTGTTTGTTGTATAACTGGAATAAACTTAAGATTCAGCTTATCTAGATTGGCTTGCAATACTGCATAGATGTGGCGCGAATCTCCCCCAAAATTATCTAATTCTGTCTGTAATAACAATTGTAAAAATGCGAGATAATCATTGGGATAGTGATTCTCAACATCATTATCCCCAGAGGACGTTAAGCCTAAGAATTCCTCTAGCTGACTAGCAAGATTTCGCAGGAAATTAGCCCCATTCTCTTCTCCTTGTTCTGCCAAAGTAGCTACTACTGCTTGGCAAGCTTGTAGAAACCCCAAATCCAGCAATTGCGAGTTAGCCTGTAAAATTTGCGGTTCCTCTCCGCTGGGACAACTCAGCAGCGCTTGAATCAATTGCAGGTAAGCTGGGAGACGGTTTTCATCCATCGTGGGGCAACCTTCAGCGTTCAGTATGTTGGAATCCTACCACAGCTCAAGCCGTCTCGCGATTATTTTGATAATTCTTAACCTTTGCTTTCAGATAGAATGTCTGTACGAGTTTGTGAAAAAACAGGCATCGCACTTTATCCCAGCACTTCATTCACCCTTATCTCAACATCAGGAAAAGCTAGAATCGATAGCATTTGACCCCGATAAAACCTCTGAATTTCCAAGTATCCCTCAGCCGAGGGTTGTCGGTAAACTTCCACGCATTGAGCGCTAATATCCACCAGCCAAACTTCCGCAATTCCCACTTCAGCATAAAGGGGTATTTTCACGTTTCTATCAGTTTCAGCGGTAGTATCTGCCACTTCAATTAATAAAAAAATATCCGCTGCTTGCGGATGTCCCGACTCGTAGAAATCCGGACGTGGCTGTAGCACTACTACATCGGGCTGCGGTTCTGAATTATCGTCTAATTCGATTGGATTTTGAATATCGATTAGGGCGCGGTTCCCTAATCTTTCGGACAAAACTGTATTTAAGCGCCTCACTCCAGCGGCGTGCCTTCTGCCAATCGGTGACATATCAATAATTTCTCCTCGAATTAGTTCTACTCGGTCATTTTCTGTGAAAATGCCAGATTCAGCCATTTTGTGGTAATGCTCTACCGTGAATTTTCGTCTGAGTAATTCTACAGTCATGGCTACCTCGCCGTTTTTGCTATTATTTTATTATAGCATATTTGAGTTAAAATTTGCAATAGTGGAGCAGGGTTTAATGAAAAAAAGGGCGATCGCGCAATAGGTAAAAGCGGGTTTTATTGTTCAGTTATCGGCGCGATCGCCCCTTTATCTACTAAAACCGCCCCGAGAATTATTTCGCTAACTCTTGTTCGATCGCCCCTAGCAATTCCGGCGAATCCGGATTGACGCTGCTCTTGAAACGATCCACTATCTCCCCGTTTTTGCCAACCAGAAATTTCTCGAAATTCCAAGACACATCACCCGGAGGATTTACAGAACTGGTGAGTCGAGCATAGAGCGGGTGCTGCTGCGAACCCTTAGCATGTACTTTATCGAACAGCTCGAAACTAACGCCGTACTTTGTGGAGCAGAACTGCACGATTTCCTCATTAGTTCCCGGTTCCTGCGCCCCAAAATCATTGCAGGGAAAGCCCAAGACGCGCAACCCTGCTCCTTGGTACTGCTGGTGCAACTTTTCCAGTCCGGCGTATTGGGGGGTATAGCCGCAGTAGGAGGCGACATTAACGATCAGCAGGACATTTCCAGCATATTCGCCGAGCGTCTTTTCTTTCCCGTCGATCGTCTTCACCGCGATATCGGAGACTTGGTTGCTCATCTTCCTTATTTAATGTCATTGTTTGGTGATAATCCCATTTAGTATATCGGCAGGAGAGCCCGCAGACTGTCATGGAGCGTCTAGTCAAGAGCGGAGAGGGGTGGCGCTTGGGCTGGGACCCCAACGCCCCGGAATATAAAGGTTTAGTCGGTGGAGAAGATTGGGCGATCGAGCTGACAGAGGCGGAGTTAAACGATTTTTGCCGCCTGTTGGAGCAGCTCGCGGCGGCAATGGGCCAGATGGCCAGCGAGTTGATGGAAGAGGAGAAAATCGCCTGCGAGGCAGAGAGCGATTTGCTGTGGATGCAGGTCGAGGGCTTCCCCCACGCCTACAGCGTCCGCCTGCTCGTCAATACGGGCCGCCGCGCCGAGGGCCACTGGCCCGCCTCGGTAGTGCCCAATCTCGTCCAAGCAATTCAGGTTCTAAAAATTTTTTAGATCTACTTGCTTTTTTTGAAAAAGCAGTGTTAGTATAATAAAGCTTGACGGGGCGTAGCGCAGCTTGGTAGCGCACTACTTTGGGGTAGTAGGGGTCGTGGGTTCAAATCCCGCCGCTCCGACTCTAAAGCTTATACAATACCCCACCTCAAAACCCTCTCTCACAGAGGGTTTTGTCGTTTTCGGTGCTTTTTACACGCCTGCTAGGGGCGATCGCGCCCTCTCTCCGCCTGTGACAGCCCATGTCGCTTTGAGCCATCTCTGAATATAAAATGAATATACGAGTTTTCAAGGTTTTAGGCACATGGCTGAACGCCGCGATCGCAAAGGAACAGTGGGAGTTCAGCGCTTCAAGGGTGTGCTGAGACTGGTGTGGAGCTACCAGGCAAAACAGTATTTCTGAAGTGAATCGTTTTTGCACAAGCGGGAAAATTTTGACTGTCAATTGGCTGTCAACCGCCTTCTGCCACTCGGGCGTCGCCTTTTCAGCGGTTGAGCGTGCTGTAGCGATCGCTCGCTGCATCGTAACAGTTAAAATATAATTAAATCCTCAGCAATCGATTGTGTTATAATCTATAGGGTATTTGAATTATGAAGACAGAATTTTCCAGAGCTGTTCGCGCTATGGCCAATTCCCCGACTATAGCGCCAGATCGGGCGAGTCAAGTTACCCGCAAGCCTTATCCCAATTACAAAGTCATCGTACTCAACGACGACTTCAATACGTTTCAGCACGTTGCGCAGTGCTTGATGAAGTACATCCCTGCTATGACGAGCGATCGCGCCTGGGAACTGACCAATCAAGTCCACTACGAAGGCCAAGCGACTGTCTGGGTTGGCCCCCAAGAGCAAGCGGAACTCTACCACCAGCAACTCAGCCGCGCCGGTTTGACGATGGCCCCTCTAGAGACGGCCTGACGTGAAAAATACAGCTTTCCCTGGTTGCAAATTGCCCATAGATGGTTAAGCCATAAGAGGATAGAAGAGTTATATTTTGGCAACCATCTATGAGCAATCCCTCTACTGGCCGGTTAGTAATGAATCATTCGACTCACATTCCCGGTCTGATACCGATATTAGATCGACTCACCAAGCATCAAGGCATTCAAACTATAACTCCAGGCGTCATCGGTCAGGTGAGGGGGCATACCCCTCGCATGACCTTGCGGGTGTCAGTGCCGATTCGCGGGGGCTTCAAATTGCTGGCTAGACAGGGTAAAACAGTGCAGGAAGTTTTTGTCATTACCAGTCTGGCTCAGCCGGAATTGGAAGCGGCGCTGGCCATAGCACAAAAATTAAAATAAGTCAAGACGTCGAATGAGAGCGATTCGCCGTAAGGCGAATCGCTCCGTTTTAGGCGCGGATTGTGAGGGTGCAGGAAAGCGATCGCCCCTGTTGCGACATTTGGGGCGATCGCTTGTAAAGCGCAGTCACCCACCCTATTGTTGCTGTTATTGTTGCTGTTCTAGCAACCTCTCCGCAATGTCATACCATTTTTTTCGCAAGTCGGCATCTTCCGACTTATTACTCAAACTGCGCCCATTTAATTCAGGGTGTTGCGCGTAAAATAACTCGTCAACTTGCCGATAAAAACTTCCTTCGTTCAGTTTCAGCGCCTTAACGCGCTGGTATATTTTTATCTGCCGTTCCTCCTCGGATTTGCTCGGGGTTGATGGCTGAGAGGAAATTGGAAGAGACGGCAAGGGAATAGGCGGCAAAGAAATAGACGGCAGTGATATCTCAGGCGGCGAAGGCAAAGAAATTTTGGGCAGCAGTGAAAACAAATTCGATTTCATTACAGCCAAAAGCACGAGCGCCGGCACTAACACGACACTCATTCCTTTTGCGATCGAGCGCCAGTGAGCCAAGTTGTCCGGTTGGGAAGGAGCGCTTTGATGTCGCGATTTCCCTTTGCCCGATGCGACGCGCGTCGCGATTTGAGAAACTGCGGTCGTGACGCGGTTGAGAACCGGCGTGCGTTTGTTCCCGCCAGGAGCGACTATTTGCGTCGCCGTCTGGGTAACGGGAGAAGAATGCTGAGTGCCGGCAGGCTGAAGCACTTGCAGCACTTCGCGCGCCGATTGGTAGCGATCGCGCACTCGGTGCGCCAGCATCTTATCCAGCACCGCCTCCAATGTCGGGCTCACTTTCACTTCTGGCTTCCAGCGCCAAACCCCATTCGCAATATCGTAAAGATTTTTCGGCTCTTTTCCAGTTAGCAACACCAGCACCGTCACCGCCAGCGCATACAAATCGCTGGAAGGATAAGCCTTCCCCAAGCGCATCTGTTCGTCGGGCGCGTAACCATCCTTGCCCACTGCCGTACCGAAGGGTTTGCCGGTAATTTGCAAAATGGCATTGGCGGCAACCTGCTTGACGGAACCGAAGTCAATCAAAACCGGCAGCTTGTCAGAACTGCGCTGGATGAGGTTGTCTGGGGAAATATCGCGATGGATGGCATTTTGCGAGTGGATGTACTGCAAAACCGGCAGCAGTTGCAGCAGCAATTGCGTGACTTCTGCCTCGCTAAACACCCTGCCCTGCTTGAGGCGGGAGTTGAGAATCTGCCAATAACTTTCACCTTCTACATAGTCTTGCACTAAAAATAGAGAGTCCTCTCCCCCAACACTGACGGGCAACAGTTCTCGGAAGCGGGGGATTTGAGGGTGTTGCAGGGTGTAGAGCGTCCCCGCTTCCCGCTCGAACAGCTCTCGGGCTTTTTGCAATTCACTGCTGCTTGTAACCTGGGGGGCAAATTCCTTGAGTACGCAGCGCTCGTTGTAGCGGCGGGTATCTTCAGCGAGGTAGGTGCGTCCAAATCCACCGCGCCCCAATTCGCGCAAAATCTTGTAGCGGTTATCCAGGATTGTCCCGTTGGGAAGAGGTGAAGTCGCGTGCATAAGCAACCCCCAAATCTTTCGATTCAGGGAATCTAGGGGGAGAGAGGTTTAGGCAGTTATTTTAACCGACCTAACCGATATCTTGTGAGATTTCGGCATAGATGCTTAAACAACAGGCAAGGATTGTCTGCCGGAAAGCTGCGGGTGTAGGAAACCGGGCTTTTGCTGGGGAGTTTCTACGCTATTCGCCGGCGACAGGGGGGTTGGCAATACCCGATTTCCCCGCAGAGCCCGCCTGCCTCGCCGAGATGGCCAGTTTTTGCCCTGACTATTCAGCGCTGGAGCTGGACGTTAAAAAAATGTTACGATTCTGCCGAGTCGCGTTTCAATTTTTCCTAGTTTCTTGAAAAATATTACGCGCTTCTGCTATATTGTTAAGTAATGTTACCAATGGGTGAGGTCGGGATCTGGCCCGCAAGCAGGCAGGAGCGATCGCGCGCCTGATACGGAGAAACCACTCGGTTGCGATCGCGACAAACGAGAGCGAAGTAAGCGCTCACTGCAAACGTCAACCAAATAGAAGGGGGGTGAAGTTTATGCCCAAAACACTTGAAAACGGCAACTTCATGGCAGTCGATCTCTGTGAGGGAATCATGTTCAGTACCCTCATTCCGCAAGACAACCTTCCAGCACTCAGAGCTGGGTTTGCGGGATATCCAGCCAATCCCCGCTGGAGAGCGGTTAAATTTCAAGCGTGGAAGACTGGGCGGCAGTTGCGAGAAGCCCTAGCGCGCGGCGAGATGATCGTGCGCCCCGCCGATTCGATGCTGGTGCCGGCGCGCGAAAAGCGCCTGAGAGCGAATCCCTGTTCGGTTCTCAATGGGTAGCGGTTTTTCAACCCATAACTGACTCAGATGCTTTCCAAAGGGGGCGATCGCGAGCTTTATACTTTATCCGGATTCCGCGCAGGCGGTTCGGCTACTGCTTGAATTTCTGCGATCGGCAAAAACAAAGTCTCCTCTATATCCTGGCGCACGGCAGGGCTCACCTCACACCCGCTGTTGAGGTACTCTATGAGAGACTTAGTCGCTTTGTAATACTCTTTCAGCAAGTTTTTTTGACGGTCGTCTAATTGGAAATCATAAGCGATCGCGCCCGTTAACTTTTCCACCCAAGCTCGCCCTTTCTGCACCCGCCAGTCATCAAAAAGTTGAGCCTCTTTGTCCGGGTGAGGCAGTTCGGATTCCAATTCTTGCATCGCTCGTGTTAATTCTGGCTCTAAATCGAGAAGGAATAAACAAAGCAAGATATTTTTCGGGTCAAAATCAAAGGCAATATCGAGGGCTAAATTGCGCGTGCGTTCAAAAACCAAGGCAAAAGAGCGAGCCTGCGATCGCCGGCGGCTGGCGTCATCAAAAGCCTTGAGCAAGTTAAAAATAAAAACGCGAACGAGCGCCAGGTAAAACGCGCGAACTTTCGCCGGTTTGTAAGCCGGGGAGACAGTCAGAGATTTCTGGTTTATCCAAACCAACAACTGTTGTAAGATTTTATCTTCAGCCAAGAGGGCATCAGCTTGTCGCTTCATTTCCAGCAATCGCCTGTCTGCTGGCGTCAGCCCCATCTCTTCCGGCACTTCTTCGCAGGCTGGAGTACCGTTGAGCAACTCGCTAACCGCTTTTTCGATAAAGTGCGTCACCAGCCAGTCGCAGGCGCGAGAAAAATCGCGGTCGAATTCCAGGTAAATCGCGCCCAACAAAGCCTCGAACATTTCGCCAAAGAGATCGACTTGCCTGCTTTCATTTTTCAGGGATTCGCTTTTTCCCAGCAAGCACAGACGCCTCAACTGCAGCGATCGCGCGAAGTCAAACGCCTTTTTCCGCCTCACGAGATCGCTTTTCCAAGTCGTGATTTCTCCTTGATTGAGATTGGGGAAGTGCAGGTGCAAGTAGTCGATGACTGCGGCACCGAGGATAGCGTCCCCCAGGATTGCCAGCCGCCTGTACTCCCGCTCTTGCAAAGTTTTCTGAGTGTAATTCAGGTGGATATTTTCGTAAATGCGCGAAGGATGGGTGAGGGCAATCTCCAGCAAGTCGGTGCGGGTGAAATCGGGAAGCGCGATCGCGCCTTTGACGGCTTCGATGTCTATACTCACGGGTTAGTTGACACCTCCGGTGGGGGTTGTTATCATTTTAAAATAAATGAATGCGCATTCGATCGCAGCCAGAAACACTCGACGCGCCCGATATCCCTGGAGCTGTTTGGGGAGAGGGCGATCGCCACAAACAGTTGAGGGCTAAAGCCCTCACTACAAACGGGGAATTAAGCCAGATGAAATTCTTTGAGGGCGGGTAAAAAATTGCTATTTTCGTGACTGGAACGGCTGAGTTTAATCAGGGCAAATCGCTGCAAAGGCGTCAGGTTCGCCCACTGTTCGGGGGCGATCGCCACTCCCGAAGACTGCGCCTTTTCCAGAACCGCAGGCGGCACAGTTGTTTTATCCATCCAAGGGGGATTTTCCTCAACGGGCAAATCAGTAGCCTGCGTGCCTTCGCGTTCTAATATCAATTGGTGCAGCTTATTTCGATAAGCTTGTATTTCCTCCGGCGTCGTGCAGGGTTGCTCAACTAATCCTTGCCGTTCTTCTTTGTTAAAGTGATTCCACTCATGGAGTTTCAGTTTCACGCCGCAAGTATCTAATTTCAACCGCACTTGCATGGGAATGCACTGGAGGTTATTGACAAAATCCGATTCAAATTCAAAAAACACGATCCTGACCTTCAAAAATTTGCTATCTGGCTTTCAGCATATCTGATTGGCAGGCGATCGGCAAGGGAGCATCTTGGTTTTTCCACCTGGAGGGACTGGAAGCTCCCACTGCTCCCAGTTGCCTGAACTGCCAAGAGCCTAACCTCATCGGATGAAAGGCTCCTATAGACGTGCAATTAGACGAAACGGAAAGAAGAAAGTTCGAGAGTCAGTTGAGCCGTCAGTTGCACGATCGCGATCAGTTCATTTTGCGCCTCATTTTGGGCGTCATCGCCTCCCGAACCAGCAGCCTTTAGATAGATAGCCGTTCCTTGGGGTAAATTCCTAGGGGAATCCTCAAGGACGTAATCCGAGGCGGTTCCGCCCAATTGGAGAACGTCTTGTCCGAGAATGAAGTCCCTAATTAAGGCATAATCGCGCGTGCCTGAAGTCGTATCGTTCCCGTCATCGTAATAAGCATTGCCGGTTTCGCCGAGAATGAAGACATCTACCCCCTCACCGCCAATCAAGTTATCAACTTCCCGTTCTCCGGGATTCTCAGCAGCGGGATCGACGCCAATCAGACTGTCATTCCCCAAATCTCCATTGAGAAAATCATTGCCAATACTGCCGATGAGGTAATCCGAATCCTTGCCGCCAAAAAGCGTATCTCTGTCGTTCCCGCCAAAGAGCGAATCATTGCCGGCATTGCCGAAGAGGCTGTCGCTTCCATCCCCGCCAAAAATGCTGTCGTCTCCCAAGTCTCCAGAGGCGATATCATCCCCAGTACTTTCAGCAATGGTGTCATTGTCCTTGCCGCCAAAGAGAGTATCGTTACCTCCCCCGGCAATCAGAAAGTCATTGCCAGTATTGCCATAAAATATATTGTCCCCCTCACCGTCGAAAAGATAGTCATTGTTCTCATTGCCGACGAGAATATCATTGCCCGCACCCCCATCCGGGCTGTCGCCGCCTTCATTGCCATAGAGCAAGTCATTGCCATCGCTGCCAAAGATAACATCATCCCCGCCGTCGCCGAATACGATATCGTCTTCTAGGCTGCCCGCGATGGTATCGTTGCCGCCCGTTCCCCGAACGATATTGCTAACTACTTCAGCAGTAATTTGACCGCGAATTTCACCCATTGGCGAACCATTGGTGTGAATATTCAAGTAAAGATTGGTATCCGCACCCGAAGCAGCAGCTCGCAGATCGGCAACGAAATTACCGATCGGCTGATTGGCGGGATCGAGAACGTCCCAATTGCCGAAAAACGTTGTCGAGCCATCGGGGTTATTGACAATTCTGAAATTATTCGTATCTTGAGCGGGATTGATAATGCCAAAGACAACGGGGCCATTGCTGCCCCGCGCTCCTGCGTGGAAGTGAGCGCTCGTGACATCATCCGCTGTATCGGCTGTCCGAGGAGCTAAAAGCTGTGCCGGCCCGAAGTCTAATCCGGCGATCGTGATCTCGTAGCTGAGAACATCTCCTGCATCGCTGAGGGTCAAATTAGCCGTGCCCGTGGCAACAGACGCGGTGGGGGGCGACTCTTGAGCACCTGTCAGAACTGCTTGGAAGCGAGTGGCCATCTGATAGACTCTCCTGTGAGCTTGGATTGCAAACCGTGTAATATCTTACTCTTTTCCCGATAATAACGATGCCAAAGCAGTCAGAACCCCGGTTTCTTGAAGAAACCGGGGTTCTCAGCCATCAGGAATGATTTAACAGACTGTAGCAGAGAGAATATCAGTGAACTTTGTGATGGCTGGGGGAGGGAATTCGCAGGAAAGTGCGCCACAGCACGACATCACAAGTGAGAGCAAACAGGCTGAAAATTACAAACCCCAGGGCATAACTGCCCGTAAAATCTTTGAGAATTGCCAACAGAATAGGCGGGAAGAAACCGCCCAGTCCGCCAGCAGCACCGACTAAGCCGGTAACGGTTCCGGTTTGCTGCGGGAAATATTGGGGGACGAGCTTGAAAACGCCTCCATTACCCAGTCCTAAAAGTACGGCACAGACTAAAGCTCCGACGGTAAACGGCACGATCGCGGGAATCGCCATCAGCCAGCCACTGAGAAAGAGTCCAGCAAAAACATAGGCAAGGAGTTGCTGCCCGCCGACGCGATCGCTCAACCAGCCTCCTACCGGTCGGCATAAAGTCGCGACAACGACAAATAATGCCGTTCGCACGCCGGCATCGGCGGGCGTCAGAGAGAACATTTCTTTTAAAAGTGTGGGCAGGTAGATGCTCAGGGCGACAAATCCACCAAACGTCAGGGCATAAAACAGGCTGAGTACCCAAGAAAACGGCTCTGTACGCAGTACGTTGATACTTTCTTGAAAAGTTTTGGGTTTGGCTTTTATTTCAGCATTGCGAGCCCAAAAGGCAAATACCGCGCCCCAAGCTAGGGAAATCAAACCAAAGAGGATAAATGTGGCGGGAATGCCGATGGCGATCGCCAAAACCGGGCCGAAAAAAACTGCGATCGACTGACCGATATTTCCAACGCCGTAGATGCCGAGGGCGACTCCTTGTTTTTCTGGAGGAAACCAGCGAGAAACAAAGCCAACGCCGATCGCAAAGGAGGTTCCCGCTAGTCCCAACCAAAAGCCCCAAAATAGCAAGCTGAGATAAGAATGATTGACTGCAAGCCCTATCGTTGGTACAATCCCAAAAACCAGCAAAATGCTGAAAGCAATGCGCCCGCCAAAGCGATCGGTGAGGATGCCCAGCGGCAGGCGACCGAGGGAACCGAGCAGCACGGGCACGGCGATCGCGATGCTCGCTTGGGTGAGGGAAACCCCGAGTTCTTTTCTCCACAGAGGAGCCAATCCGGCAATTAGTCCCCAGTTGGCAAAGGCGATCGCGAAGGCAACAGTCGCGAGAAATAGGCTATTATTCGCTGTGGGTTTTCCGAGCGTATTCATGGCAAAAATTCGCTCCTTATGATTTAGACATTGCCTCTGGCTGCGGGCGGTGATTCCAGACGACGATTTGGGGCGATCGCCAGAGATATTGTACCGGCACTGCCAGGAAGTGAACTAACCGGGTAAACGGCAGCAGCGCTACGAGGAAAAACGCGCCCGCAATGTGAATTTTAATCACTAGGGGCAAAGACGCCACCAGCGAAATATCTGGATGGAGCGTAAAAAGCGATCGCACATAGGGCGCAGCAGACGCCGCATACCAGGAAGAACCCCACCGATAAAATAGAGCCGTCCAAACGCCAGCAACCACTTGCACGAAAAGCGCCAGCAATAACAGCACGTCCATTGGCGAAGTCACCGCCCTAATCCGAGCCTGACTGGCGCGGCGAACGATCAGCACGATAATTCCCCAGAGGGTGAGAAAACCCAAAGCAAGCCCTGTAGATTCTAGAACGTACAGCCGCCAGGGAACGCCATTCCAGGCGAGAACCGAGCGGGGAATTAACAAGCCGATTAGGTGGCCGGTGAGGACGAGCAAAACGCCGTAGTGCCACGGCACAGAACCCCAAAAAAGCTGTTTATTTTCGAGAAATTGAGAGGAGAGGCTGGAATAGGAAAAGCGATTCGTGAAGTAGCGCAGGGGCGTCACGACGAGGGCGACAGCCAGCGCGATATAGGGAAATACTCCGAAGAGAAATTCATTGAGAGTCATGGCAATTTCTCCTGTTGCTAACTGGGCATGGGGCATGAGATGTATGGCACGAGCAGGGAGCCCGGGCAGTTTGGGACGTCGGCTCTAAAACGCTCAACAATGCTTGAAATATTGATGCGTAGGGATTCCCTTCTTTAAACCCTGCGTTCATTTTGTGCAGGGCGGGTATCAAACAATCTTCGATGAGTTCTCGCGCCAGGGTTTCTTCCGGTTCGAGAGTCGCGAGAAATCGCAGCATGACACTCAGGCGATCTGCCAGTTCGTTTCCTTCTTCAACAAAGCCGCGATCGCGATATTTTTGCCGGAGTTTTGCCAGAAATTCGCCGCGCTTGTAACTTTCGCCGAAAAGGTGAAAGCCCGGATAGGGATAGCAGACGGGATTGAGGTCAAACGTAACGGTATAAATTTCTTCGAGGCGCGTGTCGGGCGTACTTTCGATAAATTCCAAAAAGTTGCGGATTTTTTCGGATGCCAGGGGATAATCTCCGGCCATCAGTTCGCAGCCTTCGCGCCCTATCTCCTGTAACATAGGCGAAGGATATTCTAACAAATCGGCAAACATTTTGTAAATAGGCTTGAGGTGATTATTCATGGCTGGATTTTAAGAAAATTTTTCTGGGTGTCTCGTTCCCGGGTTGCCCCAGGAACGAGGGAAAATGCAAAGTTTTTACAAACCGCGCTCTGGTTTGGTGCGGAAGCCGACGCCTGCAGCGCCCTTGTGAGTAGCGGGATCTTCCATCAGGGCGATCGCGTATTCGCGGTGCATTGGCGGAATGACAAAGCGCTCCTCAAACGTCGGCAAAGAAGTTAAGCGATAAATTGCCTCGCACCGTTCAGGCGTAACGCCAGCTTCTGCGATCGCCGTCAAAACCTCAGCATTCGCAATATCCCCCACTTGCTCCGCCCGCTTGTACAGGCGCACCGCCATCAATTTGCGATAGACTTGCTTCACTAGCTCTTCATTCCCCGCCGCCAATAATTTCGCCATGTATTGAATCGGCACGCGGGCACTCTCCAGAGAGCCGAAGAAATCATCGCCATTCACGTCATAAGTGCCGTTTTGAACCTTCCCCAATACGGGCAGCAACGGCGGTACATAGAACAGCATCGGCAGCGTGCGAAATTCCGGGTGCAGCGGCAGCGCCAGTTCCCATTCCTTGACGAATTTGTAGACGGGGGATTTCTGCGCCGCTTCAATAACCGAAGCGTGAACGCCGTCTTTTTCAGCCTGCGAAATCACAGCGGGGTCAAATGGATTGAGGATGAGTTCGCGCTGCTTGGCGACGAGTTCGGATTCGTCAGCCGAGGCAATCTCGTGAATGCGATCGCCATCGTACAGCACCACCCCCAGATAGCGAATCCGCCCCACACACGAATGGAAACACGCCGGAGCCTGCCCCGTTTCCAAACGCGGGAAACACAAAATGCACTTCTCCGATTTTCCCGATTTCCAATTATAATAAACCTTCTTGTAAGGACAAGCAGAAACGCAGAATCTCCAGCCCCTACAAACATTCTGATTCACCAAAACAATCCCATCTTCGCCGCGCTTGTACAGCGCTCCCGAAGGACAAGCCGCCACACACCCCGGATTCGCACAGTGATTGCAGATTCGAGGCAGGTAGAAAAACACCAACCGCTCAATTTCAAATAAACTTTCCCGTTCTGCCGGCGTGAGCGCCTCTAAATTCGGGTCATTCTCCGCATAAATAGGAGAGCCGCTCAAATCGTCATCCCAATTTGGTCCCGCCTGAATGTCAATCTCATCGCCCGTAATCAAAGAAACCGGGCGGGCTGTCGGCTGATCGTCGCCTGCGGGCGCGTCGATTAAATCACCATATTTATACGTCCACGGCTCGTAATAATCATCAATCGTCGGCAAGTGCGGCTGGTGGAAAATATTCCTCAATCCCTTCGCCTTATCCGTCGATCGCAATTTAATATCATCGCCCTCCTTCTCCCAACCGCCCTTATATTTTTCCTGGTCTTCCCATTGCGTCGGATAGCCGGTACCGGGTTTAGTTTCTACATTATTCCACCACATATATTCGGTGCCTTGCCGATCCGTCCAAATATTCTTGCAGGCAACGCTGCAAGTGTGGCACCCGATACACTTATCCAAGTGAAACATCATTGAAACTTGGGCGCGGATATTCATAACTTTTACTCCTTTTTTTTGTTAAGGGGGCATAGGTCATGGGTAATGGCTAAGGGGAAAAACTAATCTTGGCAATGACCAATTACCCATTATCAATTACCCCTTATCTTCTTTCCAATGCCCCATGCCCAATTCCCAATTCCCACTTTTAAAACTTCGGCTCTCCTTCTAACTTGCGTACCCGCACGAAGGTGTCGCGATTGACGCCAACCGGCCCCCAATAATTGAAGCCGTAACTGAATTGTCCGTAACCGCCCATCATCAGTACCGGTTTGAGGCGGATGCGCGTTAAACTGTTGTGACCGCCAGCGCGACGGTTGCCCCTGAGCGGCGATTTCGGTACGGACATGGTGCGTTCCATGACGTGGTAAATGATGCAAACGCCTCGGGGAATTCGCGCGCTCACCACGGCTCGCGTTACCACGACTCCGTTGTCGTTGTAAATTTCCACCCAATCGTTATCGACAATGCCGATCGCTTCTGCATCTTTGTCGTTAATCCAGAACGGTTCAATCCCCCGCGACAGGGTGAGCATCCGGTGATTTTCGGAATACATCGAGTGAATGTGCCACTTGCCGTGGGGTGTCAGGTAATTCAACACGAGAGATTTATTCGCTGCCTCGCTTTTTTCCAAATCGCCCGAAATAACTACGTCCGGTTTTGGCTTGTAAGTGGGCAGGTTTTCCCCAAAAGCGATATAGCCTTCGTGGTCGAGATAGAAGTGCTGCCGCCCCGTGAGCGTGCGCCAGGGCACCAATCTTTCTACATTCAAGCAGTAGGCAGAATAAGGACGCCCGTTGTTTGTCAATCCCGTCCAGCACGGGCTGGTCAATAATCGCCGAGGTTGCTGTACGAGGTCGCTAAATTGGTAGCGGACGCCCCGCGTTGCTTCTGCTAAATCCGTCAAGGGCAATCCGACTTTTTTCTCTTCTGCTTGGAAGGCGCGATAAGCGACTTCTCCGTTAGTTTCGGGGGCGAGGTGCAGGATGACGTTGGCAGCTTCTACCGCGTCGCCTACTGAGGGATATTTTGCGCCGTTCCATTCGGCTGTCGGGCGGTTTTCTACTAATTCGTCGTAGAGGTCATCGATTTTCCAGTTCAGCCCGTGAGCACCTATGCCATCCCGTTTTACAACAGGGCCAAAGGAGATAAATCGGTTGTACAAATTGACGTAATCTCGTTCGACGACGGCAAAATTTGGCATCGTTTTGCCGGGGATGGGGTCGCATTCTCCTTTTGCCCAATCTTTAATATTCGGTTGGGCGATTTCGGCGGGGGTGTCGTGCTGCAAGGGGACGGCAACCAAATCGCGAACGGGTTCTGGCAAGTGCGTTTTAGCCAGTTCGCTGACTTTCTGGGCAAGTAGTTTGAAAATATCCCAGTCGCTCTTAGATTCCCAGCAGGGAGGAACTGCTGCTGTCAGCGGGTGAATGTAAGAGTGCATGTCGGTGCTGTTGAGGTCGTTCTTTTCGTAGAAAGTGGCGGCGGGAAGAACGATATCGGAATACAGCGCCGAGGTATCCATGCGGAAGTTGATATTAACCACGAGGTCGAATTTGCCTTGCGGGGCTTGTTCGCGCCAGACGGCTTCGCGAATGTCTTCTCCGTCGGTTTCTTCGGCGATCGCATTCGTATGCGTTCCCAAATAGTGCTTGAGGAAAAATTCGTGTCCCTTGGCGCTCGACATCAGCGCGTTTCCCCGCCAAATCAACCACAAGCGCGGCCAATTTTCGGGCGCGTCCGGATCTTCGACGGAGAATTTCAATTTCCCCGCTTGCAACTGTTCTACAACCCAGCGGCGGATTTCTTCGTCTGTTTTTGCCCCGGCTTGCTCGGCTTCTCGCACTAATTCCAGCGAGTTGCGGTTGAATTGCGGGAAAAATGGCAGCCAACCCATCCGCACGGCTTTGACTTGCAAGTCCATTGTATGCCCTTGCGTTTGGTGAAAGCCGAGGTGCGTTTCTACCAGATTGCGATCGTATCTCCACTGATCGCTGTGAACGTAGTGGAAAGAGGGCGCATTTTGCAGTCTGGGCGGTTTTGCCCAATCCAGAGCAAATGCTAGGGTTGCCCACGGCGCGACGGGTGCTAATTTTTCCTGTCCGACGTAGTGATTCAATCCGCCGCCGTTGCGCCCGATACACCCGCACAGCATTAATCCGACGATCGCAGCCCGGTAAATCAAATTATTGTGATACCAGTGGTTAATTCCGGCTCCGATAATAATGCTGCACTGCCCTTCTGTGCGTTCGGCAGTTGACGCCCACTCGCGAGTAAATTGCAAGACGGTTTTTCGGTCAATTCCCGTAAATTTCTCTTGCCATGCGGGGGTGTAGGGCGTTTCCTCGTCGTCATAATCCGCTGGATATTCTCCCTCTAACCCGCGACTGACGCCGAATTGCGCCATTAACAGGTCGTAAATGGTGGTGACAGCGACGCGCGAGCCTTCTGTTTCTAAATATTTAACGGGGACGCTCCGGCGGTAAACTTTCTCTCCGGCAAAATCTGCAAAACTGACGGGCAGCGTTCCGTCATTGCTCGATAAAAAGCTCAGCAGCGGTTCGAGTTCTGCGCCATCCACCCCGTCTTTCATTTCCAGATTCCACTGTCCCTTTTCGGTTTGCCAGCGGAACCCGATCGCTCCTTGCGGCATCCGGGGGCGATCGCTATTTTTATCGAATACTAGATACTTCCAATCCCCGTTTTCTACCTAACGGTAATTTTCCAACTGACTCGCTCTGAGCATCCGCCCGGGCTGCCATTCTTTCTCCCGCTCGTCGAGTACCACCAAAAAAGGCGCGTCGCTGTAGCGTTTCAGATATTCTAAAAAATACGATACCGGGCGATCGAGGTGAAATTCTTTGAGAATGACGTGGTTTACTGCCATCCAAAACGCCCCATCCTGACCGGCATTTACAGGAATCCACCAGTCGCCGTATTTGGAAACCTGGCTGAAATCGGGGGAAAACACGACAAATTTTGAACCGGCGTGACGCGCTTCTGCTACGAAGTGAACGTCGGGGGTGCGCGTCATGTTCAGATTTGCACCCATCGAAACGATAAATTTCGAGTTGAACCAGTCGGCACTTTCCGCTACGTCGGTTTGCTCTCCCCAAACTTCCGGGGAAGCATTCGGCAAGTCGCTATACCAGTCGTAAAAGCTCAAGTTGACGCCGCCCAATAGTTGCAGGAAGCGGGAACCGCCGGCATAACTGAGCATGGACATGGCGGGAATCGGGGAGAAGCCGATCGCGCGATCGGGGCCGTATTTTTTGACGGTGTAAATGGTGGAAGCGGCAGTTATTTCTAATACTTCCTCCCAAGTGCTGCGCCGAAATCCGCCTTTGCCTCTGGCTTGCTGGTACTGGCGGCGTTTTTCTTCATCCTGGGCGATCGCAGCCCAAGCCTCTACCGGATCGGCGTGCTGTTTTTTCGCTGCCCGCCACAAATCTATTAAAATTCCCCGCATGTAGGGATATTTGACGCGGATGGGGCTGTACAAATACCAGGAATAACTGATACCGCGCTGACAGCCTCTCGGTTCGTAGGGAGGCAATCCGGCTTCTAAACAAGGATAGTCGGTTTTTTGCATCTCCCAGGTGACGATGCCTTCTTTGACGTAAATATCCCAGGAACAGCCGCCGGTACAGTTGACGCCGTGAGTGCTGCGCACGACTTTATCGTGCTGCCAGCGGTTGCGGTAAAATTCTTCCCACTGGCGCAGTTCGGGATTGATGATGTCTGTAATCCAGCTCATTGTTTACCTCCTACTAACCGCTGACGTACACCGGTGAAGCGATCGCGCCAAATGAAATTACTGAGCAGCGCGAGTAGTAAAAATCCGCCGAATCCTATCAGCCCGAATATCCAGCTCGGTGTCAGGTGGAAGGATTCCAGCTTTTGCAGAAATGAGGATTGATTGGGAGCGGTGGCTTCTGCCACTTGTGCCCTGCTTTCTTCTCGGGCGTTGGCTTGCGCGAAGAAAGCTTTTAAATGCGCTTGTTCTTCTTCGGTTAACAGCCGATTTTCGTAAATGCCCTGCATGGTGGGGAAGGGCAGGGTTTGCAGAACGCTAGAAAGTCCGATTTCGCCGTAGCGCCCGAAGACTTGGGTTAAATTTGGCCCTAACGTGCCGCCGCGCAATGCGCCGACGCTATTGACGGTGTGGCAAGACATGCAGGCAGGGGCGCGTTTTTCAAAGGCGATCGCCCCGGTAAATAATTTCTCGCCGATTTGAGGATCGCCTGTTTTCACCTCTTGTGCGGGCTGTACTTCTCCTGTTGCAATTTGGGGAGTTGCTACGGTTGCGGCTTGCCCCTCACTTTCGCCGCCCAAATACGCCAAGACTGACTCTACTTGAGCCGGCTGTAGCCCCATGTTGGGCATGGGAACGCCGCTGTATTTCTGCAGTAATTCGCCGGCGATCGCGTCGCCGCTGGCTAGCACCTTTTCGGGTGCGGATATCCACTGCACCAGCCAGTCGCGATCGCGCCGATTTATAATTCCTTTTAAATCGGGGCCAAATGCCGCGCTGCTGCCGTCTGCAGTATGGCAGGAGGCACAAGACTGCTGAAAAATCGCTTCACCTTCTTGGAAGGAAGCCGCCGCAGCCGGGGGGCTTGCCGCCGCCAGCCAAAACCACAAGGCGATCGCGGCGCAAGCTGCAAATACTACCCCTTTTTGCAGTTTGCGCTTCCAGCTTTTTGTAAAAACGCTGATGTTTGACATCGGGTTTCTCATTTTATCTGTTCTCATCGCGCCTGACCTCCCCTTAACGGAGCAGTTTCTTATTTTTTCTTGAGGCTATTCGTTGTCCCTCTATTCTGTTTTGATTTTTTTCAAATAGCATCAATATCAAATGGCTGCGTTTAACCCTGACTGTCTCTCAGTTCTAGAGTTTTGCGGCCAAGCATTTAAACGCACGGTATATCAGGGGTAGTAGAGAGCAAATCTTTCCTCTCAGGCTACCCGAATACAGGCGCAATTGCGCCTGCTAGTCTTTAAATCAACAAATCACAGGATTAACTGTTTAGGTAGCTTTGGCTACTACAACCCCATTGAGTTCATCCCTTACTTTAACTATAGGCTATTTTTTTCTACAGTCTAGATAGCTTATAAAAATTTAATATCTAATACAACAAACGGGTTGCTAAAACAAAAGTGACACTTGACTTAAGTCAATGATTTTTATCAAATTTGGTATGGATGAAAACATCGCTAGCTTGCCAAAATAAGCCTAAAAATCAAACAGGCTCTTCTTTATGTATATTGAAAGCTCGATTTTTGGGGGTTTTGATTCGCGGTTGGCAGCAGGCATTACCCAGCAACCGTGACAGCCAATTCATCAAATTTGGCGATGAGTATAAATACAAGACCGCAAGCGATTAAAAAATATTCTCTGAATTTCGCCTTATTAAAACAACATTGACATTGCAAAAATATAGGCGGCTGTAATTTAAGCAACACTGTAGTTGTTTAATTCGATCGGGGAGATGGCGTTGAGGGAGATTGCTGACTGGTGGCTTTTATAGGGAGACAAATCAAAAAAGCAAAAGAAAGAATCCTTTCCTTTGCCTTTGGCGATCGCTCCTGTCTGCTATTGCCTTTAAAGTCGCTGTAGCAAGCTGCGACCGTGGGTATCCGTGCCGCAGGTATTTAACAGCCCCCTGGCAGCGCTGAGTGCTTCTACCTGCTCGGTTTGTTTGGGGCTGGGATGCCAGGGGTTGGGGTTGCCATAGGCGTAGTAGGTTTCTACGCCGTTGATGCCCAATTCTGCGGCGGCTGGAATCAGTTGCTCGGCGGCGACGCGATACCGGGCAGGGTGCGCCAGAACGGCCAAACCCCCAGCTACTTGAATGGCTGCAATGACTGCTGCGGCTTTGTAGTGATGTCCTACCGCTCCTTTACGTTGCAGGTAGGGCTGCATGGCCGAGTGTTCCGGGTCAAAAGCATAGCCGAGAATGTGTACCTCGCATCCGAGGAGATCGGCGTTGATTTCCACGCCCGTCCAGAGGTGTAGCTGAGGTGGGCGATCGGTGGCTGCCGTTGTTGCGTCCTGACGGTCGAATGTTGGTCGGGACTCTAACCAGTGCTGAGCTGCGTGGTAGCCGCCGATGCTGTGGTGGTCGGTGATGGCCAGCCCTTTTAGACCAATGGCGATCGCTTGCTCGACCACTTCTTCCGGCTTCAACTGGCCATCAGAAAAGGTTGTGTGCATGTGAAAGTTGTACGACTCGGGACAACTCTGTGCATTTATCGTCTGAAAGACTTGTTGGAGTCCCGACACGTCCTGTGCTGCTGGCTTTCTGGAAACAGAAGCCCGAGCGAGTTTGACCGCCATGACTGCCTCATGGATAAGTGGTTTCTTTTCTACTATATCTTAATATTTCTTAAACGTGAGCAGTTGTCCTGGCTGCAAGAAATCTTGACGCGAGATCGGCTCTATCGAGCCAACGCGATCGAGTTTGAGAGTCCCGTAGGGTATTCGTGCCGCGCGAGACTGTTTGGCGGTAAAAGTTCCGCGCTTGCTTTCCGAATCGAAAAGCGCGAACGGCACCCAGATAGGGGCTGCCAGCTCAATGATGGGACAGTGCTGCACCGATTGACCGGTCAAGTGGCCAGCGCGGCCCTGGCGATTTTGTGTTTTTTTTCAAAATGACGCATGGTTGAAAGCACCTGAATCTATTTGAAAATATAGTTTTTGCTCTGAATTGCTCTGGCGAGCAAGCTTAACGAAAATCTCGCTTTTCCAAGCTTCAAAATTCCCCAACTGCGCGATCGCGTCAAGCGCTTTTCTATCGCAAAACCAACACCTCCCAACCCCAAGCTCCGTGCCGAAGATAGAGGTCGTGGGGAGTGGGGAGTGGTGAGTGGGGAGTGGTGAGAGGAGATGAGAGCGAAACATTCAACTCATTTTACCCCACACGGAAAAGCCTCATCACTCATCCCTATTTCTCCGCAGTGGCGTTGCGGGCTTCCCACGCCATATCTAACAAGTTAGTCCAGCGCTTTTGCACCTGTTTGGGCGTACACTGCAGGGCTTGGGCGATTTCTCGCTCTTCGGCTCCGGCACGCTTGAGGTCGAGCAACTGCCGCTGTTGGGGAGTGAGTTGGTTGAGGAAAGCTTGCCACTGGTGGGGCGGCATTCCCAAGTTTTGATCCAAATCGGCACCCAACCACTGATGCACGAGTTTCCAGTTGTGAGCGCGGGCGAACTTCTCGACGTGGTACTTGAAGCGCTGTTGCAGGTAGTCCCGCTGGCGAGCTGTCAAGCCGAGTATTTCGTCGATTTCCTGAGCTGCCATATCTTGAAGCTTCAACACCAGGTAATCCACGCAGTCATTTTGACCTTGGGATTCCAGATATTTGATCAGTTCGGAGATGACGCGATCGCGCACCACTGCCTCAGCGGGGTCAACCGTATCGGCAATCATCTGCTCTCTGACTTGCTGCGCCGCGTGGGAGCGGTTTTGGGCTTCAGCTTCTTCCGCCTTGGGGAATTCCACCGCTTGTTCGATATCGAGCACGGTTTCCGCCGGCTGCCCGTAAGCGAACCCTTGCGCCCGCAGGACGATCAGTTGTTGGCCGCCGCGACCCGGCAAGCTAATCCGCCGCTTGGCATAATGTTCGGTGAAGGCCATGTATTCCGCCAGTTCCAACTGGGTGCGGGGGGTGTAGTCCTCTGCGAGTTGGTTTTCCCGCCGGAAGGCTCTGAGCGATTCCATGTAGAAGCCCTGCAAGAAGTCTTCAATCAGATTGTAGCGGGCCTGAAAGCCCAAGCGGGCACGCAGGGGGGCGACGTGGCGGTACACCATCGCGCTGAGGTTGCTGTGCAGCTCTACGCGGCCTTGTTTGGAACCAAGCTGATAGTATTCCAGACATTTTTGCAAGCGGTGCCGCGCCAAGGCTAGCTGCCAGGAACGCACTTGACCGGAGGTTTGAATGCGATCGCTTTTCTGACAAATCCGCTCGCTCTCTTTGGCCATCCGCAGGGCGACTGCACGGGCGCTTTTCGGCGACGATTGGACTTTCTCTTGCAGTTCAGCAACCAGTTGGTCGGCTAGGCTTTCTGCGTCCATTCCCGACCAGGATTTCGCTGGCGTTTCGCCGTCCGCTTGACCTTGCCAAGTCTCGTCACTGGGGGTATTGTTTTGTACCGGAGTGATGCTGAAATTGCTGGGAGCTTGCTGGAAAGAATTTGCTAGTGGGGAGTTCATAGTTTGGCCTCTGGTGACACACGCCGGGGACATGTTGCTGTTTTCTGAGAGGTGCGGCAGCGGGGTTGGTATTGCTCCACTTCACCGGTGTCGCTCTCAACTCTCTACACTTCGACTGTATGAGGCTGCTCTGCTCAGGAGGGTTTTCAGGTTGCCACTACTTCAAGCGAATCCAAGTCAACTTGAGAGAGCCTGCCACCGCGACTATGTGACCACTGGTAGGAGCCTCATGGGGGTATCTGCACAGCCATTCCTCGCAGGAGGCTCCGATCTTTAGCGGATCGGCACTTTTGGCAATTCAGACCCTTCTACAACGATAGTGCATAAGCTGAGGGGTTAGACCCCTCATCCCGGTAGACAGTTCCGAAATTGGCTGCATCTTTATGTACCGGCTCGATAGCTGGCACACTGGCAAACTTATTTCATCTAAAAAAGTTATGGCGTCCGGAGGGTTTGGAAATTCAGTTCGGCAGGAGTGAAGAGGCGGCGTGTGGCGGCGTGTGGCGATCGCTTCCCCTCCTGTCACTGTAGCGATCGACTGCCCGCTCTAGGCACTAACTCTCCTATACATTCGGGGGAACCCCCTTCCGGAGCTTTGAGTTGTGAGTGTTGAGTGTGGAGTGTGTCAGTGGGAGAGTGCGTCAGTGGGAGAGTGGGAGAGTGCGTCAGTGGGAGAGTGGGAGAGTGGAAAAGGGGGGGAGGGGGCAGTTGATCCAGCACGGCTTTTCTATGGTAGCTGCCCCGAACCCCAGCGGTAAAAATTTTTTCCCTCTCAGTTCGCGCACCACAGAGCTGCCCAGTGCAGCCGCAAAAAAGGCAGGCTAGAAGCCCGCCCTACTTCCACAGCCCAGACAGTCGCCTTCAACCTAACTAACCTCCGAAACCCAATACTCCGCCGTTTCCCATCCCAGCCCCTGTCGCACCACCATCGGTTCTTCTGCCGTCAAATCTAGAATCGTCGAAACCTGATATCCTGGATCTTGGCCAGTGTCCACAATCAGATCGACTAATTTGTCCAGGCGGTCAAACAGCACGGCCCGCTCGATGGGGCCTTCCGGCTCCGAGCCGTTCGGAGAATCGCTGTCGCTCGGCAGGTGCGCTGAGGTGGAGATAATCGGATTTCCCAACGCCTCCAGGAGCGCCTGACACACCGCCTGATCGGGCACGCGAATGCCAGTAGTTTTGCGCTTGGGATCTTGCACCAGCTTGGGCACCAGTTTGGTGGCAGGCAGCAAAAACGTGTAAGTCCCCGGAATCAGGCGTTTCATAATCCGATAGGCGACATCGGTGACGACTGCATAAGATGCCACGTTCGACAGGGAAGGGCACAGGAAGGTTAGGGGTTTGTCGTTGGACAGCCGCTTGATCCGCCTGACGCGCTCCACTGCCGATTTGACATTCATGTCGCACCCGATCGCGTAAACTGTATCGGTTGGATACAGCATGACAGCTCCTTTGCGGAGTGCGTCTTTGACCTCTTCAATTCTGCGCGTTTGCGGGGTATCTGGATGAATTTCGTAGATGGTGGCCATAAAAAGCTCCCTTGATGACGTTTTAAACGGATGTTATTTTTAACAGCGCTATGGCCTGCTGAGCTGTCGTAATGTCAAGTGAATGTCCGATGAAAAAAATAGCGTACCTCGAATGTCCCACCGGTATCGCCGGCGATATGTGTCTGGGCGCTCTCACCAGCGCTGGCGTACCCCTAGATTACCTAATTGAAAAACTCAAACTTTTGGGCATTTCCGAAGAATACCAGCTCCGCGCCGAACTCGTACACCGCAACGGTCAGCAGGCAACGAAAGTGCATGTAGAGTTATTAAAAACCGCGATCGCCGCTAAAGCAGCCGATGCGGCGATTGTGGAAAACTCCGAGGCTGGGGAACCCATCGAAGCCCCCACATTTGCCGAACACCACCACCACGAACACCATCACGAACACCACCACGAACACCATCGCGAACACCACCACCACGACCATCATAGCCGCGACCATTCCCACACTCGCCACCTGCCAGAAATCGAAAAACTGATAGCCTCCGCCGGCTTGCCCCCGAGAGCCGAAGCGTGGAGCCTCGCCGTATTTCGCACCCTCGCGGAGGCAGAAGGAGCAGTACACGGGATTGCACCGGATAAAGTCCACTTTCACGAAGTCGGTGCCACGGATGCCATTGTGGATATTGTCGGCACTTGTTTGGGGTTGGACTGGCTCTCAATTGACGAGTTGTACTGTTCCGCGATGCCCACGGGTGGCGGCACGGTGAAAGCAGCACACGGGCGAATGCCGGTGCCGACACCAGCAGTGTTGAAATTGTGGGAAATGCGGCAAGTGCCGGTTTACAGCAACGGCATCGATCGCGAGTTGTGTACGCCGACGGGAGTGGCGCTCGCCACGACGCTCGCCGCTGGTTTCGGCAAGCCGCCAGCCATGACGATTCAGCGCGTGGGGTTGGGAGCGGGCAATCGCTTGCTGCCGATTCCGAATATTCTCAGATTGTGGATTGGGGAAGCGGCGCATGAGGAAGCATCATCCGTCCCCAACTCCCGAGAAACCATTTGCGTACTGGAAACGCAAATAGACGATTTAAACCCGCAAGCGATCGCCTATACGTTTGAGGCTTTATTTGCGGCGGGCGCTCTGGATGTTTTCACGCAAGCGATCGGCATGAAAAAATCCCGCACCGGCATATTACTCACCGTTATCTGCCATCCCGACAAGCAGCACTTATGCGAACAAGTAATTTTTCGGGAAACGACTACCCTGGGAATTCGACGATCGACGCAAGAGCGAACTATTTTGCAGCGAGAAATTCAGTCTGTAACAACGCCATTAGGTGAGGTGAGAGTGAAAGTCGCGAAGTCTGGGGAAACGGGCGCGATCGCCAACGTGCAGCCGGAATATGAAGACGTCGCCCAGCTAGCCAGACAGCACCAAAAAAGCTGGCGCGAAGTGCATCGGATGGCACAAGAGAGCTGGTACAGCCAGCACACTTTGGATAGCTGAGCGTTTTTATACGAACAAAGCCCGCGCAGGCGGGCTTTTTTTGAGCTTTGTTACGGGTAATGGCTAATGGGAGTCTCAGCTTTTTACCAATGCCCCATTCCCCATTCCCCATTCCCCATTCCCAATTAGCATTTATTGGAGAGCGTCGCCGATGCGTTCCAAAAGACCTTTGGTATTGTCAACATCGCGGCTGACTTTGGATTCGATCGCGTCTTCCGCTTTATTCAAGTTCCGTTTGGTGGTATCGATGTCGCTGCGGACTTTGGATTGGGCGGCGTCGCCAGCATCGTCAGCGGCTTCCTGCCCTCTCAGCGCTAAATCTCGGGCGCGATCGCCTGCGTTTTTAGCAGATTCCTGCGCGTTGTCGATGCCTTGGCTGACTTTGGCTTTAGCTCCCTCAGTCGCTTCCCCAACGACTTCCCGGTTGCCCTTGAAGAATTTTTGAGTATTTTCGCTTAGATTTTCGCTGCCTTCTTTGGCATTTTCAGCAAATTCCCGCGCATTGCGTTGAGCTTTGTCTGTCACATTTTCGCCAAAATTGCTGATATTTTCCGGGGCGTTCTCAAGGGTTTCCCGCAGGTTGTCCGAAGTTTGGTCTGGATTTCTCAGGTTGCGCCGCGCATTGTTCACCAGAGCTTTTGCTTTCGCATCTGCTGCCTTGGTGTCTCGTCTGGGATCGACATCCCTGTAGTCGTTCATCCCGCCTTTATATTCAGACGTCAGCATGTTGTTGGGTATTTCGTCCCGGATTTGGGCTGCGGTTTTTGCCAGTACCTTACTATGGCCGCCAAACATGCTGAAAAATAGCAGGACTCCTGCCATGAAAACTGTTACAATCCGGCTGAACCGAATTTTTTTCAAAAATTCGCTAACTCTCTTCATAGAGATACTCCGTTTATTTTTTGCCAATCAAACCGCTCGCTCGTGGGTGCGAAAGCAGGATGTCAGCACCGATTGTTTGCTAAAGAACTCCGAGAGTGAACATTCACCCCCCTCTTCTGTTCAGAATAAAATTAAAAGAGCGAACGCTGCCTCTATCGAAAGTCTCATCTTTGAAAAAAGTGCTGCGTAAAAAGTGCTGCGTAAAGAGTGCTCTTCGGCCTCGGCTGAGTGCTCTTCGGCCTCGGCTGAGTGCTGAGTGCTGAGTGCTCTTCGGCCTCGGCTGAGTGCTAAGAGAGGGATGAGTGATGAGTGAAAAGTGATGAGTGAAAAGGGCCTGTCGGGGAGTGGTGAGTCAATATAGCGGTTCTCTTTGAATCGTGCAACCTCAGAAACCCAGTTTCTTGAAGAAACCGGGTTTCTGTAAATTATTCCCTATTGCTGGGATTGGTGTAATTTGACGGACGCTGCCGCTGGATTTCTTCAGCTATGTTCGCGATCGCGCGCTGCATCTTGGGTTTTATCTTTCAAAAAGGCAGAGGCATCTTGGAAAACCGCTCCCGCTCGTTCTAACAGTTGAGCATTCGGATCGCTGCGATCGAATACTGGCTGACGCTGTTCGGGAATCCGCCCCGGATTTTCTAATAGGGAGTCGTCTCCCGCCAGATTATCCGAAAAGCGATCGGTTTTTAGGGGTTCGGAACCCGGGTAAAGCAGCCTTGCGTTAGGATTGGCTTCGGTCGTCGTCGTGTCGCCGCCGATCGCTGCAGCGATCGCTTTGTCGGGATTGAGCCGCACGTCAGCGGATTTGCGATTGGTATTGGCTGGCGACGTATTGACGTTCGCGTCTTCAGTCATCTTGTAGGTGGTGTAGCCATCGCCACTGCGTTTGTGGGGGTTGTTCATCCCGCCGGCTTGAACGGTGGGATTGTCGGGGCGCGCGCCGCGCATGTCGGCATTGCTGCAAGCCGTGCTGATGAATAGCAGCACGCCGGCAAAAAAGACGCTCAAGATTCGCCCCAGATGCAGTTTTTTAAAGAAAGCCGCTAGCTTTTTCACAAAATTTATCCTCGTTTATCGCGCTTACTCGTTCACGATAGAGAGGCAGGGGCGATCGCTTCCTCTAGCCCCAGTCTCATTTTTGCGCTTCGCCTGCGTCGAAATTTTTCTTACTTTAGAGAGATAGAGTATTTTTTGATTTTAACAATGCCTGCTTAATAATTTTGCAGACCTTGGTGATTAAAAACTGTTTTTCTTGTCGCCGCGCAAACATCTAGCAAATCAGTATTGAAACTTTAGGTGAGGTGATTCGCATCAAGCCTCAGAAAAATGCGAATCGCTACCCTGAATAGCTGCGCTTCCCGCGCGTGCCTCGCAGAGAACTTCGGGCAGCGAATCGCCTCACATATCCGCATGACTATATAATAATATCTGATGGATTCGCGGTTCCCGTCAAAATGTCCGCTACTTGCACTGCCGTTAAAGTAGGATTGGCGCTCAAAATCAGCGCTGCCACACCCGTAACGTGGGGAGCCGCCATCGACGTGCCGCTCTTGGTGTCGTAGCCTCTCGGCGGGAATGTCGAGGGCACGTCCACTCCCGGAGCCACCAGATAATTTAGAGGTGTCGAGCCGGCACGGCTGCTAAATTCCGTCAGTTTCTTATTGCGATCGATCGCGCCCACGGCAATCACGCCCGGGCTGAGAGCCAAGTCTGCTGGGGGTTCTGGTGCGTTTTGAGATTCATTGCCGGCGGCGATGACAACCACCGCGCCCGCCGTCACGGCGTCGCGAATGGCGCGATTGACGATTTCGCTATTCGGATCGAGCGGATCGATCCCCAAGCTGATATTAATCGCCCTGGCTCCATTGGCGGCAGCATAGCGAATGCCATTCGCCAAGCTTTGATAATACAGCGATTCGTCGAGCTGCCCGTCGGGAAATACCTTTACGGGCACGATCTGGGCGCTGTAAGCAACGCCTGTGGTTCCCGTGCCATTTCTCGCGGCGGCGATCGTGCCGGCAACGTGGGTGCCGTGAGAATTTTCTGAAGAACTCGAGCTGGGGTTGCTGTCGTTATCTGCAAAGTCCCAACCCCGCACGTCATCGACAAAGCCGTTGCCGTCGTCGTCGATGCCGTTTGCGGCGATTTCATCGGTATTTAACCAGATATTAGGCATTAAATCGGGGTGTTCGACGGTGACGCCATCATCGACGACGGCAACGACGACGCCGGAGCCGGTATAGCCAGAATTCCACGCTCCTGAAACGGCGATCGCGTTTAAATCTGCCGCATTTGTCCCCTCTGCCTGAGTTAAAACGGCAGCGGCAGGAAGCGAAGCAGCGCCAATCGCGCGGGCAACTGCCGCCGAGGCATCGACTAAACCGCGCCCAAAAGAGCTGTTAAAACTCGGATCGACAGAAGGAACAGCAGGAGAGACGGCGGCGGGAGTCGCCGATACAGTCAGGTTGTAGTTAGCCTCGCCCTGGAATTGCTCCACCCGCACATAGTAGGTTCCTGCCGGCAGGGGATAGCTGTTAATGCTTTCTGGCGAGAGATCCGTTTCGGTTGAGATATCGATCAAATCTTGGGGAATGTCCAGTTCGCCATCGCTGCCAATATCCTGCGCCAGCGTCAAATCGGCATCGCCCGTCAAGCCATTGAGACTGACGCTCACCGTGCTCGTGGTGGGGAGGGTGAAGCGGTAGGTGTCAGCCGGTTCGCTGGTTCCGACAAAACCGCTCAGGGTTGTTGGGGCTTGGATTGAGCCGATATCTGCTGCGAGACTCAGGTTGAGAGTGGGATCTGGCGCTTCCGCGAGCCGTCCCTCATCTAAACCAAATTGAATAAAATGCTTGATGGGGCTCAACCCGCCGGGGCTGACGGCGGCGGCGACGTCCGGGTTACTGGCTAAATAATAGCGGGTATCGAAGAAGGGGCCGGGGTCGCGGCCTTCATATTGGCCAAATCGGACGAAATGTTCGATGCCCGTGAGGGGATCGGGGCTGGCGGCGCTGGCTTCTACGATCGCCGCGACGTCTGGGTTGTCTTGCAGGTAAAAATCGGTAAAGAAATCAAAAAATGGGTCTAGCCCTTCAAATTGACCGTATTCGATGAAATCTTGGATCGGGCTGGTGCCCGAGCTGCCGACAATATCTGCGACCTCTGGGTAAAGTTCCAGGTAAAACTGGGTGTCAAACAGGGGGCCGGGATCGCGCCCTTCATATTGACCGAAATCGACGAAGTGCTGGAATCCACCGGTGAAGCTGCCTGCTGCTACTGCCTGCGCTACGTCCGGGTTCTCGGCGAGATAATAGCTGTCTTCGTAGAGGGCGTTGATGTCTAACATTTTTTGTAAAAATATTTTTGAATTTGATAAATGTCGAGGCTCTTTTGTTGCTTTTCCCGACAGATATAGAAGAACTTTCAGTCCGAGAGGTTCCAACCCTGATGTTTCGTTGCTAAGCTAGGTTGGCGCTAAAAATAGCAGGGGGAGAGATTTTAGGTTGTGGGAATTATAACAAGAATGCAGGCAGCGTGTGGGGCAGGTAATGTCTGGGAGAATTAGAAAGGCAGTCAAGCCCGCGATCGCGCGCCTGAAGCCTTATCTGCGCTGGGCGATTCTGGGCGGGACGCTGTTTTTTTTGGGGAAAACTCTCAAGGACAACTGGCGGGAAGTCGCGGCAATCCACATTGACGGGGCGGGGTGGGGAATGCTGGCGATCGCGCTTTTCGTCACCCTGATCGCCCACATTTGGGCGGCTTGGGTGTGGACTTGGATTCTGCGCTGGTTCAAGCAAGCCGTTCCGACGGGGTGGGCTGTGCGCGTTTACCTGAGAACCAATATTGCCAAGTACCTGCCGGGGAATGTCTGGCACTTTTACGGTCGCGTTGTCGCCGTCACGGAGGCGGGCGTCTCCCCTGGAGTAGCGACGCTGAGCGTGTTGCTCGAACCCCTGCTGATGGCGGTGGCGGCGCTGTCGATCGCCGTGGCGGGGATTCCGGGGCTTTTGGCGGCACCGGGGGTGCTGTGCGCGCCGGCGGTACTGCTGCTGATTCACCCCCGGATTTTAAACCCAGCGCTGCAGTTGGCGGCGCGATCGAAGGGGGCGGCGGGCGAGGTGGTGCTGCTCGATCGCTATCCTTTGGGGCTGTTGCTGGGAGAAATAGGATTTTTGGGGCTGCGCGGGGCGGGATTTTTATTCACGTTGGCGGCGATCGCTTCCCCAGACACCCTACACCTAAAGCTTTTATCCAAACTGCCCCTGCTGCTGAGTGCGTTTAGCTTCGCATGGCTGCTGGGGTTGGTTGTCCCGGGAGCGCCGGGAGGAATTGGCGTATTTGAAGCGACGGTAACGGGACTTTTAGAAAGCGATTTTGGAGCGGCTGCGCTCCTGAGTGCGGTTGCCTTCTACCGCCTGACAAGCGTTCTAGCGGAAGCTATGGGCGCGTTGATTGGGGCGCAGAAGCCCTCTGGCGCGACGCGCCTGTTGCGCCGCTGGTTCAAATTGAAATCGGAATAATATCCGCATCCGTTAATGATACGTCTTCCTCGACGGCAAAGGGGTTGGCGTCTGCTTCTGGGGGGGCTTCCTCGAAGGTAAAGGGGTTGGCGTCTGCTTCTGCGGGGGCTTCCTCGCCCCCGGCAGTATCTGCCTGCGCTTCTTCGCTGTCGTCGTCGAGCAATTTTAGCTGGGAAAAAATTCGATAGTCCTGAATGTCAACCGCAGTGGGAATATCTGAATTTCCTTTTCTCATTTGAAGTAAATTATATTGCACGCTGTCGTCGTAAATCACAAACGTGATTCTGACGATTTCGAGAAAATTAACAACCCACTTGCATTCTTCCTCGGGGTAGTTCAGATAATATTGAATTAGCTCAGCCAGACATGCCTCTAGGTGAGGGCGAACTGGCTTGCAGATCAGGGTAATCTTGAGCAGGATGATGACTAAGGTGAGGGTGTGCCCTTGCGAGAGGAGCAAAACAAAGAGAGAGGAGGGTTTGTGGCGATCTTCGGTTGTCAGAAATTCGACAACCCGCTTGCAAGTTCTGAGTAAAAGCGCGTCGTTTAGCAGCTTGTCGTTTTGATCCTCATAAAGCGGTTGGAGTTTTTTGCTTAATTTGACATTCAGCGCCAAAACGCACTCTCGACGTTCGACGGAATAGATGAGATATTTTTGCAGGCTTTGTTTGAAGCTTTTATATTTGAGTCCCTCTGTTTGTTGAATGAAAATATTGGCAATGTTCGTGTAGCTAAATTGGCCGCGCTTGGCTACAATCATTTTAATGAGCTGCAGGACTTCATCGCCGAGGCTGGTAGGATTCTTGGGTTTCTGGTCTGTGGCGGCCATTAAATGGCCGCGAGCGGTATACATGGCCAAATCGAACTTAAATTTTTCCTTGAGCTGCTGGGCTTGCATTCTAGCAGCTTCCCGCTGTTCTGGGGAGTTTTTTACATTGACATATTGATGCACCAAGAGGTAAGAGGTATAGCGATCGCTCCAGTGTCGCTCTTCCCGCTCGTCGTAGCGGGAGGCAAATAGCTTCAGCTCGTCGTAATCTTTGCTATTGATGAAATTAAACAGCCATTTTCTCAAGTGATTGAGGGTCATAGACGAAGTTTCTTCGTCAATCACTGGCGTATCAAATAATTCGATTAATTTCTGAATTTCCGAGTATTTTCTCGTGGCAGACCAGTTATTGATAACGATATAACACGAGCGCTTGAGCGTATTCCTAAACTCTTCTTCGTCATTGGTTAAAATAATTTCATAAAGAGCCTGGATGCTGTCTTTATTTGCTGGCTCTCTGTGATAAATATATAAATTTTTAAATTCCTCTATAACTCCATACGGCAGCCAAGTTTTGACGATTTCCAGGAAAAAACGAAAGATTTTTTCCTGAGACTTTTGAATAATTTTTCTCTGTTCGCTGAGTTGAAGCTCAGTGTCAGTTTGAAAAGCAGTTGCTACCTGATTTTTCCCGATCATAAACCCACCCTTATCTTTTCAAGTGTCTCAGGACTTGCGGAGTCTTCTGTGCTAAATAGAGCAGAACTTCGGGCGATTCGCTATCGCGAAACTCTCGCTTCACGCGCTTGTCCCTCAACAGAAGTATAACGGCGGCCAGTCCCTTTAGTTTGGGAGGAAGGCATAATTCATTTTATTCCCCCAGTCCGCATTTGCAAAGACTCTTTACGAGCTGATTTCAAAAGGCGGTGTTCTAGCTTGTTGGAGCAGTATTTCGTTCGCGCGTTGCGCGAATCGCTGGCGGGCGAAAGCGCTGCTCGCAGCGAGTGCTGCCGCCATACAGGCAGTTGCAGCAGACGGGATCGCGGCGAGTCGTCGCGGTGGGGGTGGCGAAAGCGACGCGAGAGGACATGGCGCAGAAAAACAACCCCATGCTTTTTAATAGTGCATCATTTGTCAAGCTAGTATAGCGATCGGGGGCTGCGACAAAATGTGATAATTTTTAGCGATCGCTGTGATATCGATCGCTACTACTTGAGGATGTCAGCCGTGGGGGAGATGTCCATCACCAAAAAGCGATTAAGTCGCGCTGCGCCCACACCATCAACAGCCCGCTAATCCCCATCATGGCGATGACGATCTGGCGGAATTGGAAGTCGCTCATTTTTTTGAGGAAGTGCTGCCCGATCCAATTGGCAGGGACTGCTGCCAAACCGATCGCCAAACCATAGCCGAGGTATTCAGGCGTCAGGGCTCCTAAGAGCGCATACGTCACCATTTTGGCCACATGAATCACGACAACATGGGCAGCTTTTGTCGCGACCATCTCTTCTTTGAGCAAGCCATAATTCAGGTAAAACGGATTCATCGTCGGTCCGCTGCTGCCAATGATTCCAGAAACAAAGGCATACACAAACCCAATCGGCAAGAACTGCCAAGCCTGAACCGAAAAAATGCGCTCTTTTTTGCCAAAACCGAAGCTAAAAACCGCAATAATCAGAAATGCGCCGATCGCGAGTTGCAGCCAGTCGAGCCGAATTTGCGTGAAGGTATAAGCCCCCAAAACCCCGCCCAGGATGGCTCCGGGCAAGTACCACCGGGTAACGGGCCAATTGAGGTGTTCCCAAAACATCCAGATGCGGTGAGAATTTCCCAGGAGCATACCCGTGGTAATGGTCGGCGCAACCGCAGGTGCACCGAGCAAGAAATTGACCACCGGTACGAGCACGAGGGGAGAGCCGCCGCCAGCTATGGCGCTGACTGACCATGCGACAAAGCTAATCGGGATGAGGAAAACAAAAGTCATGGAATTGCCGTTAATCGGTGCGCAATATTGTTTCATTGTGCCACTTTTGCTAAAAATGGCGCGGCTCGTCTGCGCGTGGCTGTTGACGCTTGATGGCGGCAATCTTTCGACTTCGGCGATCGCGGCGAGATCGTTTGCCGTTATAAGATTGTCGGTGTCTGCTATTTCTCTATCCGTTTTCGCCCTTCCCCTGCTTCCTCAGCGCTGAGCGCTTGCCAAGCTCTGACGCTCTGACTCTCCCACTCCCCCCCCCTTCCCCTACTTAGAGAGCTCTCCCGCCTGCAATCGACGGGCTGCGTCTGGGATAATCACAAAAACTATCAATGTGTGGTGTAAGCGAGTGAATAACATACCCCCTCTGGATCTGGCGCAACAGTACCAAAGCATTAGCGAAGAAGTCACGCAAGCTGTTTTAGGGGTACTGGCCTCTGGCCGTTATATCGGCGGCCCCTGGGTGGAGGGTTTCGAGCAGCAGTTTGCGTCTTATATCGGGGTGTCGGAATGCGTGGCGTGCAATTCCGGCACGGACGCCCTGTATCTGGCGCTGCGCGCTTTGAATATCGGCCCTGGGGATGAGGTGATGACGACGCCTTTCACGTTTGTGGCGACGGCGGAGGCGATCGCCAATGTCGGCGCGACGCCGGTTTTTATCGATATTGACCCAGATACTTACAATCTCGACCTCAATCAAGTAGAGGCGGCGATCGGCTCGCGCACGCGGGCAATCCTGCCGGTGCACTTGTTTGGCCAGCCGGCGGACATGACCCGCTTGATGGCGATCGCGCAGGCTCGCCATCTGACCGTGATTGAAGACTGCGCCCAGTCTACCGGGGCGGAATGGGCGGGAAAAAAAGTCGGCAGCATCGGGCACGTCGGCTGTTTTAGTTTCTTCCCGACTAAAAATCTAGGTGCCTGCGGGGACGGCGGGGCTGTGACGACGAACGACCCGGCGATCGCTGCCCAAATTCGGGCCATCAAAGAACACGGCCAAACGGCGCGCTACTGTTCCGTCACGAGCGGCATCAACAGCCGCCTAGATGCCGTGCAAGCAGCCATCCTCCAAATCAAATTGCGCTATCTCGATACCTGGAATCAGCAGCGTCGAGACATTGCGGCGCGCTACCACCAGTTGCTCGAAACGGTTCCGGGCATCGAAAGACCCCGGGAATTGCCAGGAGGTACGGGCGTCTGGAATCAATACACGATTCGCCTGGTGGGCAGCGAGGGGGAAGGTGCGGAACACTCGCGCTATCCCGACAAAGCCGCCTTTCGCGACAGCATCCGCACTCAGTTGATGCAGCGCGGCGTCAGTTCGATGGTTTATTACCCCTTGCCTTTGCACCTGCAGCCCGTTTACGAATCTCTCGGCTACAAGCCTGGTCAGTTACCCGTCAGCGAACAGTTCGCCGCTGAGGTGCTGTCGCTGCCCATGTTTCCAGAGCTGTCCCTCGATCAGCTTCACCAGGTTGTTTGGAGCCTGAAGGATTGCTTGACGCCACCGGTTCCCTCGGCTACAGTGGCGAAAGAACTCTGAGCGTTTCTTTTTGCTAGCAGGGGGCGAGGGTCGGTAGGGAACTGGGGCGATCGGGTGTTGGCGTCGGCGAGGGCGATCGTTCCTTTGCAACTGACCGACCCGAATATGACTGCGGGCTTTCACTCTTTGACTTCATTAAGGCGCTCTCGACCGGCACGCGGCTGAGTACCGCTTGCCGGCAAGGCTGACACCCATTCTGGGTGATACCCTGCCCTGTGGCGTAGTAAGATAGAGAGAGTAAGCCTTCTGGCTGCTAGCAACCGCCAGGAAGAAGAACCAGCACTCAGGCAGCCGCGTGAAGCTAGTTCAAGCGATAGCGAATCGGCAAGTGTTTGCAGTGCATTCTACAGGAGAAGAACCAATGGAAAATCTCGCAGTTCTAGATGATGTTGTTAAGGATTTAGAACGCAATGAAAGTTTAATAAAAATTAAAAAACTCCTCTTGTGTTCTTGGCAAGGTAAATGGGAAAATGACGAAAAAAAATTAGAAGCGCTAGACTTATCTGTCTTAGTTCAAGAGGTATATAAAATAGCTCCGAGTTACGGGGAGCTGAAATCGATCCTCATCCAGGTCGTAAAAAAGCTGAATAAAAAAGTCCAGTATTTTCTGATAGCTAACACGCTCATCCAGAAACTCAGCAAGTTATACCCCGACAGTGTAGCGAAAAGAAAAAGAATCAGGACGCAACTGAGACAGTTGAAAAAAGGGGTAAAATATCCTTACGACCTCTACGACTTGAAGTTTTCCGTTTCGCGGGACTCGACGGTCAGGTTAGCTAAAATTCTCGTTTTTTCGGCGCTCAATTACAAATTTGCCTACAGCACTCAGGATTGGGCAACGCTGGATTCTCTGGAATTTGACGAATTGGTGCGATCGCTTTTTTATGCCTGCGAAACGCCGGAAGACTTGGAATTTCGGCTCTACGGGACAGCGGCTTGTTTGGAGGAACCAGAAAAGCAGCTAAAAACAGCGAGTCTCATCGTGGAGTCGATGCTTCCCTACTATCAATACCTGCAAAAGGGTCGGGACATTACCGAAGATGTGGATGAAGATGAAACCACGGAAATCCAATTTGCCATCAGTTCTCGCAACAATGCTCACTCGGTGTTATCGGTTCCGACGGGACCCGATCGCGACGATGACAGCGCCTATTTCGTCCTGCTGACACCGGCAGAAGAAGCGAAAGTCGGCAGCGAGGAGGGCGAAGCCAAACTCGGCGAGTCTCTGAAAAAGCAACTAGAAATAGAAGCCGCTGTCAGAGGCATGGTAGAACGCCGCGTCGGAGAGGTGGTGACGGCGATCGAAAACAGCGTTAAAGATCTAGAAGCGTATTTAGAGCAGCAATGGGATGAGGAAATTTCTCACGTCTACCTGCCGCTCAAATATCAAACGCTGAGAAATTTTGTCCAAGACATTCAGCTCAAGTCGCTGGAAATCTTGCAAAAAATCGAGGATCGGGAAAGACGGAATTAAAAAAAACCTTCGCAGCAGTCGCAATTTAGAAACCCGGGTTCTTAAAGAAACCGGGTTTCTGGCTGGATTCGGAGCGGGCAGGGAAATAAACTAATGCCTGTAACAGATGAACCAAATCGATGCAAGATTTTGACGTGATTGTTGTCGGCAGCGGCATCGGCGGCTTAGTCGCCGGCGGGCTGCTGGCGCGCTACGGATTGCGGGTGCTGGTGGCAGAGAGCCACGCGGTGGCAGGGGGCGCGGCGCACGGGTTCCAGCGTCAGGGATTTCACTTCGATACCGGCCCCTCATTTTACTGCGGGCTCACCGATTCGCGCAGTCTCAATCCCTTGCGATCGGTTCTGGCGGTTCTGGGGGAATCCCTCGAAGCGATCGCCTACGATCCTCTCGGACACTACCACTTCCCCGAATTTACCCTGCCGATTTATTCCAATTCCCAGCGCTACCGTTCGGCGATCGCTCGTCTGACGCCCGCCGGTGCCCGAGAATTGGAACAGTTAGAAAAACGCCTCTTAACTCTCTACGACGCGCTCAAAGACATCCCAATTTTAGCCCTGCGATCGGACTGGCAATTGCTGCCCGTGCTGCTCCCCTATTGGCCCTCTTTATTAAAAATGCTGCCCCAAATCGGGACGCTGCAGGGCTCAGTCGGCCAGTTACTAGACCAGTACGTCAGCGATCGCCTGGTGCGGCGGCTGATAGATTTAGAATGCTTCCTGCTTTCCGGTTTGAAAGCAGACGGGACGATCGCCCCAGAAGTGGCCTTTATGTTCGGCGAACGCAGTGCGTTTGGCGTGGAATATCCCGTCGGCGGCAGCACCGCCATAGTCGATGCCCTGGTGCGGGGCTTGCAACGCTGGGGCGGCGAGTTGCGCCTGCGCTCCCACGTCGAGCAAATTTTGGTAGAATCGGGTCGCGTCGCGGGGGTGCGCTTGCGCAAGGGCGAAGTCATCAAAGCGCCCATTGTTATTTCCAACGCCACTATCTGGGACACTTACAGCAAACTGCTGCAACCACAAGACTTGCCGGCATCCTACCGCAGCGCCGCTCTAGCCACTCCAGCGGTTGACAGCTTCATGCACCTGCACTTGGGGATTCGGGCGGGAGGGTTAGAGCAACTCACCGGGCATCACGTTGTCGTGAATGACTCGGCTCAAGATATCACCGTACCGGGGAATGCAGTGATGATTTCGATTCCTTCGGTGTGGGATGCCAAACTCGCCCCACCCGGGCACCATCTGATTCACGCCTACAGCTTGGAACCCTACGAGGGCTGGCAGCGGGATGGCGGATATGAGGAACGAAAGCGGGTGAAGGCACAACCGCTGTACCGAGCAGTAGAGCGGGTGATTCCCGATTTGCGCGATCGCGTCGTGTTGGAAACCACCGGCACGCCTCTAACCCACGCTCACTACTTGCGGCGGGAGCGGGGGACTTATGGGGCTGCGATCGCTGCAGGGAAAGGGATGTTTCCCTCAACCCACACGCCGATACGGGGCTTGTACCGAGTTGGCGATACCACGATGCCGGGAATCGGCGTTCCCGCCGTGGCGGCGTCGGGTATTTTGTGCGCGAATACGCTGGTAGCGCCGCAGCAGACGGCGCAATTATTGTAGAGAGGGCGATTTTTCTTGAACCGCAAAGGGGCGAAGTACGCAGAGGCGGGGAAGGGGAAGGGTTGGGCAGGGGGAATCGCTCTTGATTTGTCGCTACGCCCCAGCCTTGAGGGTGGGGCGTGACGAAAATACTCAACCTCCGGCTGCAAAAGTGGCCATAATGGCAATGGAGAGCGCTAAGCCGGGGAATAGCAGCACTCCCAGCATGATTAAGTCGTGTGTATTCATAAGGATTGTCCTCCTATGGGTTTTTGTTATTGAAGGGGTTTTTTTCTATTTTAGTGGGGGTTCGCTTGACTCGGCTTTCTTAATTGGGGGAAAAGTGGCCCGGGCGCGGGGATCGGGATGCGATCGCGACTGGTTCGAGCTTTGCCAAAGGCAGCGCTCTGGCTGTCTCCGGGGAAGGCTGCTATCGATCGCATCGCAGGGAAATCTGCGTTTTTCAAGCAGGTTCCCAGTTGTCTACTTCCTGGTTGTAATCGATCGCAAATTCTTCGCCCCAGGAGGGCTGCGACGCTACCGAGCGCCCTGTTTTTTTCAAGCTTTTGAGCAGCCGCTGCACTAGAAACAGTGTCGATTCTCCTGCATCTGCTAAAATACTCCGCACGTCCATGCCGCGAGCAGCCGTTGGGGCGATCGATTCTATTTCCTCGACTGTTGCCTCCACCAATTCTTCCGGCGCAGTTTGCGATCGCGTCTCCGCAGCGTTCTCGGCTGCCTTCTTTGCCTGAGTTGCCGCCACTTGCTGCTGCACATTTCGCAACTCGGCAACTGTCGCTGCCAGTTGTTTTTGCAGTTCGGCGATTTGTTCGCGATACTTTTGTTCGATTTGAGCCACTGTCGGTTCGGGTGCCGGTTCTTCTTCTTTTGGCTGCAATTCCGGCGCTGCGGCGAGCAACTGGCTGATGAGTTTGTTGGGGGTGACGCCGCGCGTTTCGGCGAGTTGCGTTAACTTGCGCTCGTCTTCTTCCGAAAGATTGTACGTTGCGATTGCGATCTTTCGTTCGCGCCCTTTGTTGCTGTTTGACGAACTGCTACAAGAACTGCCGCTGGCACTGCCGGAATTTGGCCCGATTCTGAAACCCAGATGCTCCAAGGCTTTCATCGCGTGCCCCCGTCGGACGAGGACGGTTGTGGCGTCTTCGGGGGTTTCGGCAGTGGCAAATATCCGCGCTTGTTGTTTGACGCTGCAGAGGGCACTTTCCGATAAACCGTAGCGTTGAGCGATCGCATCCCATTCTTCCTCGCTCATCTCTGCGGCGGCAGTAGCCGCATCGCGAACGCTTCTAGCGGTGTGTTTCTTTTTATTCGATACTAATTCTGTGACGAGGGAAACCGTCAATTTCGGCAGTTCGCGCAGCGCCGTCACGCTCCACCGATGGCAATTTTTCACCACCAACCGCTGCACTTTCAACGGCAGGGTATTGTACCAAGCGCTAATTTCCATCGCCGCCTTAGCGATGTAGCGGGATGAGCCGAACTCGTCGGAATCGAGCCACGCTTCAAAGGCGGCTTTGCCTTCTTGCTGCCCCAAGTGGACGAGCAGCTCGCTCTTGAGCTCCCACAGCGCTCTTCCTTGAGCGAGTATGTTTTCAAAGGTTTGTCGGACAAATCCGAGGAAATTCGATCGCGTTGATTTGGCCTTTTCTTCTAGGTCGGAACTTCTGAAACAGTTGTAAACAAAGCAATTAGCTGACACCATAACAATATCCTTTGCCCTTGATGTGGGTACTTTTGGATGGCCGCCACTCTTCCGTGTTTTGCGGACGTGGCGTTTTTTCGATTTCTAGCTATTCTCGTAGCTTATCTCCTGGCGCGGAGCTTGTCAAGGGGATAGGGAATTTTTTTTCGGAAAATGACTCGTTACTCGCTCGATCGCCTCGTTTACTTGCGCATTAACGTATATTTACGCGAAACAGTGCGTTAAATTGCGGGCGATCGCCGAATTCTGACGCTTCAGGCGCGGGAGGGAGTGCCACTCTGCCAACTGTCTGCACCTAGCATCCCGCAAAGCCTCAGAAAACGGTTTCAGCGATGCGCTGCGAGAGCAGCCGCCTCGAATAGTGTGCCAGTTGCCGCCCCGCAGCGCTGGAAGAGTTCGTAGAGTAAAAATGTAAAGCGTTCAGGGACATCGACATGGAACTCACCATCCGCTTCATCGAAATCGCCGCCGCCGCCGCCGCCGCTGAGTCTGAGCAATCCGAAATCAAACGCCAACGCCAGATCCGCCAGCAGTTCCACTTTCACCTCATGGCTGAAATTTTGATGCGCCCCGTTTGAATTTCAACCTGCTATAAAAATATTGCTATGGATATTTCGATATTTTAACAAGTTTGCCAACTTCTAATGACTCCTTGAGGAATGCACCGGGGACTCCTGCCCCGGTTTTTTTTATGGAAAAATTCCGCCCATAATTCAGACGGCTCTGGTTGAAAGTTACCGCCGTTTTGTCTAAAATTTTAAAGATTAAATATCGGCGCGTATCACTCCGAGAATTCTATACCCTATGCACATCTCCCCTGAATCCGTCTGGCAAAATTTACAAGCTATCCGCACAACTGCTCCGCTCATTCACAACATTACAAACTATGTCGTGATGAATTCCACTGCCAACGCGCTTTTAGCCGTCGGAGCTGCTCCAGTGATGGCGCACGCCATGAATGAAGTCGAAGATATGGTTAACCTCGCGGCAGCTTTAGTGGTGAATATTGGAACTTTGAGCGACGGCTGGATTGCGGCGATGCAACTAGCAATGGCAAAGGCTCGACACTTGAATAAACCGATTGTCTTCGATCCCGTCGGTGCGGGAGCAACGCCGTACAGAACCCAGACAGCGATCGCGCTTTTGTCAGCCAATTCCCCTACAGTGATTCGCGGCAATGCCTCAGAAATAGCTGCTTTGGTAACAGAAGGTGCAAGAACGAAGGGGGTAGACAGTACCGCTGCGCCAGAAGAAGCGATCGCTTGCGCTCAAGCACTCGCCGCTACCTGCAACTGCGCGGTTGTCATCAGTGGAGCTAAAGATTTTATTGTCAGTACAGAAAAAATACTTTTGGGAGAAAACGGACATCCTTTAATGACAAAAGTAACGGGCATGGGCTGTACGGCTACGGCAATCATTGGCGCTTTTTTAGCTGTCAATTCGGAACCAACCGTGGCAGCGGCTTGCGCGATGGCAGTTACGGGTATTGCCGGGGAAATCGCTGCCTCAAAAGCTGCCGGCTCTGGCAGTTTTCCCATGCACTTTTTGGACGCTCTCTACAATTTGGATAAAAATGAGATAGAGTCGAGATTGCGGTTGACAGAAATCTAAAAACTGGTAATCAGGAATCGATAATGGGTAATATAGCGTTTTTCAGTCAGATGAAGTAGAGGCTAGAAGCCGGGGTTCTTGAAGAAGTCGGGTTTCTAACGTACATCACGCTTTTTGATACCTGCTATAGGTAATCGGTAATAGAAGGCGAATCTGACTAATTACCCATTCCCAATTACCCGGCACTTAATTTTCAGGAATTAATGAGTCAGTCCTCGCGCCACTTTATCGAGCCATTCTGATGCTCTCTGATACAATTTAAACGCCCTTTCGTCGCGCCGGAATTCGGGAGTATGAGCCATTCTGCGCCCATTTACCCACGAAATCCCGTGATATTTGTGCAGCAATTCGTGATACAATACAAACTCGACAACAAACGGAGGAAGGCGGGGATCGTCGAGCGTCAAGCTCATCACGACTCTATCTCTAGCGGGTTCGTAGTGCCCGAATTTTCGATAGGTGGGAATTTGGCTCCATGTCAAACGGGGTTTAGCCAGCTTGTTAGAAAAATATTCCCCATTGAGTTTGTCAAATAATTCGTCCAGATTGTAAAATTTGCCTCGGGAAGTTTCAGCGATCGCTTCTGCTATCAAATCCAGCTCTAGCAGCACCTCGCTGTACTCTTCCGAGCAGGCAAATTCTTTCACTAGGTGCGTTCTCTGCTTGCTCTTTCCGAGCAAGGCATCGGCGGCGAGCGATCGCAAAATTTCATCGCTGGCATTGACAAATCCTTCGCTGATAACCAGACTCGCGCTATCTCCCGATCGCTTGCTTTGATAAAGCCCTGCAATATTTGACAGCTCGACAGTCACCTTCTCCGAGCCGGGAAAGCGAGTTTGCCAAACAGATAACGTCATTTGCCGCGCTCGACAAGTCGTTTCAACGTGCTGGGCGAGATAGCCCTCCAAAGTCAAAAACTTCATCCACGCATAAATCGAACGCGCCGAACTGCTTAAATTAGCAGGCGTTGCTTGCTGCTTTTCGCAAAGTTTTTCAATCTCCATCACCGTTTTTTGCAAGCTCGCCTCCAATGCTTCTAGCTCCGTCACTTTGGGTAGAGGATTGGCGGCGAGTTGGGAGATTTTTTGCAAGATAGAGCGCTGCTGGTTTTTAATATTTTTGAAGCGGAGCGGCTGTTTGGCTGGAGAAGTCGCATCGATCGCGGCGACGGGTAAATTATCCAAATCAATGCGCTTGAGAAAATAATAAGCTTGGCGCGATCGCGCGGGCAATTGGCTGGGTTTCCCGTTCGCCTCAGCACACAGACGCTCGATCGTCGCGATCGAATCCGCGACAAACTGCTTGAAAGCCGCTACTTCGCCCGCCGCTATCCCATCTTTTAAACTCTCTCGCGCCCGCTCGGCAATTTTGACAATTCCCCGAATTTGAATCATGCGGTTTTTCTCCTCACGCCAGGAGCGATCGCTCCCGAAAAAGACAGCGAAACTATTTCAGCGCCGCTAGCGCCACCTCAAACGCCCGCTCTTTTTGCGGATCGGCACCCCCAGCATATTCTAAAGTAAATGGAACCACAATATCCGGCGTGACTCCTTTTCCTTCCAGCCGGTATTTTTCGTCAACGAATACGTCTGCCACAGCAACGTAAAGCAGGCTGCCATCCTGCATCAGGAACGGAGAACCCCCCACCACCGCCCCAGCCGTTTGAGCGCCAACGACGGCACCGATTCGGTATTGCTGAAACGCAAACGCTAAGATTTCCTTCGCGCTGCGGCTCCCTTCATTCACCAGCATGACGACTGGCTTTCCCCAGTAAGGGCGCTGCGTGTAGCGCTTGCCACTGCGCGGAATGCTGGTTATACTAGCTCCACGAGCCGTGAAGATGTTGAGAGCAGTGAGAGGCGCGCCGCCCCACCCTTCTCGCAAATCCAAAACGAGCGCGTCTGCCTCTCTGAGACGACCGTAAATTAAATCTTCTTCGAGTTGCTGCTGATATTGATCGCCAGCATAAGACCAAATATGAACGTAGGCGATTTTTTTGCCCTCCCGTTCTATCACGCGGGTACTGGCTTTTTGCGCGTCTAGAAACATGGTGGTGGCATCCAGCATTTGGGGCTCAACCTCGATTTTTTTCTGGCTGTCTGGAGCAGCAGAACGCTGAATTAACAGACTCACTTTTTCCCCAGCTTTTCCCTCGAAAGATTTGACGGGCTGAAACGGGCGATCGTCCGCGCTAATAATTCTATCTCCCACCAGCAATCCCGCTTCTTCCGCCGGACTTCCATCGAGAATCGCGCTGATGAAAGTTTGTCCATTGAGAGGTTTTGTAAAAATGCCAATGCCGCTATATTGAATCTTTCCGTCAGGAAACCATTTCTCAACTTCCCTTTGAAAATCCCGGCTTCTGGGGGCAAAAATTCCCAAAATTTGATAATAAGCAGGTTCGAGCGGCGTGTAGAATCGGGTGTGCGAGGTTTTCAATTCGGAAAGCATTTGATTGATGACGGCGCTGGCTGCTTCATCTGTCCGAGATTGGAGAAATTGCGGCTCGTATTTAACGCGCATAGTTCGCCAATCTACGCCGTTTAATTTGGGGTCATAAAATCTTTCATTAACGGTTTGCCAGACTTGAGAAAAAAGCGCTCGCTCCGGGGTAGCGGATTTGAGCAGGGCGGGCGTTCCCAGCCAAAAGAGGAGGATGACAAAGAGGGCGAATGAGGGAGCGATCGCCCAGCGAATCAGTTTCGAGAATTTAGATTTTTTCATCTGTAAGGGAGTAAAATGATGAGTGGTTTTTATTTTTTAAAGCCGCGTTTGTTTGGAATGTAGCCAAAGTTGAAAAATCGGGGTATTGCCTGCAATTTTGCTGACAAAAGCGGACGGCTGTACTGAGTGAGAAACGCGGTTTCTTCAAAAAAACCGATTTCTGCGGTTTCTCGATTCAAAGAGAACCGCTATTTATCAGTTTAATAGTTTTTATTGTGATTCGCTGATTCAGCATCCAGCCCGAACCGCCCAATTTATGGCCCACTTCAGTCTGAGGGGCTTTCCGCCGCCCCAGCGAACGCCTCTCGACATCAGACGAAATAAAAGGTTTAATAGAATAAGTTCCGACTTTCCGGGAACGCGAATTAAATAGAAACAAAATTACCATGTCTCCAATTACACAAGCTCAACTTCTGGCTTCTTTAGAGGCGACTTTTCACAAATGTCTGGAAATTGCCAAAATCAAAAACGCTGACTATACAGGAGAACGCGACGCTTTCTATAACTTTGAATTAGTCGAGCAAGTTTTGGGAGTTCCGACAGAAAAAGGGTTGCTCGTCAGAATGCTCGATAAAATCTCTCGTCTGAATACGCTGCTCGATCGAGAAGCGGAAGTCAAAGATGAGAAAATTGAAGATACGCTTTTAGATTTGTGCAATTATGCGGCACTTCTGAAAGCGTATATTGAACTGAAAGGGAAAAATTAATGAAGCAGGCATAACACAACGTAACGCAGCGCCAGTCAGAAACCCGGCTTCTCTAAGAAGCCGGGTTTCTTTTTCTCTATTGCTGCGAATTCCAGAAAAAACAGATATTAAAAGTGACAGATCGACGCTGGATTCACCGGACAAGTTTTGTCAGCAATTGGGTTTCCTTGCAGGTGAAGTTCTGCGAGCTTTGTCAGGGAAGAGAGCGGGCTGATATCCGATATTTGATTGCTACTGAGGTTGAGACGGGTTAGGTTGGGCAGGGCAGAAAGCGATCTGATATCCGATATTTGATTGTCGTGGAGGTAAAGTTCCGTGCGGGTGGGGATGGAGGAAAGGGGACTTATGTCTTTAATTTGATTGCCGCTGAGGTTGACGATAGTTAGCTTGGGCAGGGAAGAAAGGGAAAAGATATTTTGAATTTGATTGTCGCCCAGGTGCAGGCTAGTGAGATGCTTCAAAGATTGCAGCGGACTGATATCCGAGATTTGATTGTTGGCGAGGTTGAGAAAAAGCAGATCGGTTAGGGATGCCAGAGGCGCAATGTCAGAGATTTTATTGTCTTGCAGGTAGATAAATTTTAGATTAGTCAGCGGTTGCACGGGGCTGAGATCGGATAGTTCTTGGTTGGAGAGGTCGAGTTTTCTAAATGTTGACAGGCTCTCGCTGGCGCGATCGCACTCTCGCATATCAGCCGCCTTCAACATCGCCTCGACGGTGAGCCGTGCCTCTGGGGAAATCTCGTCTTTATTCTCGCACCAATCGGCAAAGGTTTTGAAAGTTGCCGTATCGGGCTGGGCAGCGGCGGGAAACCCGGAGGCGGCGAAAAGCAGCGCCACGCCGGAGCAGGAGACGGCTCCCGACAGTATTTTTGCCCTTACCGCGCAACGGTTGCGTGAAAACTCTAGTAACATATTAAACAATTGCACGAGCCAACAACTGACTATGACAGCAGAACAACTTTTCAACGGCGCTAACCTGTTCGTTTTGCCCTTCTGGACGTTAATGATTGTATTGCCTAACTGGGGCGTTACGAAACGGGTAATGCAATCTTACATCCCCTTTCTCGTCTTAGCAGGACTTTATCTATTTTTGCTCAGCGGCACCCTCACTGCCGAAAACGCTCAAGCACTCGCCAATCCCAAGCTAGCAGATATTGCCCGATTTTTCGCCGACGATCGCGCCGCCGCAACCGGCTGGGTGCATTTTCTGGTGATGGATTTATTTGTCGGGCGCTGGATTTACTTGGAAGGGCAGCGGACTGGCGTTTGGACTGTCCATTCTATCCTTTTCTGTTTGTTTGCCGGCCCGTTTGGGTTGCTCTCTCATATTATCACGGATTGGGTGAGTCAGAAATTCTTCCCCCGTGCCGAGACAGAAGCCACACCGCAACCGACGCCGTAATATCGAGCTTGCAGGTTAGATTGAGAATTGGGCCGGGGCAATTGGTAATAGGTAATTGGTCATTGCTTGGATTTATTCTCTGCCCGATGCCTTTTTTCTATGCCCCATGCCCTTTTGCCCAATCTGCGAATAATAAATTCAGTTAAAACCCTCGGTAAAATTATGCCAGTAGAATACGATTTAGTTATCATTGGCGGCGGTTCTGGCGGTTTGGTGGTGGCTTCTGCGGCGGCGCAGCTAAAGGCGAAAGTCGCCCTGGTGGAACGCGATCGCCTCGGCGGGGACTGTCTCTGGTTTGGTTGCGTTCCCAGCAAATCTCTCATCCGCGCTTCTCGCGCCGCCTACGAGGTGAAAACCGCTCGCCGTTTCGGCATTGATTGCGACAATATCGAGATGGATTTTGCCAAAGCGATCGCTCGCGTTCAAGAGGCGATCGCTACCATTCAACCCCACGACTCGCCAGAACGATTTCGCGGCTTGGGCGTTGAGGTGATTTTCGGAGACGGGCAATTTATCGACCGACAAACTTTTCAGGTGAACGGGCGTTCTCTGAGCGCCAGAGCGTTCGTTATCGCCACGGGTTCTCGTCCGAAAATTCCGCCCATTCCGGGATTGAAAGAAGCCGGTTATCTGACTAACGAGCAAGTTTTTTCCCTACAGAAACGCCCGGAATCTCTTGCTGTTATTGGCGCGGGACCGATCGGCTGCGAGTTGGGGCAAGCACTGCACAGATTCGGTTCGGAAGTGACGCTTCTTGCCAGCCGCGATCGCATTTTACCAAAAGAAGACCCGGAAGCGGCTGCAGTCGTACAGGCGCAATTTGAATCGGAAGGCATCCGCATTTTCACCAATACCCGCTGCGATCGCGTAGAAGTTTTAGACGGCAAAAAAATTCTCTGGGCAGGCGATCGCCCGATCGCGACAGTCAGCGATATTTTAGTCGCCACAGGACGAACTCCTAATGTAGACTCTCTCAATTTAGAAGCGGCTGGCGTTACGGTATCACAAAAAGGAATTTCTGTCAATGAAAAACTGCAAACAACCAATCCCCGCATTTATGCCTGCGGGGATGTTATCGGCGGCTACCAGTTCACCCACGTTGCCGGCTACGAAGCGAGCGTCGTCCTGAAAAATGCCCTATTTTTCCCCCTCACGAAAGCCAATTATCGCGTTATTCCTTGGTGTACCTTCACCGAACCGGAATTAGCGCGGGTGGGATTGACGGAGGCGGAAGCCAGAAAGCAGTATGGGGAGGATATTTGCGTACTCAAGCAGGATTTTTCCCTAGTCGATCGCGCGGTTGCGGAAGCAGCGACTAGCGGATTTGCTAAGATTATTGTCCGCCGCAATGGGGAAATAGTGGGCGCTCACTTGGTGGGAGCGTCGGCGGGCGAGTTAATCCACGAAGTAGTGATGGCAATGTCGTACAAGTTGGGGGTATCGGCGCTGACGGGGATTGTTCACATTTACCCGACTTTGGCAGAGGTGAATAGCAAGGCGGCTCTGCTGTTGACTAAGCAAAAGTACGCAAAAAATCGGCGATTGCAGGGGATTTTGGCGGGGTTTTTTCAATTCAGGCGATCGCTGTAACGTACAGCGGTGCAGCGATCGCGATCGCACTGCCACGCGATCGCGATCGCGCACTTCCTCCGATGGGGCTCACCGGGCAAGTTAAGAAATGTCACAATTGCTTGAGGACTTTTGTCACACAGAGAACTAGATAAGGGAACCATTATAGAAGTATGATTCTTTGATGGCAGAAAAGAGTCCTAGGAGGGACTTGCCATGATATCCAAACCCAGTTTCGACGATCGAAGTCTGGCTGAATCCTTTTACCAAGCGTTACTCAATCGCTTTTGTGAATCTTTTCAATCGCCTACAAGTTCTATCTTATGTGAGTGTATCTTCGGGATCGCCCCCAGTCCGAACGGCGAGAAGACCTTTTTCATCATGGCTCCATCTCTAGATGCGGCAGAGCAACTGGCGCAAAACATTGACGCCATCATCAGCCAAGTTGCCAAGCTGATGCCAGGAGTAGACCAGACGGCTATCTGCGTAGCGCCGCCGAAAGGTCAGGACGATTGCCAAGCCGAGACGAACGAGCCAAGGCCATTCCCCTCAAAGTTTATGTTGGGCAAAATCTTCCGCCACAATCAGGAAGCTGGGTCTGTCAATTAAGCTCGCCCGCCTGCAACCCTGACGCGGCTTTGTGCGAGTCGCTCTCTCAGCCAGCAGGCTCATCCAATTCAGCAAGGGGGCAATCCCAGAGCGCAAGGCTGTAGTTTCGCGCTCCGGGATTGCCCCTCTCTACTGAATGGGGTATAATATTTTTCTCACTGCGCTCAAACAGCGGGTGCATCGAAGCAAAGCTTGCAAGATAGCAACGAACAAACAAACGAGCCCAGAAAAAAGCGGGCCTGACCGTCCGCCCGCCTGACCAGAGCGGCTAAGCTTGTACTTGACAGCCTTTGCTGTCGCAAGCTTTTCGCCACTCCGATGCCGGGAAAAGCCGCTTTTCCAGGGGTGCCTGTACCGTCAAATTCAAGAGATTGTTAGGAAAGTTTAAATTTCATTGATGCTCAGCAGTCCCCTGAGCTAGGATGGCCGCACGAACGTGAAAATACTCGGTTAAAGTTTCACAATTAAATTATTCAATTGCAACCTAGTATTAGGGTTACATGGTTAGCCAACACCCAGAACCACTCTTTCGGATTTCCTTCTCCGACGAAAATACCGTGGTGCAGTTGCCCCCACGCTTGAGCGTGCTGGAAGCTGTGGCCTTCAAGCAAACCTGCCAGCAGCTTTGCCAAGGCAACCCCACCCCCAGCCAGATTGTCCTCGATTTCAGCCAAACCATTTTTATCGACAGCAGCGGGATCGGGGCTTTGGTGAATAACGCCAAAACCACGCAGCAGCAGGGAGTGGCACTGATATTGCGGGGGGTGCAGCCCCAAGTGATGGCAGTTTTGTCCCTCACGGGATTGGATCAGGTTTTGACGATCGAGCCAACAGTCGAAACCAAGCAGTTCAGCGAAACCCGCCGAAGTCACGATCGCCTGCCGACCACCCATCCCTCGGTGCGCTCTTGGCTCAAACGTGCCATCGATGTTGTCGGTGCCCTAGTGGGTTTGGCGATTACGGCAATTTTGTTGATTCCGATTGCCATTGCCATTACAATTGACAGTCCAGGCCCCATCTTTTTCGGTCAAATTCGCTGCGGTTGGATGGGCAGGCGATTTCGGATTTGGAAGATTCGCTCGATGTGCGTCAATGCCGAAGCCCTGAAGTCGCAAGTCGCCAACCAACTAGAAGGGCCGCTTTTTAAAAATGACAACGACCCTCGCATTACGCGGGTGGGTCGATTCCTGCGGCGCACGAGTCTGGACGAATTGCCGCAATTTTGGAACGTCCTCAAAGGCGAGATGAGTCTGGTAGGCACCCGACCCCCGACCCCGGACGAAGTAGAACGCTATGAGGTTCCCGAATGGCAGCGCTTGGATGTTAAACCGGGCATGACTGGAGAGTGGCAGGTGAATGGCCGCTCTTCCATTCGCAATTTTGAGGACGTGATCCGCTTAGACCTGAAGTACCAAAAGAACTGGAGTCTGATCTATGACCTAAAACTAATTCTAAAAACCATCTTCGTTTTGTTTAAGAAAAACAGCGGTGCTATGTAAAAGATGAATGGAGAATGATGAAGTATGTTCGTCTTCCCAATTCAAGCTTCATGCGTCTATCGTTCATCCTGTAGAAGATGATGTTAGAAACCTTTGGAAGCTGGTGGAAAGCATTCACTTCCCAGCTAGGAATACAACCGACGAAAACAGCTCAATTGCCGCAGCGCGCTCACTTGCAAGTGCGGACGGATCTGAATGCTTTAGCAGAGGTTCTGCAATGGTTCGAGCAGTTCAATCTGCCGAGCTTCCCCGCTAACCTGTGGTGGCAGTGCCAGACCGCTTTGGCTGAAGGGTTTACCAATGCAGTGCGCCACGCTCACGGTCACTTGCCCGACACTACCCCCATTGACATCGAGGTGGAAATCTGCGATCGCTATCTAGAAATGCGCATCTGGGACTCGGGCAAGCCGTTCGATCTGGAAGCGAAGCTAGCATCCATTAGGCAAGAGCCCTTCGATCCCCTGGAGAAAGAAAACGGCAGGGGGCTGATATTTATGAAAAAGCTGACCGATGAGGTTTGCTACACCCGCACCCCCGACCAGCGCAATTGCCTGCTGATGCGAAAAAAAATTTCCGCCTATAATTCTTTCACTGGCTGAACCGTGGTTGGTGAAAGCCAAACTGCGGCATTTTGAAAGCGGCTGCTGAAAAAAACAGGCCAGTGAAAGCCCAGCCTGACCTGCTGTAAAATTTCAGACCTAAAATAATCGGGTTCGCGGAAAAGTAGCCTCCGTCAACCCAGTTCTAGCAGCCCCTCTACCCAGACGCAGCGAATCGCCAAAAAAATTGCACGCCCGAAAAATTTTAAAGCCTGAAAAATATCCTCCTTTGTTCTCAATCGAATTCTCCGAAAGAGGAAAGATTCTTAAAATCTCTAAAAGGAAAAATCGGGTCGGGATGCCATCCCAATCAGGGGGCAAATAGCAACTCAAAAGGATTTTTCGATCGCTCGCTTGCAGATGTTAAGATAATTTATTCCCTCGAGACGGGTCAGATTGGAATGATGAAGGCACCATCGCCTGATAAAGAACTCCAGCAAATGGAAGCGCTGCGGCGGCAGCGGGGACGAAAGCAAACGGCTGACGCAGCCCTGCAGGATTTGACGCGCCTAGCCGCTCGCCTGAGCGGAACTCCCACAGCCCTGATCTGCTTGAGCGAACGAGAGCGGTATTGGCTCACCTCCCGAGAGGAGTGGACGGCGCTACATGCGTCGCGGGCGATGGCTTTCTGTGCCAAGGCGATTCAGCACGACTCAGTATTCGTCGTTGAGGATGCCAGCAAGGATGCGAGGCTAGCAACCAGTCCCCTAGTGGTTGGCGAACCCCACGTCCGGTTTTGTGCGGGGGCGGCGCTGGTGGCGGGAAATGGCCGGACTTTGGGCTGCTTGTGCGTGATGGATGGCGTTCCGCGACAACTGAGCCCGGAGCAGTTAGAAACCCTGCAAATCCTGGCGCAGCAGGCGATCGCGCAATTGGAGTGCCGCGCCGAGCTCTCTAACGTCAAAACCTCCCAGACTCAGTTGCAAAATTTGCTCGATCGCGCCAGCGTTTTAATTCAAACCGTCCGCCTCAGCGACGGCAGCTTGATTTATGTCAATCAAGGCTGGCAGCAGAGCTTGGGCTACAACACCAGCGAAGTCACTCAACTCTCAGTGTGGGATATATTGCATCCAGAGTGCCGCGAACTGTACGCAAACCTGCTGGAAAAACTCCGCCGGGGAGAAGCGATCGAAAACGCAGAGCTGATTTTTTTGACCAAAGCCGGCGAGGCGATTTGGGTAGAAGGGAATGCGAATTGCCGCTGGAAAAAAGGCCAACCCCACGCCGCGCGCTGGATTTTTCAGGATGCAAGCGATCGCAAATACCGGGAACTGTTTGAACATGCCGCGATCGGGCTGTTTCAAGCCTCCCTCGACGGACGCTACCGCACGGTTAACCCCGCCTTAGCGAAAATTTACGGCTGCGATTCCCCAACCGAATTGATAGAAAGCGTTGAAAATATCAGCCAGCTCTACGTCGATCCCCATCACTGGGCTGACTGCGTGCAGCGACTCGAAGCAGAGGGTTTCGTGCAAGATTTAGAGGCCGAAGTTTACCAGCGCAACGGCTCGGTGATTTGGATTTGCGAGACGATTCGGCTGCTGCGAGACGAGGGCGGGCAACCGACGGGCATCGAAGGAACCGTGCAGGATTTGACAACGCGCAAACAAGCCGAGGCGACGTTGCGACTGGCGAGGAATCAATTGCAAGCCGTATTGGATGCCGTACCGGGCTCGGTTTCCCTGATCAGTTCTAATCTTCGCTATCTGGGAGTCAACCGACATTTAGCCGCCAGTTACAATTTGTCTCCCGATGCGTTTGTCGGACGAGAAATTGGCTTTCGCCAGCCGGCATTTGCCGAATTCGTGCGGGACTTTTTTACCAGCCCCGATGAGGAAGTGTGGCGGGAAATTGAGACGGATGTCAATGGCACGCTCCGCACTCACTTGATGATGGCGAAAAAGTGGCTCGCCAACGAAGCCGGGGTGTTTGTGGGGATAGATATTAGCGATCGCAAGCTAGCAGAAGCCAATCTCAAAGTCGCTCGGGCGCAACTGCAAGCCGTCTTGGATGCCGTACCCGGTACGGTTTCGCTGATTAATTCTCACTTGCGCTATGTGGGAGTCAACCGCCATCTCGCCTCTATCTACAACTTTCCCCCAGAATATTTTATCGATCGGGAAGTCGGCTTTCAGCAGTCGGACTTCGGCAAATTCGTGCGCGAGTTCTTTTCCATCCCCGCTGAAGAAGCCTCGCGGGAAATCGATACAGAAGTGAATGGCTCCTTCCGCAGCGACATGGTGATTGCCAAGAAATGGCAGGAAGACAAAGCCGTGTTTGTGGGCATCGATATTACCCAGCGCAAGAAGGCAGAGGCAGCGCTCAAAGCCGAATTAGCAGAAGCCGCCGAATACGTTCGCTCTCTCCTCCCCGCTGCCCTAACCGAACCGCTAACAGCCGAATGGCGGTTTATTCCCTCTACCCAAGTAGGGGGAGATTGTTTTGATTATTACTGGCTGGATGACGAACATTTAGCCATTTACCTGCTCGATGTTTCGGGACACGGTTCGCGGGCAGCGCTGCTGTCGGTTTCGCTGTTAAATATCTTGCGATCGCGCTTCCTTCCCAACACCAATTTTTACCAGCCGTCGGAAGTTTTGGAAGCGCTCAATCACGCCTTTCAGATGGACATGCAGCGCAATATGTACTTTACCATCTGGTACGGCGTTTACAACCGAAATAAGCACCGGCTCGTTTACTCCAGCGCCGGACATCCTCCCGCCTTATTGCTGTCGCGATCGCGTGCCGGAATCACTCAAGTTCGCCAATTGCAAACGCGCGGTTTGCCCATTGGCATGTTTCCCACCGTTCAATATACCAACGTCAAGTGCGACATCAAAGATCCCAGCACCCTGTACGTCTTCAGCGATGGCATTTATGAAATTCACCGACCTGATGGCAATCTCTGGGGGCTCGATGACTTCATCGAGTGGCTGTCGAGCGCTTGGAATATCAATAATTTCAGCCTCGATAGCATCGTAGAACACGCTTGTCACTTGAGTACCAGACACGCTTTCGACGATGACGTCTCCCTCCTGCAAGTCAAATTCAACCAATAGCTATTTTTCTCATAGCTATTGGCGGCTTGTCCGGCAGTCAGGCTATTTTTTAAACTTTTAAATCGCCGGATAGCTCTGCACGAGACAGGGCGTTATAAACCGCATCGCGATTGGGATAGATTTCTAACAGCCTATCCACCCCCGCCAGTTCAAATAACATTCTCACTTGATGGTTGATCGAACAAACTGCGATTTGCCGCCGAGCTGATTTAACCATTTTTATTGCGTTTACCAAAACCCCCAGACCGGAACTATCCATAAAATTGATATCCTGAAAATCCAGTAAAACGAGGTCAGCTTCTGCTGCCAGACTGGCGGTTATTTCCTGGTCGAATTGAATGGCTTTAGTCCTGTCTAAAATGCCAGAAGGTTGAACGACTTTTACAATAGGATTCATCTTTTTTCAAACGTCCTTGAGTTGAGAGTAGGGGGGCTGCTGCCTTTGGAGTAGGATAACTGCTACTACTTTATCTTTCCCAAAAAGCGGGGCAAGGGAGACAAGGAGCGTGCGGGTCGTGAGGATGGAACGAGAGTGAAGTCAGGGGGATCGCGGCTTTTCCCGGGCGCTGCCAAGGCGAAAGCGCGCTCGACTTACTTTAGCAGCGCCCGGGCGGGTGGTGTCCACTCCACAACCCGGCTGGCGCTTAACGCCGCAACCGTCGGTAGAGAGCCCGATAGGCGCGTGATGCGCTTGCAAGTGAGCGGCGATCGAGTCGCCGCGCGTCGCTATAGGGATACAGCGATAAAAGGTCTGTAGCGCAGGATTTTCGAGAAATCGAGACGTGACACCCATCCTAAATTATCGCTTCGATGCCTTGGTCAGTGGACTTCTGGCTGATGCGGTTGTAGCGGCCAAAACCATCAAGCAGCCCCTTGCCAAAACACAGATGCAATCCCGGATAGGGTGCTATTATGCAGCATTTGAACGGGAAAGTCAAGCCCGATAACTTTTCTGTCCAGTCTTTGAGGCAGCCAAAAAGATTCTACGCGGGTAATTATAGGAAAATTTTTACGGCTATGGCGTTTGTCCGTCAGTCGGCATCTGAGAGCGATCGCTCTCAATCCGGTGGGAGCATCCCATTTGTGAAGTGCGAACGTCTCGTTCGCGATTGGATTGATAGGGAGCGGGACGCTCCCACTTCTGAACAAATGTCTTTTTGCAAAAATGGGATGCTCCCCAGGTGCGAGTCAGATAAAAACCACGGGTAGCGCATCAGCAGTCGTGATTTTTCTAACCTGGGTGAGAAGCGCGAGGACTCAGAAATAGAAAAGAGAATGATTAGGGCTTCTTATCGCTATTTATTAATCTATAACGGTTTTGATATTCGTTTTCTAGAGCCTTTATCTTTTCCGAACACAAGACTTTTTTAGGGGCGAAGCATCGGAGGAATAATCTATTGGTAAAAATCAACAATTGATAATCCGAATGCTTCGCCCTCCTAGGGAGATTTGGAAAAACGGGATACTCCAGCCAACAGGGCGATCGCTCCCTCTCGCTGCCCGGAAATGACGGAAAACCGCGAACTCTGTTGAGTTTAATTCGCTTGGCTGATTTAAGGTTGGCGGCAAATCCCAAACACTGAGGTATAGCCGTGCAGGAAGGTGCTGCCACCTACGGGGCCAATTTCGCCGTTACAGAAGAAGCCGCTGAGGGGGATATTGTTCAGGTAGCGGCTGAATAATTCCGCGTCAAAGTTGGGCTGCCCGTAAAGTCCCTGCCCCCGCCCCATACAGGAAAACATCAAGGCACCGGAGGCGGCGGGGTTGGCGCGAGCTTCGGAGCGATAGCGCTGCAGGAGCATTTCCAAGTCTTCGGCGGAGGTGCGGGCGTCGCGCAGGTGAAATTGGATGCGCTGCCCCGGGCGCACGCGATCGCCGATGGCAATTGCCCCGCTCTTCGGTTCTACCCCCAGCAAATTGCGGATGAGAAAGTCTCCTTGTTCCAGTTGGGATTTGAATTCATCGCGGGCAATCCCTACAAATAGGGAGTGCTGTGCTAGTTCTCTATCTGACTCGCTGAGACTGTCGATCTCGTCGCGCAGCACTTCTAGGGGCGATCGCGTCGAGCCCCTGGGGGTAGGGTATTCCTCCAATCCCAGCACGATATTGCGATCGCCCGCACTGACGCGGTACGTCTGCCCGATCGGGCGACATCCCTGAGCTACTATTGTCTCCAGCACGATTTGGCCGCTGAGGGCCACTCCCACCGTTCCCTGCCGGTAAAGCTGGTAATTGCAGAACAGTGCCTGACTGTTGCCCGTCATGCCGCCGCTGGCAAGTCCTCCCACTTTCGACGCCCCCGGATAGGCAAAATCGAGTCCCTGCAGCAAGTCGATCGCCCCCGATCCGAAGGGATCTGCCAGCAGGATAAAATGGGGCTGCTCCGATGGCGGCACCCCAACCAGTTGCACCCAGGCATCTGGAGGGCCATCCAAGTCCGGCAATTCCTCCGCCACGACGTGAAAGACGCGCGCCTTCACCCCCGGCAGGTGAGCCAGCGTCAGGCTCAGCGCCGGTTCGCCTTCCAGTTCTCGCGCCTCGCCCTGCTGATTCATGCCCACAATCCCGCCGCCGCTACAGCCGATTATCGCTGGCACTCCCAGGATTTCTTGCAGCAGCGGCATCAGCCGCGAATACTCGCTGGCAAAGGCTGCTGAAATAAACACCAGCCCCAAATCGGACGGCTCGTGCAGTTGCTGCTGCGCTCTTTCGACAACTTCTTTAACTGCCGCTTCTAAAGAAGAACGGGTGGATAAGGCGTTTGCCCATTTCATTTGCTCTGCCATAGGTTCATTTCAGTCCCCGATCGGGATGCAATCGTCCTCGCGAGGGCCAACGCCTATACTATAGCGCAGTCGCGTGCCGGTTGAGCGACTTCCTCCGAACGTTCCTTTCGGCTGTGCTATAATTCGGCGGTTCTCATAGCACCTGTTCTGACTGGAAAAAGGGCCACAAAATCCCTTTCTCTTAACATCAGTTACAGCGCTTTTCAGTCCGATGAAGCACAGCCAGCCCTCGTAGCTGACGTGATATAATCGAATGGCGGCAGCCTGCCTGAAGTACCCATCCGTTTCAGGGACTGAAATAACATGAGAACGGTACGCAGAACTCAGCAGCAAACTGACTTCAGCGTTTCCTCGCCAGCCCAATCTAAAAAAAAAGATAGATTCCGTCTGGCTGCGGTGGCTTCAGGTCAATAATGGGCATTTCGCCTACCTGTTAACCTGGGGCAACCCCTGAGTGATAGCTCGAGGTAGCTCAATTTAGCCATTTTTCCGCTACTGACCTCAACGTTGTTCAAACTAATAACTCTATGAGCGACATCCAAAAGGAAATCGAAAAAGAGCGCGAAAGTGCTCGCGAAGTCTGCGATATCAAGGGCGCAACCTCTGGCGAATGTGCAGCCGCATGGGATGCAGTTGAAGAACTGCAAGCAGAAGCTTCCCACCAGCGTCAAGTCAAGCCGAAGACTTCTTTTGAAAAATATTGCGATGACAATCCCGATGCGGCTGAGTGTCGCATTTATGACGAGTAGAGCGTGCTGACGGGCAAGCATTCACCGCTCGGCGATCGGCAGCCTGTCAGCGATCGATTGCGGGCTGACGGCTGACGGCACAGGCGGTTTCAAAAAAAATGCCCGCGCGGAGGCTTTGCAGCGACTCGAATCGCTTCACCCACTTGCCGCACGCGCCGAAAATGTCCAAATTTCGCCAGCAACTGGAACCGCGCGCGGTTCCGGTTGCTCGTGTTTTTGGCTATATAATTTTCAGCCATAAGCTGGCGAATAAGCATCTGGCAGCGCTCTGGAAATCCCTGACGGGCATGAAGAGGGAGCGAAAAGCCAATTTGCTTTCCCCGCAATTTCTTCCGAAATACACTGGCGAACTACAATGGAATTGGTATTAGCTGCTACCCTAGATGAACCTTGGTTTGCGCCGCTAGTCTGGACAGACTATCGAGTCGCGGTTTTATTTACAGTCTTTATTCCTCTCATTTTGCTGCTTTGGGCATTTGTTCAAAAATCCGATCCGATCGTCCGCCTGATGATTATTTATTGGCGGGTGGCGTCGCTGCTGGCGATTACAGTTTATTTGATGATTGCCTCGCTCCCCGTCAGCTTTTTGTCGGCGCTGATGGCGCGCCTTTTAATCCCCATCTCTCTCTGGTTCTGGGTAGACATCAACGAGGAAATTGACGATCAATCCCCCTCCCCCCTAAAACTGACGCTGACTTCGTGGCGGTGGGCGATGACGGCTTACAATGCGATAGGCGCTTTGTGCCTGATTCCTTTTCTATCTTGTGCGGTAGATTCAAAAGTGCTCGCCAGTCGCTACTGTCAGGTTTGGATCGATCCGACGCTGCTTTACAAGCAGTATTTTCACCCCAATGCCACAACTGGATTTCTGGGTTTTCTCGGCATTGTCGGCTTGATCGTGTACGTCCTTTGCCTGAGTTATTTCGTGCTGGTTCGGCTCGGTCGTCAAGGGCGATCGGCAACGGGGCATTAATTGCTCTGTGAGAATTGAGCAAAAGGGAATTGAGTAATGGGTAATGGGTAATGGGTAATGGCTCATCGGGAAAAAGGTGCTTGACTGGCTGATTCTTCCCCATTACCGATTACCCATGACCGATAGATTATAATTAAGAACTCGAGTTAATTAGTCGCTGATATGGTTAATTCTTTTGGGCTGCGCCTGGAACGATACACCGCCAAGCGTCCTGGGGAAGTCCTGATCGTGACGGCGGAAATAGATGCACAAGCGGATCGCATTGTCATTTTTAAGGGCTTTTCTAGTTCCCTGACGCGCCCTACTTCTGCCGATCCCGACGTGCCAGTATTGCCGGATTCTGCCCGCATCATCGCGATCGACCGGGCGGCGAGTCCCTACAATCCAGATAATCCTCAATATTTGCAGCAAGGGCTGACAGCGGAAACCATGCAACCGCTCCTGGCAGAAGTGGGAGTGTAGAAACAGTGTGGAGTTGAGTAAAAAGTGCTGAGTGCTGAGTGCTGAGTGCTAAGAAGTGTGGAGTGTGAAGTTGAGTAAAAAGTGCTGAGTGCTGAGTGCTCAGGAGTGTGCAGTGTGAAGTGTGGAGCGAAAAAACAAAAGTAAGAGTATAAGTGAGTTTTTAAGTTATTTTTTAACTCAACACACCTTACACCTTACACCTTACTCCTTACTCCTTACTCCTTACTCCTTACTCCTTACTCAGCACTCTCCCTGTTAGACTTGCACCATGCCGCCGGCAGCTTGAAAGCGGCTGCGAGCGCGTTTGAGGGCTTGCTTGGCTTGAATTTGCTCTTGGCGGGTGCCGTTTTGGGATTGGTCGAGGCGGGTGAGTGCTTGGTTGTAGGCGGCGCGGGCTTCTTCGAGGTCGATGGTATCGCCCCGATACGCACCGTTGACGAGAATAGTTACTTCGTCGTTTTCAACTTCGGCAAAGCCACCCATGAGGGCGATCGCCACCCACTCGCGATCGGGGCGGACTCGCATCACGCCGGTATCGAGCGCCGTCAGCAGGGGAGCGTGCCCGGGGAGGATGCCCAACTGCCCAGTCGTACTCGGCAGAACCACTTCTTGGGCGCTGGCATCCCAAACTGTTTTATCTGGCGCAATTACGCGAACTGTTAAACTCATCTGTTCTCTGTCCTGTGTCCGTTGTCAAGGAGGATGGGGAATCGGGCATGGAGAATCGGGCAAAAGGGCATAGGGAATGGAGAAGAATAATCCAATCAATGCCCCATGCCCCATGCCCCATGCCCAGTAAGCAGTGCCCTTTTGCCCGGGGATTACTTGCCGCCAGCCTTCAGTTTTTCAGCTTTGGCGATCGCTTCATTAATATCGCCCACCAAGTAAAACGCTTGTTCCGGCAGGTCGTCGAGTTCGCCAGACAGGATCTTCTGGAATCCCTTGATCGTGTCTTCCAGCTTCACATATTTGCCAGGAGCGCCGGTGAACACTTCCGCCACAAAGAACGGTTGCGACAAGAACCGCTCGATCTTGCGAGCGCGAGCCACCGTCAAGCGGTCTTCTTCCGACAATTCATCTAAGCCCAAGATGGCGATGATGTCTTGCAGTTCCTTATAGCGCTGCAGCGTCGCTTGCACGGCGCGAGCAGTGTTGTAGTGTTCTTCGCCCACCACGCTCGGTTGCAACATCGTCGAAGTAGAATCCAGCGGGTCTACTGCCGGATAAATCCCCTTCGATGCCAAAGCGCGAGACAGCACGGTGGTGGCGTCCAAGTGAGCGAAGGTGGTGGCCGGTGCGGGGTCGGTCAAGTCGTCTGCTGGCACATACACCGCCTGAATCGAGGTAATCGAACCTTCGGTGGTGGAGGTGATGCGCTCTTGCAGCTCGCCCATTTCTGTCCCCAAGGTCGGCTGGTATCCCACAGCAGAGGGCATCCGACCGAGCAGTGCGGACACTTCCGAACCCGCTTGCACGAACCGGAAGATATTGTCGATGAACAGCAGCACGTCTTGCTTGTTCACGTCGCGGAAGTATTCAGCCATCGTCAAAGCAGACAGACCGACGCGCATCCGGGCTCCGGGCGGTTCGTTCATCTGACCGTAGACGAGGGCCACTTTCGATTCGGCGAGGTTTTCGCCGTTAATCACCCCGGATTCTTTAAATTCGTTGTAGAGGTCATTGCCCTCGCGAGTGCGCTCGCCCACACCGCCAAACACGGATACGCCGCCGTGTGCTTTGGCGATGTTGTTGATCAGTTCTTGGATGATCACGGTTTTGCCCACGCCGGCACCGCCGAACAAGCCGATTTTTCCGCCGCGCCGGTAGGGAGCCAGCAAGTCTACCACTTTGATCCCGGTTTCAAAAACGGAAGGCTTGGTTTCTAATTCGGTGAAAGCAGGGGCAGAGCGGTGGATGGAAGAGGTTTCCGAGTTATTGACTGGCCCTTGGTTGTCTACGGGTTCGCCGATGACGTTGAAAATCCGTCCCAGGGTAGCGGGGCCGACGGGGACGTTGATGGGAGCGCCGGTATCGATCGCTTCCATCCCCCGCACCAAGCCGTCCGTGGTGCTCATGGACACGGCGCGGACTTGGTTGTCGCCCAGCAATTGCTGCACTTCGCAGGTGACGGATACGTCCTGACCGGCTTCGTTTTTGCCAGTGATGGTCAGGGCGTTGTAAATCTGGGGCATCTTGCCGCCAGGGAACTTGACGTCTACGACTGGGCCGATGATTTGGGTAATGTAGCCTACGTTTGTCTTTTCTGCGGTGGTGACCATGCTCGCGCCTTTACGGTGGGATAACTTTACGGAGCGTTACAGTTTTTCAGATTACCATTGAAGGGGATCGCGTGTAACTCGATACTGCTTTTCAACAAGCCCGTCACTTTTTGTCTGCTCCCCTGCCTTCCCGCACCAGACAAGGCCATCCACTTTGCTTTTAACAGTCCTTGGGTATATAGCTTTATAAGAATATTTTTGACAAGCGACAAAAGCGCCCGTCCCTCGACCGGATCGGCGCTCGAATCGGAGACGGCGCTCGAAAAGTCGTTTGGGGTAAGAATTAGTTGCGGCTGCTTTTTTCGGCTTTCTGTTTGCGCTTCATGCGAGAGCGGGCCACAAAAGCTCCAAATGCCAGGGTCCCGGCAATCGTCGCGGGTTCGGGAACTGCTTCCGATTCGGGTGCGGGGATGGGATCGCCCAAGCGGAATTCGCCCATCGCAAAACCCTCCGCTTGACTGGGAGCGGAAATCGTGATAGAGGAAATCATGTCCGTGCCAGTGGCGTAAAAGCCGAAATACTGCCCGCCCACATCACCCCGAATTCCCTGAGTCAGAATCTGCTGGGTGCCGCCGCCGAAAGCTGTGATAGCAATATTGAATACCAAAGGTGCTAGGGAGTTTGTCTCTACGACTAAATCTAGAGCAGCGACGGCTTTAGCCAGGGAGATGGTCGTGGAGTTAGCGCCTCCGTTGAAGTACACCGCGCTGCCGGCAGTAAGGCGCGAACTTGCCAACTTGGCCCAGTCAGTGCCTACATAAGCTTTGTAAACGGTGTTGCTGAAGCTCAAGGTGTTGGACGGCGACGAGATTTGCTGAACGGGAGTAAATCCTCCGGGGACGGCGGGATTGTTGGGAAGCGCCTGCATATTAAAGCCCAGATTTGAGAGGGTGTTTTCCCCTCCCGCTCCCCACCGACCGGCATCTCCTACCGCAAAAATGGCCGCATTGGCTGAGGGGGCATTGGCGATCGCACCCGCAACAGAAAGCAACGCGGCGGCAGCAGCAGTCACTGACAGATTTTTCACAAGGGTAGATGCTGACATAGCAGTTATTCCTCTCAAAAAGTGATTGAAGGCACTGGTCTTTTCCAGCGAATTGCGATTTTTTCGTTTCAGGAGACGCTAGAAAGTCGCATCGGAATCGCTCGCGATCGGGCGCTTTGATGCAAAATCGCTTCCCCTATCTTGCCACAACTCTACCATGACGAACATTTTTTATTTGATTTTTCAAAAATTAGATTTTAGCAGCCGGAATTTGAAAATGACTAGAGCGGCAGATTTTTAATTGGTTGACACCTCCCCGACGAGATTAGTTCCGCACTGTTCCAGCCGCCGAGCGGCTTATTTGCTCGAAAGCGACCCAGCGCCCTCAATCTCGCGAACTCCCCAATACCAGTAGACTCTGGGCACATCCTTCACCTCTTCAATCGATATTTTGAACTGTAGCTTTGGCCCAACCTCACTATTGCGAAATATTAAAATAGCTTTGATTTGACTAACTCGATTTGGTCAAAGGTGAAATAAATTTTTTTTATTTAACTCGCTCGAGCTAGTTAGAATGTGAAGGTGGCTGCAAAGTTTCCAAGACAGACATCTGCGATTCACTTGTACAGGGCCGCACTTTGGCAGGGAACATGGCATCCCCGGAAAAAACCCTCTATTCGCCTGCGAAGTTTGCCAGAGAATTGGCCGCGAGCTTGTGAGCGGGTTGTTGCTGTTGGCGTCAAAGACCGCGATCGCCGAATACCGAAAAACCCAATTCCCACCAGATTACCCGTCGCGATCGCCAGTTCGGGTACGGTTGCGCTGGCGAGAAAAACAGTGTAGTCTACTGTCGGTTGCGTTGCCGCTACAGGCGTCGGTGCCCAGCCCGATAGAATCCCTTCACCTCCCAGTCCCGTCGGCTCCCCAATCGCGTTTCCTTCTATATCTATGACAGGTCAGCGTCACTGATGCGGGCAATCTGACCTGATATCTGGGTGACGCCTGCGCCTACAGGGCTGGCTGCGCTCAGAGTCTCCCCCGCATCCTTGATTTCAGTGAAGGTAATGTTAGCTGCTCGTGCCCAGTTCACTGCTCCTAGGGCAATCAGAGCGGTTCCAAGCACAGTTAGAGAGCAAGTCTTCAAAGTCCCCACATAGACCTTTGGATGGAAATGCGTGAGTTTTAACTCCAGATAATTGCCTCCTGTTCTTAAAATCTCATATTTTCTCTTATTAAAATTCTCGCTTTATTGGCAAGCTATCGTCATTGTTGAAATTACCCAACTCTTTCGGCAGTGCTTGCGTTTCAGGATTGGCAATCCTCCGGGTTATTACTGATATTTCCCATTGCCAACGCGATCGCGTTTTCGATCGCCCTAATCCTGGGGCCTAGCTCAAACCGTTTGAGACGGCGATCGCGTCGGAATGCCCTAGGAAACCCTTACATCTCCTGGGGAGTAATTTATTAAAGTTTCCGTAAATATTCTGTAAATTTTTAGTAAAGACTTGCAAAAGCTTCTCGATCGCGCTGCCCGCCGTTCCGGGGAAGCCATGCGTATTTAAACATACAGGCGATCGCTCCAATCGTACTTCCCCTTCATCCGCTAGAATCTTCGCTCTTCCTTCCTAGCTGTTTTTGAAAATTGCTGCTTCCAGACGAGCCGCCAAATCGATGATATCGTCCAGGCGAGCAATCGGATCGATCCATTCGCGAGGAATGCTCTCAAATCCCCAATAAATCCCCGCTAAACCGCCCGTCACGGCTGCCGTGGTATCGGTATCTTCGCCCAAATTGACGGCTTTTAGCACGGCGTCAGCATAAGACGAGGCATTTAAAAAACACCACAGGGAAGCCTCTAGGGTATGAATCACATAGCCACTCGACTCTATTTCATCAACTTCTAAAGTATATAATTTGCTATTTAATACAGTTTCAAAGTGCGACAATTCAGGGAGATAATCAGGGTGAGAATAAATTTTTGCTATATTTTTTATGCCCTGAGTATAGGCAGATATGGGAGATTTTCCTTGCAATAAATTAACGGCAATGCTGATATAAATGCCGCAGGTCATTTGCGATCGTAAGTGGGCGTGAGTCAGGCAAGAAACTTGATGAGTCCGCTCGATTAATTCGGGGAAGTCGAGGGTTTGGTGATAGTAGGCGATCGGCAGAATTCGCATCAGAGAGCCGTTGCCATTACTTGACTCGCTCCTGCCGCCTGCTTGCAGCGGCGGCACGCCCCGTTCTAGCTTCAAAATCGCTTCGCGAGTTGCATTGCCAATGTCGAAAACATAACCGTGCGGCGTCCAGTAATTTTCCCCATACCAGCGACAGAAAGATCGGGCGATCGCTTCCAGAGAAAACCCCGCACACATCGACTCTGCCAAACAAAACATCAGCGAACTGTCGTCAGACCAAGTGCCGGGGGGCTGGTTGTAAGTTCCGTAGCCCGTCATCCCCGTTACGGGCGATCGCTCTGTTGCGGCGCGACTGGTGAATTCTACCGGCACGCCCAGCGCATCCCCCACGCACGCGCCCACCAAACCGGACAATACTTTTGAATTTAATTGCATGGTTCTCTTTTCCTCAATATCAACGGCGATTTCTCTGACGGCAACCGCAACGCCGCCAGAATCTGCGCTGTAATCCTTGCGATTTATTCTCCAAATGCAGAGCCCTCCAGCTTGTGACTGAAGGGCTGTTTCAATTCTTGCTGTTGGGCCATCATCTTCAAGATTTAAAAAACACAGCGGCAGGTGCCCTTGATGGCCATTGTAGAAGAAAACTCTGTAGAATGCACCCTGATGCACCTCTCCGAAGTCGGAGAGATTTTGTCTATTCGTAGATACCGAAGTATCCTTCCGTTATTAATACACAGCCTGTCGGAGAAGCGGAAGAGGGCAGAGTCCCCCAAGGAGTGAAACCCTTTATTGAGGGCAGAGGTGAGGGGAGAGACACCCCGCGAGCTCGCGCAAGCAAGCCAGTATCAGGTCGGCGATCGCGCCGTTCAATCAGCCTATCCCTGCAGCGATCGCGCTTTTTAGCGGCTTTTGCGGCAACCTTCACCCTTGCTTCTCAACGAGTATTGAGACGATCGCCTCAAGGGAGCGCTCCCCGCTTCCGGGCTGCGACACCGGCGGGGGTTGCGCAAGCCGAGCGCCCACCCGATCCCGCTTCGTGGCGTGACGCTTGCCCTTTCTCGGAAGGCTGCCTCCCCATCCGGCAAGCAAAGAAAAAACCCGACGCGCTTTCTCGCGCGCTTTACAACCGCAGAGGAACGTTCGCGCTAAACTGAAAGACAACCTTGTGGCGCGGGCATTGTGCCTGTAAGCTGACTGCTTTCCTTGAGGGCAGCAATCGACGAGCGTGTCGGTCGAGCCTTGCAAGTAATTTTCATGCCACCCTTGAAAATGCCTGTAGGGGCTCTCTGTGTGGCGCGCTATTTTTTATCTATTCAGGAGACTGGTGATGAAAAATCACGCCTGCATCATAATCGGAATTGATGAATATGATTTCTTGAAGGCTTTAAGTTATGCAAAACAAGATGCACAGGCGCTGGAGAATTTTCTGCTAGAGCAAGCAGGATTCGCGCCCGATCGCTGTTGGCTGCTGACAGCCACCTCACCGCCAGTAGACAGCCACCCCACCTATCCGAATCGGCAAAATATTCTGGAAAGGATAGAGGATCTCTGCCGCCATCGGCTGCATTCAGGGGACGTGCTGTGGTTGTTTTTCAGGGGCTGGGGGCAAGAGTGGCAGGGAGAAGACTATTTAATGCCGATTGAAGGAAAGCCTGACGACATCCCCGGCACTGGCATTTCGGTTCGGTCGCTCTTGGACATCCTCAAGTCGTCCCCTGCCGAAACCGTGGTGGTATTGCTAGACGTGAATCGCGCTTTGGCTGACAGCGCTGGGGAGGGAATCGGGAGCAATACCGTCAAATTAGCTGCCGAGATGGAAATTCCGACGCTGCTGTCGCTTCAATCCCATCAAGTGTCCTCCAATCTAGAAAGGCTGCAAAATGGATTGTTTGCAACGGCTCTCTTAGAAGGGCTGCGCCTGCATCGCTGCCAGACGCTGGCAAGTCTCGAAGCATTTTTGAGCGATCGCCTGCCTTCGTTGTGCGCAGAATACGACTGCCCCCCCATAGAGCTGCGCGTCGCATTCAACCCGCCAGAAAAACGCCACCTAGAGATTTTGCCGGAAATCGGCGAGACTTCCAGCAATCAATGGGCAAACAGCGCCGTACCCATCAGCCTAACCGCCGAGCGATTGACTGTCGCGCCATCCGAAATAGAGCGAGAATTGGCAGCAGCTTTCGCCCCGGCTGCTTCGGAAACAACGGACTTGGCATCTCCAGTACAGCCGCCTGTCGCAGCTTTTACTAACGGGAAAGTTCCTTCCGAGAACCCCGCTCCCTCCTCGGAGGAGCGATCCGATTCTAATGGAACCGCCGCCAACTTACCCGCAGCTCCCTCTACCCCAACTGCTTCTGAACGTCGCTCGTTCGGGATTGGTTCGCTGGTGATGGGTTCGCTGTGGGCTGGATTAGCAGCAGTATTGGTGCTGGCTGGTTGGATAGCGCTCAATCCTTGGAAATTCGAGTCGCAACAGTCCGATAAAAAACCCGCCAGTCAAGCCCCGGTTGCGTCCAAACCCGTGCAGCCTTCTCAAGCTGAAAAGCCAGTTGCACCGCCTGCCAAACCGGCTGCCAGCGACAAGAACAATCAGCCGAAGGCGGCTAGCCCTTCGCCTGCAGTTGCGATCGCACCCGTGCAGCCGTCAGAACCCAGTTACGAGCGAGTGATTTCAGACATTTCTCGCGCTCGGAAAATTCCCCAAGGCGATCCCGCTTATGCAGGGGCGCAGGAAAATATCAACCGTTGGGCGGCGGTGCTTCTGGAAATTGCCATCGGGAGAGCCAAACAAGGAAAATATCAGCAGGCGATCGCCGCTGCCAAGCAGGTTCCCCCAGAGCGCGGAGAGATTAGCGATCGGGCGCGGGAACTCACGAGCGTCTGGCAGCAACAATATCAGTTGCAACAAGTCAATTACAAGCGGCTGCAGGAGGCTAAAAAATTGATAAGACCGCGAGTCGCGTCTTCTTACAATAAGGCGATCGCCGCCGCCCGCCAAATCAAGGCAGGCGAGCCGCAATACCAGCCAGCTCAAAAGCTGATTGAAGCCTGGAGCGAGGAGATTTTGAAGATTGCCCGCAACCGCCGCGCGCGCGGACGCATTCGCGGTGCCATCCTCGCAGCGACTCTCGTTCCTGAAGGCACCCAAGCTTATCCAGCCGCTCAAAAAGCCCTCGAACAGTGGCAGCGCAAGCGGTAACAAAAGCCTCAACTCGTAAATCAGGAAAGCGGCAAGTCATTCAGACGCCGCCCCGCTTTCCCTCCCTGACTCTCCCGTAGTTGTCAGGGGTATCTAGCGGCGAATTTTTGATGAAATTGCTCCGACTGCTACTTCCAATTTTGTTTGTGACTTTTCCGGCGATCGCGTTGGCGAGAAAAGAGCCGCCGTTAAACAACTGGCTGGAAATCACCCAGTCGCCTCGGGGCGATCGCTTTCTCGTCGATCTCAATTCCCTCAGCCCTAACACAAAAGGGAAAAACCGCAAGATCAATTTTCAGGTGCAGGTGCAGTATAAAGTCCCGGCTCAAGATGGCACCACCAAAGCGATCGCCATTTTTAGGGCGGACTGCCTCAACGAAGAACTCACCCGCCTGCAAAGCACCCGCTACAATCGCTCGAATCAAATCTTGGACACCGATGAAAAAAACGTGACTTTGCCAGTCGAACCTGACTCGATGTGGGAGGCGCTCTACAATTACGGCTGCAAGCACCTCCCTCAAGAGAACGCCAATCGATAAAAGTCCGAAAAATAATCGGGCAGGCACTGCCCGCCCGATCTATTCTTTTGCAAGCGCGGTGGCTAGCGCCGTCTCCGCTGCCGCCCTTCCGCAGAGCTGGCAATTTCCCGGCGCAGCTCCCGCAGCGTCATCCCGTCGGCTAACTGCCGTTTCCAGGTTCTCACGCCATTGCGATCGGCATCTCGACCGAGAACTTCTCGATAAACGCGGTTGATCGCATCTTCTGCTTCTCGACTTTCAGCAACTTTTCGGCGCACGTCGCGCAGCGAAGAACCATTCGCTAACTGATCTGTCCAAGTCCCCAAACCCCTGTAATCGGCTTCCCGCCCCAGCACTTCTGCATAAATTTCTCTGATTTTGTCCTCGGCTTCGGGGCTGCGAGCGATCTCCTCGCGAATGTCCCTGAGAGAGGAACCCCTTTCTAGCTGTCTCGACCACGTTCTCAGTCCGCGATAATCCGCATCGCGATCGAGAACTTCTCGATAAATTCGGTTGATCGCCTCCATATTTCTTTGCTCGTCCCGATTTTGGGAAATCAGCATCCCCACGCCGAGCGATCGCCCTTGAAATTCCCCAGCCGCTCTGACTGGTATAGCATAACTCGCGGTTAAAATCAATGCCGCAGTTGCGAGTAATTTTACGTTCATTTTGCCTGCCTCCCTCTATTTTCTTCAACAGTAAGTCGCTGCTAAAAAATTTTTATTAACATTTAACAAGCGCTTGAACTCTTGCATTTGCCTCCCCCGTCAAGCGGGGCAACAATTGCCTGCAAATCTTCGCTATAGCTTGAGGATTTTCTGAATTCTAGTATAGCGCCTATCCCCTAAGATGACCTCCGATCGCCTTCATCAGTTCCCGCTTTTATGTAATCGAGTTTTTGTTTGAATAAACCTTGAATCCTCGCGGGCGCGTTTTGGGAAGCTACCTCAAGAGGCAGCATTCAACATTAACTGATTCTTGCCCTAGCGAGTCTGTGGAGAGGAGGAAGGCGATCGCCCTTGAAAAATATAGGCTGAGTTATCAACCGCAAACAGCGCGATCGCCCTAACCGCTGTACTGCACTCGGTAAATGCGGCCATTGGCATCGTCAGTAAAGAGCAGGCTCCCATCTGGCTGAACTGCCAACCCCGCCGGACGTCCCCAGGTCGTGGGGCCGGCAGGATCGGTCAGGAAACCGGTCAGGAAATCTTGATAATCGCCCCGGGCATTCCCCGCCGCATCGAAGGGAGCGAAAACCAACTTGTAGCCAGTTCCCTCGTCGCGGTTCCAGCTCCCGTGAAACGCCACAAACGCCCCATTCCGGTACTCCTGCGGGAATGCCTGCCCGTCGTAAAACGCCAGTCCCAGCGGCGCAGAATGAGCCTGGAAGAGGACGTCAGGGGTTTGAGTGGCCGCAGCCAAATCCGGGCGCTGGCTCTGTCCATTTTCCGTCCGGCGCGGATCGAGCAAGTCAGGACGCATGTAAGCATAAGGCCACCCGAAGAAATCCCCCCCACTCAACCCGGTCAAATAATCCGGCACCAAGTCATCTCCGAGCCCGTCCCGTTCGTTCACCGTCGTGTAGAGCTGTCCCGATATCGGGTTGAAGTCCAGCCCCACCGGGTTGCGCAGCCCAGAGGCAAACGTCTGCTGCTCGGAACCGTCCAAATTCATCACCTGCACCGAGGCGCGCGGCAGGGGTTCCTCCTCGACATTAGAAGCCGAACCGATGGAAACGTAGAGTTTCTGGGCATCTGGAGACACGACTACCGTGCGCGTCGAGTGCCCGCCCGTCGGCAATTCCGCAATAATTTCTCCAGTGCCGGCGAGTTGTTCTTGACCGGCGGTGTAGGGGAAGCGCAGCACCTCGCCCGTGTTGCCAACGAAGAAATAGCCGCCGCCGAAAGCCATGCCGAAGGGCTGAGACAGGCCATTTTCTGGCCCAGCGAAAACTTTTGTTACATCGGCTGCGCCGTTGCCGTCCGTGTCGCGCAGCAGCAGAATTTGATTTTGCCGCGTTTCTGCCAGCAGCACGTCGCCGGTGGGGGTGACGCTCAGCCAGCGGGGTAAATCGAACCCTTCGGCAAAGAGGTTGACTGAGAAGCCGAGGGGTACGTTCAGAACCGGGTTTTCCGGCACTGGCACGACTTGAGAGCCTTTCGAGGCGCTGGGAGTGGCGAAAGGTGCCGGCAAGTCGTCTGGGGTGATGCGGGTTTGTAGGGGCGCGATCGCCTGTGTGGGGATGGGGTTGGCGATCGCCACTTCTTCTGGTGGCGGCGGCGGTGGCGGCGGTGTCACGGGCGCGCTGGGTTCCGGCGGGGTTTCGCCCACAGATCCGCTGCCGGGATTTTCCCCTGATACGGGAGGTGGCGGCGGCGCGGGATTTTCTGGAATGGGTGGCGGCGAGGGGTTGGCGCTGGTTGGCGGTTCTGGAGGGACGGGGTTGGAGTCAGCGCCGGGAGTGGGAGCGATCGCCCCCGGATCGAGCGGTGGAGCGGTGCCCGTTTCCGGGTTGGGGGGAGCGGCGATCGCGTGCCCCGGGCGTCCCTCTGCCAGCCCGTGCAGCAGGAAGTGGCGCAACGCCCCGAGGCGATCGAACCCCGCTGCGATCAAGTCGGAATTGCTGGCGAGGTAATATCCCACATCGAACGACGCCGAGGCGGCGCGTCCCTCTGCTACCCCATTGCGGAGGAAATGTTCGTACAATTGCTGATTATCTAACCCGGCTGCCGTCAAGTCTGGATAGGCGGCGCGGTAGAAATTGACATCAAACAGCCGGGAAAAACTGCGTCCTTCTGCTAACCCGTAAGCTTCCAGGTGCCCCAATAATTGGTCGCGGTTCATGTTGGCGAGGTCAGCATTGTTGGAGCGATAGACGTTCAGGTCGATAAACGGGGAAAAATCCCGTTCTTCTGAGAAGCCGTAAGTTTGCAGGTGTTCTAACAGTTGTCGGTGGGTGAAGGTTGTGAGATCGGCATTTCTCAACCGATAGAATTCCAGGTCAACCATCGGGGAGAACGCCCGCCCCTCGTCCAGACCAAAAGTTTGTAAATGTTGCAATAGCTGCGGGTTGTTGAGGTTCGCTATGTCGGCATTGCTCGAACGATAGAAGTCGAGGTCAACAAATAGCGAAGATTGCAGGTCTAAAACCATGATGGCACCTCCCCTGAGACCTGCTTTTAGTGTAGCGCTCCCTGTGGAAATCCGGCTCGGTCTGCTGTCAGACGATCGCGATTCTCGCTCAAATCCCGCACATTTCTCCCCCAGCTACTTATAATTCATCTAAAATTACGGAAATTCCCCACTGGATGCGGCGAATTCAGGGAGGGTTTTACAACTTTCGCCCGTCGAAGTCTCGGAAAAGTTATTAAAGACTGGCAGGGGGAAAACTTTGAGTGAATTTCACAAAAAATAGTAGGTGAATGTTCTGCACGATCGCGATCGCGCCTGTCGTGTTGGCAAGGCGATCGATCCTGCAACCGCTTCCACCGGGCGATCGGGCTTTTGGCCACGGTAACAGCCCCGATTGCGCGGAGCGAACCGCACGCCAGCAAGAAAAAGCGGCTCCAAACCACGCGCTCTTTGCTATAATGGCATTTTTGCGCGTGAAGCTCGATCGCGAAAGCGTCAGCGAATTGCCATCAGGGTCTTATTTTTCTGCACAGCCCAGATCCGGTTAAATCCGATTAAAGTAGTAGAGACGGGCAAGCCAGTGTCAAAATTTGCACTGCTCGATAACAAAACCTCACTTTAGGCAGTAAGTGCTTATTGAATTACCGTCGCTATTTTCATCAATATCGAGAAAGATTTTTGAAATTCGATCGCGCCATCCTTTAAGAGTTAGGTATAGATGTCCATGAGTGGGTTGCTGAATAACAAAGACCTCAATAGCCAGGAACTGAGCCTAACCAACTTCAATCCGGCACAGATGAAGGGGGAAAACCTCAGCGGCGCTAACCTCAAAGGTGCCAACCTCAGAAGCGCCAACCTGAGCGGAACCGACTTCAGCGAAGCCAACCTGAGCTACACAGACTTGGTGGACGCCAACCTGAGCCGGACCAACCTAAATGGAGCCAACCTCAGCAAGGCAAGCCTGAATCTAGCCGATCTGAGCGAATCCACCCTCAGAGGAACCAACTTAAGCGGCTCCAACCTAGTCGGAACCAACTTGAGCGAAGCCGACTTGAGCGGAGCCAATCTCAGAGAAGCCAAAATCATTGGAGCCAACCTCAGCGGAGCCAACCTCAGCGGAGCCAACCTCAGCGGCACGGACTTGAGCGAGGCTGACTTATCTGGCGCAATTTTGCAGCGCGCCATCTACGACGGCAGGACTCGTTTCTCGCAAGATATCGACCCCAACAAAGTGGGCGCTTACTGGATTGCCCCGAACGTCTCGCTGCCGGGAGCCAACCTGAGTGGAGTGGACTTGAGCAGTGCCAACCTGAAGCGGGCAGACTTGCGGGGAGCCAACCTCCGACACGCCAAATTAATCGGTGCCAACCTGGAAAACGCCAACCTGTTTCGAGCTAACCTCAGCGGCGCAGATCTCAGAGGAGCCAATCTCAACGGGGCCATCCTGCAAAAAGCCGTCTGCGACGTGAGAACCCAGTTTTCTGAAGGTCTGGATCTCTCGGATGCGGGAGCTTACTGGGTTGCCCCCAAAGTCTCCATGCCAGAAGTCAACCTCAGTGCCGTCGATCTGAGTGGGGCAGATTTGAGCGGATCGAACTTGAGCGGTGCCAATCTCAGTACAGCCGACTTGCGGGGCGCGGACTTGAGCCGAGCCAATCTCAGGAAAGCGTACATAGAAAACGCCAACCTCAAAGATGCAGAAATCAGAGGAGCAGATCTGGTTGCGGCGAATTTGAATCAAGTCAACCTCAACGAAGCCGATCTCCGGGATGTCGATATGACGACTGCCGACCTGCGGGGAGCCAATCTCAAGGGGGCAGATTTGCGAAAGGCAGATTTGACGAAAGCGATTTTAACGCAGGCAAACCTCAACGAAGCTGATTTGAGAGAGGCAGACCTGACGAGAGCCGATCTCAGAGGAGCGAATCTCACCAATGCAGATTTGAGAGGCGCTGATTTGACTCGCGCAAATCTGGAGGGAGCGAATCTCAAGGGAGCTAATCTTTTCAATACTGACCTGCGGGAGGTCGATTTGAGTAGTTGCTTTATCGATTTAAAAGCTTTGCCGAATGAGAGCTAGGGAGTGCTAAGTGCTGAGTGCTGAGTGCTGAGTGCTGAGTTGGAAGTGCTGAGTGCTGAGTGGGGAGTAAGTGCCTCGGCTGAGTGGGGAGTTGGAAGTGCTGAGCGCTGAGTGTGTCTTTTGGGTGGTGGGGAGTGAAGGTGAGGGAAAGCGAAGAGGGAGAAATAATTTTCTCACTCTTCATAAGGGATAAAAATCGCCATAGCTTCAGCGGAATCAGCGATCGGCTCCTGACTGATATTGAATGCGATAAATGCGGTTATTGCCTTCCTCGGTGAAGAGCAAACTGCCGTCGGGCATGACGAGCAAGCCTACGGGGCGGCCCCAGGTGGTAGGGCCAGCGGGGTTGGTGAGGAAGCCGGTGAGGAAGTCTTCGTAATAGCCTTGGGGACGTCCCGATGCGTCGAAGGGGACGAAAACTATTTTGTAGCCTGTACCTTGGTTGCGGTTCCAACTGCCGCGAAAGGCGACAAAGGCACCATTGCGATATTTTTCGGGGAAGGTTTTGCCGTCGTAAAATTGCAAGCCTAGGGCGGCTGAGTGGGCTTGGAAGAGAATGTCGGGTTTGAGGGTGCGCTGTACTAAATCGGGGCGATCGCTCGTTCCGTTGTTCGCGTGGCGCGGATCGAGGTTATTGGGAGTAAAGTAAGTATAGGGCCAGCCGTAAAATTCGCCTTTGCGTATCCGCGTCAGGTAATCCGGTACGAGGTCGTCTCCGAGCCCGTCGCGTTCGTTGACTGTGGTGTAGAGTTCTCCCGTGGCGGGGTGAAAGTCCAGCCCGACGGGGTTGCGCAGTCCGAAGGCAAAGGTTTCTCGCCCGGAACCGTCGAGATTCATCACTTGCACCGAGGCGCGCGGCAGTTCTTCTTCGTCTGCGTTGGATTGCGAACCGACGGAAACGTAGAGTTTTTTGCCGTCGGGCGAAACAACAACATTTCGCGTCCAGTGTTGGTTGTAGCCCCTGCCGGGGAGTTCGGTGATTTTTTCGCCCTTGCCCGATATTTGCTGCTGCCCATTTTGGTAGGGATACCGCCGCACTTCGTCGGTGTTGGCGGCGTAGAAGGAGCCGCCAGCAAATGCCATGCCGAAGGGCAGGTAAAGGCCATTGTCTGGCCCTGCGAAAACTTGGCTGCGATCGCTGACGCCATCGCCGTTGCTGTCGCGCAGCAGGCGAATCCGATTTTGGGGGGTTTCGGTGACGAGTACCTCGCCCGTGGGGGTGAGGGCGAGCCAGCGGGGTTTGTTCAATCCTTCGGCAAAGACATTGACGGTGAAGCCGGCGGGTACGCGCAGCACCGGGGAGGCAGGCACCGGCACGACTTGCGGGGGTTTGGAGGCGCTGTTGCTGTGGTAGGGTTTGGGTAAAGTTTCGATCGCAATCCGAATCGGCTGCACGGAGAGCGGCTCGGTACGCACCGGCTTGTTCGGCGAGGCGGCTACTGCCGTCGTCGGTGCAGGTGTGGCGCGATTTTCAGCGCGATTTTCAGCGCGATTTTCAGCCGTTGCGCCGTTCTGGCGACAGCCAGCAGCACCGACTAGCAGCAGCAGCAATATCAAATGACGCAAACGGTACATTACAGCGCTCTGAGAGTAATACCCCTTCGATACAAGTATAGATAACCGATCGCGTAAGCGACATTAATCGCAATTAGCAAGCCTTTGGCAAACCACGATTCTACCAGTCCGAACACCGGCACGGTGGCTATCAGTACCAGTGTCAGCTCGGCAAACGCGCCGATCGCGCCGTTTTTTCTGGGGTCCCAGTAGGAAACCGGGCTGATGAATCGGTAATTGCTGAAGGGGAAAAAGTGGCGGTGGGCGTCGTGGTTGTGCAGGGGAAAGTCGCACAGGCAGTGCAGAATCATGCTCAGAAACACGAATTTTACCTCGTGCCAGCCGCAGTAATGACTCACCAGTGCTGCGATCGCGGCGAGGGGGATAGAATGGAAGATCGCCACCGTATTTTGCCAGAAGGGATGGTAGTAGGCTTCTTGCCAAATCTGCTTTTCTGGCTTGCGCGCGATGAATTTTGCCCAGACGTAGAAAATATAGATGGGGATGTCGGGTAAAATCCCGCCGATAAACACGGTTTCGATCGCGAGATCGGAGTCCCGCGTCCCTAAAAGGGCCAGATTTATGATGGCGTGGCTGGGGGTGTTCATGTTAAAAGCTGGTTAATTGCAATTTATTTGAGGGGCTATGCAATTTCAGGTTAATGTGCGTGCAAAAAAAATAGTATAACTCTGCATACTGATTAGAGATTGAAATTGTTTAGTGAAATGCTATTATTTCTTAAAATATCGCGATCGCCCTGACTTGACGGCTGCGGCGAATTCCGATAAAGGATTGAAAATTACCACACCACAGCCTATCTGGGGGAAATCCTGTGAGCGAAATATCTATTGCATCTATAGACGGCGGCAGCTTCAGCGCGTATGTGGCGGAACCGACATCGGGATCGGGTGCCGGCGTTATCGTCATTCAGGAGATATTCGGCATCAATGCCGTCATGCGGAAAATAGCCGATTCTTACGCTGAGGCGGGCTATGTCGCGATCGTGCCGGATTTGTTTTGGCGGCAGCAACCGGGCATCCAACTGAGCGACAGCACTGAAGAAGAATGGAATCAGGCGATCGCGCTTTATCAAGGATTCGACGAAAATAAAGGCATTGACGACTTAATCGCTACCCTCGACGCCCTCAAAAAATTGCCCAGTTGCACGGGCAAAATTGGCAGCGTCGGGTTTTGTTTGGGGGGCAAATTGGCGTATTTAATGGCGACTCGCTCCGATGCCGACTGCAATATCAGTTATTACGGCGTGGGAATTCAAAATAATCTCGACGAAGCCCCCAACATCAAAAAGCCACTGATGTTACATATAGCAGAAAAAGATAAGTTTGTCAATGCCGAAGCGCAAGCAAAAATAAAGGCGGAATTGAGCGGCAATCCGCTGGTGACGATTCATACTTATCCGGGGAGCGATCATGCGTTTGCGCGGGTAGGCGGCACGACTTATGTGGAGGAAGTCGCGAAGATTGCAAACGAGCGATCGCTGGAATTTTTCAAGCAGCATTTGGGGTAATCGCAGCTTTGTTGGGTTGAGCGAGGTAGGGGCGGGCACGGGGGCACCGCCCCTACAGAAATCTCGTCGATATCTGTTAAAATATGTTTAAATGAGTGCCGATTGTGACATTTCTTTGCTCGAACAAGGGTAAAGATTTATTAAGCAAAGATTGGGTCAATTTTAGGGGATCGTGCAGTAATCACTATCACGAGTTAGAGTGATTTTCGTCACTCGCCTATAGTGTCGCCTGTGGCAGGATAGAGGCTGTCTAGTAGCTCAAAGTTCTGTCCTATCTAGGTTGACTCTATAGAATCATCTAAATTTAGGAATTAAATTTTGGCAGTTTTATAGACTTAAAAAGGGTAGGCGATCGCACCTATAGAAAAATCAACAGTTATACAGTCTTAACTGATAGGCAGTATAACGCTCAGCTCACTTGCCGAATTTAATCTGCATAAGACAGGGAGTAGAAAACATGAGTAACTCAGCTTTATCCGGGTTAAACGAAAATAATTTTTTTGAGCGGGTAACCGCGAGGGTTGTTGAACAAGCACCTGACTTATCGAAATCCCTCAATATTGCGATTGTTGGAAAAGTAAGTTCCGGCAAAAGTTCCCTGATTAATGCTTTGTTACAGCGGAGTCGAACTCAAGCTGTTGCCGAAGTAGGAGCCATTGCCGGAGTTACTAAAAAATTGAAATTTATACAGCTTGATGAAAAGGTTTATTTCATTGATTCACCAGGACTTGATGATGTTCGGTCAGACAATAGTGACATCACTAAAAATTTCTTGAAGCATATTGATGTAGGGATATTTGTAGTGACTGGTTCATCCGATGCTTCACAAAAGAAAAATTTAGATGATTTAAAAGAGCATTGTGATTGTGTCTTTGTTGTCCTGAACAAAATTGATGAGTGGGACGACCTCTATCCAGAAGCCTTTTATGAAGTAGTGAATCAGTGGAAAAACGATTTAAAAGTAGAGAAGATTTATCCAACTTGTACAAAGGGATACAATCCTAGCAGCCGCAATCCCAACATGGATCATAGAGGGGTCGATAGGTTGCGCAGTGTTCTTCAGGAATTTCTGGAAAAAAAGGGAAAAGACCTGCTGCTCGCAAGGCACATGGCTGATAAGAAGTCTTATGCAGAAAAAATCATTGCGTCTGCTTTGGTCACAGTGACAGTCGCAGCCTTTCTTCCGGGCAGCGCAGTATCTATTACCGCAACACAGGGAAGTGTCATAGCAACTTTATATTACTTATACACCGGCAAAGTTTTATCTCCTCAAGCTGCTCTCGCTATCCTACCAAAATTTGTAGCTGAAACGGTGGGTTCCAGCCTTTTTTTGTTTGTTAAATCATTTCTTCCCCCAACAGGTCTTCTTGATGTAACGGCAGCAGGGATCGCTGTTAGTATCACTCTGGCAATATTGGCAACCGTTAATAACATCCTTTCCAGTGGTGCTGAGCTTGAGCAGGAAGGACTTCTACGTTCAAAATTTAGAATCTATCATAAACAAGCTCAAGAAGTCGTCAGGGGATTAGCATTGACTGATATAAGCGATCTCCCTCGATGCTCGGCAATGGTCACGAAATTTCTAGGCAATCACTAATTTTTTTCCTAGGGCTCCAGCTCCATACAACTCACCCCCATACACGCACCGTTCACCCATTAGAGCTTCATCAGAAATTCGGCAAGTGTCGCGTGCCGCACACCTAACGCCGAACAGTCGCGGATGTGGGAAGCTTTGCGCGAACATGAGGGCGATCGCTTGCGCTTCACGCGAATCGCCCCTTCGCCGCCACCCCTAGACTTTTTCGCTATCCTAGAATCAAAGGACTGCTGGAGGTGAAAACCCATGACAGAAACTGCGATCGCAACAGAAATTTCTCCCTTAGTGCTGCAAATGTCCCCCGCTCTTGACATGACAGACGAGCAATTCTTTGCTTTCTGCCAGCAAAACCGCGACTACCGCATCGAACGCACTGCCACCGGAGAGATTAGCATCATGTCACCCACAGGTTCAGAAACCGGAAACCGCAACTTCGATTTACTCGTGCAATTAGGAATCTGGACTAGACAAAATGGAACCGGAATCGGGTTTTATTCCTCTGCGGGTTTCACCTTAGCCAACGGCGCGATTAAATCTTCCGATGCCGCTTGGATGAAACTTGAAAAATGGAACGCCCTCACCCCCGAACAGCAGCAAAGATTTGCCCCGATTTGTCCTGATTTTGTGGTTGAGTTGCGTTCTCCCAGCGACAACCTGCAACCTCTGAAAGACAAATTGCAAGAATATATCAATAATGGCGTCTCTCTCGGTTGGTTAATCGATCGCAAAAATCGTCAGGTTTATATTTATCGTTCCCAGACTGAAGTAGAATGTTTGGATAATCCCGCTACGCTGAGCGGCGGTTCGGTTTTGCCCGGTTTCGTGCTGGATTTATCAACAATATGGTAATAAGCAGATGAGCAGAAATCATTGCAGTAGGGTTGTGGGAGTGCGGGCGTCCTCGCCAGATGCTTAGGAAAGCGGCTTCTAGCCGCACTACTTCCGTAGCTGCTTATACCAGTTTTCTTTAACCACGAAACAGATAGAAACTCAAAAATGCCTATTTTAGGGAGCTTTCAGGGTTTCTATCTGTTTCGCCCAAAAAGAAAATTGGTATTAGGAAAGCGGGCTATAAGCCCGCACTACTTCTGTAGGGTTGTGCAATTGATTCTGCATAAGGGCTTATAGCGTTTCTATCTGACTTGTGAAAACCCTTCCCCTGGAGGCAGAGCCTCCAATTTTTGCGTTCCCAGGCTGAGCCTGGGAACGAGTAAAACGAGTAAAAAAATGGGACGATCCCGGTTTTTTTAACCCAACCTACATTTTAACCTGTTGAGATTTAAGAACGCTGAAAGACTACGGAAAGATTATTGGCAGGCATCTGTACCGTTTCGAGCCAATTCAGGTGATGAACTTTGGCAGCCGCGACAACCTCCTCTAAGTCGCGCACGCCCCATTCTGGGTTTTGGAAACGCAGAGATTCGTCAAAAGTCGCATTAGACGGCGCGGTATGCTGGTAATTTTGCTTAAATGGCCCGTAGAGGTAAAGAATGCCGCCAGATGGGAGTATTCGACCGGCTCCCGCCATCAGTCCCAAACAAGCAGACCACGGGGCTATGTGTATCATGTTAATGCAAACGATCGCCTCAATGGGAGTGCTTGGCAAATCGGCTTCTACGCCCCAAACGGGCGATCGCGCATCCAGCTCAATCGGCTCATAGAGATTGTCTGCCGCCACACTTTCCCGCCATGCGGCAATGCTGGCGCGATACTGCGGATCGGGATCGGAAGGCAGCCACTTGTGCTGGGGCAAAGCAGGGGCAAAAAATACCGCGTGTTCGCCTGTACCGCTCGCCACTTCTAAAATAGTGCCGCTGGCAGGTAGCACCCGCTTCAAAACTTCTAGAATCGGCTCCCGGTTGCGCTGTGTTGCCGGCGCTGAAAGCCGTTTGTCGTTAGAGATACTCATTCTTGTGATTTGATTGTGATTCGCCTGTCGCAGCAATGGGCGAAGCATTCGCCGATAGAGATTTCGGACAAACCGAGAGATTGTCTACGCGAATGCTTCGCCCCTACAGGTAAATTTATACCCATCGGGATGCTCTCATTCCCCTCACTCACTTCTTTCTCCTCACGTCGCCGCGCGGGGAAGCAGTAATTCGCTCAATCCGTCAATCAGGCGATCGACTTCCATCGGTATAATTTCTTTTCCGTGCATCACCTCTTGTAGCAAGACGAAATGAACCACTGCTCCGACGCAAATTCTCGCCGTTGCTTCGGGATCGGCGAGTTTGTATTCCGGACAAGATGCCAAGTATTCGGTGAGCTTGTCGATGTTCGGTTTGGCGATGTTGCGGATAAAAATTTTCGCTAAGTTGGGAAATCTCCCCGACTCGCCGATAATCACGCGCATGAACGTCAGATACTCGGGTTCGGCTAGCGCTTGCGTGACGACAGCCATCACGAGCTGCCTGATAATCTCTCTCGGTTCGCCAGCAAATCTCTCGGCATCCCATATCACTCTAAACTTCTTTTGTGCCAGTTGCTCTACGAGGGCGGCGAACAGCGCCTCTTTATCGCGAAAGTAGCTGTAAACCGTGGCTTTTGACACTCCCGCCGCTGCCGCTACCCTATCCATACTCGTAGCGGCGTAGCCGTGGGCCAAAAACTCCTGAATGGCCCCTTTCAGAATTTGCTCGACTTTCTCAACGCCTCCATCTTTCTCGACTTCGCTGCTTTTTGCTCGTGCCATCGCTCCTTTCCCCCTTTGCTCTCACCATTCTAAGGTTCTCAGGGCTTTAACCCTTTCTTCGATCGCTCTGAGGGCTTCAGCCCTCCCCAAGTTGAGCGCTGAAGCGTTCTCTACAGATTTTTGTCGCTCCACTTGACACTTCCATACTAAACCGTTTAGTTTAGTTACAGGAGAAAACTAAACAGTTTAGTTTTATTGGCTGCCAGCCAGGAGGGACGCCATGCTTAATGCCAGAACTCAGACTTTGCCCCTCGAAGGAGCGGGAACGCAGAAAACGGTTGCAGCAGGAAGGAGCCGCTTGGGCGCAAGTACGCTGGTTTTAGCGGTTGCGGCAACCTTGGTAGTAGGAAGCAGCAGTGCTTATACGGTTTGGCGGTTGCGAGCTCAAAACACCCCCGTGGAGGCTCCGCCAGCGGCAAGCGTGCCGAAGGTGATGACGGTAACGGCACTGGGGCGGTTGGAGCCGGCGGGAGAAATTACCAAACTGTCTGCGGCGGCGTCGGCGGAAGGGAGCCGCATCGAGGAAATTTTGGTGAAAGAAGGGGATAGGGTGAAGGCGGGGGACGCGATCGCAATTTTGGACAGCCGCGATCGCTTGCAAGCGGCTCTGGAAGAGGCACAGCAACGAGTGAAAGTTGCCGAGGCGAATCTGGATAAGGTGAAAGCGGGGGCGAAGCAGGGAGAAATTAACGCGCAAAAAGCTGCGATCGCGCGCCTCGAGGCAGAACAGGAGAATGAAATCGAAGCGCAAAAAGCGATTGTGGCGCGTTTAGAGGCAGAACAGGAGAATGAAATCGCCGCGCAAGAAGCGACAATTGCTCGTATTGAAGCAGAGCGCCGGGGCGAGTTGAATGCGCAAGAAGCAACCATTGCCAGACTGGAAGCCGAGCTGAGAAATGCGCAGAGTGAATTTCAGCGCTATCAGATGCTTTATCAGGAGGGAGCGATCGCAGCAGAAGCCCTCGACAGCCGGCGGTTAGCAGTGGAAACAGCGCGAGAAAAAGTCAACGAAGCGCAGGCGACGCGCGATCGCATTGTCGGATCGAGAGCGGAGCAAATCAACGAAGCCCAGGCGAATCTCAATCGGACAATTTCGGCAAAACTCCAGCAAATCGAGGAAGCGCGAGCGAATCTCAATCGCACGATTTCCGCAAAAACGAAGCAAATCGACGAAGCCAAAGCCACGCTCGATCGGATTGCCGAAGTGCGCCCGGTTGACGTGCGATCGGCACAAGCAGAAATAGACAGTGCCAAAGCAGCGGTAAAACAAGCAGAGGCGAATTTAGAGAAAGCGATGGTGCGATCGCCCCGCGACGCCCAAGTGCTGAAACTTCACGCCCGCCCCGGAGAAATTGTTTCCTCAGAAGGGATTGCCGAATTGGGAGATACCAGCCAGATGTATGCGGTGGCGGAAGTTTACGAAAGCGACGTCAGCAAAGTGCGCGTCGGGCAGAAAGTACGAGTCACCAGCGACTCTCTCGTCGGAGACTTGCAGGGAACGGTAGAACAAGTTGGCTTGCAGGTGAAAAAACAGAACGTCATCAACACCGATCCTTCTGCCAACATCGACAATAGAATCATAGAAGTCAAAGTGCGACTGGATGCAGCCTCCAGCCAGAAAGCAGCCGGATTTACCAACCTTCAAGTTAAAGTAGAGGTGGCGATATGATAGGATTCATTAACAAACTTCGACGCAGAACGCCTCTCGGATGGCTGCAACTGTCTCGCGAAAAAAGTCGCCTGCTCGTCGCCATTGCAGGAGTCGCATTTGCCGATCTTCTCATCTTGATGCAACTAGGGTTTCAGGCTGCCTTGTACGAGAGCAACACTCGCCTGCACAAAAGCTTGCAAGCCGATATTGTTTTAATGAATCCGCAAGCCCGCTACCTGCTGCGAATGTCGAGTTTTCCCCGCCGCCGATTGTATCAGGCGATGAACGTGCCGGGGGTAAAATCAGCCGAGGCGGTATACGTCAATACTGCCAACTGGAAGAACCCGCAAACTCAGCGCGAAACCAGCATTCTCGTTTTTGGATTCAATCCCAACAAGCCGCCTTTTGATTTTCTTCAATCGCAGCAAAATATAGATGCGCTCAAGCTGCCAGATACTTACTTATTCGATCGCGCTTCCAGAGGAGACTATATGGAACTTATCGCCGGGGTTGAGCAGGGCAAAAGCGTTGCAACCGAGATGGAGCGGCGAACAATTCGGGTAAGCGGGTTGTATTCAGTCGGCGCTTCTTTCGGAGCAGACGGGAGTTTGATGACGAGCGATCAAAACTTTCTGCTGTTATTTCCCAGACGGGAAGCAGCAAGCGTCAGTATCGGCACAATTGAAGTGAAACCGGGTTACGAGCCGGAGCAAGTAGCCGAAACGCTAAAAGCGAATTTGCCCGCTGACGTGCTGGTTCTCACAAAGCAAGAATTTATCGACTTTGAAAAAGATTATTGGTCGAAAAATACAGCGATCGGGTTTGTTTTTGGGTTGGGCGTCGTCATGGGGTTTGTGGTGGGGGTGATTATTGTTTATACTAAGTTGGCTAAGATAGTATTATACTATTAGAGAAAAACATCAGGAGT
>CAYOOD010000014.1:0-84517 GCA_964405435.1 uncultured bacterium
CTCCCCCTCCCCCCCTCTCCCACTCCTCCCCTCTCCGCCGATGGCAGCCCGGAGCAAATGGAATTGTGCCTGTCAGGATTGACGGTAAAACAAAACGGCGAAATCCGAGTGAACAACCGCATCTATCAAGCAGTTTTTAGCCCGACGTGGGTAGAAAAAGAATTGGGAAAACTGCGCCCCTACGCCGAGGCGATGAGCGCGTGGCTGACATCCAACTGTCAGGATGAATCTCGACTGCTCAGGGGAGAAGCCTTGCGCGACGCTCAGACGTGGGCAGCGGGAAAAAGCTTGAGCGACGCGGATTATCAATTCATCGCCGCCAGCCAAGAAGCAGAAAACAAAAGGCTGGAATTGGAAAAACTGGAAGTTCAAGTCAATTTAGACGCGACAGCCAAAGCCAAGCAGATAGTCGATGCAGCGTATCAAAAAGCCCAGCGGCTGATTCGCCGGGGCATCGTCGGATTTAGCCTTACCGCTGCTTTGGCAATCACCCTGACTGCCGTGGCGGGCAACTACGCCCAGCAGCAACTGCGAGAAGCGCGAGAAGGCGCGCGACTGGAGCGAGAAGGAGTGAGTGCTTTGCAGCAGTTTAAGTTGGTACAAATCGAAGCTTTACTGTCAGCCATGCGAGCAGGAGAAGATTTACAAGCGCTAGTCAAAAATCGCCCCCTAGAAAACTATCCCGCTTTCAGCCCGCTGCTAGCGTTGCAGACGATTCTCGACAACATTAAAGAACAGAATCAGCTACAGCTTCAGCGCGATGTCAACAGCGCAGTATTTAGCCCCGATGGCAAGTACCTCGCCACTATCTCTTCGGATAACACTGCCCGCATCTGGGATTTATCGGGCAAACTGGTTGCTGAATTGAAGGGGCATCAGGGCGATGTCAAAAGCGCAGAATTTAGCCCCGATGGCAAGTACCTCGCCACTGCCTCTTATGACAAAACTGCCCGCATCTGGGATTTATCGGGCAAACTGGTTGCCGAATTGAAGGGGCATCAGGGCTATATCAACAGGGCAGTATTTAGCCCCGATGGCAAGTACCTTGCCACTGCCTCTACTGACACAACTGCCCGCATCTGGGATTTATCGGGCAAACTGGTTGCCGAATTGAAGGGGCATCAGGGCTATATCAACAGGGCAGTATTTAGCCCCGATGGCAAGTACCTTGCCACTGCCTCTACTGACACAACTGCCCGCATCTGGGATTTATCAGGCAAACTGGTTGCCCAATTAAAGGGGCATCAGGGTAGTGTCATCAGGGCAGAATTTAGCCCCGATGGCAAGTACCTCGCCACCGCCTCTGCTGACAAAACTGCCCGCATCTGGGATTTATCCCGCAATCTGGTTACCGAATTGCAGGGGCATGAGGATATAGTTATCAGGGCAGTATTTAGCCCCGATGGCAAGTACCTCGCCACCGCCTCTGCTGACAAAACTGCCCGCATCTGGGATTTATCCCGCAATCTGGTTGCTGAATTGAAAGGGCATCAGAGCAGTGTCAATAGCGCAGAATTTAGCCCCGATGGCAAGTACCTCGCCACCACTGCCTTTTTGGATAACACTGCCCGAATCTGGGATTTATCCGGCAATATGGTTGCCGAATTGAAGGGGCATCAGAAACCTGTCATCAGCGCAGAATTTAGCCCCGATGGCAAGTACCTCGCCACTGCTTCTTGGGATGACACTGCTCGCATCTGGGATTTATCGGGCAAACTGGTTACCGACTCTTGGAATAAGACTGCCCGCATCTGGGATTTATCGGGCAAACTGGTTGCCGAATTGAAGGGGAATCATAGCTTTGTCACCAAAGCAGAATTGAGCCCCAATGGCAAGTACCTCGCCACTGCCTCTTGGGATAACACTGCCCGCATCTGGGATTTATCGGGCAAACTGGTTGCCGAATTGAAGGGGCATCAGGGCTATATCAACAGGGCAGTATTTAGCCCCGATGGCAAGTACCTTGCCACTGCCTCTACTGACACAACTGCCCGCATCTGGGATTTATCAGGCAAACTGGTTGCCCAATTAAAGGGGCATCAGGGTAGTGTCATCAGGGCAGAATTTAGCCCCGATGGCAAGTACCTCGCCACTGCCTCTACTGACACAACTGCCCGCATTTGGGATTTATCCGGCAAACTGGTTGCCGAATTGAAGGGGCATCAGGGCTATGTCATCGGCGCAATATTTAGCCCGGATGGCAAGTACCTCGCCACTGCCTCTTCGGATAAAACTGCCCGCATCTGGGATTTATCCGGCAACCAGGTTGCCGAATTGAAGGGGCATCAGGATACTGTCTGGAGCGCAGTATTTAGCCCCGATGGCAACCGACTAGCCACTGCCTCTAGTGACAAAACTACCCGTATCTGGGATTTATCTGGCAAACTGATTGCCGAATTGAAGGGGTATGAGGCTAGTATCATCAGACGTGCAATAGTATTTAGCCCCGATGGCAAGTACCTTGCCACTGCCTCTACTGACACAACTGCCCGCATCTGGGATTTATCCGGCAAACTGGTTGCCGAATTTAAAGGGCATCAGGATATTGTCAACAGCGCAAAATTTAGCCCCGATGGCAAGTACCTTGCCACTGTCTCTGAGGATCGCACAGTGCGCCTGTGGGCGATATCGGGGCAGCAGATTGCTCAATATGATGGCAATGAGGTAAGTTTTAGCCCTGATGGCAAGCTGATTGCTGTTAGAAAAGACGGCGGCGTGCGGTTGTGGCGGGTTGAGGGGTTGGATGAAATGTTGGCTCGCGGCTGCAAGTGGTTGGAAGGTTACTTTGTCACCCATCCCGAGGCGCTAGAAACGCTCCCGGTATGCCGCAACTCATCCCGGTTGAGCAAATAGCTCGCTTATCGCCCATTGCCCGCAGGCTGAAGCCTGGGGCTAGACAAACTTTCGCCCGCCTGCGCGGGCTGCAATTATAGCGGTTTTCATCCTTTGTGAGGTACAGAGAAATCCGGAGGGGCGGGCATGCCCACCCCTACAGAAACCGGTTTTTTGAGCTGTACTTCATCTATCTAAAAAACGCTATAGCCCGCGCAGGCGGGCTTTGCTCGTGTAGCCCCACCCTTGAGGGTGGGGGATATTTTTTTCTCGCGTATGAAAAACTCTCCCGCAGTACACCATTTATCGATATTGCAGAAATATATAGCAGTTTTCAAGAAGCGTGAGTTACATCAGAAACCCGGCTTCTTTAAGAAGCCGGGTTTCTGAACTTTACTTCTTTAGACACTAAATTCTTTGCCCGTTAACGAAGCCTGTAGGGGCGAAGCATTTGCGCAGAAAAAGTGTCGGTTAGCCGTCAATATTAATTCGCAAATGCTTCGCCCTAACGGTGGAAGGGCGCGCGCCGACGCCCCCTATTTTTCTACCGCACACCCAACCAGGTAAAGAAATCCTGACGGGTGAAAAATTCCAGCACCAAAAGGGCGATAAAACCGAGCATGGCAAATCGTCCGTTGATGAGTTCGGCGTAGGCAGTCCACCCAAAAGCGGGTTCTGGCGGCTTGTATTCGGTTGCGGCAGGGGTTGGTTTAGATGGCGTTTCAGTCATGGCAGTTACTTTTTGTCAGGTATTTTAGAAACAGATTGCTTGTCTAGTTTTTGAACGGATTCAATCAGCGATCGCACTTCTTTCGTTCCCTCAGAAGGCTTAAATCCCATCGGCAGTTTGCCGCGCCGCAGCATCTGGAATCCCAGGGGCAAGAGTTTCGCCAGTTCTTTAAATCCGGCGAAAGAGTGACTGAACAGTTTGGTGGCAAATTTGCGCTCCTCTATCCAGCCGCCCTCTTTCACCAATTCCAGCAATAACTTGCGGTGGCGAATCGGCTGCCCGCCGGTTTCATCCTTGCGATCGAGAATCTCGCCCTTAATCTTGCTGATTTGATCGAGCGGTGCTACCTCCATCGGGCACACTGCATTGCAGTTAAAACACCGCGTGCAGCCCCAGACGCCAAAGGTGCCTTGATTGTATTTTTCCAGGCGGCTTTCTGTCTCGGCGTCGCGGGAATCCGCTACCATGCGGTAAGCTTTAGCAAGGGCGTGAGGTCCCGCAAAATCGGGATTCACTTCGCGGGCGTTGCACTCGGAATAACACGCGCCGCACAGGATGCAATTTCCCGTCTGATTCAGCCGCTCCCGCTCTTCGGGGGTTTGCAAAAATTCCCGCTCCGGGATTTGCCGCGCTCCGCTGCTGACGTAGGGCTCGACAGCTTCTAGATTGTCCCAGAAACTGCTCATATCCACAACCAGATCTTTCATCACGGGCATGTTGCCCATCGGCGCGATCGTCATTTCTGGGATGCTGTCTGCTGGCTGCAGGGCTGTGCCATTGCCCGCCTGTGCCGCAATCTGCTGCAGTCTCTCGATTTCGCTGCCGATATTTTCCTTGCACGCGAGCGCCGAACGCCCGTTAATCCGCATCGAACAACTGCCGCAGATGGTGTTGCGGCAATTTTTGCGATAAGCTAGCGTCCCGTCTTGCTCCCACTTGATGCGATTGAGGCAATCTAGGATGGTGTTGCCCGGTTCTACTTCCAGGGTGTATGTCTGGATGCGCGGGGTAGAGTTGGGGTTTTGTCGTACTATGTTGAAACGAACTTGCATGGTCGCCACCGAATCCCCTTGCATGGAGTGCATAACCTATTGTAAGCCGAGGCACGGGTTGCCGGCAGCCTGAAGCGATCGGATGGTTATACTCAGAAACCCGGTTTTTCCAAAAAACCGGGCTTCTCGCCATACAGCCCAGAAACCCGGTTTTTCCAAAAAACCGGGTTTCTCGCTCTTCCTTTATCTATTTCTCGCTTAAATTTCACTCGGCTTGAACCGAATTTACCGGCAGGGTTAGATGGTATTGCCGCTAAATTCTTCCCCGTAACCCTCTTCGCCGTGTTCGTTGATGTCCATCCCTTTAATTTCTATTTCAGGTTTCGGACGCAAACCAACGGTTGCCTGAATGACTTTGAGAATGACGAAGGTTCCTACTCCAGAAATGACGTAGGCGATCGCGACTGCTGCCAGTTGAATGAAGAAGAGTTTGGGATTGCCGTGCAGCAACCCATCTGCTCCGCCGGAATTGACTTTTGTCGTGGCAAAAATCCCGGTAAGGAGCGCGCCAATCGTCCCGGCAACGCCGTGAACCGGGAAGGTATCCAAGGAGTCGTCAAACTTGAGTTTTGCTTTCAAGCTAATCGCATAGAAGCAGCACAGGGAAATAAAACTGCCTATCAACAGGGCTGCTTGCGGCTCGACAAAACCAGCGGCGGGGGTAATTCCTGCCAAACCGGCGATCGCTCCCGATGCGGCACCGACTGCCGTCGGTTTGCCGCGCAAAAATGTTTCCAGAAGCAGCCAAGTCACCGTTCCTGCTGCCGCTCCAGTATTCGTATTGATGAAAGCGTAGGTTGCCACGCCATTTGCTGCGAGGGCACTGCCGGCATTAAATCCAAACCAGCCAAACCACAGCAAACCAGCTCCCAAAAGGATAAACGGGACGTTATGGGGTGCTGAAAGATTGTGCGGATATTTGGCACGAGGTCCGATCATCCAGGCTGCGACTAATGCCGAAACTGCACAGGTAATGTGAACGACGATTCCGCCGGCAAAATCTAGCGCGCCGATGCCGCCATTGATTCCCAACCAGCCGCCTTTTCCCCACACCATGTGGGCAACGGGACAGTAAATAAATGTTGACCACAAGAGTACGAATAGGGTGTAGGCGCGGAAACTTACCCGCTCTACAATCGCCCCAGAAATTAGCGCCGGGGTGATAATCGCAAACATGCCTTGATACATCATAAATGCCAGGTGCGGAATTGTCCCGGCATAAGATTGCACGGCGTCTGGCTGCGAACCGGCGAGATATCCCGTTGTCTCCAATCCGACGCCATTTAGCAATAGCCACTGCAAGCCGCCGATGAAGGGCAAGCCGGGGGCAAATGCGAGGCTATACCCCCACAGCACCCACGTTACGCCGACAACTCCCATGAGCAAAAAGCTCATCATCAGGGTGTTGAGAATGTTGCGTTTGGCAACAAATCCGCCGTAGAAAAACGCCAGCCCCGGTGTCATCAGTAACACCAGGGCTGAACAGACGAGCATAAACGATGTATCGGCTGAAGTTTGCGCGGCGGCGATTGAGGTTTGCGCGGCTTCGATTGAGCTTTGTACTGCAGTGAGCGAGCTTTGTACTGCAGTTATTGAGCCTTGTACTGCGTCGATTGAGCTTTGCGCGACACCAACCGCCTCTGTCACTTGTTCTGCGGATTCTTCACCCTCTAGAAATTGAGCGAAGCACGGGGCGCTGTATACCCACCAGGCGATCGGAAGAAATAATAAAGTTTTCCAGATTTTTTTAAGCAATGTTACCTTCCTTTTTGCTTCCCGCAAATCACAGTTTTGATTGTCAACTTATGCCAGAAAAGTTCTGTAGCGAAAAATACAATTTTATCTGTAACATTCTGCAAACTATCTTGACAAGCTACCTTCTAGTAAGGCTTTCGGCATTTTGTATATTTTTATACTTTATTCTTAAAGAAGCTCTACATTCGTCTTGTCTTTCTTAACAAATATGAAAGTGTCATCTTAAAAAAAGCCAGCAATGGCTGAGATAAGTTCGCGGAACGCTTCTGCTGAGCGGAAAATAGAGGTAAAGAAATGTAACCGGGCAGGAGTCAGAAAACCGGCTTCTTGAAGAAGCCGGGTTTCTAGAATTTGCCTTCTAAAAATTTTTCTTGACTTGTAAAATGAATATTAATTTTATCTGGAAATTTTGGCTTGTAAATATCAAAATTTTTTAAGGTTTATTGGATGAATTAAATGCTATTGTTCGCTCCTTCCAAAAAACGCCGCGATCGCTCGTTTTTAGATACATATTCGGATAATTTTGTCAAGAGCAGAGCGCCGAGTCAAAAGTGCCTATTGCGTGGTGCTGAGTGGACTTATAGCATTGAGACTTTCTCTTGCTCTCCCACTCTCCCGCTCTCCCACTCTCCCGCTCTCCCGCTCTCCCCCTCTCCCGCTCTCCCCCTCTCCCGCTCTCAGCCGAGGCATCGAGCACTCAGCCGAGGCATCGAGCACTCAGCCGAGGCATCGAGCACTCAGCACCACGCAATAGGCACTCTCCTCCACTCGCCACTCGCCAGTGCCAATATAGATAAAGTAGGCCCTCGCGATTCACCGACTCCCATGTGGACAGAAACCCCTCCTCCCCGTTTTCCCAAAGTTCAGATCTGGCGGCGGGGCTGCGCCCTGCTCGTTGACATCCTCCCGTTATGGCTGATTAGCTCTGTATTCGGAGGCAATCTCTTTATCGACTTACTCGCTTGGCTGGGATTGCGGGTGCTGGTGGTGTTGAAAACCCAGGGGCAGAGTCTGGGGCGGTGGGCGTTCGACATGAAAGTCGTGGACGAACGCAGCGGCAGAACGCCAGAGGCGATCGCTCTAGCCAAACGGGAAGCACTGACCGGAGTGGGACTGATTTTGGCCTTAGTCGGCATTGCCAAAATCGATCCCATGCACGCTCAATACTTGATGCTGCTGCTGCCCTTAGCAGCAGACTGCAGCATCGCCTACTTTGAACCGGTGCGGCAGCAAGCCTTCCACGATCGCGTCGCCGGTACCGTCGTCGTCAGCACCCGCCGGGGTTACTCCCTGGATCTGAAAGTCAAGAGATGGGTTGCTCAGTTGCGGCGTTTTGTGAAACAATAGATGTTTGTCTCTTATTCTGTCCCAAACTTGAGTTTGTAAACTTATGGCTAAGGGTGTCCGTATTATTCTGACCCTGGAATGCACTGAGTGTCGCACCAACGTGGCAAAGCGAACCCCCGGTGTCTCCCGGTACACCACCACCAAAAACCGACGCAACACCACAGCTCGGTTAGAACTGAAAAAGTTCTGCCCCTACTGCAACAAGCACACCGTACACAAGGAAATTAAATAGTCAGCCTCGCGCCAGAGGTGTCCAAACTCGGTAGGGGCGATGCCCCCGCGCTCGCCCTAGAGCTGAAGCGCCCTGAAACGGGCGATCGCCGATATTGGACAGCCGCAGCGCGCGGAATCTGACTGACCTCAAAACTCTCACCAGACAACAGACAACAGACAAACACGTTATGAGTTACTTCCGTCGCCGCATTTCGCCGATTAAACCAGACGATCCGATCGACTACAAAGATGTAGAACTGCTGCGCAAGTTTATCACGGAGCGCGGTAAAATTCTGCCACGTCGGATTACAGGACTGACCGCCAAACAACAGCGAGACATGACCCAAGCCATCAAACGGGCTCGGTATCTGGCTTTGCTGCCCTTCATCAATCAAGAAGGATAAATTGATTTTGGATGCCCGGATTTGGGATTGCTCTCGGTGAGGGCGCGATCGCTTTCTTCCCCCCGGCAGTCCTTCGGGAAAGGGGGGATTTGGGGGGCAAAAAAGGGGGCGGCGGTCAATTGGGTAGGGGGGTTTGGCTGAAAGGAGCGATCGCGCGACTGAAAAACTTCAGCCAAACCCCCTTACTGGCATCCAGGGCGGAAATCTTTGCGAGCTTTGCGGCTTTCAATAGAGTAAAAGACACTCTAAAATCTAGAATCAAAAATCTAAAATAGTTGGGATATGGAAAAGGGAACGCTGATCGAATTTCGACTGCACGGAGAGCGACGCCTCGCTGTGGCAGACCGTCCAGATGGTAAGAAGAACTGGATCGCGATCGACGAGAATGGCCAATCTCACAGCATCCCGCCCAAGCAAATCAGTTATGAAGTCGCCGGAAAAACCTACAAATACTCAGAAATTCCCCTGTTTCGCCAGGAAATAGAACCCTATTTAGATCCGTCGAGTTTGGAGGTGGCGTGGGAATTCCTGGCGGAGGAAGGGCAAGCCGTCGAACCGCCAGAAATGGCCCAGCTCCTGTTTTCGGACAACACGCCGGCTCAGTGCTATGCGGCTTACTTGTTGCTCTCGGAAGACAAGCTGTATTTCAAGCAAAAGGGCGATCGCTACGAGCCCCGTTCCGCGACAATGGTCGCGGAACTGAAACACAAAGAAAATGTAGAAAAGCAGCGGCAGCAGGAATGGCAGGAATTTACGGCGCGATTGCGCTCTCGGCTGTCTGGGGAAGAGGTCGAATGGCAAAATAGCGACAAAGTTCGCCTCGACGCCCTAGAACGATTTGCCGCCTTCGGAGAAGAAGCGACGCACCGCGCGCCGGCGATCGAAACCCTTGCCGCCCTCGGACGTCCGGAAACAGCGCAAGGAGCCTTTCAGCTTTTGGTAGATTTAGGAAGGTGGTCTGTTCACGAGAATCTATTTCTCCTGCGCAGTCAGATACCGACTCATTTTTCTACGAAGGTACTGGAAGTGGCGCAAAGCTGTTTGACTTCTCCCCCCCCCGATCCCGACTCGAACCGTCTGGACTTGACCCATCTCAAGGTGTACACCATCGACGATGAAAGTACCCAAGAGATTGACGACGGGCTGAGTTTGGAATATCTGGACGACGGGCGGCAGCGATTGTGGATTCACATCGCCGATCCCAGCCGCTGGCTCTTGCCAGGGGACGAGTTGGACATGGAAGCGAGACGCCGCACCACGACGCTCTACCTGCCCACCGGCATCGTGCCGATGTTTCCGGCGGAATTGGCAACCGGCCCGATGAGTTTGCGTCAGGGTCAAAAATGCTGCGCCCTCAGCTTTGCCGTCGTCCTCGACGACACCGGGGCAGTGCAAGAATACAGCATCCACCCGACCTACATCAAGCCGACTTATCGCCTCACTTACGAGGATGTAGACGAGATGGTGGAGCTGGGGATTTCTGCCGAACCGGAAATCGAGGCGATCGCGACGTGGGCGAAACGCCGGCACGGGTTCCGCTTCGCGCAAGGAGCGATCGGCATCTCCATGCCGGAAGCGGCAATCAAAGTTTACGGCGACGAAATCTCCATCGACGTGATGGAAGACTCGCGATCGCGGCAACTGGTGGCCGAAATGATGATCCTCGCTGGCGAAGTCGCCGCTCGCTACGGTCAAGAAAACAACCTCCCCCTGCCCTTCCGCAACCAGCCCCAGCCGGAACTTCCCCCCGAAGAAGAATTAATGCTGCTGCCGCCAGGGCCAGTGCGCGACTGTGCCATCCGCCGCTGTATGCCCAAGAGCGAAATGAGCACCACTCCCGCCCGCCACGCCAGTTTGGGCTTGGACAGCTACGCGCAGGTGACGTCTCCCATCCGCCGCTACACCGACTTAATCGCTCACTTCCAGATCAAAGCCCACCTGCGCGGCGACGCGCCGCCCTTTTCCACCCAAGAGCTGCAAGAAGTGATGCTCAGTGTCGGCACGGCGGTGAAAGAAGCCTCTTTAGTAGAACGCCAAACCAATCGCTACTGGGCGCTGGAATACCTGCGCCGCAATCCCGATCGCGTCTGGGAAGCGCTGATGTTGCGCTGGCTGCGGGAAGACGACAATTTGGGACTGATTTTGCTGGAAGATTTGGGCTTGGAAATGGCTTGGCGCTTCCCGCGCCTCGTGGAATTGGGGGAACGGCTGAACGTGCGCGTCAGCTACGCCGATCCCCGTCAAGACGTGATTCAATTTCAAGAATTAATTTATCAAACGGCTCAGCAAGCTGCTACATGAGTAAATGCCGGCGAACTTCGCCTCTAAGCCTCACCCCTGTCAGGTGGGGCTTTTGCTTTTTTATGAGGAGTGATTTTCCTAAACCACAGAGACGCTTCAGAGCGCAGAGTCGGGAAAGAAAAGAATTTTTCAGGGTTAACTATTCTTGCTGTTCGTAGTGAGGACTTTAGTCCTCGCCCTACGCATCGCAGCTCAGACAGGATGCCATTAAGGGCAGATACAGTTGCCCGCATTTAGGACAAGTGCAGCCATCCCCGGCTTGATGGGGGACGCTATCGGGGAAAAACCAGTCTTCGTAGTAGTCGCTTCCGCCGCAGAAAAGGCACTCAATACTGCCATCGACTTTTTTATTTTGAACGACGCGGCATTTGGGACAGCGTTTCACTTTCCAATTTCTCATAGAGCCTCCCTTATTGGTTTTCGATCGTCTCCGGCTGACAATTCTGCGGCCCTCCACAAGTCGGTTGAGACATGACGAATCAGACGGATTAACGGCGAATTCATCTGTGCAATCGAATCAGTGACATCCCCGATCTGCGGGACAGCAGAATGAGCAATTTAACTTACTGTTACAAAAGTATACATTGTACGGCAAGTCACTGGCAAAAGTGGCATCGCCAGCAACAAATCCCGTGAGTTAGAACAGGCAAAATAGGCTTATCGCGTTCTCAAAGGGCTGTCTATGACACCGCCACCCGATCGCTCCGTTAAAATTGAACTCAACATCCGAGCTTCACAGCCGGAGTTGTTAGAAGGTTTAGACGCCTTGTTGCGTCTGGGTTTGATATCCGACGCCCAAGTCAGACTAATCGCTCGGCAATCCCTGTGCTCTCCCCTGCCCGAACCTGTACAGAGCGCGCCCCCCGCGCCCGCGAGCGAGGAGCGCCCCCTGCCGCCAGAATGGCTGGATGAAACCGAGGCACCCAGGGCGAAACCCCGCACCCAAAAAAGCCCCGGATTCCTCGCCCAGTCGGTGCAGTCGCTCATGGCAGAACTGAGCGTGCGCTGGCTGCTGTTTTTGGGCGTTTTCATGGTTGTGGTGTCGTCGGGATTGCTCGCCGCCAGTCAGTGGGAGAGAATCCCCGCCTTTGCCCAATATGGAGTGTTGCTGGCATATACGTTAATTTTTTGGGGGGTGAGTTGGTGGGCAGCGCTTCAGCCCAACCTGCTTTTAACCGCTCAGACTTTGCAAACTGTCACGCTCTTATTAGTGCCGGTGAATTTTTGGGCGATGGATGCGTTTCGCTTGTGGCACAACCCGCTGGAATGGCTGACTGTCGCGATCGCTTCCCTAGCGCTCACGGCGATTACCGCACTTTCATTCAAAATTCAGCCTCATACTTCTCGCCTGACCCTATTTAATATTTTAGGACTGAGTTACCTGCATTGGGGCTGGGAATTTCGCGGATTTCCCCTGATTGCCGCTTATTTGGCAACCGTGGGAACGGCTGCGATCGTATTTTTTCAATACCGGCGGCGAGTTCCCGCAACCGAGCCCGATTCCAATGCTCAAACCAGCCAGAAAAAGCACGCGCTCATCAGTGCTTCTCTCGTCGCTTGTGCCCTGGGTATTTTGTTATTTCGGGCAATTGTTATCAAAGGCGTCCCCGTCGAGCAGCTCGGCTTGGCTGTAGGAATTTGCGGGTGGGTATTTGCTTGGCTCTCCAGAAAAGATAATTCTATTCCCCTCTCCTCTCCCACTCAGCACTCAGCACTCAGCACTCAGCACTTTTCATTCCCCCCCTCCCCCACTCAGCACTCAGCACTCAGCACTCAGCACTCAGCATTCCCCCTCTGGGAGCAAATTGGCAGCATTTTGATAGTATCCGGCTGGGTGGTTTCCGTGGGAACGCAACCGGCTCAAGCGCTTGCAGTCAGCGGTTTGGGCGTGTGGCTGTTCGCCGATCGCTTGCAGCGATTTTGGCAAAAATTTGACTTAGCGGCGATTTACGCCATTGGCTTGCAAATGGTTTGGTTAATCGGGCGGCTGATTCCTCCCGGAGTTCGCGCTAACGCGATCGCTACGGGAACGGAACTCGCCCGCGCTCAAAATGCGCCGGGAACTCTGCTGAGTTTGACGTGGTTTCCCTACCTGATTTTCATGCTCTGCGTCAATGATTGGCTCTACCGCCGCGACAAATCCGAACTCGCTAAATTTGGCGATCGCTTGGCGCTCTTCTTCGGGGCATTTCTCACCGCCCTCGGCTTGCTCAATCCCGCCATGCGCTCTCTGAATTTGATTGCCTCTACCCTCACCCTCGCCGTTCTCGTCAAACAGCGATCGCGCGGGAAAGAAACGCTCATTTACCTCACCCACGTCACCGGGCTGCTCGCTATTACCTCGACAATTAGCTGGGTTTTTCCCACCCTCAACCTCGGCATCTGGGCCACTCTTTTGTTAGGGCTGATGCTGGCAGAATGGCTGTTGTTTATTGCCATTCGGACATCGGGCATCGAGCCAGAACAAACAACCTCCCCCAATCCCCCAATCCCGGCACTCATTTGGCGAGAAAGTGCGTGGAATCTCGGCTCAATTCTCGCCGCTCTCAGCTACGTTTTGCTGTTAATCAATTACGCAATTTCTTTCGATAACCCTGCATTGTTTCGCCCGCAGTGGGGCATGGTTTGGGCGATCGCTCCGATTAGTCTCGTCGGAGTTGCCCTCGCTTCTCAGCCGCCTCGACGCGCTGAAGCCGGTTGGTTTAGCATTGACGGCGCGATCGCGTGGCAGATCCTCACCTTTTTCGTCCCTGAAATCCGATTAATCAGTTTGGGTATCGCCACCGCCGTGACGTTCGTCAATGTCGGATATTTGCAGAGTCTGATGGGGGCAGCGATCGCGATCGGTTTTGCCCTGAGTTTCTGGTTTGCGCTGCTGTGGGAGGGCATCCCCGGTTTTGCGCCGCTGTCGCCGGAGGGGTGGGTGCTCGTGGGTGCGGGTACGGTAGCGGCGTTGTGGCTGCTGAGCGCTGTGCTGAAGCGGTGGGAAAAGCGGCTGGCGGATATTTACGCCCGATCGCTCGACGGCTGGGCGATCGCGCTGTGCGCAGTCGAGCTGTCGGTTTTGACGCTCCACTCAGTATCAGTTTATTGGGAATCTGTCAACCCCTCGGAAATAATTCTTCTCGCGACGGCGATAACAATGGGAGCGATCGCGGGGCGCGGCTGGCGGCAGCCAAACAACTGGGCAGTGTACAGTTTTGGGTGGAGTTTGGAAGTGCTGGCAGCGGAAGCCCTGGGCTTTATCGGGCGGTCTGTACTGTATCTAGCGATCGCCAATATTGCGATCGGGCTAATCACCCAGCTAATCGGCGATTGGTGGCAGCGAAAGAGCGGGAGAGCCGACATCGCCAGCAGTTTGCACGTCATGCCGCTATTATACGGCGGATTGGGGGCGGCGCTGCGCTGGGGCACCTTTGCCAATTGGACGGGTTTAACGACATTGGGATTCGCCTTAATCGGAATTGGCGTCGGGCGGCGGCGCGATGAATTCAAACCCCTGGTTTATCTGGCGCTGATTGGGGTGTCGCTTTCGGCGTTTGAGATTCTCTGGTATCGGATTGAATCGCTGGCGATAGGGGATGAATTAATTGCGATCGCGGCGCTTGCCACCAGCTTTGTTTATGCCTATCGCCTGCTGGCTCCCTGGCTGAAAACTTACCTGCACCTGAGCGCAGAGGAGTTGAAATTTGCCGCGCACTTCCACTGGGCAATAGGGAGTTTTGCGCTAGGCAGTGCGATCGCGTATCCCATCAAATCCGCTGACTTGGTGGGATTGGGAGCGGGCTTCTTTTTAACCCGCTACGCCGTCATGCAGGGGCGGCGAAATCCCGATCCTCAAGCGGCAGAAGCCTGGGTTTACGCGGGGATTTTAGAAGGAGTTGCGATCGCCGCTTTTATCGCCACGAAATTCAAAATCGTCGCGTTATTGCTGCCTTGGGCGGGCGCGATCGCAGCCGTAGCCGCTTATTTCTTCTACGCCTTGCCGTGGGAAAAATGGGGGTGGCCAAAAAGACCCTGGACGCAAACTGCCCTCATCCTGCCAGTCGCCGCCTCGCTCTATGCAGCGGATATTTCCAACACGGCGAGTTTGCTGATTGCCGCTGCATTTTATATTTTCCTAGCGGTACTCGATCGAAAAATTCGCTACAGCTATCTGAGCCTATTTTTCATCAATTGGGCGCTGCTGCGCTGGTTCCAAGATATCAATCTCACCGATGTATTGGCTTACATCGCGCCGCCCGCCCTCTCCCTGCTTTACATCGCCCAAGTCGATCCCGGCTTGAAGCAGGCAGAGCAGAAAGAAGCCAGACACTGGCTGCGCGTATTGGGAAGTAGCGCGATTTGCTTTGTGGCATTAGTTACCCACAACTGGTTTGTATCGGGCGCTGTCAGCCTTGTTGCGATTTTTGCGGGATTGGCGCTGCGGGTGCGGGCATTCCTGTATATCGGAACTGTAGCGTTTTTGCTCAATGCCATCAATCAGCTCGTGATTCTCAGTCAGGAATATTCCTTTATGAAATGGATTGTCGGGTTATTGGTGGGCAGTGCTTTTATCTGGATAGCTGCCAGCTTTGAAACCCGACGCGAGCAGATTGTTTCTTTCGTGCAAAATTGGCTGGTTGAGTTTCAAGAATGGGAGTAAAGCGGCTAGCGCGAGAACGAATTGATTTTTGAACGGCTGTGACGGCTAGAAACCCGGCTTCTTGAAGAAGCCGGGTTTCTGAGGTTTCGCGACTCAGATAGAAACACTATATCCGTGTTGTCTGTGGTGGGTTGTTGAGTTAAAATGATAACTAGCCCTGAACCTGAAGAAGTTGCCATGACACAAGCTATCCCGAAACCAGTAACATTTGACGAGTTCATCGCCTGGTATCCAGAAAACTCGGAACACCGCTATGAATTGCACAGGGGAGTCATTGTCGAGATGCCCAAACCAACCGGAAAACATTCAAAAATAGCTGGGTTTCTAAGCTACCGGCTAAATGTTGCGATTGACAATCAAGAATTAAACTGTTTTGTTCCGCGCGAATCTATAGTCAAAACTTTGAGCGAAAATTCTGGCTACGAGCCAGATATCATCGTATTAGACAGTCAAGCAGTCGCCAACGAGCCGCGCTGGGAAAAAGAATCGATTATTACAATGGGTTCGTCAGCCCGTCTCATTGTCGAAGTCGTCAGCACGAATTGGCGCGATGACTACATCAAAAAAGCTGGCGATTATGAAGAGATGGGCATTCCCGAATACTGGATAGTTGACTATCTTGGCTTGGGCGGCAGTCGATTTATCGGCAATCCCAAACAACCGACTCTCTCGATTTATCAACTGGTTGACGGGGAATACCAAGTCAGCCTATTTCAGGGCAATAATCTCATTGAATCGCCAGCGTTCCCCAGTTTGAATTTAACGGCAGAGCAAATTTTTCAAGCTGGAGTTGTAAAGGGTTGATTGAAGCGTTGCCGAGATTAGGGGATTGGGGGATGGGGAGGATATCTATAGTGTTTTTATTTGAGTCGCGAACCCTCAGAAACCCGGCTTCTTGAAGAAGCCGGGTTTCCAGCCGTCACAGCCTTATAGGCGATCGCAACTCTCTCAAGTTTGTAAATATATGTGTAGAAATGCTTTCCATAGGAGCGCGCGCGGTAGTAAGATGGTAGCTGGGGTTGAGCTTCAGCATTACCCAAGCCAACTCGATCGCATGGAAACAAACCTATGACGAAAGCCTTACCCGGAAAAAAAGGATTTTGGAGTCACGTTTGGGATGGAGTGAAAGCCGTATTTGCTCCCCACATCTACCAAGTTGATAGAGAAGCCGAAGCCTTCATTTACAACGCGGAATTAACCACCGAAACGTACAAGCAAATCGAAGCCAGCCGCCAACATCTCCGCAAAGAAGAATTAGCTTTGCAAGAATTGCAGCGGCAAGCGAATCTTGATTTTCAAGCAGAACAATGCGATTTAAACCGTTCTTTGCAGTCGGAATTGGCAAGGTTGACGCGCGATTTTCAAGCCAATGAAGGTTTGCTAACCCGCCAATTTCAAGCAGAGGAAAGGAATAAAATACGCGAACATCAAGAAAAACTCGCCCGCCTGAATGTGGAGATGCAATCGGAACTGGCACGGCTGAATCGCGAGTTTCAAGCCAATGAGGGCAAATTGAACCGCGAACACCAAGTGCAATTGGAAATATTCCGATCGAATCTTCAGAAATGGTGCGTGGAGCAGCAAAAAGAACTGCAACTGCAACTGAAAGCGATCGATGCCGAACTCGCCCGCGAACTGAGGATTTATGACAGGCAAACTGCTTTAGAAGTTATTCACGAGCAAAAACGCCAGAATAACTCGCCTATCTGGTTGATTGCTGAGGATATTCTCCACTCGAATCCCTATCAAACTCCCATTCCCCTGCGCGTTTTTCTCTCTCCTCCTACCCTGCGGTTCGATCGCTCCGGCGAGGGCAGCGATGCCGCCAAAGGCTTTCCCGATATGGAAGAAAGTTTGGGAGCTTACCTGCAGCACTTCTTTGAACAGTATAACGGGCAATACCGCCCGATTGAGTTTCTTTCGGGAGCGTGGACGAGTAAATTTTTCCACAGTCAAGCTGCGGCTAAATCCATGTTTCGCGGGTTGAAAACTGAACCGACGCTCATTTTAGAATCGGCGGCTGAAGGCGATTTCTTCAATCTCCGTTTCGGTTACTGGGGCTTGAATTGGGCAACTTATCGCTACAAGTCAGCGATTACGATGCTGCCTTGGCGGGAGGTGCTTTTCGACTTTGCAAAAAACCGCGCGCTGCGGTGGAAAGAAAGGCGAGACGCGCACGTCGCGCAGGGTAAGGCAGTCGAAGATTTTGACAATCGCTATGGCATGGAAACTGTCAAGCGGTATCTGAGAAATCTGCAAATTGTCGAAAATGAGCGCTTGTGTTTGGAAGAGGGCGACGATCCCACCGAAATCGATCGCCCCTACAGCATCCATGAAAATGATTACAACCAATTGCGCCAGTTTATCGGCATCTGTCACTGTATCGTTGCGGGGCTGCTCGCCGACGAATACTTTTTAGTGCACGTTCCCCCGGAAGCCCGCAAGCCGCCCCTGCTGCCGCAACTCTTGCCTGACTTGCTGGAAGATTTGCCCGCAGAGGAACAGGAGAAGTTAGTCGAAATTGTGGTAGGGTTTTGCGAAACGCTCTACACTGCGATCGCGCGAGATGAATCGGGCTGGATTCCTGAAATGCGCTTGGATTTAGCCGAAAGTCTCCTCAGCTTGCCGAGAAAACAGTGGACAGAAGCGCAAATCTTTGCATCCGCGAAAGCTTGGCTGTCACAGCGGAGCATGTCGGTGCCGGAAGAAAATCAGCAAGTATTAGATGCGGTAGAGTCATCTCTGACTGCCGACGACGTGGAATATGCCGAAAGGCTGAATCGCTGTTTGGCGGCTGTGGGGAAAAATCGCCAGTTTAGCGTCGTTGACTGCTGTTACAATCGGGGCATTCAGCGCTGCCAAGAGAAAAAATATTCTGCCGCCCTTGTTGACTTTACCCAAGCCATTCAACTCAACCCCAATTTAGCCAAAGCTTATTACAACCGAGGAATCGCTCATTTTAAATTGGGGCAGTATCGATCGACGATTGAAGATTGCACCCAAGTTTTGCAGCTCGCGCCCAAAAATGCCAGTGCTTATCACAATCGCGCCAATGCCTATTACAAGTTGGGCGAGTACGAACAAGCCATAGCCGATTACAACCAAGCCCTCAGCCTCAACCCGAATTTGCCGGGAGTCGCCCACAGCCGCGACGTGGCACAAGGCGTGTGGGAAGAGAAAAAGCGCCAGCAGCGAGAAGAAGCCGAACGCCGCCAAGCTGAAGAGGAAGCGAAAGGGCGAGAATTCCACTTTGAGATTGTCACAGTCAATGGCAGCGGGAAAGAAATTAATCGCCAACCGGGCAAAGCGCAGCAGAAAATGGCAGATTTGGGCGGCGGAGTAAACTTGGAGATGGTTTACATTCCCGGCGGCACCTTCCAGATGGGTTCTGCAGAGAATAGTTTGGAACAGCCCCAGCACTCAGTCAGCATCCCACCTTTCTTTCTGGGCAAATATCCCATTACTCAAGAACAGTGGCAAGCGGTGATGGGAAATAACCCTTCTAGTTTCAAAGGTGCCAAACGCCCTGTAGAAAATGTCTCGTGGGATGATGCCGTCGCGTTTTGCCAGCGACTTTCCCAAAAAACCGGCAACACTTACCGCCTGCCCAGCGAGGCGGAGTGGGAATATGCCTGCCGCGCCGGAACGACAACGCCGTTTCATTTTGGCGAAACCATCACGCCGGATTTAGTCAACTATGACGGAAACAGTCCCTACGCGGGGGCATCCAAAGGACTTTACCGCAAGCAAACAACTGATGTAGGGACTTTTCCGCCCAATGCCTTTGGACTTTATGACATGCACGGGAATGTCTGGGAGTGGTGCCAGGATGTCTGGCACGGCAACTATAATGAAGCGCCCGGTGATGGCAGTGCTTGGGAGTCGGGCGGAGACAAAGAGTGCCGAGTGCAGCGTGGGGGTTCGTGGTACTACTTTGCGGTTAGATGCCGCAGTGCCTACCGCAACGGGGATTCTGAGGGCAGCAGGAGCAGTTACTGCGGTTTTCGCGTGGCGGTTGCGCGTCTGCTGCCGTCGTCCTAGTTGCTTTGGCGATCGCTCTTCGATATCGGAACTAGAGCTTTTCCAGAAACCCAGCCCCTACAGGCGTGGGTTTAAACCCACGCCTGTAGGGGCGCTTCGCGAAGCGCCCCTACAGGCGTATTCACAGGCATCGGGATGCTCCCAAAAGCAATTGCGTAAGTAACTCATTACACAATTACTTTTGCGTCAGTCGTCATCTGTACTCTCGAATAGGGATTCTAAATCCCGGTATCCACTGGCAACGCGAACGACGGTGATGCCATCCGCACTGGGGTAATAAAAAATGATGTAATCATCAACAATGAACCCCCGCAAGCCCGGAGAGAGCCTCTCGTATTTTTTCCCCATATTGGGGAACCCTGCGACAAGTTTACATTTTTCGCGAATAGCATCAAACAGCCTCATAGCTGCATTGGGGTTGCCGCGAGCCACATATTCGCAAATGTCGTCTAAGTCTCGAACGGCGTCGTCGGAAAAAGAGTAAGTGCTCACGGCTGCTCCTGAGATATCGAGCGAATTTTTTCCCGCAACCTGTCAAAGACAACCTCTCCTTCAGTGACTTGTCCTCTGGCGATTTGCTCGGTGCCGCTGGCAATCTTTTGGCGCAGTTCTTCGACCCGCTTTTCATCTTCTAGGCTCTGGCGTTCTAACAATTTTAGGGCTTCTCGAATCACGTCGTCAGCGTTCGAGTATCTGCCTTTTGTCAGTTGCTTTTGGATGAATTGTTCCTGTTCTTGTGGCAGCGATATATACATATTTCTTTTCTCCTCTTTTCCAAGCATATTTGCTAAGAGTTCCGAACTTTCTAGTTGGTGCTGTTATCGGTTGTCATCGGAAATGAGCAGGGTATGACGATACGCCGAATTGCTTCCCCCGTCAGGCGATCGCTGTAATTGACGCGATCGAGACAAGAGAAACCGCGATCGCCTGCCTCGGAGCAGTTGTTCTACTAAAGAATGGGGGACGAAACCCTCGCGGAGTGCGATCCCGCCTCTGGCTTGAGTTGGGGTATCCATGCTAGGGTAATATATCTAGCCTTTTCGCACTCTAGCATAGCATATTGGCCACGCTCTCGTCAGTGAAGGGGCCTGCGATCGCTCTTTTTCTCCCTTACCCCGCCCGACTCGCCGATAAATCTACTATAACAATCTCATTCAACCATGCCCGCTACCATTACTCAAGCTCAACCCGCTTTAGAATTTATTCCCCCCGCTTTCAACCCCCTACTGTGGAAAGTTTGCCAGCAGGGCTTGCCGATGTGGCTGAAATTCCGCACCACGATTACGGACATTCAAGCAGATAACGTCGATCGCTTGGTGGAACTCTACCGCCAATTTCAAGAAGGAAAAATTCGCTTTTTGATGGCGTTTCGCCATCCCAATACTGACGATCCCTACTGTCTGGGGGATTTGGTTTGGCGTCAGTTGCCGCGCGTCGCAAAACAGCAGGGTATTTCCCTGCAATCTCCGACGCACTTTCACCCGATTTACGATCGCGGCATTCCCCTTTGGGCGGGCGATCGCGTTGGCTGGCTCTATTCCCAACTCGGCGGCACTCCCATCGTGCGGGGCAAAGTCGATCGCGTCGGGTTGCGATCGGCTCGCGAATTATTTTCTACCGGGCGCTTTCCCCTCGCCGCCGCTCCCGAAGGCGCAACCAACGGGCACAATGAAATTGTCAGCCCCCTCGAACCCGGTATTTCTCAACTGGCTTTCTGGTGCGTCGAGGATTTGCTCAAAGAAGGACGCTCCGAACAGGTTCTCGTCGTGCCGATGGGCATTCAGTATTATTATGTCGAGGAGCCTTGGGAAGCTGTTGAAAACCTCTTGACTCAGTTAGAAGCCGATAGCGGGCTGCCGCCTTTAGAGCAGGAAACGCCCGAATTAACCAATCTAACGGAAGAATCGAAACGCAAAGTCTATCACTCTCTCTACCGCCGCTTGATTCGATTGGGCGGGCACGTTCTCGTCGTGATGGAGGAATTTTACACCCAATTCTATCACCAAAAGTTCCCCCCAACCCCCGATGGTGCAGATTTGGCGACGCGACTTTCGGCGCTGTTAGATGTCGCTTTGCGCGTAGCCGAAGAATATTTTGACTTGCAGCCCAAGGGCTCGGTGATCGATCGCTGCAGGCGCTTGGAGCAAGCAGGCTGGGAGCGAATTTATCGAGAAGATATCAAAGATATTGAGGCACTTTCTCCCCTAGAGCGCGGGCTGGCGGATCGGATTGCAGAAGAGGCGAGTTTGCGCATGTGGCACATGCGGTTAGTAGAGAGCTTTGTGGCTGTGACTGGTCGCTATGTTCAGGAAAAACAGACTGTGGAGCGATTCGCCGAGACGACGCTGCTGCTGTCAGACGTGATGACGCGCATTAAGGGGGGCAATCCCTTTGGACGTCCGAAACTGGGCAAGCAGCGGGTGCAGATGACAGTCGGGGAGCCGATTTCGGTTAGCGATCGCTGGAATGCTTATAAAAGCAGCCGCCGCTCTGCTGTTGCCACTTTGACGAAAGATTTACAAACGTCTCTCCAAAGTATGATTCGCTAGTTCCCCAGTCGGGTAAAATAAATCTAAACTTCTCAGCTCAGAAAAACCCGGTTTTTGACAGAACCCGGTTTTTTTCTCGGATCTGGTGAGGACGTCCGCAAGCGATCGCCTTAAGGGTGGGGGCTGCTCGTGCCTTCACCGCTGCCTCGCCAACAGGAGCTTCTCGATGTCTGTAAGGGCTTGCGAAGAAAGCGTCGATAATCTGTCAGTTGGCAGCAGACTCTTACGCGCTTTCTTCGCAAGCCCCTACAAAAGTTGGAGGGGGAGCATCCCGTTTTTGTAAAAACACCGTTTTTCAGAAGTGGGAGCGTCTCGCTCCCGATCGATCCAAGAGCGAACGAGACGTTCGCACTCCAAAAATGGGATGCTCCCAGTTGGAGGCTCTCCTCGCCAATTCGCTTTCGTGACAGCCTGCTGATGGATTCTAAACTCATTCGCCTTCTTGTTGTAGAAGACAGCCGCACCGACGCGATAATGATAGAAGAGTTGCTCTCGGGAGCAAAAACAGTTCACTTCGAGCTGGTTTCGGTGAATCGACTCAGCAGCGCGATCGGACAGTTAGAGCAAAGCTACTTTGACATTATTTTACTCGATCTCTCCCTGCCAGACACTCGCGGACTGGATACGCTGATCCAGGTGCAAAACCATGCCCCGACAGTGCCGATTGTCGTGCTGACTGCTTTGAATAATGAAGAATTAGCGGTTGAAGCTATTCGCAAAGGCGCGCAGGATTATCTCGTCAAAGGGCAGATAGACAGTCAACTGCTCGTCCGCGCCATTCGCTACGCGATCGAACGCAAGTCTACTTTAGAAGCGCTCAGAGACAGCGAAGAACGCTTCCGATTGCTGGTAGATTCGGGAAAAGATTATGCGATTTTTACCCTCTCTCCCAACGGGACTGTCATCAATTGGAATCAGGGAGCCGAACGCATGACGGGATATCGAGCTGATGAAATCGTCGGCGAAAATTTCCGCTGTTTTTACCTGCCGGGAGATATGGAAGCGAACAAGCCGGAAAGACAGTTGCACATAGCCGCGAGTGAAGGGCAGCTTCAAGAGGAAAATTGGCGGTGGCGCAAAGACGGTTCGCAGTTTTGGGCTGCTGTCACCCTCACCGCTCTGCGCGATGAAAGCGGACAGTTGCGCGGCTTTGCGAAATTTATGCACGATCGGAGCGATCGCCAGCGCTCCGAGGCAGAAATTCGCAAGCTGCACGACGATTTGAAGCGTCGCGCTTTAGAACTGGAAGTCGCGAATAAAGAACTAGAAGCTTTCAACTATTCCGTCTCTCACGACTTGCGAAACCCCCTGTCAATTATCGACGGCTTTAGCTGGGTACTGCAGCAAAAATACGCAGACAAAATAGACGAAAAAGGTCAGCATTACATGCAGCTTATGCGCGGAGCTTGCAAGCGAATGGGGCACCTGATCGAAGATTTACTGCATCTGGCAAGCGTCACAAAAAGAGAGATGAAAGTAGAAAAAGTAGACTTGAGCGCCCTCGTGCAAAAAATTATCGCGCAGTTTCAGCAAGCAGAACCGCAGCGTCATATCGAGTTGCACGTCGTCCGAGGTGCCGTGACGTTTGGGGACGAACGTTTGTTGCAAATCGCCCTAGAAAACCTGCTGGGCAATGCCTGGAAATACACGCGAAAAAAACAACTCGCACGCATAGAATTTGGCGTTTTGTCGTCTGTCGATTCGCCGTCTCCTGTCTTCTTCGTGCGCGACAACGGAGCCGGCTTTTCTATGGCAGATGCCGAAAAATTATTTGTTGCTTTCCATCGCCTGCACGGGCAAAGTGAATTTGAAGGCACCGGGGTTGGTTTGGCGACGGTACAGCGCATTATCCACCGACACGGGGGTGAAATTTGGGCATCGGCAGCAGTCGATCGCGGCGCTAGTTTCTATTTTACCATCAAGTGCAAAAAAATGCGGTAATGGGGCATTGCGCATGGGGCATTGCGCATCGGGCATCGGGCATGGGGCATGGGGTATGGGGCTTATGGCATAGTGAATAATAATGAATAGAAATTAACCAATCCCCAATTCCCAATTCCCAATTCCCAATTCCCAATTAACCGATTCCCAATTCCCAATTCCCAATTCCCAATTCACAATGCCATAAGCCCAATTCCCAATGCCCAATTCCCAATTCCCAATTCCCAACTATTTCACAAACAAATAAACGCCATCGCGCTGATAGGCGAGTTGAAACTGCGGAGTATTTTTCAGTTGCTCGACTAAGCTAGCGGAAAATTCCGGCGTACTCAGCCAGCCAGGATGGCGGACATTTAACAAAATGGACTCGAATTCGGCTAAGTTTGGCGGCGAACTGGCATCGGTAAATTTTATCAGCGATCGCGCTGACAGGTGCGGGGCGATTTCGTGGGTGGTGAGCACGCTCCCTTTGGTTGTTACCCGCGCGATCGCCTCCCGCGTCGCTTGCCAATTATCCAGCGATTTCAAATAGTTTGAAGCAAAGTAACCGTATTTAGCCAGTGCTAGGAAAGCAATGAACGACCACACAACTAGAAAGTAATTTATGTTTTTGGTGGAAAGAAAGGGTTTTTTGACGAACCGCAGAGGACGCAGATCGAACAGAGGGAAGAGAAAAGTGTCTGGGCACTGGGAAAGGCAGGCGATCGCAGCCACCAGCAAAAATGGCAAGATTGGCAGTGAATATTGCTGCACTAAATTGCGCTGGGTGGCAGTTTCGGAGAGAATGTTTAGAGCCAGGGTGGGAATTGCGCCCGTCAAAGCTGCCAGATGTCGGGGGGAAAGCAGCCAAATCAGCGGGGCTGTGAGCAATAGGAGATATTCGAGGGTGGCGAGGGAAAAGATTTTTCCCAATACTAGCTGGGGTTGCAGCAGCAGATTTCTCGCTATTTCTGGGAAAGAGTTGCCCAGATAGGTGTAACGCGGGAGGTGGCGGCTGACGGAAGCGACTTCGCCGCCGAAAAAGGGGATAATGGCTTGAGTGGCAATCAGGAACCAAGCGACGCCGGCGAAAAGGGCTATTATCCCGCAGGCGCGTTTTTTCTCGAAAAATAGCAGCCAGATTCCCATCGCCGCGACAGTCAGCGCCAATACTGCCTTGCAGCCTAAAATTAGAGCGATCGCCCCACAAAACCAGCCGATTTTATTCAGCCTCGCCGCTAAAATTGCTCCTAGGATAGAGGGCAGCGCGATAACTTCCGGGTGAAAATCGAACAAATTTAAGTTAAAGACCAGCGGGTAAAGCAGGTAAATGGCTGCAACGGTTGCCGCTGTTGATTCTGACAAACGCGCCGCACGCGCCAGATGCCATGCGGGCAAAGCACCCAGTGCCAGCGCCGCTGCTTGCACGGCAAACAGCCAGTGGACGTTGGGAGAAATTTTGTACAGCAACGCCAGCGGATAGAGAATCCACGCCGCGTGATCGCCGAGAATGTGAAAGCCGGTGAACGAGGAAATCGGCTGCTGACCGACAGAAATCAGGTAAACCGCTTGGTGAAAAATACCCAGATCGAACGCTCCCGATTGAAACAAGGCGTGTCGCCAACTGCTGCACGCGAAAAAAATCAAGGCAGCCGTGCCGGTCATCCAAGCAACAGCATTAAGCTTGAGATTTGTCAAGATGAAGCTGCGGATATTTTTGCTCAAGGCTGTGATTCTTCTATGTCTCGTGTTGCCTGCAGGGAATCGATTCCTTGCTGTCAACTCATCATAAGCTTTTGTGTCATTAATTTGTCCGAGGTTTGAGACAGGGGAGGCAGAGCCTCCTACTCCGGCACCCTACCCTGCCAGAGCCAGAGAACGAGTGACTTTCTCACTTTCTCGCGCTTCTCCTACTCAGCACTCAACGCTCCCCACTCAGCACTCAGCACTCAGCACTCAGCACTTATGAGATTAGCGATCGCCAACTTGTTTATAGTGGAAGTGCCCCTAAATCTTAAACAATTGTGAAAGCGATTACTCTACTCGGTTCTACAGGTTCTATCGGGACGCAGACATTAGATATCGTGGCGCAATACCCCGAGCAATTTCGGCTGGTGGGGTTGGCGGCGGGAAACAATGTGGCCCTGTTGGCGCAGCAGGTGCGGCAGTTCCGCCCGGAAATCGTGGCGATCTCTAATGCGGAAAAATTACCCGAGTTGCGAGCTGCGATCGCCGATCTCGACCCCCAACCGATACTCCTCGCCGGAGAAGCGGGGGTTATCGAAGTGGCCCGCTACGGCGACGCAGAAGCCGTCGTTACCGGCATCGTCGGCTGTGCGGGGTTGCTGCCCACGATTGCCGCCATTGAAGCCGGCAAAGATATCGCCCTTGCCAACAAGGAGACTCTAATTGCTGGCGGCCCGGTTGTCAACCCCCTCGTGGAAAAACACGGGGTGAAACTGCTGCCCGCTGACTCAGAACACTCGGCGATTTTTCAGTGCCTCCAGGGCGTGCCGGCGGGCGGATTGCGGCGGATTCTGCTCACGGCGTCTGGCGGTGCCTTCCGAGACTGGCCGGTAGAAAAGTTATCGGAAGTGAAAGTCGCGGACGCGCTGAAACATCCCAACTGGTCGATGGGGCGCAAAATTACCGTCGATTCTGCGACGCTGATGAATAAGGGTTTAGAAGTGATTGAAGCTCACTTCTTATTCGGGATGGATTACGACGACATCGAAATCGTCATCCACCCTCAGAGCATTATTCACTCTTTAATTGAACTGCAAGATACTTCAGTTTTAGCACAATTGGGCTGGCCTGACATGCGCTTGCCGCTGCTTTATGCGTTGTCGTGGCCGGAGCGAATTTATACCGATTGGGAGCGGCTGGATTTGGTAAAAGCCGGCAATTTGACCTTCCGCGAACCCGACCATCACAAATATCCCTGCATGAAATTGGCGTATGCAGCAGGTCGCGCGGGCGGTTCGATGCCAGCGGTATTGAATGCGGCAAACGAACAGGCAGTCGCGCTATTTTTGGATGAAAAAATAGAGTTTTTGGATATTCCGCGATTGATAGAGCGTGCGTGCGATCGCCACGTCGCTGATAACCGTCAAAATCCATCTTTAGAGGATATTTTGGCTGCCGATAATTGGGCGCGTCAGGAAGTTTTAGCCGCGAGTAAGACGGTAGCGCGCAGCGATCGCTTTGTCGCGGTTGGCTAACTAGCGACTTCTAGAAATCCGGTTTCTCGGTCAAATCGCCTGCTGCTCTCCCAGAAACCGGCTTTCTCGCGATCGGAACGGCCTCTATATTTTCGTGCTAGAATAGATAAATTAAATTAATTCAGCCGCCACCCGTCCCATGAAAGTTGAAACAAAACCTGTCACCTTTGAGCTACAACAACTGCAAGTCCCGCCAGGACAGCGAGTTCAATTAACAGGCATCAGTTGGGAGATGTTTGAAACGATACTAGAGGTTCTCGGAGAAAACCGCGCCGCTCGACTGACCTATTACAAAGGAACATTGGAAATCAGGATGCCACTGCCAAAACACGAAAGAGCTAAATCCATAATTGGTTATTTAGTGAATGCCTTGCTAGAAGAACTCGAAATTGACTGCGAGTGTTATGCTTCTACAACCTTCAAACGTCAAGATATACTGCAAGGGGTAGAGCCCGACGACAGTTTCTACATCCAGAATGAGCCTGCTGTCAGAGGCAAAATGGAGCTAGACTTAAATCAAGACCCTCCGCCAGATTTGGCGATTGAAGTAGATATTACCAGCAAAACAGGGTTCGAGGCTTGTGAGGGTTTGGGCGTTCCGGAGCTTTGGATATACGACGGTATAAGGCTGAGAATTTACCTGCTGCAAGAAGGTAAATATATTCAGTCGAATCTCAGCAACATTTTCCCAAAATTCGCCATTACTGAAATAATTTATCGGTCTGTAGAACAGAGTAAAACTTCAGGCAGAAGTGCAACAATCAGAGCCTTTCGAGCCTGGGTGAGAGAACAATTGCAGCAGAAGGCATAGCGCGATCGCCTCCTCTTCCCCTCTTAAAATGCTATCATAAAAACTGATAAGTTCGCCTGAACGGGAGTGACCATTCGATGAATGCTGAGGAATTTTTCAACCGGGCAGCCGCTAAGTTCGAGCAAGGAGACATTTTCGGGGCGCTTTCGGACGTGGGTGAGGGAATTTCCAGAAATTCCATTTTTGCCGAACTCTATTACGAATTGGCTAACATCTGCTACAGGCAGCAAAATTGGCAAGGAGCCATTGACTATTATACCCAGGCGATTCGCTGCAACCCCGATTTAAAAAACGCCTATTGGTATCGGGGAAATGCCCGCTTTTTCGGACAAGGGGACCATCAGGGTGCGATCGAGGATTTCACGCAAATCATTCGGAACAATCCAGACTTTGCGGACGTCTATTATTATAGGGCGAGTTTTCGCTCCTATCAAGGTGACAATCAAGGAGCTTTAGAAGATTTTACAGAACTCGTCCGCCTGAAGCCCTCGGCTACAAACTATTACAACAAAGGAGTTCTAAACTATTTGCTCGGCAATTACAGTGACGCGATCGCAGATTTAACCGAGTCGCTGCAACGCGACGCCAATTTTACCCCCGCTTATTACGCGCGCGGCAATGCCCGTTATGACATGGGAGAAGAATCGCTTGCCCTCGCAGATTTCGAGAGCGCCCTGCGCCTCGACGAGCAAAACAGCGATATTTATACCAAAGACGAACACGGAGTTTACGCGCGCGCGATCGCCCGCTCTCGACAGGGCGACATCCCAGGCGCGATCGCGGATTTACAAGAAGCTGCTAAACTATCTTCTCAATTTAGAAATATGGCTTTCTACCAACAAGTGATGAATGCCCTCAAAAAAATCGAGCAGCAGCCATAATCTTTCTGGAGGCAGAGCCTCTCGGCAGGCGTTTACGAGCTTTTCCCAGAGGCAAAAGCTTCCGCGCCCGGAAACGAGCTTTTATCTTTTCCTTCCTCTGCGCCCTTTGCACCTTTGCGGTTACAAAAATAACCCCTCCTGAACTTTCTTAAAATTATGAAACCCATTTTCAGAACTGTCGCCATTTTAGGAATCAGTGCCGCTCTGGGTGGAGTCGCCCCCGCTGTTTGGGCGCAACCGCCGCAAGCCCTCATTGCTCAAACCAGTGCTGAGGACTTCAACAGGCAGGGAATGGAGAAAATTAAAAATAGAGATTTAGCAGGTGCGATTGAAGATTTCAACCAAGCGATCGCGCGAAATCCCGACTATTTAGCCGCCTATTTCAACCGGGGATTTGCCCGCATTGAATTGGAAGATTTTGCAGGAGCAGTAGAGGATTTTACGCGGGTTATTGCACTCAATCCTGAACTGACTAGGGCTTATTACGAGCGGGGATTTGCCCAGATTGAATTGGAAAAATACGCTGAAGCGATTGAAGATTTCACGCAAGCGATCGAACTCGATCCCAACTTTGGAGATGCCTATAACGAGCGCGGTTATGCCCGCGCCAAGCAGCAAGATCATCAAGCAGCGATCGCGGATTACGATCGCGCTATAGAACTCGATCCCGAAAATCCTCTCGCCTACCTCAATCGCGGCAACGCCCGCTCTGCTTTGGGAGATAAGCCAGGAGCGATCGAGGATTTTCAGAAAGCGTCCGATTTGTTTGCCGCCCTAGACAATCCCGCTTTATCCCAACAAATACAGCAATTAATTAGAAAGCTTCAGCAGTAATTGCTTGCTCTAACATTTTACTCATTAGAATCCGTGTCATGCCCCCCGCTGCTTTCCCAAGAGTAAAGCCATGAATCCCACTCGAATCGCGATCGCTCTTTTCGGAATCATCACCGCCACCGCCCTGCCACTGACCGCACAAGCTCAGGCGTATCCTGCCAGCCCCTCCCTCGCTCAAATGACGGCTGAGGATTTCTTCAAACAGGGATTGGAACATGCCAATCGCGGCGATTTCAAATCCGCCATTGAAAGTTATACTCAAGCCCTGCGGTTGAATCCGAATTTAGCTGCAGGCTACCTCAATCGGGGGCTAGCTCGCCTGGAGTTAAAAGATTTTCAAGGCGGGCTGGAAGATTGCGATCGCGCCCTTCGTTTAAATCCTAATTTGACGCTGGGCTATCTGAATCGCGGCAATGCCCGCTATTTTTTGAAAGATTTCCAGGCAGCGATCGCGGATTACAATCGGGCAATTCAGCTAAATCCCTATTTGGCAGATGCCTACCTCAACCGGGGCAATGCCCGCCGCAACTTACAAGAATTCGAGAGCGCGATCGCTGACTATACCAAAGCCCTTGAAATTAATCCCAATTTGGCAAACGCCTACATCAACCGGGGTGCCGTTCGCTCCAATTTAGCAGATTTTTCGGGAGCCATTGCCGACTATACCCAAGCGATCGCGCTCAATCCAAACCAAGCAGAAGCTTATTACAATCGCGGCAATCTCCACCGCTTGCAAGATTCTCAGCAAGAAGCGATTGCCGACTACACCAAAGCGATCGCGCTCAATCCCGATTTAGCTCCCGCCTACCTCAATCGGGGCAATGCCTATACGGCTTTGGGAGAATCGCAAAAAGCCAGCGCAGATTACGCCCGCGCGCTGCAATTGAATCCCTATTTAGCCAACCCTCCAAAAGAACCGCCGCCCTCTCCCAACCCTTCTAATTCCCCACCGGAAAAGCCCCCCAGTCAGCCAACCGCTCCGGTGCTGTCAGCAGCGCCCATAACTGAGAGTGAAAATATATCAAGCGGGGCTAGTTTATTGCGATCGCGCGATGATACACCCGCAATTACTTCGCCAACCACTGCTGAGGAATTTTACCGCCGAGGCGTTGACAAAAAACAGCAAGGAGACTATCAAGGAGCGATCGGCGATTTCACCCGCGCGATCGAGCTGAATCCCAACTATACAGACGCCTACATCAATCGCGGTTTTTCTCATTCGGTTTTGGGCGATACGCTCGGCAGCATGGAGGATTACAATCGCGCGGTTCAGAGCAATCCCAACTCGGAAAATGCCTACTACAATCGGGGACTCGCCCGCGCTAAATTGGGAGACTATCAAGGAGCGATCGCCGATTTTAACCAAGCCATTCGCCTCAATCCCAATTCTGCCAATGCGTTTAACAATCGCGGGCTCGCTCGGTATACGCTAGGATACTCAGACGGCGCGATCGAAGATTACACCCGCGCTATTCAACTGAATCCCAACTTGGCGATCGCTTATTACAATCGGGGGATTGCCCGCTCCGCTCGCGATGAACAACAAGAAGCGATCGCAGATTTGAAAAAAGCCGCGCAACTGTACGACGAGCAAGGCAATAAAGCCGGCTCCCAGCGCGCCAGCGACAAACTCCGAGAGCTGCAGCCCAGCGACAAGCCAAAAAATACTTAAACCCACTTTCTTCGTAGGGGCGGTGCCCCCGTGCCCGCCCCCCTCCCGCTAGCTCCTGCAAGCTCGTGCATGTAATTGATGCTGCCGAACGGGATATCAGTAAAATTTCACAAAAAATATTTAACTGGATTAATGAAATTCGTGATTCAAACGCGATTTAAGCAAAAATACTTTCAGAGAATCTGCTTAAAATTTTATCATCACCTCAGCTCATCCGTCAACTTTTTTAAAGCCTGAAAAAAAAGTTGACGTTCGGGGAAAGATAAAGCTAGGTTTGATTGCAAAGGAGAATCAGCCATTAAAAGCGGCGCTAATGCGACAGGGCGCAACAGCGCGCGAATCCGAAAATTCAAGTGCAGTTCCCGAATTCAGGCATCTAATTACAGAGACTAAAATGCAAGCGCACCGTAAGGAAAAAAACACCAGCCTGTCGCGTTTTAGCGCCGCCGGCTCCACACTTGCCATCATCGACGCAGGCGTAACCGATTGGGAATTGCTGGCTAGCGGTGTCACCCCAGACACCCAACTAGCCGTACTCGATACGTCGCGAGACGGCATCGAGCAAATCGGAGAAATCCTCTCTCAACACCGCCACATCAGCGCCCTCCACCTCATCAGCCACGGCAGCCCGGGCAACCTGCAACTGGGAAATAGTACCCTCAACGCCGAAAACCTGGAAAAATACCGCCCCCACCTGCAACAGTGGCAAACCGCCCTCGCCCCCAACGCCGACATCCTTCTCTATGGATGTAGCGTCGCGAAGAGCCCAACCGGCAAAGCATTTATCGAACAACTCAGCCGACTAACGGGAGCCAATATCGCCGCTTCTGCCACCCCCACAGGCAACCCAGAAAAGGGAGGCAACTGGAAGCTAGAAGCGCGAATTGGGAAAATCCTTTCCCCCCTCGCCATTCAACCAAAAGCCCGACGCGCCTATCCAGCCATCTTGGCAACCTCCTTCACAGAAGACACCAGCATTTCCCTGCCCGGTGTTGCTAGCAACTCCGTCGCCTGGGCAGACTACAATCTGGATGGCTTCCCAGATTTACTGCTCGCGGGCAACTCGACTTCAGGGGCAATCGCCAAACTCTACAAAAACACCGGCACCTCCTTCACAGAAGACACCAGCATTGCACTGCCCGGTGTTGCCTACAGCTCCGTCGCCTGGGCAGACTACAATGGCGACGGTAAGCCAGATTTCCTGCTCTCGGGCGACACGGGTACGCAGCCCATCGCCAAACTCTACAAAAACACCGGCACCTCTTTCACGGAAGATACCAGCATTGCACTGCCCGGTGTTATCGCAGGCTCCACAGCCTGGGCAGACTACAATGGCGATAGCTTGCGAGATTTCCTGCTCTCGGGCGGCTCGACTTCAGGGGCAATCGCCACACTCTACCTAAACACCGGCACCTCCTTCACGGCAGATACCAGCATTGCCCTGCCCGGTGTTGGCGCAGGCTCCGTCGCCTGGGCAGACTACAATGGCGACGGCAAGCCAGATTTCCTGCTGACGGGCTCCACGGCTTCGGGTGGAATCGCCAAACTCTACCTAAACAACGGCACCTCCTTCACGGAAGACACCAGCATTGCCCTGCCCGGTGTTGACAACAGCTCCGTCGCCTGGGCAGATTACAATGGGGACGGCAAGCCAGATTTCCTGCTGACGGGCAACACGGCTTCGGGGTATATCTCCAAACTCTACAAAAACACCGGCACCTCCTTCACGGAAGATACCAGCATTTCCCTGCCCGGTGTTTCCTCCGGCTCCGTCGCCTGGGCAGACTACAATGGCGACGGCTTCCCAGATTTCTTGCTGACGGGCAACACGGCTTCGGGGTATATCTCCAAACTCTACAAAAACACCGGCACCTCCTTCACGGAAGATACCAGCATTGCACTGCCCGGTGTTGTCAACGCCTCCGTCGCCTGGGCAGACTACAATGGCGACGGCTTCCCAGATTTCCTGCTGGCAGGCAATACGAATGCGGGGGAAATCGCCAAACTCTACAAAAACACTCTCGGCACTATTTTCGCGGGCAACGGTAACGACGCCGTTACGGGCTATGCCTATAACGATACCCTATTTGGCGAGTTCGGAAATGATACCCTTGCGGGGGGCGACGGCAACGACTTGCTCTTCGGCAATGCCGGCACTGATTCTGTCGATGGCTCTGGCGGCGACGATATTATCTTCGGCGGCAAAGATAATGATTTCCTCGATGGCAATACCGGCAATGATATTGTCGGAGGCGATATCGGCAATGATACTGCGGTAGGCGGCGACGGCAATGATTTGCTCTTCGGCAATGCCGGGGAAGATTTCGTCGCTGGCGGCACGGGCGAAGATATTCTCTTTGGCGGCAGGGATGCTGACACTCTCCAAGGAGAAGCCGGCAATGATATTGCTTCTGGGGATATCGGCGATGATTTTATTGACGGCGGCAAGGGCAATGATACTCTCTACGGCAATGCTGGCGCTGACAGTCTCGATGGTTTCGAGGGCGACGATATTCTTTACGGCGGTAAAGAGGATGATACGCTTATCGGCAATGCGGGGAATGATATTCTCTATGGAGATAGGGGCAGCGATTCTCTCGTCGGCGGTACGGGCAGCGACTCTTTTGTTTTGATTCGCGGCAGTGACAGCGATATTATTGCTGATTTTGAGAATGGTGCTGACAAACTGGCATTAAGCAGTGGCTTGCCAATCGATCAGTTATCTATTACCTCGAATGGCAGCCGCACTTTAATCACTCTGGGCAGCACGGGAGAATTGCTCGTCACTCTCAATAACGTGTCATCAGCTCTCATTAATAGCGAGGATTTTTCCCTAATTTAATGGGAAGAATGGGTTGGGTTTCGCATGAGAGGCACGGGCATGGCATGGGGGCAGTTTGGAAGTCCATCTCCAAGGCAACGGCTGTCTGCCAACGTTTGTAGAAGTGTTTACTCGGATTATACAAAACTTAATAAGCTAAATGTGCTTTTTCAAATAAGTTTTTAGCTTGTATTTATTAAATAATCCGGGTAAACACTCTTTTATTTTGATTTGTAGCACATATTTCTCACTTAGTGATAAACAAACAACTCCCCTTTTCCCCTCAGCACTCAGCACTCAGCACTTTCCACTCTTTCCTAAGACAGCCTCGCCAAAGCGTCTTTGAGCTGCGGCGGCAGGCGGCGCATAATCTTGCCGGTGGCGCGATCGAGGGGCACCAACGTCACCCGACCGGTCAAGTACAAATATTGGCCATCGGGCGACTCGATTCTGTAATCCCACTCGATGCGGACGCCCTGTGGCGGTGCCAAGCGCGCCTTCACCACGGCATCCATGCCCATTTTGAGGGAGCGGTGGTAGCGTACCGACAGATCGACGACCGGCAAGTCGCAACCAAGGGCCACCAAATCGGCAAATTCAATGCCGAGCGATCGCAGGGATTCCACCCGCGCCTCTTCCATCCAGGCAATGTAAGAGCCGTGCCAGACAATGCCGGCATAGTCGGTGTGGTGCGGTTGCGCCCGCACGGGATACTCGAACCAGCCTGCCGCTGGCGCTACTTGAGGTCGTGTCTGCTGCGGGTCTGACATGGGTGTTAGTAACTATACATTTTTTAAAATTTTCGGATATCTCTGAGGCTTATGCTGATTTTGAGGGGCGCAGTTTGTCCTGAGTTCGTTTTCTGTGCTGGCGGTAACTTGTGGAAGGGGAGAGAACGCATTGCCTGCCTGTCCGGGCCACAATTCACGTCCCGCCGCGATCGAGGACAAGCGATCGCACGCCTCACCCACGATCTGTTTTAACTGGTGCGAGATAAAGCGATGATAGAAAAAATTTTGGTAGCTGTGGCCGGTCGGGGACTGTGCGAAGAGATGCTCAAGGAATTGATGAAAATTCCCTCCATCCAAGGCGCGCAAGTGACTGTCCTGCACGTCGTTCCCAACCAAGTCAGCTCTGATGCCATGTCAGAAAAATTGGAAGAAGGAGGCAAAATCCTCGCTGAAGCCATCAAGTCTTTGAACTTAGACCCGAACAAGGTGACAGCCAGACTCAAACAAGGCGACCCGAAAACCACCGTCTGCGAAGTCGCTGACGAGATCGATGCTGACCTGATTATTATGGGTTCGCGGGGTCTGGGACGCCTGCAAGCCATCTTGGAAAATTCCGTCAGTCAGTACGTTTTCCAGTTGACTTCTCGCCCCATGCTCCTCGTCAAGGACGATATCTATGTCAAGCGGCTCAATCGCATTATGGTGGCGATGAGTCCCTCGGAAACCTCCCAGCAGTCCTTGAAGCTGGCTTTATTCCTCCTGCGAGATAATAAAGAAGGGCAGTTGATTCTCACCCACGTCAACCCTCCCGATCCCGAGGCGAAACCGGAATCAGACCCGGTTCTGGCAGCAGCGGCGGCAGAAGCGAAAAAACAGGGGGTTTCTTACCGCTGCATCACCAGCAAGGGCAAAGCGGGGGAAGAAATTTGTCGGATTGCAGAAGAGGTGAATGCCGACTTGTTACTGGTGGGTTCGCCCGATCGCCGTCCCTCGATCGCCAAGAGTCTGGTGGATTTGGACAGGCTTCTCGGCAATTCCCTGTCCGATTACGTCCGCGTTTACGCTAATTGTCCGGTTTTGCTAGCCCGCAGCGTCGGGTAAGCAATCTGAGCGCTCAAACGGGTCAAGCCCCGCCCGGTTGCGATCGCGAATCCCCTCCCCACAGCGTGAAAGGCACCGTGCTGTTTTAAAAGCAGGTGCCTTTCGCTCTATTCAGACGGCGATTCGCGATCGCGATCGCGATAGCCCTTTCGGGCATGGCTGCGCTAACGCTCAACGGCCAACTTCTAGGAATTCTTTTTTCCTTCGCGGCTTGCCGTCTGAATGTACAGGATCAGCAGGAAAACGGTCGGAACGAGTACGAAAAGGATGCTAGCCACAAACCCTAGATCGTTAACTTGCATTGATTGCAGCCTCTCTGGCGAATATTAAAATTTGGCAATCTTAGAATATCACGGCTTGGTTTTCACCGTGACTGGGCCATTTACGATCGTTTGACAGGCTAGACGGCAGCTTGGCGGCTTCTTCTTGAGCTTTCGCTCTTCTACCTGATTGCGGGGCGAGAGATTTTCCATACCTTCGACGATTTCTACCACGCAGAGGCCGCATTGGCCATAGCCCCCGCAGTTCATCATCTTTCCCCACGTCGTATAGATATCGATGCCATTTTCCAGGGCTTTCAGCCTCAAGTTAGCCCCATCGGCGGCGATCGCTTCTCGGTTTTCTTTCACAAATTTGATATTAGCCATTCCCATTCCCCTTGTTGTGGTACGTCAGATAGCTGCACGACTTTTGGCTCAATCTCAAGTGCTACAGCAACTTTCCCGTCTCTCGATCCGATCGCCGCTTCCGCCGTGCCGCCACTCGCATTGTCCCTGCGCTAGCATTCGGACGCGAGCGGCGAACTGCCTTGCGGCGCGATCGCCTTATCCATATTGTTTCTTTCCCTACATTTTATTACGAACTATTAAAAATAGTTAAGCAATCTCGAACGAGAGGGCATCGGCCCAGTGCCCTTTGGCCAACAGGGCGGACGCGGGAAAATCATCAATTCATTAAGCGGACTTTATATTGAGTTTTAATCAATTTATATAAAAAGCTTCTCAAACAAAAGCGGGCAGAGCCCGCACGGAGATTAATTAAAATTAAAACCGATTGAACAGTCAAACAAAGACGCCTAGCGCATCGCCGTTAAATGCTTTTGAGTCGCGCGCCCAGCCACCCCATCGACTTTGAGGCCCCGATCGCGCTGAAAGCGGATGACAGCGGCTTCTGTATCGACATCAAAATCGCCCGACAGGATGCCGTCATAATAGCCCGCAGCTTGCAGGCGCTTCTGGAGTTCAATCACGGCGGCACCGCTGGAGCCGAGAGAAAGGTTGGCGACCGGAAAAGCGATCGCTGCAGGAGAGCCACTCGCTGACGCTTCCGCCGGATCTGATGGCGTCGCCGCTATCTCCTCGCTCAGGACAAAGCGGGTTTTTTGGTCGGCAATGCCATTCACCGCCAGCCCCTTGGCTTGTTGAAATTCCATCACAGCCGCTTCCGTCAGCGAGCCAAAGAAGCCAGTGACTGGCCCGTCGTAGTATCCAGCCGCTCTCAAATTATTTTGCAGGTCGATGGTCGCTTGGCCGCTGTCCCCCCGGGCCAACTGCCCCTCGTCAGCATTGCGGCTGGCGGGCTGCAAAGAAGAAACCAGGCGATCGTCAGCAATCCCGTCCGCCGATTGCCCCTTAGCTTGCTGAACCCGCTTGACGGCGGCCTCTGTCAGTTCGCCGAAATACCCCGTAACCGGGCCATCATAATAACCAGAATTCGTTAACAGATTTTGGAGATTCGTCACCTCTTGACCGCTATCTCCGCGCTGCAGCGCCGCCATCGAACTGCCCGCCATGCCAAACCAACTCAGCGAGACAGCCAGCAGCGAGAGTGCCGGCGATGAAGCACGCCGAGCCAACTTTTTCCAGTTGAAGCCGTCGAGACGATTGCCGGGATCTGGCGCGATCGCCTTCGGCATCGCCTTCGGCTTTGCCGCCCCTACGCTAACGCTGACCGGCGGCGCTACAGTAGCCGATTCTTCGTAGATTGCCGCCAAATGTGCATACGCTAGAGCTTCCATAATTTCCTTCCCAATAGTTGCCAAATCGAAAACGACGTGTAATTTTTTGCGATCTGAACTGTAGTTTATCCCGGGGCGATCGCCGATTAGGGTTTCGACCCCTGACGGGCAATGTCAGCGAGAAACAGGGCTTTTGCCATTGCGGCATTCCGGGTGGCAAGGGCGGCGATCGAGGCAGAGAAGAATCCGAGAGGCTGTGGCTGGAAAATAGAGTCTCAGACGACCCCCTAGCGGCATCGAGATCGCTTCACCCGCGACAATTAACTCGGGCATTATGCGCTTTTTTAGCACCTGTTGGGGCGCGACGCCATACACCTCCAGTATCAATTCGCCCTCAGACTAACGGGAAGCCACGGCATCCCACCTGTCAGCGGGCCAACTACTTGCCACGGCATCTAAAAGCCGTTGGGTACTCGGCCCGAAAACCCCATCAGCGCGAAGCCCGTAATAGCGCTGAAAGCGGATGACAGCATCTTCAGTCAAGGAGCCAAAATAGCCGGTAATCGGGCCGGTGTAAAAGCCTGACGCTTTCAAGTCGCGCTGGAGCCCATAAACAGCCGATCCTCTAGAACCGCGCGCCAGGTTGCCGCCCTCGCAATCTGAACCGCTCCCCTCACCGGGCTGAGCGGATGCCAGCGTGCTCAAAGTAGACGAGTCGGCAACACCATCAGCCCGCAGCCCGTAGTATTGCTGCAAGCGGATGACAGCCTGCTCGGTCAAGGAACCAAAGTAGCCGGTAATCGGGCCGGTGTAAAAACCGGCGGCTGTCAAGTCGCGCTGAAGGGCAGAGACTCGCGAACCTTTGGCACCGCGCGAGAGTGTCTCTCTGCGATAACCGCTGCCTGCCTGACCGAGTTCGCTGGCGCAGCCGAGTTTGCTCAGAGTGGCGGGGCCGGCAACCCCGTCGGCGCGCAGCCCGTAGTCTTGTTGAAAGCGAGTGACCGCATCTTGGGTGAGAGCGCCGTAATAAGCGGTGAAAGGGCCGTAAAAGTATCCGAAATCGTTTAATTGCTGCTGGATGCAACTGACGGTGCTGCCGGAGTCTCCGGGCGAGGCGGCGATTGCCCCGCTGGCGGCGTTCAAGATAAACAGCGCGATGCCGAGCTTGAGCCAGGGCACCCATACCGGGCGGGTAAGTTTTTTAAATGCTTCTTCCGGCAACAAATTTTCGATCGCAGCGGCGAAGGAGGCTAGTTTTTCTGCGGTTGCTGGATGCACGCAATCAAGAGTTTTCATATTTTTTTCTTAGAGCTTACAGGCTGAATAGAAAAAAAGTTTTTTCCGCTAGTTTAGCTGAACAATATTTAGCCGAAAAATTTCCCGATTGTTGCAATGGGAGAAATTTTATCAATCCAATGCAACAAAAAGCAGCGGGTTTTAACCTTCAGCGAGAGCGGGGAATCACAATTTCAGGATTCTCTGCCTTGCGGTTGCTGTTTTCAGTGAAAATCTTGGGTGCCTCAAACGCCCGAACAGTCGATGGGGTTGGGCTGGCAGAAGGAGAAAGGTTCGCCAGCATTTGCAGTAAACAGGTAATGAGGACGGCTAGAATGAGTTTTTCTGACATGGCTTTGCTCCCCGTAAGCTGGCGGTTTATGTCTGACTTAAGATTTAATGTAGGGCAGGCAAACAGAGCGATAGGATGGCGGCTGTGACACTGGTTGATGTGGAGCCCTTGGCTGTCAGGGCTCAAGAAGAGCGCGCCGAGCGCTGCCGGCGCTCTCGCCCGTCGTGCAAGCAGCCGCAACGTTGACGCGCATCCAAAAGCGATCGCCCCTCCTCTGAGACAGTCTGCAAATTGGCACTTTTCCGCCCCAAGCGCTTCCTCGCGGCGGAACCGCTGGGAGAATCTCTACAACTTAGCCGCCGGTATTTCCGGAATTTCCACCAATGACGAGAAAGATGAATTTATAGGGTGCGGCAATCACCCTGAATCGTCGCGGGTTTCGGTTGCGGCAGCGTCAAGCGCCAGCCAAACACCAAACCTCCGCGATCGCTTTCTCGCCCGATCGAGTTAAACGAATCAAGCCAATTCGCACCCAGGAGCGCCCTCAGAGATGAATGAACACAGCGATCGCTCGATTCGGCCAAAAATTGGACAGCCGGAAACGGTTCGCGCGCAATGCTCCGCCGATACAGTTGAGCCTACCCCTCAGCCCCAGAGGCGCGACGCGACAGAAGCCATCACCGAAGACATGAAAGTCATAGCCCGCGCTTTGATGGTTTATGCGACTTGGCAGCAAGTCAACCTACTTGACAAAAAGCCAATTTTGTAAAAAGCCATGCGCGAACGGGCGAGAAAGCGATCGCGACAGCTTTCACGGCAACGCTTCCTCGTTTCGCCCGCCCGCATTTTTTAGATCCAGGTGGATAGGGTTGGGGTGCAGCCAATACTTACAGAATACCTGCCTGTTATTTTGCCATTTTTACAGGGACGGATCAGAGGCGAACGATCGCGAAAAAAGCAAGCTATTGATGCGCTTCCATGCAAACAAATAATTTTCAAAACATCTGAACCCATGAAAAACAATCTCTACGAAACAGCCCGACAAATTAGAGCTTTAATGGATGCTGACTGGGTAAACGAAGAGCCCCAGCTCTCAGCAGCAATTGCAGAATTAAAAGCCAGCTTTTTTCAAAAAATTATTCACTGCGATCGGCGAGAAATTTTAGAAAAAATTCTCGAACTCGACGCCGATTTTGGAATGCCCTTCGACATCATTCAAGCTACTTGCGAGAGACTGGCTGAAATCAGACGTCAGAAGCTAAAAAATCAACAAAAGCCCTATCTCTCAAACCCTCTAGGGCAAATGACCGCGAAAAAATCATAAAAAAATAAGTACATACACCGAAATAATTGCCATCATTGGGAGTAGAGAAGTTCCCGAACTCTACAGAGGAGCGGGCGGGGACGCCCGCCCTACCAATTCTAGCGATGCAATAGATTCAGCACGAGTGCTTACCAACAATTCAGGAGGATTTTACCCCCTAGCAAGCAGAAGAAGCTTAACTCCTCCGTTTTTCTAAAATTTTCACTTCAGCCGCGAACCGCTAACTGCTGTTTCACCCAATCTGGAAAAGCGAAAACCCTCGACATTTCGCTAATTTCTGTCTTTTATTCCAAAAATTGATAAATCCCCCTTAAAAGAAAATTTGCCAACGTCTGGCTAGTCACTGAAAAGACATATTGCCCTTCCCGCAACAGGCTGATTTGCCACACGCCGCGCGCGATCGACACCCTTGCGATATCCTACACCAGCGCCGTGCCGACGCTTGCTGAGCGACACTTCAGCAAGGATTGCAAAATCAAAAAAAATAGCTATTCTTTTCTCCAACAGCCGCTTCAATCCCCTAATCCCCCAATCCCCCAATCCCGGCAATTCCAACAACAGGCGATCGCTTTCCACAATTGCCGAAAAAATATTGACATTTTTGCCACTTTGTGCATAAAAACCGCCGAGCGCGGCCAAAACCTCCCGATGCCGGGGCCAATGTCCCGTTAATAGCCAATAGATTGGGCCTTTAAAACACAGCCCAAAAGGAAAAGTAGGGAGAAATGTCCATGCGAGTGAGCGTGAAAAGGCTGTTGAAAATAGCAACCGGAATCGCCGCGATCGCCTGCACGAGCGCGATTGCCGCCGCGCCAACTTCAGCCGCCCAAAAGGTTGTTCTTCGTTACGGTTCTCTGTCGCAATCCATCGACGTGAAAGAGCTGCGAAGCCTTGCCGAGACGGGCACCATTCCAGAGTCTCTCAGCAGTTACGCAAAACGACTGTCTGCCCAACAGCGAGATCTGGCAGTGGGAGCCATGAGAACGAGCGTTCCCCTCAACGTAGTGGCAGTGAGCAAATTGCTGAATACTCGCATGGGCACGGCGATTCTTTCAGATTTGGCGACGATTACGCCCCGCGAAGACTACGCCGGCGCGATCGCGCTGAGAGCGGCAATGGTACTCGGGGCGAGAGCGCCAAAAGGTTTGTCGATTCTCAGCTTTATCGAAGCGTATCCGAGCGATCGCCTGACAATCGATTTAAAGCAGGCATTTAAAGTGATGGGGAATTTGAATACATCTTTTTGGCAAACGCAGCGATTTGTGAGCGCCATCTCCCCGCAACTCGCGCCCCAAAATTTCTCTATGAATTTACCCTTTGACCCCACACGCTCGGGGAGCGCCGCCGTACAAGTGCGCCAACTCACCCTACAAGATGCCCAGCGCGAGCGATCGATTCCCGTCGATATTTACTGGTCAAATTCTGCCACTACAGCCAAACCCGTCGTCATTTTCTCCCACGGCTTGGGCTCGACTCGCACTGACATGCGCTACCTCGCAGAACATCTCGCCTCCCACGGTTACATTGCCGTCGCTCCCGAACATCCCGGCAGCAATGCAGCGCATGTTAATGGGGCATTAGCGGGCGGTTCTCTGATAAAACCGGAAGAATTCTTACAGCGCTCCAGGGATATTAGTTTTGTTTTGGATGAATTAGAAAAACTCAACACAACAGCCAACCCGCTCCAAGGCAAGCTAGCAACCAATAATGTGATGATAATCGGGCATTCGATGGGCGGCGGTACGGCGCTGTCTAGTGCGGGAGGCGAGTTCCAACTCGAAGGGCTGAAACAGCGCTGCCAGGATAATTTGATTCCCTTGAGTTTGGGAGAAGGGCTGCAGTGCGTTGCCAGCGGACTCCCGGAAAACCGCTATCAAGTGGGCGATCGCCGCATCAAACGCGCGATCGCCATCAATCCCATCAGCTCTTTGATGTTTGGCGAAACCGGATTGAGCAAAATTCAAATTCCTACCCTAATTGTTGCCGCATCTGCCGATAAAATTACCCCAGCCATCAGCGAACAAATTCTGCCTTTCACCCAACTCTCCGCCTCTAAATGGCTCGTCGGCATGTTGGGAGCCACCCACCTGAGTATTCAAGACCCCAGCACGGCTGTCGATCGCGAAGACAATGTGGATACGCCGATTGTAGGCGGCGAAATCTACGGCGAACAGTCTGCCGACATTCGCAATTACATGAAAGCAATTACCTTGGCGATGGCTGCTCAAATGACTCCCGATGCCGACAAGTACGCCATCTTTCTCACGCCAGAATATGCTCAGTCTGCTTCCACAGAAGCCTTCCCAATTCGCCTTGTTCCACATCTTCCGGCTGAAACTGAAAGAGCGGTAAAAAGTTTTATTCAGACTCAATCGCGCTTTCGGTAGTGGGCTTTTACAAAGTTAATAAAGTTAGGGGGTGCGTCAGAAATGTTTTTTTAACCGCAAAGACGCAGAGGACGCAGAGAGAAGAAGAGAAAAGATTTTTTTGGGGCGGCTGATAACTTTTGAGCGACCGCTCTCTAAATTTTAAAAAACACGGCAGCGCCGTGTTTTTTGGTTTTGCTAAAAAAATATGCGAGATTAGAAGAGTTGCCGTTACTCTTTTTCACAAGTTTCTAAAACAGTCGGTTTGGGGCGGGCGATGTGAACTTCCCAGAGGGCTTTGAGGGTAGAGGGCACCTCGCGCAGGGTGTAATAGCTCATCGAATCGTTTCGATATTTTCCCCAATCCGCTATTCCCAAACCGACGGCATCTAAGCCGAGCTGGCAAGCAGTATAGATGGCACGGGGCAGGTGGTAGCGCTGGGTAATTAAAACGGCTCGCCGGATGCCAAAGATTTTTCGGGCGCGGTAGCAACTTTCGTAGGTGCTGAACCCGGCGGGGTCTAAAATAATATCTTGAATCGGTACGCCGCGATCGCGCGCGTATAATTGCATCGCTTTCACTTCGTCGTAGTGTTCTCCAGAGCGATCGCCTGTCATCAGCAATTTTGACACGCGCCCCATTTTGTAAAGCTCTACGCCCGCCTGCACGCGATCGGCAAGCATCGGGCAGGGGCTGCCATCTTCCCACACGCCCGCGCCAAAAATAATGGCTACTTCTTCTACAGGAACTTTGACGGGATCGGTGTAGCGGCGGCTGCGAGTTGCCACGCGAACATAATAGTTTAATGCTAGCGGCACCAGCACGCTACCCCATCCCGCACTCGTCAGGATGAGTTGCCAGTTGTCGAGAACCCCATGAGGCAGCATATATCCCAAGCGATAACACTTAACTGTAGATATTATATTGCCTCTCTCGCCCTTTTGGTGGAAAGATTATATTTTGGGGCATCATGGCTTTATAGCGCGTCTATAGCAGTTTTCTTTCCCTTCCTCGGGACGTCAGAAACCCGGCTTCTTAAAGAAGCCGGGTTTCTGAGGTTTCACAATTCAGATAGAAACGCTATACCTGAGTTTCAGAGTTCGCAAAAAAATGGTAGGGCTATTTTCAGGCTTGTTTTGGTGAAAATGCCAGAGATAAAGGCTGGCAAAATCTACTGACCAGAACGCCGCCAATGTTTCATGCCCTTTGGTTTAATCGTTTGTTACCCAACTGACCAGAAGCAACCTTTAGCTGTGCCCCATTTATTCGCGACCCTGACCGCAAATTCTATGTAGATAGCAGGCAAGCGGATGGCTACAACGACCGCCCTGTATAGGGTTGAAGAATTTAACAAAAAAAGTCCCGTTGAGATGGCACACTTAAAATTAAGTGGTATAATAAAAACGCCATAAAAATTAGCACAATTCAGGGCGTCTAGGCTGTTACGGCTAAAGAGTAGCAGCCGAGGGACTCTTTAGCGGTGTTGAGAAATCCAAAAGCAGCCCCCTTTATGAACAAGAAGCGATCGCAGAAAAATACTTCTCAACCCAAATCGGCTGATGAAGCCTCCGCCGGAGAAGATCCCAACGCTCAGAGTCAACTATTCCCTATTGTCGGAATTGGAGCCTCTGCGGGGGGACTCGAGGCATTCAGTCAATTGCTGAGCCATCTGCCAGCGGATACGGGCATGGCGTTTGTGCTAATTCAGCACTTAGATCCCAAGCAAAAAAGCTTGTTGAGAGAGATTCTTGCCAGAGTCACGCTGATGCCCGTAGTGGAAGTGCAGGATGGCATGTTGGCAGAGCCGAATTGTGTTTACGTCATACCGCCTAACACGAAGATGGCGATCGAGGGCGGAATTTTGAAACTAAAACCGCGCGAGAACATTCGCGGTGTCCCCATGCCCGTCGATGCGTTCTTTCTTTCCCTGGCAGAGGATCGGGGCAGCAAAGCGATCGCCATTGTTCTGTCTGGAGGCGATTCTGATGGGGCGCGGGGTCTAGAAGCCGTTAAAGGGGCAGGTGGCATTACGTTTGCCCAGTGTGAAGCATCGGCAAAAGTCAGCAGTATGCCGAATACCGCTGTCGCCACCGGTCAGGTGGATTTTATCCTGCCGCCGTCAGAGATTGCCGAGGAACTGGCAAAAATTAGCCGTCATCCTTATCTCGCTCGCTCCTCTGCCGCGAAAGCTGTTGAAGTCCTCTCGGAGGGCGAGACTGCCGTGCAAGCAATTTTTAGGTTGCTACAGGCGGCGACAGGAGTAGACTTTACTCTTTACAAACACACCACCTTGAAGCGGCGAATCCAGCGGCGGATGGTGCTGTACAAACTGGATAGCCTGGAGGATTACGTCACCTACTTGCAAGGGCACCCGGCGGAAGTGCTGGCGCTCTACGATGATGTTTTGATCAATGTCACGTATTTTTTCCGAGACGCTGGAGCGTTTGACACCTTAAAAAGCAAGGTGTTTCCGGCGATTTTGAAAGATCGAGCGCCTGAAGTGCCGGTTCGCATCTGGGTGGCGGGATGTTCGACGGGGGAAGAAGCCTACTCGATCGCCATTTGCCTGTTAGAGTCTTTGGAAAGCTGGGAAATTAAGCCGCCGATTCAAATTTATGCCACAGACATCAGCGATCGGGCGATCGAAAAAGCCCGGACAGGCTTTTACAAGCAGAGTCTGGTAGCCGATGTCTCCCCGGAACGGCTACAGCGTTTCTTTGTTCAGGTCGAGGGGGGGTATCAAATCAGCAAGTCCGTCCGCGAATTATGCGTCTTTGCCAAGCAAAACCTGTGCAGCGATCCGCCGTTTTCCAGGCTAGATATGATTAGCTGTCGCAACGTGCTGATTTATTTGACAGCCCCCCTGCAGAAGAAAATTCTGCCCATTTTCTACTACGGTTTGAAGCCAACGGGCTTTCTGATGTTGGGCACGTCGGAGACGACGGGCGAATCTTCAGAGTTGTTTGTCGTGGTGGACAAAAAGCACAAGATTTATTCTAAAATGTTAGCATCGCAGCGGCAGATATTGGATCTGGTCGCTAACAACTCTCCCGGAAAACTGGCTAACCCTGACCCCAAAATGGATGAAGCTGTTTGGACTGACCTGGACTTGCAGAAAGAGGCAGACCGGATTGTTTTGGAGCAGTACGCGCCCGCTGGCATCATTATCAACAGCGATTTAGAGATTCTCCACTTTCGGGGGCAGACGAGTCTGTACCTAGAACCCAGCCCTGGCAGAGCGAGCCTCAACCTGCTAAAAATGGTAAAAGAAGGCTTGAAGCTAGAGCTGCGCACCGCCATCTACCAGGCAAAAAAACGAGATGTGCCGGTACGAAAAGAAGGCTTGCAGATCGCCGAAAGGGATCGAGTCAGACAGGTGAATATAGATGTCATTCCCTTCCAAGCGCGCGGCTTTGAAGAACGCTTCTTTTTAGTGCTGTTTGGAGAAGCTCCCCCAACTGCCATTCCTCAAGCAACCGAGGCGGGTAATGCCGAAACTGCACCCCGGCGGGGCAAGGCAACGAGCGATCGGCAGGAGATTGACCGACTCAAGCAGGAGCTAGCAACCACTAAAGAGTATTTGCGCTCGATTATTGAGGAGCAGGAAGCCACCAATCAAGACCTGAGAGCGGCGAATGAAGAGATTCTGTCGAGCAACGAGGAGTTGCAAAGCAGTAATGAAGAACTGCAAACCGCCAAAGAAGAGATTCAGGCAAGCAATGAAGAACTCTATACGATTAATGATGAACTGCAGCAGCGGAACCTTGAATCCAGGCAGATTAGTAGCGACTTGCAAAATTTCATCAGCAGTACGAATATTCCGATTCTGATGCTGGATAGCGATCTGTGCATCCGCCGCTTCACGCCGCAAGCCCAAAGCATTCTGCACTTGATTCCTACGGATGTCGGACGACCGCTGCGAGATATCAATCACACTCTGAATGTAACGGATTTGGAAGCGCAAATTTTAGAAGTGATTGACACCCTGACGGCGAAAGAACAAGAAGTTCAAAATCAGGAAGGGCATTGGTATGACCTGCGAATCCGTCCCTATCGCACGATCGATAACAAGATTGACGGGGCTGTGGTGATTCTGGTTAATATTGATTCCCTCAAACGCAGCATGGAACAGCTTAAATACTCGCGGAATTACGCTCAAGCGATGGTAGAAACCGTCCGAGAACCTCTGATGGTTTTAGATAGAGATTTGCGAGTGGTCACGGCCAATAAATCGTTCTATCGGATGTTCCAGACTTCGCCAGATGAAACGGAACAGCAATTGCTCTTCGATTTGGGAAATGGTCAGTGGAACATTCCCGAGTTGAGAAAGATGCTGGAGGGGATTTTGCCCAATGACACCCAGATTGAAGATTTTGAGGTAGAGCAGGAGTTTGCTCGGATCGGGTATAAAATTATGCTGCTGAATGCTCGGACGATGACTCAAGCTGAAAATGGCAAGAGGATTCTGCTAGCGATCGAAGATATCACGGAGCAGAAACGACTGGAGGCAAAACTGCTCGAAACTCTGGCTCAAGAACAGTCAGCCCGCAGTCAGGCGGAAACAGCGAATCGCACCAAGGATGAGTTTTTATCGGTGCTGTCTCACGAGCTGCGCAACCCCTTGAGTGCGATCCTGGGGTGGGCACCGTTGCTGCGCGCGAAAAGCCTTGACGAAGCGAAAACGACTCGTGCACTGGAGGCGATCGAGCGGAGTGCTAGGGCACAGTCTCAACTCATTGAAGACCTTTTAGACATCTCCCGCATTACCTCAGGTAAGCTTCTTTTGAATGCTCATTCGCTCGATCTGGCTGCGGTGATTGGAGCAGCGATCGATGTGGTTCAGGTGTCAGCGGAGGCGAAACAGATTCAAATTGCATCCCGGATCGAGCCGATGGCTGAACGGCTCGTGGGTGATTCAACTCGTTTGCAACAAGTCATCTGGAACTTGCTGTCTAACGCTATCAAATTTACTCCAGCCGGGGGACGAGTGGAAGTGATCCTAGAGTCCCTTGGCGCTCAAGCTCAAATTACCATCCGTGACACGGGGCGTGGCATCAGTGCCGACTTTTTGCCCTATGTGTTCGATCGCTTCTGCCAAGCAGATAGCTCCCGAACTCGCTCAAATACCGGGCTCGGTTTGGGATTGACAATCGTTCGGCATCTGGTAGAACTTCACGGCGGTACGGTTCGGGTTGAAAGTCCGGGTGAAGGGCAAGGAACGACGTTTACGGTGCGGCTGCCGCTGCGAGCGAATCTGGTGGAGAGTTGCCCATTGCCTGCTTTCAAGACTGCCAACCCAACTGCTCGGCTCGGAGTGTCTGCCGAGGACATTCCGTCGCTAGCAGGCGTGGGGGTTTTGGCGGTTGATGACGAGGCGGATACGCGCGAGTTATTCGCGACTGTGCTGGAACAGTACGGAGCCAAAGTGACGGCAGTGGCATCGGCAAAAGCAGCGATCGCCATACTGACGGCAAATCCCAGAAACTATGACGTGCTGTTGGCTGACATCAGTATGCCAAACGAGGACGGCTACATGCTGATTCGTCAGGTGAGGGGGCTCAGTGCCGAAGCTGGAGGACAAATTCCAGCCGCTGCCCTCACCGCCTTGGCGAGGAACGAGGATTGCACAGAAGCGATCGCTGCAGGGTTTCAAACCCACCTCGCCAAACCTGTCGAAGCCCATCAACTGGCGTTTGTCGTGGCAACTTTAGCTCAACGCAGCAGCCATCATTCTGAATCGTGAAAACTCTTTCCCTGGAGGCAGAGCCTCCAATCTTTGCACCCTACCCAGGCTCAGCCTGGGAACGAGTAATTCCTGTAGGGGCGGTGCAGAAAGTGCCCGCCCCTTATAGGCGTGTAAAAATCATTTAGACGCGCTATATAACATCTGATATTGTTTGAATCGGGAACCGCCCGGTGCCAGCTCGGAGGGCGATCGCATTCGGATTATCAACGCTCAGTTTTCACCGAAAGATGATTCGCTTTTGGATGCGCAAGCCCCTACGACAGTGAGAGGCTGCCAACGGCTTCTGAAATGTTGGACAATCCCCGTTCCTGCAATTTTTGCAGCAGCCCTTCGTTGAGGCGGCGTACCATCCAGGGTCCTTCGTAAACTAATCCGGTATAAACTTGTACTAAACTCGCGCCGGCTGCGATTTTTTCCCAGGCATCGTCAGGGGTGAAGATGCCGCCACTGCCGATAATCGTCAGGGTGCCTCGGGTTTGCTGCCAGATAAAGCGGATGATTTCTGTGGAGCGCTGTTTTAGGGGGGCACCGCTAATTCCGCCGGCTTCTTCTTTGACAGGGTTGCCTGTTTTTTCTATAATTTCAGTTTTTAAACCATCGCGGCTGATGGTGGTGTTGGTGGCGATAATTCCGGAGAGGTGGTAGGTTTTGGCGACTTCGATCGCTTGGGCGATCGCTTCCCATTCTAAGTCTGGGGCAATTTTGACTAAGAGGGGCTTGCGTCCCTGGTTTTCCTGTTGCAGGGCGTCGAAGATAGCAGCTAATTGAGCGCTATCCTGCAGCGATCGCAGTCCCGGCGTATTCGGAGAGGAGACGTTAACGACAAAATAATCGCCCAAGTCTTTCAAAAGCTGAAAACTTCCCAGATAATCTGCTGCGGCTTCTTCTAGGGGGGTTACTTTCGATTTCCCTAAATTGATGCCAATGGGAATTTTCCGTGCAGTGGTTTCTTCGGTGAGGAGGGACAGTCGCTTCGCCATTGCCGCCGCTCCCTGATTGTTAAATCCCATGCGATTCAAAACCGCTAAATCTGCGGGCAAGCGGAACAAGCGGGGGCGGGGATTTCCGGGTTGAGGGTGGAGGGTGACGGTGCCGATTTCGGCAAAGCCCAAGCCAAAACTCGACCACGCGCCGACGGCTTCTCCGTCTTTATCGTACCCGGCAGCCAAGCCAACGGGATTGGGGAAGGAAACGCCCCAGAGGGTTTGTGTTAGGCGATCGTCCGACACACAGCACGTTTGCTGAAATTGGGCGCGAATCAAGCTGGCTGGAGGGCTTTCTCCGCGCTCTGCCAGCCAGCGCAGTACCTGCATGGCTTGATGGTGCAAAAATTCAGGATCGGCTTTCAATCCAGAGAACAAAATAGGACGCAGAACAGACTTGTATATATCCAAGGTGCTAGGGCTAAATCCAGACATCACGGAGATCGGCGATCGCGAGAGATTTGTGAAGTGAGAAGGCGCGGTTAACCTGCAATAAGTGAGAACGCTTGAGTGGGCCTCGGCTCTCAGGCACCGACAACCTCCTGGCAACTGCACGCTCCCTTTCCAGATCGCGCTCAAATCGGCTCGATTTGAGACATCCTCATTATGACAAGTTTTACCGATAAATCGGTTCGCTGTAAGGATGTCAGAAGGGTTCTGACGAGAGGGCGATCGCGCTGTCTTGAAACCCGCCGCTCTCAGCCGAGAGCGCGGGAGGTTGGAGAAGGCAAAATATAAAAGGGAAAATGGATAAGAGAAAATAGATATCAAACAAGGGCGAGACAGAACTGCTCGATCGGGTGAGATTCGAGACGTTCGCCATTTCTATGCGATCGCTTCTGGTCCGAACCGCTTTTAGCGGCCACTCGCTCCAGTCGCTGCCATTTTTTACCGCTTCTTGCGCTTTTCGGCGGCGAAAGCAATCGCTGCCCCCACCAAACCGGAGATAATACAGATGGGTCCGCCGGAAAAGACCTATGAAAAACAACTCGTTGCCCTGGGGCGCACTCTACAAACCCTCCGCGAAGAGGAAAATGTCGAGGTTTTGATTGAGACGGCGCTCTCCTACCTGGAAGCGGAGTTTGAATACAAATTGATTTGGATTGGCTTGTACGATCGCTTGGATCACCGCTTGTTGGGCAAAGGGGGTCGGACTCCAGAAGGGGATATCCCGCTATTCAAACAGCGCTTTATCCTGACGCCGGGGGACATCCTCGAACAGGTGGTGATCCAGCAGCGTCCGGTGGGGCTTCCCGACTTGCGGGAAGAACTGCGGGCGGGAGAATGGCGCAAAGCAGCGCAGCAATTTGACATCCAGGGAACGCTGATTTTTCCCATCCGCTACAAAGACCGCTGTTTCGGAGTGGCCCTGCTGGGATCGCAGCTCTGGGGGGTGTCGCCAAAGGCGGAAGAAAAAGCGCGGCTGTCGGTGGTCTTGGGAGGGTTGGCGGCGGCGCTCTACCAAATTGAGACGGACTGGCAGCGGCAGCAAGCCAAACATCCCGACCAGCCCCTACTGACGCTGCTGGGCAAGTTGCGCGCGATCGCCACCCTCGACCAGTGTCTGGAAGCCGTCGTCGAGGAAACCCACAAATTCGTCGAACCCCACCGCACCAATATCTACTGGTACAACCCAGAGCGCCGCTATTTCTGGCGGCGCGCCAGCAACCGCCAAAGAACGGCAGGCTTTGGAGAGGGCGATCGCGCCGCCTCCGGGATCATGGTGTCTGAGGTGGCCAGTTTTTACCAAGCCCTGGCAGCAGACCAAATCGTCTCGATTGGCGAGTCCCGCTCCTCCCTGAGCGCCGACGTCACCAGCCGCCTGATGCAGCAGGTACGGGCGCGCAGTCTCTTGGCGGCTCCTATCCTGGTTCAAAAAGAACTGTTAGGCTTTTTAGCCGTGGAAGGTAACGACGCCCGCATCTGGCAGGAGCAAGAAAAAAACTACGTCCGGGGCGCGGCTCAACTCGTGGCCCTAGTCGCTCCGACGGCCACTCTGGAGGACACCCTCTCCCAAGTCAAGTCAGACCAAGTTTTAACAGCCGGTCTGACTCGCGCCATCTGCAGCGACTCGGACTGGAAGGCGACGCTGAAAACCTGCGGCGATCGACTTTTAGAACGCTTGGCAGGATCGCGGTTTCTGGTTTTGCTCTACAACCGCGATCGCGGGGACTTCGACATCGCCTATCAGGCACAGCCCGCCAACCGCGCCAAAAAACCCGCTTCCCTGCCGACGCCGCTGCCAGCCCTGAATGAGGTGGACGCGCAAATGCTGCAGGACTCGCCAGAAGCGATTGAAATCGAAAATTGGAGCGAAGACCTGAAGTTGCTCGACTGGCGCGCGGCTTTTTTAGAACTGGGCGCGCGATCTCTCGTGGCGTGCAGCACGGCGATCGGCCATCCTCTGGAAGGGCTGCTCGTCGTCACCAGCGACGCGGCGCGCACTTGGAACGCCAGAGAGCGCGAACTCATCTACACTGTCAGCCAGCAAATCGGCCTGATCCTTCACCAGTGGCAGTTGCAAAGCACTCTCGACCGACAGCAGCAACTTCTCAACGCGCTCCAATTCAATTTCGACGCCCTGGCACAGCCCAATTTGCATTTGGAAGAGTACGAGCGATCGGCCCTGCAACTATTGGCCGAACTTTATACCTGTTCTCTGGCAGCAGCAGTCGTCTGGTTGCCCGGTACGAATAGCGGTCGCCTTGTCGCTCCCGTGGCAAGGGGCGATCGCGCTTTCGTGCCAAAATCGGGGCCGAGATCCTCGTTTCGCGCGATCGCAGAAGTCAGCATCCCCGTGCAAGCCGACGCGCTCCTCCAGTGGGCACTGGCCGCCGACGGCCCCGTACAGGTCAGCGTCAGCGACTTGCCCCCAGAAACCGGAAAGTGGCTGAAAGGCCCCGGCACTGGCCAAATTCTGGCGATCGCCCTGCGCACTGCTCCGGACCACCAGCCGACCGGAGTGCTGCTGTTGGCCCCCCAGCCCGACCGCCGCTTTTCCGAGGAAGCCGTACAGGCGATCGCCCTCACCGCCAGCCAAATCGCTTGGTCCCGCCGCTACCTGCTCCTGCGCCAAACCTTTGAGTCGCAGCGGGAAGAATTGGAACGCCTCAACTGGTACAAGCACCGCCGCTTGGAGGACTTCTACCGACTCGTGGGGTCGGCTGTCAGCCGGCTCGGCGAGCTCGGCGGCGACGCGAACGAATCCACAGAACGCTTTCGGGGCACCCTCGGTTCCTTGCAAGCCATGCACCTACAGCAAATCCTCCGGCAGTTGAACTCCTCGGTGCAATCCATTCGCGAATTGCTCGCGCGCGAACAGTGGCAAGTGCACCTGCAAGCGGAAATCGTACCCCTTGCCGGTTTGCTGCGGCGATCGCTCGATCGGGTTTCCCCCCTCATTCACCAGCGTCAACTCTGGTCCCAAGTCCACGGCGAAAACAACCTCAGCATTCGAGCAGATCTGGTGAAAATCGAGTGGATTGTCTACGAAATCCTTTTTGCCGCCTGCCGCCGCACCGCTCAGGGGGGACGGCTCGACATCTGGTGCCGCGCTTTGGATTTAGCAAAGGTCGAGCTGTCAGTCATCGATAGCGGCTCGATACCCCCCGCTTTACTGGCTGACTTGCAAGCCGGTCGCCCCGCTGATTTAATTGCCCCTTCTAGCCTCGACCGCCCCCCCGGTCGTCACTTGGTCATTTGCCAGCACCTCGTCGAGCAAATGGGAGGCGAATTGCATTTTTACCACAGCGATGAGGGTCGCGCTGTCAGCCAGTTAATTTTGCCCTCTGTCGGGGCGGCTTTGTAAAAAATATTTGCGAAACTCGGGGTCTTGTTCGATCTGTGGCAATCTTTCTCAACCGCTTTCGTTGCAGAGAACCCAGGGGGAGAAAGAAGAAATTTTTAGGTTGGGAGTAAAGCGAGTTCGTGCCAGAGCCGATCGCGAATCGTTTGCTTGATTGCTTCTCTATTTTGTTCAGATGGCGCTAGTCTTTTTTCCCGCAATGAGCTAGAACAGCCGGGGCAGCACGCCAAGAATAAAAACTCAAAGAATATTGTATCGTGCCGGGATTCCAAATTAGCACGGGTTCTTTTCAGTGCGGTCATGCAGGCTTTCTGCGGGTTTGTTTGGGTTCGATGGCGAGATTGAGGCACTCCGTCAAGAGCGCGTCTGGAAGGCAGCGCAATAGTGGGAGTTTATCGGACTTCTTTCTCGTCTTTGTCGCTATTTTCGTTTAAGTGCGCCGCGATCGCCTCCCGAATCCATTCTCCCACCCCGATTCCTCGATCCGCTGCCAAGCGACGGACTTTCTCATCCATACTCTGCGGCAACCGCACGGCGACCGGTTTTTTCGCCATCGGTTCTGAGTTCGTCGAGATAAATCCTCTTTTCCCGCGCTGCACGACTACCGCCAAAAATCCTTTATTTTCTGCTTTCATTTTTCCACCTTTGCGTTATAAGCTTGGCTAATTAACTGCAATCTTTCCATAAGCTATTTATATGATGCAGTTCTTGCTAAGCCGTTTACGCAAACATTATAATAGAAAATAAGAAATCCACCAGTAACCCGCCCGAGGATACCGGCCCAGTCAATAAAGAAAGCCTCCCCTTGGCCTGTTACAGCCGGCGGGAGGCCCAAAAAACAAAAATACTAGAGGTATTATATCATGGCTCCATTCCAAATTAGCGCCGCCCTCCAATCCGAAATGTTTTCCAGCGCCACCACCTGGCAACTGCTGACAGCCAAAGCCAAGGTGGCGGGCAATCTAGAGCCCTGCCTCAACAACTTGACTGTCGCAGTATGGCCCAAGGTCGTTTACGTCCACCTGACCAAAAATATCCTGCGCCGCGACTGTCCCTGGGGAGTCTCGATATTTATTTCCTATAAAGAATACCTGCAAAAGGCGATCGACCGGGCATTTGACAGGGCAAGGAATTGGGAAGTCGTCTCGGAAATCGCCGATACCTGCACGCTGCGATCGCCAAAACACCCGAACGCAGAAAGAGCGCTTCACCTCTACAGCAACCAGATCTCCTGCAATTGCCCGGGCTACCAGTGTTTGAACACCCGCATTTGGACGGAAACCCCTCACCTGCGGGCACTCGTTCGCTTCCACAAAGTTTTAGGCGGTCAAGTTCCCTGCCCCCACGCGGCAGCAGTCCTCAACTTTCTGGGCTACCAGAGCTTTGAAGATTATTTTAAAGAACGGCGCGATCTGGAAGACCAGATGCTTTAGGAAACCCCAGGGGGATTGGACAAAAGGGCAGTGGGGATTTTTCTTCGCCATGCCCCATGACGGCAGTTGCTCAACTTGGGGAGACCCCAAGCAAGCACTGCCTCCCCCATGTCCCATGCCCCATACCCATTCCTACACCATTTCCGAGGAAGCCTGCACCGGCTGCTGTACCTGCGGCTGGAATTGGAAGAGGGAGTATACCACATTCCGGCGAATGTCGGTCATCATGTCGAGGAACAATTCGTAACCCTCGCTCTTGTACTCGATCAGCGGGTCTTTTTGACCGTAACTGCGCAAGCCCACAGACTCGCGCAGGGCGTCCATCTGCTGCAGGTGTTCCCGCCAGAGGGTATCGATTTGCTGCAGGATGAAGAACCGCTCGGCTTGCCGCATCAGCCCGGGTTGGATTTGGTCGATTTGGGCTTCCTTGAGGTCGTAAGCAATCCGCACCTGTTCGTACAAGAAGGTTTTGATTTCCTCGATGGACAAGTCATCCAGTTGGCTGGGTTCCAAGTCTGCCAGCAGGTAGACGAATTCTTTAACTTTGTTCACCATGCTGGTGAGGTCCCATTCTTCGGCAGGCAAGTCCGGGTTGACGTAAGCGTCTACGATGTCGTCCATCGTGCGTTCGGCGTATTCGATGACGCGCTCTTTCAAGTCTTGCCCTTCCAGAACGCGCCGCCGTTCGGCGTAGATGGCGCGGCGCTGGTTGTTCATCACTTCGTCGTACTCGAATACCTGCTTGCGGATGTCGTAGTAGTAGGTTTCGACTTTCTTTTGGGCTCCTTCCAGGGAACGGGTGAGCAAGCCGGATTCGATGGGCATGTCTTCTTCGACGCGGAAGGCGTTCATCAAGCCCTTGACGCGATCGCCGCCGAAAATGCGCAGCAAGTTATCTCCCAAACTGAGGAAGAACTTGGTCGAACCGGGGTCCCCCTGACGCGCCGATCGCCCGCGCAACTGGTTGTCAATCCGGCGGGATTCGTGGCGTTCGGTGCCGATGACGTGCAGCCCTCCCAATTGCACCACTTCGTCGTGTTCGCGGTTGGTGAACTGTTCGTACTGCTGGCGGATGGCATTGTAAGCTTCCCGCAGCTTTTGAATGGCGGCATCGGTGGTGGGAGCTTTTTCGCACGCCACGGCGATTTTATCGTCCGCTTCCAGTTCGGGCAGGGAGCGCTCTCCGTACTGCTGCACGGCGAAGTGGACGGCATCTTCGAGTTTTTTCTTGGTTTCCTGCGACAGTTCGGTGGGGAAAATCTGGGGAGAGACTTTCCAGGTTTTCACCTTCTTGTTGGGAGCGAACCCTTGAGCGGCGTTGCGCGATCGCGCCCCCGGCACCCGGGCGATGGCGATGGTATTTTCATCTTCTGGCTGCACCACCAAGGGCATTAAATATTCCCGCAGCTTCAGCCTTGCCATGTAGTCGGCGTTCCCGCCCAGAATGATGTCCGTGCCGCGCCCCGCCATGTTCGTGGCGATCGTCACCGCCCCTTTGCGTCCTGCTTGCGCGACGATTTCCGACTCCCGCTCCACGTTTTCCGGTTTGGCATTGAGCAGGTTGTGGGGGATACCCCGCTCGTGCAAGAGCATCGACAGGTGTTCTGAATTTTCCACGCTCGTCGTTCCCACCAGTACCGGACGTCCGATCCCGTGCATTTCGGCGCACTCCTCCGCCACGGCGCGCCACTTCGCCTCTTCGGTTTTGTAGACGACATCCGCCAAATCCCGGCGCTTGTTCTGGCGGTTGGTGGGAATCCGCGTCACTTCCAGGTTATATATCTTCTCGAATTCCGCCTCTTCCGTTTTCGCCGTGCCCGTCATCCCGGAGAGTTTCGGATAGAGCAAGAAAAAGTTTTGATAAGTAATTGTGGCGAGGGTTTGGGTTTCCGGTTGAATTTCTACCCGTTCTTTTGCCTCAATAGCCTGGTGCAAGCCGTCGCTCCACCGCCGCCCTTGCAGCACGCGCCCGGTAAATTCATCGACGATCACCACTTCATTGTCGAGGACGATGTAGTTTTTGTCCCGGATAAATAATTCTTTTGCCTTGATGGCATTGAAAATATAGTGCGCCCAGGGATCGGCGGGGTCGTAAAGGTCTTTGACGCCGAGCAGTCTCTCGGCTTCGGCAAAGCCTTCGTCGCTCAGCAGCACGTTGCGTGCCTTTTCATCGACTTCGTAATGTTCTTGTTCTTGTTGCAGGGCGAGAGCGATTTCTGCCGCCCGCAGGTATTTCTCCGTCGGGCGTTCGATTTGCCCCGATATGATCAGGGGCGTGCGCGCTTCGTCGATCAAGATCGAGTCTACTTCGTCGATGATGGCGTAATTAAAAGGGCGCTGCACGACTTCTGACATGGAAGTCGCCATGTTGTCCCGCAGGTAGTCGAAGCCCAGCTCGCTGTTGGTGGCGTAAGTGATATCGCAATTGTAGTTTCTCTGGCGTTCGTCCGGGTTCATTCCCTGCTGAATCAACCCGACGCTCAACCCCAAGAAGCGATGCACCTGTCCCATCCATTCCGCGTCCCGGCGAGCCAGGTAGTCGTTGACGGTGACGACGTGTACCCCTTTGCCGCTGAGGGCGTTCAGGTAGGAGGGCAGGGTGGCCACGAGGGTTTTGCCTTCACCGGTTTTCATTTCGGCGATTTGCCCTTTGTGGAGGATGATGCCGCCGAGGAGCTGGACATCGAAGTGGCGCATCCCCAAAACTCGCTGTGCTGCTTCCCGAACCACCGCAAAGGCTTCTGGTAGCAGCTCGTCTAACAGTTCGCTGACTGCATTCGGAGATTTGGCTTTGTCAAGTTTCTGTTTGAACTCCGCTGTCTTGGCTATCAAAGCCTCGTCGGAGAGCGCTTTGATGTCTTCCTCCAAGATATTGATTTCAGCGACAAGCGGCTGATATCTCTTTAGCTTGCGTGCGTTCGGATCGCCTAGCAAATTTTTCAGCATGGCAGGAGGGGGAGACTTGCGTAAGGATGAAGGATCTGAAATTGCGGGTGAAGCCGGAAGGGTGAGGGGTAAAAATACGGCGATCGCGGCGGCTGACACCTCCGTCGCTTTTCTTTTCACACTTCACACTTCACACATCACACTTCGATCTTATATTAAGGAGAATTTTCCCATTCAGGAGTTAATTGCCGGAAATTGTACTCGGCGGCACCAGGGTGACAGGTGACGCAACTGCTGGCATTGACTGGGGTGGGGAGTTTGACGCGGGGGTGAAGGGCTTTGAAGAAGCGGGATTGGGCCACTCTATAGGGGACTTCTTCTTCTTTGCTTTGCAGGCGGGAGAACGATCGCAGGTAATTCCAGACGATCAGGCGAGGCGGATCGACGAGCAGGGTGAGTTCGACTCCGTAATGCTGGGGATCTTGCAGCAGTTGACGCCAGGTTTCTGTCGGCAGTACGGCTGGCGGCAGGGCAATGTGGCAGGTGGCGCAGTTTTCTAGGTAAAGTTCTTGCCCGAGTTTTTGGCTGCTCGTGACGGGATCTACGGTGCCGATCGCGGCAACTCGTTCGCCACTGGCTAATCCCCATCCAAGTGCCAAACTCCACAGCAGCAGCAGGAATACTATCAGGGGCGATCGCTGCCGTTTTTGCCTTTGAGTCTTTGTCTTGACGCGAGCTGACATACGCGAAATGGGTATGGGGGAATGGGGAATGGGGAATGGGGAAGTGTGGAGTCTATTGTAGTGCGGGCGCTACGGTGTCAAACAATTCTGCCCTGCGTCAAGCGTTGGCCATATTGCTTACTTATAGCTTTCACTAAAATTACATAACTTCTGCATTCTCACTAAATCCACCTTACTAAAACCCGCCCCCCATGCCCCATGCCCCCTTTAAGGAATCTCCACCGATCGCAGCAGTCGCTGTAAAATCGCCTTGGTTTGGCGTCCGCCGGCGGCTATCATCCGGTGGGAAAGGACGTGGGGCACTAGAAACTTGATGTCGTCGGGAATGGCATAATCCCGCCCCTCTAGAAATGCCAGGGCTTGCGTGGCTCTCTGCAAGGCAACGGCACCGCGAGGGCTGATACCGAGGGTGATCTCCTCGTCTTCCCGCGTCGCCCGCACTAAATTGACCATGTACTGTTGCAGCGAGGGGTCTACTTTCACTTTGCCACACAGACGCCGCAGCTCCTGTACTTCTTCCGGCGCGATGCAGGGCTGCAATTCCTCAACGGCTATGGCATCCTGGCTTTTTTGCAGCATCTCGAGTTCTTCGGTTTCTGTGGGGTATCCCACGGAGAACGAGAGGGTGAAGCGATCCATCTGCGCTTCTGGCAGGGGAAAGGTGCCTTGATACTCGATCGGGTTCTGGGTGGCGATGACGAAAAAGGGTTTGGGTACGGGGCGGGAGACGCCATCGACGGTAACTTGGCGCTCTTCCATGACTTCTAAGAGGGCGGACTGGGTGCGGGGGGTGGCGCGGTTGATTTCGTCTGCGAGCAGGATATTGGCAAATACCGGCCCGGGGAGAAATTCAAATTCGCCGCTACGCGGATTCCAGATGTTGGTGCCGGTGATGTCGGTGGGCAGCAAGTCGGGGGTGCATTGAATGCGCTGAAATTTGCCGGAGATGGAGCGCGCCAGGGATTTGGCTAGGAGGGTTTTGCCGACGCCGGGGACGTCTTCGAGCAGGGCATGGCCACCGGAAAGCAAAGCCACCAGCACGAGACGGATGGCATCGGATTTGCCGACGATCGTGCGCCCTAGGTTTTGAATCAGCTCCTCTACTCTTTCCCGCATAGTTGATAGATGCTTCAATAGGATTCTTTAGTTATAGTTCCCCGGCGATCGCGCTGCATTCTTAACAGCAGAGCCCCCCAACCCGATTAAAACATTTCTCCCGCTCTCGCGCTCTCTGACTCTCCCACTCTCCCACTCTCCCACTCTCCCACTCTCCCATTCAGCCTCGGCACTCAGCCTCGGCACTCTTCTAAAATCGCTCTGGCTGTCAGACAGTCGGCGGCGATTTGCGCTTTGAGGGCATCTAAGGAAGGAAATTTTTGTTCGGGGCGCAAAAATTCTTCCAGGCAAACGGTTAATTTCTGTCCGTACAAATCTCCCGACCAGTCTAAGAGGTGGACTTCGACGGTGGGGTGCGTGCCGGCAACGGTGGGACGGCAGCCGACGTTCATCACGCCTGCTACAGGGCGGCGATCGCCATCTTGTGGGTTCAACCACACCCGTACCGCATAGACGCCGTACCCGGGCAAAAATTTTTCTTCTGGCAGTTGCAGGTTGGCGGTGGGAAATCCCAGGGTTCTGCCGAGCTGCTGCCCGACATCGACGGTGCCGCTGAGGCTCCAACTCCTGCCGAGGAGGCGATTGGCTTTTTTGACGTCGCCTCCTTGTAGGGCGGCGCGGATAGCGGAACTGCTGATGCGCTCTCCCTGACAGCTTTCTAGGGGCACGACGGTGACGCTAACGCCGTATTTAGCCGCGATCGCCCTCAAGTCGTCTGCACTCCCCGATCGCTGTATTCCGAAGCGAAAGTTGGCTCCTACGCTGACGTGAACGGCTTTTAAGTGTCCCACCAGAATCTGTTCGACAAACTCGTGCGGGCTCAATTGCGCGATTTTCTCGTCAAATGGCAGCAATACGAGCTGTTCGACGCCCATTGCTTCCAACAGCTCGACTTTTTCCGCGATCGCCGTCAGTTTGGGTTTGGGCTGGCGGGTAAAAAATTCTTGGGGATGAGGGTGAAACGTCACGACTGTTGGCACCGCTTCGGGTTTGTCGGGCGCTTTTTGGCTCAAAGCTCCCCTCGCGATCGCTTCCGTCAACCAGTCGCCCGCTTCTTGCACCCAGTTGCCCTCTCCCTCCCCAAACACCGGGACTTTTGTCGCCTCTGGCGGTTGCGAATTCTCTCCCACTGCTGCGGCAGCGCCTGCCGGGAGTGCCGCCTGCATTCCTTGGCCTTTTAAGATAGGCTGAATCACCTGCCGGTGCCCGCGATGTACGCCGTCAAAATTTCCCAGGGCAATGGCAGTTGGTTCGATCGCTGTTTTTAGAGAAGATGTTACCCACACGCTTTACAGTTTGACACATAAGGGGATATTACCCAGCTACGCAGGCGCGCTCGGCTTTGGGATTTGCGATCGCGGACTTTGGGGAAGTCCCCTTTTCGCTCATCTCAAATGTAAAATCTAAATCGTCATCTACGCTGACACTTTGGCGTCGCGGACGGCTTCGCCTTCAATGCCGGTGCCGTTGGGCGGCACTAGCTGGATGGTCAGCCCTTCCCGGGCCATCAGGCTGTTGGGGAAGGCATCGGCTACTTGTTCGCCGACGCGATCGAGAAAGTCGTCGTTGTGCAAGGGATCGTGGTGGAAGATGACCAGTTTTTTGACGTGGGCGGCTTTGGCTACTTTCACCGCTTCCTGCCAGGTGGAATGTCCCCACCCGACTTTGCTGGACTTTTCCGAGTAATATTCCTCGTTGGTATAGGTGGCGTCGTAAATCATCACGTCGGCATTGCGAGCCAGCCACAGGACGTTTTCGTCCAAGCGATCGGGCAAGTGCTCGGTATCGGTGACGTAAGCCGCAGCGTAGCCTTGCCAGTTGACGCGGTAGCCGACGGCTTCGCCCGGATGGTTGAGGAGGGCATTCTCCACTGTTACGTCCCCGATTTGGACTGACTGCCCGATGGCGATGTCGTTGAACTCTAGCTGCGCGCCCATGATCTGCAATGGCACCGGGAAGTTGGGGTGCAGCATTTGGTCGTTGAGGCGCTGCTCGATGGTGGCTCCGTTGGGGGCGATCGCTCCGTAGACGTGAAAGCGGTTGCCTTTGATGAAGGCGGGCACGAAGAAGGGAAAACCCTGAATGTGATCCCAGTGGGAGTGCGTGAAAAAGAGATGGGCTTCTACGGGCATTTGCGACAGCAAGGAAAGTCCCAAAACTCGCAAGCCGGTGCCTCCGTCGAATATGAGGCGACTGCCACCCACTCGCATTTCGACGCAGGGTGTATTGCCCCCGTAGCGGACTGTTTCCGATCCCGGACAGGCGATGCTACCTCGAACGCCCCAAAAGTGAACTGTAAATTGGTTTTTCGTACTAGACATGGGTGTTTCTCGCAGGGTTCTTCAGGCGGTCTAAGGGTAAGGGGTTAATCAAGGCGTTGGTCTCTATCATTAAATTTAATCTGGATGTCGGGATTTCTGTGCTACTCGGCTTTCACATTTTGCGCGATCGCCCCGCAGGCGGCAAGGTGCCTGTCCGCTGTCGATCCCTCAGAAAGAAGTTGGGGCGCTGCCTGCAGTTAGTTTGGCAGAACGCCAGCAATCTTTACCCGTCCCGCTCCCGATCGCAACCGCTGTCCAGCAATCACAAGGCAGGGGGGAAGGGGCGAGGGGGTTCAGGGGCTTGAGGGTGAGAGGGGGGAGCCGCAGAAGAAAATCCGGAACTTCTCTGTTTTATTTCCGCCTCGTCAGGCGCTCCGAATGCTCTACAGAGATTTTAACCCCTGCCAGGAGATCGCCAAAGATTTTAACTCTCCAGGATAGCAGGCAAATCTCCTGCTTTCTGCTTTGTTGTTTGTGGCTCTCGGTTTTTGCTGCCAAATTCTTCGACGCTTTCTGCTTTTTCACTTTTTTCTCTATTCCCCTCTATTCTATTGTTGGCAAGCGCCACAATTTCTAACTGTTCTGCCCTTTCTCCTCTTCTTTTGTTTTATTCCTGCCAAATTTCTCCCGCTTTCTCTTCTTTTTTCTCTGGCAGTCTTTTCTCCGATCGCCTTTTTTCTGTTATTTTCCAAGACGCGGAGCCAGCCAGCGGAGCAACCCGACGGGTTCTGGACGGTCGGGCGATTCCCTTGCGCTGACGCTCGTGCTTCACGCGCCAGCACGGTTGTTTTGAAGCTGAGACTGACCCGACTTATTATAAAGTTTTTATAAAAAAATAGACAGTTTGATTAAGTTATGATAAAGGTTCAAAAAGAAAGATAATAATAGAAGGCTAATTTTACAAACAGCATCGGCATTCCCTATCTTTTTGCCAAGGCAATCCGGCGGTGCAAGTGGGGCGCTTTTATCCTTCTATTCTGCCGTTTTCGTCAAAGTTAAGACAAGCGATCGCCCATCTTCGCAGAACTCCCCAACCGCTTCAGTCAGTTGAACCCGATTGACGCTCCCCTTCCCCCCCTCTCCCACTCCCCCACTCCCCCCCTCCTGTTGCGCGACAGTGCCTTTCCGATAAACTCAGGGATGGACAGGCAGCCGTAATAATTATGGAAAATACTCCCACCACCGATCGAGCAGACGCCTCCTCAGCGGTCAATTTCCCCCCTTCAGACCGGGCAGACTGGACAAAAACCGAGAGCATCAGCGCTTTTGACCGAGCCATGATGCAGCGATGTCTGACACTCGCTCGCCGTGCTCTGGGGCAAACGGCTCCAAATCCCCTAGTAGGCTCTGTGATTGTTCGGGAAGGACAGATCGTTGGCGAAGGGTTTCACCCGGGTGCCGGTCAGCCCCACGCGGAAGTGTTTGCCCTGCGGGAAGCGGGAGAGCGCGCCAAAGGGGCGACTGTCTATGTGAATCTGGAGCCGTGCAATCACTACGGACGGACGCCGCCGTGTTCGGAAGCGCTGGTGAAGGCGGAGGTGGCGAGAGTGGTGGTGGGCACGGTCGATCCCGACCCGCGCGTCTCTGGCGGCGGCATCGATCGCTTGCGGCAGGCGGGCATAGAAGTGGTGGTGGGCGTCGAGGAAGAGGCTTGCCGCCAGTTGAATGAGGCGTTTATCCACCGGATTCTGTATCGGCGTCCGTTTGGGATTTTGAAATATGCCATGACACTGGACGGCAAAATAGCGACTACAACCGGTCACAGCAGTTGGGTGACGGGTACGGAAGCGCGCAATGAGGTGCACCAACTGCGGGCGGCTTGCGATGCGGTGATAGTGGGGGGAAATACGGCGCGCTACGACAATCCCCAACTGACGAGCCATCACGCCGCTGCTCGCAATCCCCTGCGGGTGGTGATGAGCCGATCGCTAAATTTGCCAGCACAAGCTCGCCTGTGGGACACCCAGGAAGCGCCGACATTAGTGCTGACAGAAGCGGGAGCCGATCCTGATGTTTGGAAAGGGCTGGCGAATAGAGGGGTTGAAGTTGTGGAGCTGACGCCCCTAACCCCTGCTATGGCTATGGCTTACCTGTACGATCGCGGCTTTCTCTCGGTTCTGTGGGAATGCGGCGGCACGCTGGCAGCCAAGGCGATCGCCGACGGAGCCGTGCAAAAAATCCTCGCTTTTATCGCTCCTAAAATCGTCGGTGGCCAGAGTGCCCCTTCGCCTGTAGGAGATTTGGGCTTGGCCAACATGACCGACGCCCTGACTCTAGAACGAGTCACTTGGAGGCCGGTGGGGCCAGATTGTGTGGTAGAGGGGTACTTGAAAGTCAACAGTTAAGCGTGAAGGGGGGCATTGGGAATTGGGAATTGGGCATTGGTTATCGGGCATTGGTTATCGGGCATTGGGAATTGGGCATTGGGAATTGGGCATTGGGAATTGGTAATTGTTTTGTTTCTATGCCCCATGCCCCATGCCCCATACTCCATGCCCCATGCCCCATGCCCCATGCCCCATGCCCCATGCCCTATCCCTGATAACAAAATGCTGGAAATTTTAGTTTGGAGTGTATTTGTCGGCACGCTTGGCATAGAGGCGGTGATGGCGAGTGCCCTCGTGCGCTGGCAGCAAGTTTTGGCCAAGCAAGAACACCAACAGGAGGAAGAGATGTTGACTTCCTATGAGTCGAAAGATAATGTAATTGGTTCTGACGAACCTCAGCGCGCCAATAGCGCTGGAGGGGAACCGCCTCACGATCCGCGCTTGTCCGGTTGGGAATACAAAATCGTGCGGGCAAGTTCAGATTTGTTTCGCGATCCGGCGGTGCTGGCGAAGCTGTGCGAGGAGGAGTCGCAGGCGGGATGGATTTTGTTTGAGAAGCTCGACGATCGCCGGGTGCGGTTCAAGCGCCCGCTAGCCATGCGGGAGGTGCTTGCCCCAGACGCGATCGCTTTTGACCCGTATCGCAGCCACTACGGGCCATCGTCCAACTGGCTGACGTGGGTGGCGGGGGCGGCAGCGGTGACGGCGATGGTGCTGCCGGCGTACTTGGGCTTTATGTTGGTGTCGGCGACACTGACGAACTCGCGATCGCAAGCCCCAGCACCGCTCGCGCCGACTGCCCCGCCGGCGAGTTGGTCCGATCCGGAAAATTCTTCTCCTCCTTAATTTTTCTAGGGACAGTCATATTTTCTTTGCCTGGGGCGGGGTTTTCCCGCCCTTTGCGTTTGAGGGGCACGGCGGGGCTGGGAAAATCTGCCGCAGAGGCGATCGCTTCTGGGGGGGAAGTGGGTATGCTCAGATTTAGATAGAGCAGCAGAAACCCCACACTCTACCTGTCAGGGTGAGTGTCGGGATGAATGCGCGTGAGTCTCAGCTTAGCGAAGACAAACAGTCTTCTGTTATTCACAGAGACGTTATTATGATTAATAGAGCGTGATAAGGTCGAATCATGTTAAGGGCAGTCAAGGTCAGAATCTACCCAACCGATGCACAGCAGGCACACATGGCACAAGCCTTTGGCTGTGTTCGCTGGGTCTGGAATCAGTCTCTTGCAGTGATATCTGCTACCTATAAAGAGACAGGTAAAAGTATCTCTGCCTATGACATGAAAAAACAGATTCCAATCTGGAAACAAGAACATGAATGGCTTAAAGAATGCTATTCCCAGTGCTTGCAGCAATCCGTTCTGAATCTGTCTCAAGCCTTTATCAACTTCTTTGACGGTCGGACTAGATATCCGACTTTCAAAACCCGGCACGGTCGGCAGTCAATTCAATTTCCGGCCAACGTCAAAATTCCAAGCAATTCAGAGATTAAGTTCCCTGGAAAACTAGGAACGGTGAAAGCCAAAATTCATCGCAACTGTGTAGGGAATTTGAGAACTGTTACCGTGTCAAAGATGCCAGATGGTCGCTATTACGCTTCGATCTTGCTAGATGACGGTACAGATAAGCCAGAGGTAAGGAGGGAGGGCAAAGCGATCGGCATTGACCTGGGCTTGATTGATTTGGCTGTCACTTCAGACGGAGCTAAATACCGGAACCCTCGGTACCTCAAGAAGCACCAGCAAAATTTAAAGCGCAAACAGCGCAATCTGAGCCGGAAAAAGGACAAGACCACCAACAAACGCCGAAAGGCAAAACTTGCACTTGCCAAGGTGCATTCTAAAATCGCGAGAGTGAGAGAAGACTTCCTCCACAAACTATCCCGCAAGATAGTCAACGAGAACCAAGTGATTGTGGTGGAAAACCTGGCGGTTAAGAACATGGTCAAAAATCACAGCCTAGCCAGAGCAATCAGTGATACTGGTTGGGGTATGTTTCAGACCATGCTGAAGTACAAAGCGGAGCAGGCAGGGAAGATTTACCTGGAAGTCGATCGTTTTTTCCCGTCATCGCACCTGTGCAATGTTACCATGCTGCCTGTTCCAAGAATGGACCTCTCGGTTCGCTCGTTCCTGTGCCCTTATTGCCTGGTGCATCACGATCGGGATGTGAACGCAGCGATCAATATCAGAAATGAAGGCTTGCGGATCTTGGCGTTGGGAACCAGCGCTGCTGCCCGGGGAGGGAATGTAAGACCAAAGCGTTTCGGACGTAAGTCTACAACCGTCGCGGCGGTTCCCGATGAATTGGGAAGCCTGCACCGTATCGCAAGTGCGTCCGGTGTCTGGTAGTTCACATAACAGAAGAGAAGGATTGCCACTCCGCGTTTCCATGAGCTATGACTGAAACAGGAGAACTGGCTGTCCGGTATTCCTATCTGCGTCTACCGAGGAGATATGGCTAAGCACAAATACCAAAAAGCGTTGGCTCGCCTGCTGCGGGAGATAATCAAATTCGTCAATACTTTAAATGACCAGTTTGTGCGCTGGTTTACGCGGTCGTTTTTCGTGACGAATCGCAGGCGGCGGAGTCAAGCGGGTTTTGTGCTGCCGACGATCGCGATGATGCTGATGGTGGTGGCATTGGTTGTCACGGCTGTACTGTTTCGCACCTTCACGCGATCGACTCAGGTAATCGAGCAGGGACAAAAAGAACAAGTCATTAATGCGGCAACACCAGCCATTGACCGCGCCAAAGCAAAATTAGAGTATCTTTTTACAGTTGACGGGCGCATTCCAGCCGGGATTCCCGATGAGAAAACCCTGGAATCAATTCTACTCAATGATGGCAGCAATGACGTAGCTGCTTTGCCAGACGATCCTTATACTTTCCCAGACGAAGATCGGGTCGATATTGGCGGAGAAAATGGAACCAAAGAGGATAACGTCTGGAAATTTACAGCCAAAGACGGCACGGAAATCATTTACGGCATTGCTTCCAGAGCTGAAAGAGGAGACGGAAACAGTCTGGTTTCCATAGATCCGAACAACCCCAAGTTTACAAATGACGATAAAACGAAAGTAGATAACTGGCTCGTGCGCAACGGGCCAGTGGTGACGACAAGCTCTACCAGTAACCCCAAGTGTCCGGTGGGAGGTGGGGATTCGCCAGCCGGCTGGTTTGCGAATAACGACGTGCTGGTTTTCAAGAGCTTTCAAGCCTTTGCTTTTGCAAAAGGGAAATCGAGTACGAACCCGGCGATCGCAACCCTTCAGTACCAGCAAGACCGCACCTTCGAGCGCGGCAACAAGTGGGGCGCTTGGTTCCGCTACGACCTGGAAATATATCCCGGTCCCCGGTTCCGCTGGAATGGCGCAATTCACACGGAAGGCAATCTCTACGCTCAAAGTAATACGGGCTTCCGCTCTTATTTGCTCAGCGCCCCCGAATCTTGTTTCTTCAATCCCTCACTCAACTCTTCCCTGAGCGCCCGGGGACATTTAATCTCTGCGGTGCTGCGAGACAATGCCTACGTCGCCGATCCGAGAGTCACCATAGACATTCAGAAGGACACCAAAACTGTAGAGACGGAAAAGCCCCTGACTACCACCACAGACTCCGTGACCAACGTTAACGGCCAAGGGCCAGTCGAAACGTCAACCGACCCGCTCAGCCTTTTGACGCGAGGGATCTCAATACCGAGAGTGGCTTCCAGTTCGTCTACTTGGGAAAAAGACGCAGACTGGGATAGCGGAGAGTTGAAAGAGCGGATGACCGTCTCCAGACCGACCTGCGCTCCCTATGTGGACGATACCTATCGCGCGGACAACCGTTACGGCCCCAAGCCCAGCTACACCAAAGAAACCCTCGATCCTGTGACGCAGTTGTGTAATGCCCAGGCAACCGGCACTCAAGGTACAGACATCCCCACCCAACCGCCAGCCGCCTCCGCTGGCATTGATTTAAACCAATTGGTCAAGAATGACCCCCCCTCAGCAGACCTGTCCACTGATGTCGGTCTGGACGGGTACTGGGAGCGGCGCGCCCGATTTGAGGGACTGCGCGTGATCGTGGGGCAGCGCTTGGAATTGGGCAATCCCGCTGGCTGGAACGTCGATTTAAATGACGACGATGGGGACAATAATGTATTAAATGATACGAGTCACGCGACGGCTGGCCAGCCTGCACCCACTGACCGCGACCTGTATCCGGCGGCTCCTGACAGTACGACCGATATTACAGACGGAAGTCCGGCTTTTGCAAGCACGAACAATCGCCGCAATGAATTTTTGGGGTATCGAACCCTGCGAGATAATTTGGCTGCCGTCCAATCAACCGCCGTCTATCACAAGAGTTTTGGCGATAACGGGGGCACTACCAATATCAACGAAGGCGGTTATTTCCCGGTTGCGAGTTTGGCGACGACCGTGCATCCGGGAACTCAGAAAACCCTGAGCGACAGTACGACATTTTCCAGGCCGAGAGTAAATTTTAAAACGAGAACGGGCGCGGCTTCTATCTTTGGCGCGGATTTTGGAAATGATAATAACGAAATCCTGGCAAACTTTTTCACCGGTGAGGGAACGAACGGATGGGAATTTCAACCAATCCGAGATACGAATAACAACGGCCTGGACGATACAGATAGGACGCAATTCATTAACGACATCAACAACACAAATAGCGTTTTGAGGAGAGCGCTGAGAAACTTGGCATATTTTGCGGGAGATCCCGAGGGAGCCTTTCCGCCCACCCAGGAAACGGCGGGAAGCACGGTTCATCCCCATCCCGTTTTGACGATGTGGGGGGACTTTTCCAACCTGCGGCGAGCGATTCGCTTGCTGGATACCAACGCGAAAGTGTATCCCAAGCCGGGTGATAATTCTACGCAAAGCAACTACCTGAGTCTGGCGGATCAAAGCTACATCCAGACTGCAGCAAGCACCCTGGGAATGCTGGCGTACAATATCAGCTATCTCCAGGAGTTTGATTATGCGAATACGAGCAACCAGACGCTGCTGAATAATTTGGATACTCGCCTGCAAAAACTCAGCGAACTGCCGACAGCAACGAATCGCAGAAATGATGGGGAAATTGAGATAGAGGCCAGAGATGCAGCGTCAGCAGTCAGTGCGACAAATCCCCTTCAAATAAAAATTTACTCGCCAGGTTCGACTTCCACCAGTCAGCCCACGGTTCGAGTCCCGATCGGTACGAACCGAGAAGCCCCACCGCCCGATGCCTTTATCGCCGCTCTGGAAGCGCAAGCGGTAACGACAGGATCGGATCAGGCTGCGGCACAGGCAGATCTGGAAGTGGCGAAGCTGATTCACTGGAAGGAACAGGTGGAACGCGATCGCAAGTTTGGCTTCCGAAATACGCCAAGAGCAGCAAATGTCTACCAATACACGGTTAGCAACCAGGCTAGCGACTTTTCCTATGCCGGCATAACGTACAACAACACAGCAGATACAACAGCAGGAAAAATCAACACCCTCAATTTAGGGTGTGACTTCAGCCAAGCAACAGGGAACAACTATTTTGGCTTTGGCGCTCCGACAGATACCGCAGAGGAACAAAAATTTATCCGTCTGGCGACAGCGCTGTGTCCGGTACAGCCCAAGTTTCCCTCCCTGTATTACCTCTTCCCCAAATACAACCACGATCACCAGGGAACTCCTCGTGCTGCAGCTAGTGCTGTGCCGCCCGGTGCAGGCGTGACGGCAAACGACTACCTGCAACCGGGTCATCCTACCCTAAACTCCCTTCCAGCAGCCGATCGCCCCACTGCCGAACCCTACGTCACTGACGCCTATATTATGGGCACTGGCGTCAACGGCGGATCGACTTTTCAATATTCAGTTCTTCAGGACGCTGATAACGACGGGGTAGAAGAGTGGAATCCGGCAACCAATACCGACAATGGCATCGCCGCTCTGGCGATCGAGCCGCGAAATATGACAACCAATGCCGCTCAGCGGTGTACTGGCAATAACTGGTGCCTCCCTGCCGTGGCTGGATCGGGCGGGACTCCCGCACCCGCTAACCTCATCACTGAGCGGGTGACCAATCCAGGCAGTCGCACCGCATTGCCCACCTCCAATTCAGTCGGCATCGCTTTCGCGGACAAGGCCATGTTTGACGGGCGGGAAATTATGAGCGTGCGGCTGTTGGATATTGACCTCAACCTGCTGCGCCAAAATACGGCAGCGCCCGCCAGCACTCAGGAATCGTGGCTGCCAACCAGCGGGCTCGTCTATGCCTTCCGGGAAGACGCGCTGCGGGAAGAAGGAATCGCGCGACCCCAGTTGATGGCAGAAACTGCTTACGCCAACTACTCGACCGATCCGCCCACAGGGGTTTGGTACGCCGCTCAGGGCGATCCAACGGGTGCGACCAATATTATGAATGTGTGGGGGCCGGCAGATCCGCCCAGGGTCAATCAGATCAGTCCCAAACCGGTCGATTATTTCCCCGATCCGGGCCGCCGTCCTTATGGCTTCCGCTTGCGCAATGGCAGCGATTTGAGGCGAACGTCCTTCGGTGACAGAGACCCAGAAAACCTGTACGGTTTGTCTTTGATTTCCGACAACCCGGTTTACATCCAGGGAAATTTCAACCTGCACACGACCAGCGGCACTAACGTCGTTGAGGAGTTTACACAAGCCCTATCAGGGGATTACAACAATTTCTACACGCGAACAGACATCAATACCAATTTCGCCAGAGGCACGGATCGCTGGCGTCCGTCGGAAATGATTGCCGATGCCGTGAACATCCTCTCCAATAGCTGGAACGTCTGTTCGGACGGCACCGTTCAAAGTGGAATTCGCAGCAATAACAGCAACACCTTCAACGGGACGAATGCCTGTACGACGGTGTCCTCTTACGAGAACGGCTTGGCGATCGGCGACCCAGCCGATCTAGCGACATCCGGACAGGGATACATTTGCGAGAATCCGTTCGACCTGGGCTCAAAACTGTCCACTGAAGCAGTCACAAGCCGCCGAGGCTGTGACAGGTCGCTCAAAGTTTTCCGCAATGGGGAGGTGAGATATTTCAATACCGCCAACCCTGCCGTCATTGCTCCTTACGCGAACTACAGGCTTTTTAACGTAGACAGAGAGTGGAACAAGGCGACGGAAACGCGGGTGAATGCGATTATCGTCAGCGGCGTTGTCCCTTCGCGAGTGAATAATTCCAATGGCGGCTTGCACAACTTCCCTCGCTTGAATGAAGACTGGGGTGGAGTGAACCTGCACATCGCCGGGTCACTGCTGCAGCTCAATTTCAGCAACTACGCGACAGCACCATACGACCAGGATACGATGGAAACTTCCAATCGACCGGCTACAGCGGAACGGATCGGGTACTATCAACCGGCAAATCGCCGCTGGGGTTACGATGTCGGGCTGCAGTATGCCTCTGCTCCGCCGGTGGCAAAACGGATGGTGACGCCATCTGACGAACGCAGCGAATTTTATCGGGAACTGCCGGCAAACGATCCCTATATTTGCAAGCTGCGGGACGAGCTCAATTATCCCTGCCCTTAATCATTGCGGAGGTGAAAAAATGCGATCGGCTAAAAGGAAAGGCACGGAAGAAGGTCTGACGCTGATGGAGTCCCTGGTGGGGATTATGGTGATCGCGATCGTCATTACTGCCATAACCCCGCCGCTGCTGATCGCCTTCGCCACGCGCGTGCAAAATTACAAAGCCTCTCAGGCGATGAAAATCGCTCAGGGGGAAATAGACCGCGTGCGGCTCCTGATAGAAAAAGGGGATTATGCCACTGGCTGGACTGAAAAACTGCCGCCCTCAATGGGAACAAATAATTTTGACTATCTGAGTGTGGGAGCGCCAACGACAACGGCCCCCAATGGCACCTGCCCGCTAACAAACGTTCTGGGCTCTGCAACTGAGAGAACTACTTGGTGCAGTGCGGACATCAACGGAGACGGCGAATGGGATTTGGGAGTACAAACGTTCCGCACGCCAGCCTTCACAACTGCTGGCAATCCCTCGACGTCTGATTATCCGAACGGCAAGCCGATTGCCTTCGTGATGACCGTGCGAGTGTATACGCGATCGGCTCTCACATCTGGCAGGTTAAACAATTTTCCCAGAGACAAAACAGCTTCTTTGGGCATGACAGCAGGCGAGTCAATTGCTTTGCCCCTGGTTACCCGCTCTGAAACAATTGTGCGCAGTGACTTGAATATTTCTAGAGAGCTTTATTGCCAACTGAACAACAACGTTAACAACTCTTCAAGCACTTGCAATTAATTTCGGAGACGGGGCAGCACTTCCCTCTGTAGCGAGGGCGGCTGTCCCGGCACTTGTTCCCCCACCTATTCGGAAAGCAGACAATGGCTGAGAAAAAGTTTACCAAGATTTTCAGACGCCGACAGCGCCAATCGGCGGGGTTTACATTAATTGAACTCTTGGTTTCCGTGGCGATCGGCTGGATCGTGATTTCTGGTTTGTTGTATTTTATCGTGCAGATGCTGGAAACCAACCAGAAGGAATTTGCCCTGGCACAAACCCAGGTAGAGATGGATGATGCGTTGAGTTATATCAAAACTGAATTAGAAGATGCCGCGTATGTCTATGAGGGAGATTGCCTGACGGGGCGCGGTACTGCTGGGAATTCTGACTATTGTTCTGGGCTTGCCAACTGGATTGCTTTTCCTGCCGGCGTGACGCCGGTTCTGGCTTTTTGGAAATTAGAGCAACTCCCCTATCGGGAAGATCCCAGCGCAGCACAAGACTTACCCGCTATTGCGGCTTGCGGCACAAACGGCCAATGTATCAATACGCTGTTAATGCGCAACAGTTATACGCTGGTTGTCTACTCCCTGAGCACGCAAAACGCCAGCAATATTTGGAACAGCAACCTAGCGAGAATTACCCGTTACGAACTGCGCCAATTTGACCCGGATGCCCTAGCGACGGCGGTATCCTCTAATCCGCAGAGAACGACTCAGGGTTGGGTCAATCCGACGACAGATGCCAGTTTTGGGAGCTGGCCTCGTAAAAATGATGGTACGCTAAGTTCGGGAGCCACAGCACCAGCAGGTTTTAGCGATGTGGTGTTAGTAGATTTAGTAGATTTTTCCGTTAATAATAATTCTCCAGCTTGTCCATCAGGTTACAATATTAGCCCTCCAAATGCCCTCAACATTGCCAAAAACGGCTCAGCAATCAATAGTTTTTATGCTTGCGTGGGAGCACCTTCTCCGGGCAACGGTCAGGACGTGATTGTTTATTTGCGCGGGAACGCTAAAGAGCGGGCTGGGGGGAAAGGCAACACGGCTTCTTATACACCCTTGATTCAGACTAGGGTTCAGACTCGCGCTGTTTTTCAAAGAAAGCCTCCTTCAATCGACTGATAAACCTATGACAGCAATCACGTTTTTCCTGAAAAAGCGAAAGCAATACCAGCAGAACAGCTCGACCGCTGGATTTACCTTGTTGGAAGTCATCACCGTTGTAATGATGGTGGGCGCGCTGGCTGCGATGAGCGGTGCGGGTTATTTGGCATGGCTCAACCGGATGCGGGCGAGTGCGGCTCAAGATGTTGTGTTCAATGCCATTCGCGACGCTCAGTTTACTGCCAAGCAGCGCAGTGCCCCCTGGCAGGCTAGTTTTAAAGAAGCCACTGTTAATGGTCAGAAAGTCATTCAGTGGGCGGTTCACTATGCTAACACTAGCCCTACCGTTTGGACTACGATCGAGCAAGCTGGGATGCAAGTAGATACAACCAATACAAATCTCACGACTAACAATAATCCAAGCGGGGCGTGGAAAGTGGTATTTAACCACCAAGGTCAAGTTAGAGATACAGGTGAAGTCGGGAAGCTAATCACGATCTCTAATGTGAGTGGTGCGAATAAGCGGTGCGTGTTTGTTTCGACCCTTTTAGGGGCAGTGCGAACGGATCAAGACGACAAGTGCAAGAAATAATTGCATCTGCAGGAGATGCAGAGTATGGGGAGAAGCGGCGGTTCGCGCGTTCAAGGGCAGGCAGCCAGAAAAAATCTAAAGTTTAAATGAAGTTATTCGGCAGGAGCGGGTTTCCAGTCTGCCGCGATCGCTCTGTTGCTTGCACTGACAAGCTGTTGCGCATTGAATGGTTTCAGGAACGCGGCTGAGAAGTCCGGCACTACACGGGCGATAGGGATTCGCTCTAGTCAATTAAAAAATTATTCGCTGAGAATCCTAAAGGTAAGGGGTTTGAGGTTGACAAATGTGCCAACTCAATCTATATTAGATGCTCAACTGTAGTTTCAGTGCATCTACTTACCTTGATTTCAACACAACAAAATCAGCCGCCTCGGTGGCTTCGCTCAACTGCTGGCTATACCGTGGTTGAGGTGTTAGTCGTTGCGATTATGGTTAGCGTTCTAGCGGCAAGCGCTGGCGCGGGATTTCTCGGATGGCTCGATCGCCTGCGAGTCAGCGAGGCGCGCGATATTATTTTAATAGCGATTCGCGATGCTCAAAGCACTGCCAAGCAAACCCATTCTACTTGGCAAGCCAGCTTTCGGGAGGAAAACGGGCGCGTTCAGTGGGCGGTTCACGCTGCGGGCGATCCTCCGAGTGTTTGGAATACGATCGAGCATTCGGGGGTGGTTGTGGATACCGATCGCACGACTTTTTATAAAGATAAGACAAACAATCTCTGGCGCGTACAATTTAACCACAAAGGCAATACCAACGGGCAGCTCGGACGCATCACCTTATCTAATTCCAACGAAAACAATAAACGCTGCGCGATCGTTTCGACACTACTAGGGGCGGTGCGTACTGCCAATGATAAAAATTGTTAGAGGGCAAGTGTGGAGTGCTGAGTGCTGAGTGCTGAGTGCTGAGTAGGGAGTTAGAAGCGTAGTGTTGAGTGTTGAGTGTTGAGTGTTGAGTGTTGAGTGGGGGAGGGGGAGAGGGGAAAGCGTTGGTTTTGAGCAAAGATATCAAACAATAAGGAAAAACCAGGTGAATCGAGAACAAAGACGAAAAGCGGCTAAAAATAAAGGAAACAATCCTTCACCTCTCTTCGCCAGTAGGGGTTACAATCTAGCGCCCGATGCCCTATCTCAAGCGCTGTCGCTGCACAGGAACGGGCAGTTTGCACAGGCGCGATCGCTCTACCAGCAAATCCTGCAAGCAGACCCCAAAAATGCTAAAGTTTTAAACGCGCTGAGCCTGATAGAAGCGCAGGCGGGCGATCGCAAAAAAGCTATCCGCTTGGTTTCCGACGCGCTCAAATCCGAGCCGAACAATGTCGGCTATCTGAATAACTTAGGCAATTTTTACCGAGCGGAGAAACAACTCGACGAAGCGATCGCTGCCTACCAGCGGGCGCTGCAAATCGACGGCAATTATGCCGATTCCTATTTTAACTTGGGAATCTCCCTAACAGAAAAAGGGGCGATTGCCGAAGCCATCCCCGCTTTTTTGCAAGCGATCGCAGCCAACCCGCGCCACCCCCGCGCCCACTTCACCCTGGGGGAATTGCTGCAAGAAATCGGACAGCTCGACGAAGCGATCGCTTGTTTCCAAAAAGGTTTATCCGTTCAGCCCAATTTCTTTGAAGGGCTCACCTCTCTAGGGATGGCGCTGTTCCGAAAAGGCGACTTAAAAGCCGCCCAACTCGCCTACGAACGCGCCCTGGCGATCGATCCGCGATCGACAGCAGCCCTTTCCAATATCGGCGCAGTTTTCTACGAACAGGGCAGAGTCGATATTGCCACTGAGTGCTATCGAGAAGTCGCCAAAATAGCCCCAAATTCGGCTGATGCTCATATCAATCTCGGCTATCTCCTCAGCCAACAGGGCAAAGAAGAAGAAGCCGCCGACGCCTACAATCGCGCTCTCAAAGCCGAGCCAAAATCCCTGAAAGCGATGACGGGTTTGGCGGAACTGCGGGCGCAGCAGTCGCAGTGGGAAGACGCGATCGAACTGTATCAAAAAATCCTCAAACAGGCTCCCAATTCAGCAGACGTTCGCGCCTATCTGGGAGTGGCGCTGCGGGCGAAAGGCGATATAGGCGGCGCGATCGCGGCTTTCGAGCAAGCCCGCCAAATGGATTCCAAACACGTTAAAACTTTTGCTCACCTCGGTTTAGCTTTGCAAGATTGCGATCGCACCGATGAAGCTCTTTCTATTTTCGACTATTCCAACCTAGTTGTCAAGCACCAATTTATTACCGTCGAAGGATGGGAAAGCCTCAGCGCTTACAACAGCGAACTGAAAAACTACATTTACAATCACCCCACCCTGCTGAAAAATCGGGTTGGCAAACCGTTAAATCGCGGGCGTCAAACTTACGAAATATTTACCGATAACAATCCCGTCATGGTTGCCTTGCGCGGGATGGTAGAAACCCGACTGCGCGAATATATCGATCGCGCTTCTGCCAATTCCAACAACGGCTATTTTTCCAATCCACCTGCTGCCTGGAAGTTGAGCGGCTGGGCGGTTGTTTTAGAGCCAGAAGGATTTCAAAACTCCCACATTCACCCGGAAAGTTTCGTCAGCGGCGTTTATTACATTCAAATACCCGAAACCGTCCGCCAGAATGCCACAGGTGAAGGAAACATAAATTTTGGCACGTCGTTCCCGAATTTGCCAGAGGAGGAAAAAATAGCCAAATACACGGTTAAACCAGAGGAGGGCTTGCTGGTACTTTTCCCCTCGTACTTCTGGCATTCTACCCTCCCCTTTACCGGACAGCAGGATAGGGTTTGCATTTCCTTTAATGTTATTCCCTCGGTCTAGGTTGGGTAAGGGGTAAGGGGTAATATATTTGCCGTTTCCCTTTTGCCATTTTGGGGTAATTTTTTATAAAAAAATCGTTTCCGAGCGATCGCTCGGAAACGAAAGCAAACGACTGCCAGACGGCTTATATTGTCTTAGCCACAGAAGGTTCTGTGCCATTGTGAACGTCATCTGAGAGGGCAGCGATCGGGGCGCTGCCATTATCGGCAACAGGGCACCGCGCCTCGATCAGGCGAAGGGCACCGCTGACAGTTTCCGGCAAAATCACCACTAAACTGCCTTGTGGAGCGCTGTTAAAAGCCGTTTCAATGGCTTGCTTTTCATCCAGAATCGATTCATACCGGCTAGTCGGCTTTGTTTTGACAATGCCTTCGCAAATCAGGCGAGCCGCATCGCCGCGCGGGCGTCCCCGGGTATCTTCGTCTTCCTTGACAATAATGCGATCGAAAATTTCCGTAGAAAGTTTGCCGAGATTGACAAAATCTTCATCGCGGCGATCGCCCGGGCCGCCGACAACCCCGATCCGCTCACCCGGCCAATTGCGCACGAAACTGCCCACCGCCTCATAGCTGGCGGCATTGTGGGCGTAGTCCAGCAGGACGTGAAACGAGCCCATATTAAACAGATTCATCCGCCCGGGAGTCTGAGCCACCGACGCCGTGAAACTAGCGAGAGCCGCGCGAATGTGTTCGATAATCACTCCTTGAGAATACGCCGCCAGACAAGCTGCCAGAGCATTGGCAATTTGGAAAGGAGCCATTCCCTTGAGCGTCAGCGGGACGTTGGCCGCCTGCTCGATGCGCAGGGTCCAATCCCCCTTCAAAATCGACAAATAGCCATTTTCGTAAACTGCCGCCAAGCCATTTTGCTTCGTGTGGCTGCGCACCAGCGGGTTATCGGGATTCATCGAGAAATAAGCGACTTGCGCCTTGACCTTCTTGGCCATATCTGCCACGAGCGGGTCGTCAGCATTGAGGATCGCGTAGCCGCTGGGCATCACCGACTCGACGAGAACGCTCTTGAGAGCTGCCATTTGCTCGATCGTGTCGATATCCCCAATCCCCAAGTGGTCGGCAGAGACATTCAACACCACGCCAACGTTGCAGGTATCGAAAGCCAAGCCAGAGCGGAGAATTCCGCCCCGCGCCGTTTCCAGAACGGCTACTTCCACGGTGGGGTCGCGCAGGATCAGCTCGGCACTTTGGGGGCCGGTATTGTCGCCCTTTTCCACCAAATAATCCCCGATGTAAGTCCCGTCGGTGGTGGTGTAACCCACCGTCACGCCGGTTTGCTTGTAGATGTGAGCCAGCAGGCGGGTAGTGGTGGTTTTGCCATTGGTGCCCGTCACGGCGAGGATGGGAACGCGGCTGGGGGTGCCGGGGGGGAAGAGCATGTCCAGTACGGGGGCGGCGACGTTGCGCGGCAAGCCCTTGCTGGGGCAAACGTGCATTCGGAAGCCGGGGGCGGCATTGACCTCGACAATGACGCCGTTCACTTCCCGCAGCGGGCGGGAGATGTCGGACGTGACCACATCCATGCCGCAAATGTCAAGGCCGATGATTTTGGCGACTCGTTCGGCGATCCAGATATTTTCCGGGTGAATTTCGTCCGTGCGATCGATGGCGATGCCGCCGGTGCTGAGGTTTGCCGTTGCCCGCAGGTAGCAGGTTTCCCCAGACGGGAGTACCGTGTCCAGGTCATAGCCTTTCTTGGCGAGAAGCTGGTGGGTGTTGCGGTCTACTTCGATTTTGGTGAGGACGTTATCGTGACCGACGCCCCGATTGGGGTCGCGATTGGTTTCGTCGATGAGTTCTTGAATGGTCGATTTGCCGTCTCCGACGACGTGAGCGGGCACCCGTTCGGCTACGGCGATTAATTTGCCATTGATGACCAGCACCCGGTGATCGCGCCCGGTGTAGTAGCGCTCGACAATCACCGAGCGGGTTTTGGAGGCAGCAGAAGCGGCATCGTAGGCGGCTTCCGCGTCAGCCATTGAATTGACGTCGATCGTGATGCCCCGTCCGTGGTTGCCGTCGAGAGGCTTGACGACAATCGGGAAGCCGCCCACCTCGTCGATCGCGTCGGCGAGTTCGTCGAGATAGTGGATGACCGTTCCCCGGGGCACGGGCACGCCGGCATTGCGGAGCATGGTTTTCGTGCCTTCCTTGTCGCAGGCGAGTTCGACACCCAAAATGCCGCTACAATCGGTTAGGGTGGCTTGGCTGCGCTTCAGGTGGACGCCGTAACCGAGTTGAATCATGGCGCGAGCGGGCAAGGGCATCCAGGGTATGCCCCGGGCTTCTGCTTCTTTAACGATGGTTTCCGTACTCGGCCCGAGGGATGCCTCCGCCCAGAGTTCCTTGAGGTCTTGAATATCTTGGTCGAGTTCGGCGGCTGAATAGCGTCCCGTTTCGACGATCGCCTGACACAAGCGCACTGCCGCCCGTCCCGCATAGCGTCCAGCTTGCTCGTCGAGGTACTCGAACACGACCTGATAAACGCCTTTGGTGGAGGTTTCCCGAGTCCGTCCGAAGCCCGCTCTCATGCCGGCGAGTTCCTGCAATTCTAGGGCGACGTGTTCGATGACGTGACCCATCATCGTGCCTTCCCGGACGCGGCTGAGGAATCCCCCCCGAACTCCGGGAGAGCAGAAGTGTTCCACTAGACTGGGCAGCGTCTCGATCAGTCCGTCGTAGAAGCCGGGTATTTGATTGGTCGGCTTGTCTGCGAGTTCTTCCAAATCGAGACGCATGACGATCAGTTGGTGCCGTCGGATACTCCAGTAATTTGGACCGCGTAACGTCTGAATTTTAAGTATTCTCATATCCGTGTCCGAAGAAGATGCGCGAATGTAGGGTGCAAGTGGGGCAACCTATCTAGTTTCGGGCTCTCGAGAGCCTGCAAACTGTTCACTGTGAACATTTTTCTGCCGCTCCGGTTGCGATCCCAAATGGGAACTGCCAGCGTCAGCGCGGGACGCTGGGGCAAGCAGCTTTGAGAGCTGGGAGGCTTTAGGGAGTTTGAGGGAGCGGGGAATAGGGGGCGGGATTGGGGGGCTGTGGCGCTCGCAGCCCGCGAATCTGTTTTCGCGAACGTCCGGCGACGTGCCCCGACGATCGCGAGCTGTTTCCACCTGTCTCGAAAGGGATCGAGCGCAGGGGAATGCAGCTCCGTTCCGTTGGCTGGTGTGGATGTGTCCGGTGTCGAAATACCCAGGTGCCTGCATCCTCAACTGGGAGAGCGATAAGCCGCTGCGATAACAGTACGCTTGTGTCGGTCGTAGCAATCGCCGTGGCAGAGGACGTGCAAGCGCAGGTTGCAAAGGCTCAGGGGGTCTGTCGCTCCTACAAACGGCTCGTTGGTATGGGAGACTTCGCTGGTATCGATAATGGTCACGGTGCCCTTGCCAATGACTTGAATCAGGCCGTCGCCTTCAAACATAGCGCAGGTGTCTTCGTCGATGCCAATGCCCATTCTGTCAGGATGGGAGGCGATCGCCGACAGCAGCCTTGCCATGCGATTGCGGTTGTGAAAGTGCTGATCGACGATCGCGTCCGGGATAATACCCAGACCCGTCGCCATATCCACCAACGAGCGATTGGGAGACTCGCCCGATCCGCCACCGGCTATCATGTGATGTCCCATAACGGCTGCACCGGCACTGGTTCCGGCCAGAGTAATCTGACCCAACTGCACTTGCAGCCGGATTTTTTCCATCAGCGGCGTGTCGGCTAGCAGGGCGCACAGCCGCAATTGGTCGCCGCCGGTCATAAATACGCCGGTACAACCTTCTAGGTAGTCTTGCCAAGTGGGGTCTTCCCCCTGCGCTCGTTCTCGGATGTCAAGCAATTGAATCGCTTTGGCACCCATTTCCTCAAAGATGGTACGATACCGCTCCCCAATTGCCGCCGGTTCCCGGGAAGCGCAGGGTATAATGGCAATCCGCGCTTCCGTCGCACCAGAACGAGCAAAAAACGTCTGCAGGATTTCGCGTCCGTGCACTTTGTCTTCCGCTCCGCCAATCACCATGACGGTTGTTTTGGTTGGTTGGGGCATTCTTGGTTCCAGAGATTGATCTTCTAACTGCAGCATGGCGTTGCGTCTGGGCACGAGCGAACTCAGACGATTCTGTAGCTCACTCAAAAGAATGTTGCTTTCCGTCATCTAGATTTTTTATCACCGAGCTGGGCTTGTTGGCTGACAGAACCAATTACAGGCTGAAAACCAATTGTCTCACAATCCCCATCGCGTCAGAACTCTCACTTTCCAACTCTCCCCAGCCACCGCCTTCCACCTCCGACTCCAACCGCGCCAGGACAATGCCAGTCTGAGTTCGCTTGCGTGCCGTCGAAAAGCTTCCTAGGAACGCGCCAGGAGTGGGCGTGAAGCTTTTTTACCAAAGAAGCGCGACGGGTACGCAGCATCAGGCAAAATTTAAACCAAGATTTAAAATTGCAGCCAATGCTCCCCTTGCTTCTGACGGCTATGGCGGCTATTTGGCAAGGTCGGTCACGCTTCGCGATCGATTATCATCAGGCATAATCGACCATGAAAGTGATTTCTTTTGTCTTTTTTTAACCTTTGCGCCCGATCGCCCGAGCCAGCGTGAGAATCGATATTATCACTCTTTTCCCGGATTTTTTCACCTCTGTCCTCGAATCCGGTCTGCTGGGGAAAGCCCTAGCCAAAAATATTGCCCGCGTCCATCTGGTCAATCCCCGGGATTTCGCCACCGACAAGCACCGGCGCGTCGATGACGAACCTTACGGCGGCGGTGTGGGCATGGTACTCAAGCCCGATCCAATCTTTGCCGCTGTCGAGTCCCTGCCCCAGTTGGAGCGGCGAGAGGTCATCCTGCTGACGCCGCAAGGCGAGCGGATGCACCAAGGACTTTTGCGAGAACTGGTCGCGAATTACGACCAGTTAATTTTACTCTGCGGCCATTACGAAGGCTTCGACGAGCGGGTGATGCACTTAGTCACCCGCGAGGTGTCCTTGGGAGATTTCGTCCTGACGGGCGGCGAAATTCCGGCACTGGCGCTGCTCAATGGCGTCGTGCGCCTCCTCCCCGGTACGGTGGGCAAAGAAGAATCCCTCAAAGCCGAAAGTTTTGAAGCCGGTCTTTTGGACTATCCCCACTACACGCGCCCGCCGGACTTCCGGGGCTGGAAGGTGCCGGATGTCTTGCTCTCCGGCAATCACGCCGCGATCGCCCGCTGGCGGCTAGAGCAGCAAATCGCACGCACCCGCGCCCGCCGCCCCGACCTGCTAGAAAATGGCGATTCTACCAGAAAAGAAGAAAAAACCGAAGGCGATCGCCCGTAAATTTGCGATCGCCCGCAACTACTCGTGGGAAAATTTCACCCCGAGGGCAGGGGCTTGGTTCGCTTCCGCACGCTGCCAGCCCCTGCCTCGGTGAGGGAAAAAGTGAGAAACTCTCCCAATCCCCCAATCCCGGCTCTCTAGTTCTATCAAATAAGTGAGAAATCCATGAAAATTCGCATTGGCAACGGCTACGACATCCACTGCTTGACGAGCGATCGCGCCCTAATTCTCGGAGGCGTCAAAATTCCCCACGAGAAGGGACTGCTCGGACACAGCGACGCCGACGTGCTGACTCATGCCATTATGGACGCCATGCTCGGAGCCCTGAGCCTGGGAGATATCGGCCATTACTTCCCCCCCAGCGACGCCAAGTGGGCGGGTGCCGACAGTCTGGTTTTGCTCGAACAGGTGAATCAGCTCATCAAAGAAAAAGGCTGGCAGGTGAGCAATATTGACTCGGTAATCGTGGCAGAGCGTCCGAAATTGAAGCCGCATATTTCAACCATGCGCGATCGCCTCAGTGCCGTGCTGCAAGTCAATCCAGACCAAATTGGCATCAAAGCCACCACCAACGAAAAATTAGGCCCAGAGGGACGAGAAGAAGGAATTTCTGCCTATGCGGTTGCCTTATTAGTGGGTTTGGAGTAACGGGAGATCGCCTCAAAGGCAGCTAGAATCAGAATTAATAGAGGAGCGAGCGATCGCGTTGTCATCCGATAGGAGAATCAGAGCAATGGAAGCCGCAAAAATTGACCGCGAGATACCTGACCGAGTTGTTAAAGCTCACCTGATAGCCGAAAATCCCAAAAGGCAAATAATTCTCTTAGGTCAAGTCAATCCTTTGAAACAAGCCGAAAATCAGGTCAGAGAGCAGTTAACAGACAAGCTACAAGCAGCAGAGGATGTAATTCCTTTCGCCCTGAGCGCCAATCTGGAAGACATTGAGATTTTCCAATGGGACGGAACCCATTTGTCATCACCTGTTTGTACCCTAAAGACAGGTGACGTACTCAGCCATTACGATTCCAGTTTCGCCGAAAAACGGATATTTCATTCTTACCTAACGAGGCTGATTGAAGCGTGGCTGAGGGATTTGGCTTATCACTGGAAGACAGAAATGCCGCCAGCCTCAGAAGAAATTTCAGCAATCGGGTTGTTGCCGCTGCTTGCGGGAGGAACGACAAAGACGGATGTAGTGCTGAGCGGGTTTGTGGAGGAGTGATGCCGATTTTGTATGTTGAAACTAACTTCCTGATGAGCATTGCCACAGGACGCGACGCGGAGGCATCCGATCTGCTGGTAAATACGCCGCCATCACTGCAGATAGCGATTCCAAGCATTTGCTGCATGGAAGCTCTCTCGGCTTTTGAGGACGAGCGGAAGCGCCGCAACCGATTTAAAAATGAACTGAATCTGCAAATCAGTCAGTTGCGCCGAGATTTAACCTCTGCCTCCGCCAGTTCTCTCCTTTTTCTTTTAGAGGAGTCCCTCAATGAAAATGAGGGGTTACTCAATGATATTCAGGGGCGGCTGTTTGACGCGCTCGATCGCGTAGCAACTACGGTAGAGGCGATCGAGCTCACGGGAGAGATACTACAGGAAAGCTTGAGGAGAGCGATCGTTGTAGAAGATCCGACGGATAATTTGATTCTGCACAGCATCCTCAACCACGCGCGATCGCTCCCTACTGAAGCCAAAGTCTTTTTGAGCGGCAATACTAGCGATTTTGGCAGGCAAACAGTGCTAGAAGCCCTGCGCGACGCAGGCGTGGATAATTATTTTAACAGCAGCGAAAATTTTCTCGGTTGGCTGTCGTCTCAGTCACTCTCGTGAGTGCAAATTTAAATAAAGGAGGACTAAAGTCCTGACTGGAAACGAAAAAGAGGAGGACTAAAGTCCTGACTGGGAACGAAGAAGAGGACTAAAGTCCTGACTGGGAACGAAGAAGAGGACTAAAGTCCTGACTGGGAA
>CAYOOD010000014.1:84617-109020 GCA_964405435.1 uncultured bacterium
CGAAGAAGAGGACTAAAGTCCTCACTACGAACAATTATGAAAGTTAGGATTATGATTGCGAATATTTGGCGTCGTTGGCGGGTGAGATTGCTGGTATTGGTTCTGGGCGTCGCCCTGGCAGGGTGCAGCCTGGAACAATTCCGAACCAGCGCCGCCCCAGTCTCCCAGTTGGTTTACAGCGTACTGAGCGATCCGAAAACCTTCAACCCCCTCCTGAGTACGGAGTCGCCGAATATTTTTGGCCTGACTTACGAGGGACTGGTGACGGAAAACGGGCTCAGCGGTGAAATCGAGCCAGCTTTGGCCGAATCCTGGGAAATCTCTGAAGATAAAAAGCAGATTGTCTTCACCCTGCGCGAGGGGATGAAGTGGTCTGACGGTTATCCGCTCACGGCAGACGACGTGGTGTTTACCTACAACGACCTCTACTTAAATGAAAAGATTCCCAGCAGTGCCAGAGACATTCTCAGGATTGGCAAAAGTCGCGCCTTGCCGGCAGTGCGAAAATTGGACGATCGCCGGGTAGAGTTTGCCGTCCCCGAACCCTTTGCCCCGTTTCTGCGGAGTACGGGACTGTCGATTTTGCCCGCTCACGCCTTGCGCGAATCCGTCACCTCGTTTGACTCGGACGGCAAACCGCGCTTTTTATCCACCTGGAAAATCGACACCGATCCCAAAGAACTTGTTTTTAATGGCCCCTACAAGCTGGAAAGTTACAGAACCAGCGAGCAAGTGGTGTTTCGGCGCAACCCCTACTACTGGCGCAAGGACTCCGAGGGCAACTCTCAGCCGTACATCGAGCGGATTATCTGGCAAATTGTCGAAAATCAGGATACCTCCCTGCTAAAATTTGTCGCGGGCACGTCGGATGTCATGGGCGTGAGCCCGGAAAATTTTTCCTTCCTCAAGCAGAAGGAGAAGCGATATAACTTTACGATCTATAATGGTGGCCCAGCCCCGGGCACGACGTTTTTGGCCTTCAACTTGAATAAGGGCAGGAATGCCAGCGATCGCCCGCTCGTCGATCCGGTGAAATCTCGCTGGTTCAATACAGTAGCGTTCCGACAGGCGATCGCCAGCGCGATCGACCGCCGCACCATGAGCGACAACACCTATCGAGGACTGGGGGAACCGCAAAACTCCCCGATTTCCGTGCAGAGCCCCTATTACCTCTCGCCGCAACAAGGGCTGAAGGTCTACGATTACAATTTAGAAAGGGCGAAACAATTACTCTTGGGAGCGGGATTCAAATATAACGACAAAAACGAACTGCTCGACGGCGAAGGCAACCGAGTCCGCTTCACCCTGCTGACGAATGCCGAAAACAAAACTCGCGTCGCAATGGGAGCCCAAATCAAACAAGACCTGAATAAAATCGGCATCCAAGTCGATTTCAATCCCATAGCCTTCAGTACGCTGGTTGACAAACTCACCAACACGCGCGATTGGGAAGCCCACATCATCGGGTTTAGCGGCGGAATAGAGCCGAATGAGGGGGCGAATTTCTGGGCTCCAGAAGGCAGGTCGCACGTCTTCAATCTAGGGCCACAACCGGGCCAGCCGCCGATCGCGGGTTGGCAGGTGGCTGATTGGGAGCGAGAAATCGGCGATCTCTACATCAAAGGAGCGCAAGAATTAGATGAAGCCAAGCGCAAAGCCATCTACGCCGAATCGCAGCGCCTCACCCAAGAGAATTTGCCAGTTATCTACCTGGTGAACCCGCTGTCGCTGAGTGCGGTTCGCGATCGCGTCCGAGGGGTGAAATTCTCTGCCTTGGGAGGAGCGCTGTGGAACATTCACGAACTAACAGTCACGAGGGAGTAGGGAATGGGGAATGGGGCATTGGGAATGGGGCTAGAAAGAGTTTTGATTTTTGAGGAATGAGTTTTGAGTGAAATTGTTTTATACCTCCCATGAAAAGCACCTCCCGCTAACCACTCAACACTCAACACTTTCCCAATGCCCCATGCCCCATGCCCTATGCCCCATTCCCCATTCCCGCTAAAATAAACTATGAATCCGATTAATATACAGATTGTGCGTCGTTGGAAAATCTGTGGGATAGCCGTGGCGATCGCGATCGCCCTTGGCGGCTGCAACCCAGCTCGATTTAAAACTCAAGCCGCGCGGGTGCCGCAATTAGTTTTTGCCAGCCCCAGCAGCCCGACTACCTTTAACTCGCCGCTGAATGAATCCGCTTTCAGCGTTTTTGGCTTCATTGAAGAAGGATTGCTTTCTCAGCATGGGCTGACCGGCGATCTAGAGCCCGCTCTGGCAGAATCCTGGCAAATCTCTGAAGACAAAAAACGGATAGTTTTTACCCTGCGAGAGGGGCTGAAGTGGTCTGACGGGCACCCGCTCACTGCCGATGATGTCGTATTTACCTATCAGGAAATCTACCTCAACGAAAAAATTCCCAGCGGGGTCAGAGATATTCTGCGAATCGGCACCACGGGCAAATTTCCCTCGGTGAAAAAAATCGACGAGCGGCGGGTAGAATTTAGCGTACCCGAACCCTTTGCCCCCTTTCTGAGGTTTGCCGGAGGACTCTCAATCCTGCCAGCCCACATCTTGCAGGAGTCCGTCCGCACCACAGACAGCAATGGCAACCTCAAGTTTCTCACCACTTGGGGAACCGATACCGATCCCAAAAAAATTATCGTCAACGGGGCTTACCGACTGGAGAGCTACACCCCCTCCCAGCGCGTCATCTTCGAGCGCAACCCCCACTACTGGCGCAAGGATACCGCCGGGAATCCCCAGCCCTACATCGAACGCATTGTCTTGCAAATTATCGAAAATAGCGACAACCAATTGCTGAGCTTTCGCTCTGGAGAACTGGACAATTTTTCCGTGACGCCGGAAGCATTTCCGCTGCTGAAGCGCGAGGAAAAGCGGGGGAAATTTACAATTTATAACGGAGGGCCAGAATCTACGACGCGGTTTTTGGGCTTCAATCTCAATAAGGCGCGCAATGATAAGGGTCAGCCTTTTGTAGATCCGATAAAATCTCGGTGGTTCAATACCTTGGCTTTCAGGCAAGCCGTCGCTTACGCGATCGATCGCGAAACGATGAAAAAAAATATCTTTCGGGGACTGGCTGACTTCCAAAATTCCCCCATTCAGGTTCAAAGCCCTTATTTTCTCTCGCCAGAGAAGGGGTTAAAAGTCTACAACTACAACCTTCAGAAGGCTAAGGAGCTGCTGCTGGGAGCCGGGTTCAAGTATAATTCATCAGGACAGTTGCTAGACTGGGATGGCAACCGCGTTCAATTTACTCTGCTGGTGAAATCAGAAGAAAAGCCCAGGGTAGATATGGCCGTCCAAATCAAAAACGACCTCAGCAAGATTGGGATTCAAGCCGACTTGCAGGTGATCAGTTTCAACACCGTACAGGAAAGGCTTTCCAGCCGGAATTGGGAGGCTTACATCGGGGCATTTGGCGGGGGAGGGGTTGACCCTCACAGCGGCTTCAATATTTGGTCTACCCAGGGATCGCTGCATCAATTTAACCAAGGGCCGCAACCGGGAGAGCCCCCGATCGCGGGGTGGGAAGTTTCCGACTGGGAGAAGGAAATCGATCGCCTTTTCGATACAGGGGTGAGAGAATTGGATGAAACAAAGCGCAAGGCGATTTATGCCCAGTTCCAGCAAATCACTCAGGAGCAGTTGCCGTTTATTTATTTGGTGAACCCCCTCTCGTTTGAGGCAGTGCGCGATCGCGTCGAAAATATCAAATTCTCTGTCCTCGGCGGCGCGTTCTGGAACCTTTACGAACTGCAAGTCGCCGAGTAGTGGTGAGTGGTGAGTGCTGAGTGCTGAGTGCTGAGTGTTCAGGCGAACAATTCCTTTAACTCAAAAATCATTCCTCATTTCTCATTCCTCATTCCTAAACACTTTCCACTGTACTCCCCGCTCAGATCGCCGCTCAGCACTCAGCACTCAGCACTTTCCACTGTACTCTCCACTCAGCACTTTCCACTCTAGTAACTGATAGCGATTCACTATGGAGCCCGAAGCCCTGCAATCTCTCCTGCAAGCCGTTGCCAAAGGCAGCGTCAGCCCAGAAGACGCCCTCAACAAACTGAAGCATTTTGACATCGAGCCGGTGGGGGATTTTGCCCGAATTGACAATCACCGCAAGCTGCGCACCGGCTTTCCAGAAGTCATCTGGGGACCGGGCAAAACACCCGATCAAATTGCTGGCATTGTGGAAACCATGCGCCGGCACCATCCCGTCGTTATGGCCACTCGCATCGAGCCCCATGTCTTCATTCAACTGCAGGAGAGGGTTGCCGGTCTTTACTATTACCCGGAGGCGCGCATCTGCGCGACGGTTCCGGCGGCGCTGGAACCCCGCTATCCCGGCGAGATCGCCGTTCTCTCTGCCGGCACTGCCGACTTGCCGGTGGCGGAGGAGGCGGCTTGTACGGCTGCCCTCTGCGGTTTCCAGGTGACGCGCCTCTGGGATGTGGGCGTCGCGGGCATTCACCGCTTGCTGAGCAACCGCCACTTACTCGCACAGGCAGACGTGCTGATCGTGGTGGCGGGGATGGAGGGGGCTCTGCCCAGCGTGGTTGCTGGAATGGCGGACTGTCCCGTGATTGCAGTTCCCACCAGTATCGGCTACGGGGCGAGTTTTGGCGGCATTGCTCCCCTCTTAACGATGCTTAATTCTTGTGCGGCGGGTGTGGGAGTGGTTAATATTGACAATGGGTTCGGAGCGGCGATTCTCGCCGGACAGATTCTCAGAACTGCCAGTAAAGTGCAGTTCAGTAGATGAGCAGAAATAATTGCCATCATTGTCAGTGGAGAAGTCCCCTATCTCTATAGAGCAGCGGGCGGGGACGCCCGCACTCCCAATTCTAGCTGTGCAATTGATTCTGCACGAGTGCTTATCTTCGCAAAAACTTTTTGAGTCTGAAAGCGATGGCAACGGAAGCGACATTTAACAGCAAGTTGGCTCAAAAACTTGCCCTAAAACGCTGGATAACGCGGGCGTTATTCTGTCTGAGCTTGCTGGCGATTCTGATATCCAGTCGGACAGTTGCCGGAGAAAAGATAGATAAAGAAACCTGCACCTATAAGGGAATGAAACTTTACGGTAAAGTTGAAATTGTCGAAAGTTTCCCAGATATTAAGGTTGAGGAGGTTTCCTCTTTCCCCGATCTGAAGGTGCAGCAGGTAACGGCTTTTCCCGATAAGTGCGGGAAGTGGCAGTTTGTGGAGTCGTTCCCGGATTTTAAGGTTCAGTTTGTGGAGGCTTTCCCGGATATCCAGGTGCAATATGTTAAGAGTTTTCCGGGAGTGCCGTAAAAAAACTTTGGGTGGGGATTTAAGGCGATCGCCAGAGGCGATTCATCGCCAAATCGACTTGTTCGAGCAAGTTTTCTAGGGTAGATGAGTTGTCGAGAACTACGTCGGCTTTTTCGCACTTTTTCTCTAGGGACATTTGGCTGTTAATTCTGGTTCGCGCTTGTTCTGGCGTGAGGCGATCGCGTTCCATGACTCGCTCTAGCTGTTTCTCCGGCGAACAGTACACAACCCAGATTTCCGTGACGATATCCGTGAGGTTGGCTTCAAATAGCAGGGGCACGACTAAAACGGCGGTCGAATCTGGAGGCAATTTCTCCATTGCCTCTGCAAACTGCTGGCGAACGTAGGGGTGAATTTGTTGCTCTAGCCAGCGGCGCTCGTCTGGGTTGTTGAATACAATTTCGCCCAGTTTTTGGCGATTGAGGCTGCCATCTGGGAGGAGGAGATGGGAGCCGTAGCGATCGCTGATTTTTTGTAAAATGGGCGAACCTATACTGACGGCTTCCCGCGCGTAAACGTCGGCATCTAGTATTGGCAATTGATAGTTTTTTGCCAGATAATTAGAAACCGTGGTTTTGCCGGTGCCGATGCCGCCGGTCAGACCGATAAGGCGCGGGGTGCGATCGCTCATATTGCCGAGTATACCCCCCGACAGTCTCCCTGTCAATCGGGGGCTAGCCGGGGAGAGCATCCCGATTTTGTAAACAGCTCGTAGGGGCGAAGCATTCGCGCATAAACTTCTATTACAAACCGAAAAATTGTATGAGCGAATGCTTCGCCCCTACAAAAGTGGGATGCTCCCCAGTCGGGGAGTGCAACCCGACAGGAGTAATGAAAAAATCCAGCGGGTTCCTCTTTTGTGCAAACTTGGTGCAAACTTGGTGCAAACTTTTCTGTTTTTACGGCTGAATCGTTTTAATCGCCTCCATCACCTCTTGATATTTCTCCGTATTTCCCAACTGCTGGTAAAGGTTTGCAGCTTGCTGCCACGCTTCGATCGCACTTTGGCGGGAGCCCCCCTGCAGTCGGGCAGCGCCGAGATTCCGATAGGCTTCGGCAAGGCTGGTATCATCCAACTGGGCAATGGGTTTCGTCGTCAGGGCATTCGCTCGGATTGCCAATTCATAAGCATCGCGAGCGGCTGCATACTGTTTTAAATCCATCAGGGCATTGCCTTTATAGAACAAAGCAAGGGAATTATTCGTATCTTTTTTAATCGCTTGTTCGTAATCGTCAAGCGCTGCTTGCTTGTCTCCCAAAATATAGCGCGATCGCCCCCGGTTGACATAGTAACTGGCATCGGGATTGAGATTAATCGCTTTGGTGTAATCCTCGATCGCGCTAGAGTGATTTCCTTGTACGGCTTTGGCAACTGCTCGGTTGTGGTAAGCTTGATCGTTGTCGGGTTGAAGTTCGATGACTTTCGTGTAATCGGCGATCGCGCCTGCGCTGTCTCCCAGACGTCGAAGCGCCAGCCCCCGCGCATAATACGCCTCTGCTAAACCTGGATCGAGCTGCACCGCTTTGCTGTAATCCTCTACGGCTTTAAAATACTGTTGCTTTTGGGCGAAGACATTGCCCCGACTGTAGTAAGTGCCGGCAAAATCCGGCTTGAGGGCGATCGCTTGCGTGTAGTCGGCGATCGCGCCGTCGAGATCGGAAAATTGACGGCGGGCTACGCCTCGATTGACATAAATATCAGCCCGCTTGGGATCTTGCTGCAGCGCTCGGGTAAAAAACTCGATCGCTTTGCGATATTCTCTCAAATTAAAGCTAGAAATGCCCAATTGATTGCAGTCTGTTTGGGGATCGCCGAGCTTGCACTGCTGGCCACTTCCCGACAAATTGGGGAGTATTTGAGTTCGCGCGGGTGGCATCAGAGCCAGCACGCTCGCCGCTGCCATCCCTGCTAAAAGCCACTGCCATTTTAGAGAGAGGATTTGGGATTTTGTGTTGACCGACGATCTGCGGGAGCGCGATCGCTTCGGTTCCGGCACGTTCAGCGGTTGTAAAAAATGCAAGCTCATGGTAAAATCTGTGAATTTTCTATTTCGAGTAGCGAGTCCTCGCGAGTTTTTACTGACAGTAAAGCCATTCACGAGAACTCAAAGCAGTTCCCGATGGAAGTAGCAGGAGCGAAACGCTTTATGCCCCTTCTAAAGTTAATTTATTTTACTCGAGGCGCGTGAAGCACGCGCGAAAGCGCAAGCGAGTCGCTACAGCGGCTAACCGTGCAGCCCCAAAACCTCCTCTCGATTGTACCTGCCCCCATCCGGCGCGTGCCGTGCCTCTGAATGGGAAACGCTCCAGCTTCTCGACTGGAGATTCTGGAAGCCGTCAAACCGATGAGGCTGTTAGTAGCCGACGTTCTCGCCCGGGGTAAGGCTGAAACGGGTAAACTGGAATTGCAACCCGCCCTGCTAGAACTGAGGGTCTTTGCCGCCGCCTCCTAGGCGGCAGACGTGCCCTTATCTTTGCGGTAGAGCCCTGCTTTTCAGCGAGGAGATGCTCTCAAAAGCGCCCCGGACAGCTAGCTGATTTCCGCCCAGATGGATGAGAAACGGCTGCCAAACCTCTCAGCAATTGCCTCTCTAATGTCATTGAGTATTCTCCAGAAGGTGGTATGATTCAGTTAACCTCGACCCTCGACCCTTGACCCTTCTGCGAGGATGGCTCTTTTCCAGACTCTAGAACTCTGGATCGGCATCCTACTCGACTCCCCCTTTCACTTGTTTGAATTTTTCATCGGGCAAGAAATGTTGGCTCAATTGTCGGCACGAGTGTGGCAATCGGAGAATCCGGTCGCTTTATGCGGTAAAATTGTCACGAAAGCTCCTTCCTTACTTGCGTTTCTCTTATCCAGTTAACGTCAAAATGAAGAAAAAAATATTAGTGATTGAAGACGAACGATTTTTGTTAAAAAATATTCTAAAAATCTTGAGAACGGAGGGGTTCCAGGTAGAAGGAGCGGAAAACGGCGCAGTCGGTCTGCAAATGGCGCTATCCGAACGACCCGATTTGATTATTTGCGATATTCTGATGCCAGAACTCGACGGTTACGGCGTCTTAGAAGCCCTGCAAAAAAATCCTTCAACTGCGCTGATTCCTTTTATTTTCTTGACCGCTAAAACCGAAAGATCGGAGATGCGTCAGGGCATCGAAATGGGAGCCGATGATTACCTGACGAAACCGTTCGAGGTGGATGAGTTGCTCGGAGCGATCGGGGCCAGGTTTAACAAATATGACTCCCTGCGCCAGCGGATTGCGTTACTTTCGGAAGAATTGAGTAAACTTCAAAATGTCCTCGAAGCCAAAGAAAATTTGTATTCAAATTTTGACCTAGAGGTTCGCCAGCCTTTATCTAATATTAATTTGGCGATGAAAATGCTCGAAAATGAACATCCCAAAGAAATGCGCGAGCGCTACTTGCAAATTTTGCGGGAAGAATTTTCCCGCGAAATTTCCCTGCTCAATCAAATGTCTCAGATGCAGCGCTTGCTCACCCCGGAGAATGTCACCCTGCTCTGTCAGTTCAACCTGCTGAGCGAACCCAAACAAATTGCAGAATAGCGGCGAGTTCTCAGGCGATTCGCGCTTCGCTTTAGAAAAGCACTTCGCGGGCGTTCAGTCAGGCGAACTCTCCAGGCTAAAAACTACAGGGGGTAGAAAGGGCGATCGCCATTTTGAAATCGCTGCCAAGACGCTTGAAGATCGGTTGGAGCGGGGGAATTTGTATCGTAAATCACTATGACATTGGTGAGGTTCCGTCCGGGCGGAATTAAAATATTTCCATTATACGCTAGTGCTTCCGAAGCGCCTCCATCCAAATTCATCGCCTCAGCGCAGCCGATCGCCTTCATCAACTCTGCTTCCTCTTGCAAAGACAAAGCCGCCAAAAAACTCACTAAAAATAACCGCTTTTTATCCGCCGCATACCCGATCGCCGTGCGATAGCCCACATCCAAAACGTGAGGATCTGCAAATCCCTCCTTTTTAGGGGCAAGCCATATTTTCCCCTGCTTTAACAACCTCGGGCCGCAAGTGAGCGAAAACCAGTGCTGATTCCATTCCGGCTTGCCTTCAGCGCGGGCAGTAATCATTTCCAGTTCATTGCCGGCTTTAATCCCCAACGTCGTGCCAAAGTTCTCCCAGCGGCTGTACTTGAGAAATTTGCCGCCCGCCACCATATTGCCCATCACCCGCTTTTGTTCGTCCTTGCTGAAAAACGTGCCGTTGGCAACCACTGCCGCTTTGTAGCGATTCACCATATTCTCAAACGGCTCGTCGCCGCTGGTTGCCGTTGCACTGTTCGCTTGCGCGGCATTATTCGCCAGCCCGATCGTCATAAAAATTTCGGGATCGGTCAAGTCAATCGTCGTTTGATAAAAAGGCACCCCATTCACCGCCTTTTGAATCACCTCGACCGGACGCCCTTTTTTGGGCGTTACTTTCGCTGCAGGAGAAGGCTTGCTCGGCTTTGGCGTCGGGCTGGGTTGTGGGGCGTCGGGCAAGGGTTTTTGGGTGGTGCTAGTTGGCGGTAGCGGCGCGTCGGGCAACGGTTTTTGAGCGCTACCTCCTTCCCGTTGTTCCAAGTAGGTGATTAATTTTTGCCACAATTGCTGAACGAGATTGGCAAAATTCGCGCGGTTTTCTGCGATCGCAAAATAATCTGCTAAAACTCTAGCCAGGGCTATGCCCATCAAGAGTAAAAAAGTACGCCGCAGCATTGTGCGGCAGCCGTTGGTTTTTTTTGGATGTGACACGATTGCGAATTCTACTGTACTCTCTCAGGATTCCCAAAATGCGCCCTAGAGCGATCGCTTGCTTGGAGTGCTGAGTGCTGAGTGCGCTCGTGCTGAGTGGGGAAAGTCAAAAGTGCAAGGATGCCTCGGCTGAGTCAGGAGTCAGGAGTCAGGAGTCAGAAGTCAGGAGTCAGGAGTCAGGAGTTAAATTCTTCAACACTCAACACTCAACACTCAACACTCAACACTCAACACTCAACACTCAACTCAGCACTCAGCACTCTACACTCAACACTCAACACTCAACTCAGCACTCAGCACTCTACACTCCACTCGGCGATCGCTTGTACTAACCCCTCTAGGGTATATTCCCGCGCTTCTACATCCACCCGCCCCAACAATTCCAAGCAGGTTTTAGAAGTTTGCGGCCCAATTGATGCCACGCAAACGCCCGTTAATAACGATGCAATTCCTCGCGCTTCTTTGTCGGCGCGTTCCACCAATTGGCAAAAATATTTGACCGTTTTAGAACTGGCAAACGCAATGACATCGACAGAATTCTGCTGCAAGGCTTCCCAAGCTTTCGGGGCGATCGCTTCAGGGCAGCGCGACTCATACGCCGGCACTTCTACCACATTTGCCCCTTTATCAGTTAACTCTTTTACGAGCACTTCCCGCCCGCCGGTTTCCACTCTGGGAAATAAAATTTTTTTACCCGCCACGGTTTCGGGAAAGTGCGCCACGAGGGCGTCGGCTACGAAATTAGGCGGGATAAAATCCGGTTTTAGCGATCGCTGTTTCAAACTCAGAGCGGTTTTTTCGCCGACGACGGCGATTTTAACAGTTCCCAAGGCGCGGGCATCCAGTCCTTTCGCGCTCAGGCGATCGAAAAAATACTCGACGCCGTTTGTAGAGGTGAGAATCAACCAGTCAAAATCAGCAAGACGGGCGATCGCCTCATCCAGCGCCTGCCAACTGGAAGGCGGGCCAATTTCCAACGCCGGCAGCTCGATTGCTTTAGCACCCAGCTCTGAGAGGCGATCGCAAAATTCGCTCGACTGAATAGCCGATCGCGTTACTAAAATTCTTTTTCCCGCCAAAGGCAATTGAGATACTCCCGCTCCCATCTTCTCTCGCTCCCGATCTCTGGTCAAAAACTCGCGCAACCTCACCACTTGCCCGACCACGATCGCGGCAGGCGATAGGGATTGACCGGCTGTTTTCTCTACAATATCCCACAAAATCCCCGTCCAAATTTCCTGCTGTGGATGACCCGCCCAGCGAATCACCGCGATCGGCGTTTGATAGGATTTGCCGTGCCGCTGCAATTGTTCGACAATCTCGCCGAGGTGGCGTCCCCCCATTAAAATCACCAGGGTTTCCATGCGGGCGAGGGCTTCCCAGTCCAGCGCATCGGGCTCGTGGGCGCTCGCCACGGCAAAACACCGGCTCAGCACTGGATCGGTGAGGGGAATCCCAGCCAGCAAGGGAGCCGCCAGCGCCGACGACAGCCCGGGCACCACTTCAAACGCGCAACCCGCCTCGACTAGCGCCTGGATTTCCTCGGTGCAGCGCCCGAAGATAAACGGATCGCCGCTTTTGAGCCGCACCACCTGCTTGCCTTGCTGGCACTGTGCCACCAGCAGGCGATCGATTTCCAACTGGGGCGTGCTGGGCTGTCCGCCGCGCTTGCCCACCTCAAACACTTCTGCCGTCTCCGGCAGCAGTTGCCGGAGCCGTTCATCGACGAGGGCGTCGCAAACCAACACCTCGGCGCGCTCTAACAACTGTCGCGCCCGCACGGTGAGGTAAGCCGTGTCAGAAGGCCCCGCCCCTACGAGATAGACTTTGCCCCTGCCCTGAGTCACCTTCACATCCTTAAATAAATAATGTTTTTTCTTATACAGACGTAAGAGTCCGATATTGTAGTAAAGCGAAACTCTTACAGCATAAAGCTACCATGACCCAATCCACTGCATCTGCTGTCCAAGCTTCTCAGTTTAACCTTGACGAACTGAACCAGAGATTTGAAACCGCCCATCCCAGAGACATCCTGGCTTGGAGCGTGGAAAATATCCCGACTGGTTTGGTGCAGACCAGTGCGTTTAACGTGGATGACATCGTAATCACGGATATTCTCTACCGCGAACTCAAGCCAGCAACGCCGGTGCCGGTAATCTTCCTCGATACTTTGTACCATTTTCCTCAAACCCTGGAACTCGTGGGCAAAGTTAAGGAAATCTACAACATGGATTTGAGAGTTTATAAAAATCCAGAGGTGGATACCCGCGAGGCGTTTGCCGCCCGCTACGGCGAAGCGCTCTGGGACAAAGATATTTTGCAATTCCACCACTTGACCAAAATCGAACCGCTGCAGAGGGGTTTGGCAGAACTGAATACAGTGGCCTGGATTACGGGACGCCGCCGCGATCAAGCGGTGACTCGCGCTGACATGCCGATTTTCGAGCTGGACAATCAACAGCGCTTGAAAATCAATCCCGTGGCCACTTGGACGCGCAAAGAAACGTGGGCCTATGTGGCTGAACACGGCGTGATCTACAACCCCCTGCACGACCAAGGCTATCCCAGCATCGGCGACGAACCAATTACGACGCCAGTCGCAGAGGGCGAAGACGAGCGCGCCGGTCGCTGGCGGGGCAGCGGCAAGACTGAGTGCGGCATTCACATTTAATTCACGCTCGGCAGTAGGGAACGCTCCCTACATGGCCTCAGATGCCGTCTCCGAGTGACGCCAGAAATTTACAAAAGTACAGGGAATCTTCCCAAAAGATTCCCTGTATGTTACGTTTTGTAACAATTTTGACGGCTCTCTTCCTTTTTGATAAGGCTGTGCTAGTCTATGTAATGAGAGTGAAATTCGGTTGCAGTGTTGGTTTGTGGTATTGACAGGCTTTTTCCTTGTGGTATTGACAGGCTTCTCTCCGAAATCTCAATCTCTACACTTCCTTGATTTTGGAGACAAAATATGTCTATTTATGTAGGCAATCTTTCTTACGAGGTTACGCAAGAAGATTTGAGCGCCGTTTTTGCAGAGTACGGGACTGTAAAGCGGGTTCAGCTTCCTACTGACCGCGAAACCGGTCGGATGCGCGGCTTTGGTTTCGTGGAGATGTCCACCGAAGCTGAAGAAGCAGCAGCGATCGAAGCGCTTGACGGCGCAGAGTGGATGGGCCGCGACATGAAAGTGAACAAGGCCAAGCCCCGCGAAGATCGCGGCGGTAGCTTTGGCGGCGGTGGCGGCGGTCGTCGCGGCGGCGGCGGCGGTTACAACTCTCGCCGGTACTAAGTTTCGACCTGCTAGGGCTTGCGGCTTTTGGTGAAGCTGCCTGACAGCCTTCAGCATCAGTCACTAAATTAAATCTAAAAAGGCTCGGGCAGCAATGCTCGGGCTTTTTTAATGACGATCGCGCCTTTGAAAGCTTGTAAGTGGAGAACTATCGTGCAAAACCTCAAGGAAATACTCTGGGAAATCGGGGACGCGGGGCGGCGGATGATGCAAATCAACGCGGCAGAGGGGGCGGCGGGAAATGTTTCGGTGTTTTTGCGATCGCTCCCGAATATGGACAGCCGCTTTCTCCAGCGCGGGACGATAAATCTGCCGGTGATAGTGCCGGCGCTGTCCGACGGGTGGCTGCTCGTCAGCGGCTCCGGACGCCGCCTGCGGGATATCGCCAGCAACCCAGATGTCACCCTCTGCCTGCTCCACATTCAAGAAGGCGGCGAACTCGCGGACATCTACGCGGCAGCCGATATCAGACCGACGAGCGAATTTAACACGCACCTGGCCATTCACAACGACCGAGTAGCACGGCGATCGCTCGACCATCACGCGATCGTCCACGCCCAACCGCTTTACCTCACTTATCTCAGTCACCTCGATCGCTACAGCGAAACCATCGCCTTTAACCGCCGACTGCTGCGCTGGCAGCCAGAAACCATTCTGGAATTTCCCGAAGGCATCGGCGTGCTGCCGTTTCTGGTTCCCGGCTCGGCGGAGCTGGCAGAAAGCACGGTGGAACCGCTGCGATCGCACCGCGCCGTCATCTGGCGGCGGCACGGCATCGTCACGCGATCGGATCTGAGCGTTCGCAAAGCCGGGGATTTAGTCGAATACGCCGAAACCGCCGCCCACTACGAATATCTCAACCTGCGGGCGGGCGAACCGGCAGCGGGCATGTCGGATTTTGAATTGCACCTGATGTGCGAACGCTTTGGCATCGAGCAGCCCTTTTTCTAAACGGCGATTTGTTAGAATTAGCAAGTAGCTTTCGGCTAATTGCTAACAGCAAATCACTCAAAAAATGCTGAAAATTCTTCACCTTTCGGACATCCATATCGGCAGCGGATTCTCTCACGGGCGCATCAATCCAGCGACGGGGCTGAATACGCGGTTAGAAGATTTTGTCAAGAGCCTGTCGCTGTGCATCGATCGCGCGATCGCCGAACCGGTCGATCTGGTGGTATTTGGCGGCGATGCCTTTCCCGACGCCACGCCGCCGCCGTTCGTGCAAGAAGCGTTTGCCAGTCAGTTTCGCCGCTTGGCAGATGCGGACATTCCCACCGTGTTGGTAGTAGGAAATCACGATCAGCATTCCCAAGGGCAAGGGGGGGCGAGTTTGTGCATTTACCGCACCCTGGCAGTGCCCGGATTTATCGTCGGCGATCGCTTGGCAACACACCGCATCGAAACAAAAAGCGGCTTAGTACAGGTGATTACATTGCCGTGGCTGACTCGTTCCACGCTGATGACGCGATCGGAAACCGAAGGACTTTCTCTCTCCGAAGTCAACCACCTGTTAATCGATCGCCTGCGCGCGGCGCTAGAAGGAGAAATCCGCCTGTTAGATCCGGACGTGCCGACAATTTTATTGGCGCACCTGATGGCAGATAAAGCCGAATACGGAGCCGAACGCTTCCTCGCCGTCGGCAAAGGTTTCACCATTCCCATGTCGGCACTGGTGCGCCCTTGCTTTGATTATGTAGCGCTGGGGCACGTTCACCTGCACCAAAATCTCAACCCTTCCAATGAACCGCCTGTGATTTATCCCGGCAGCATCGATCGGGTAGATTTTAGCGAAGAAAAGGAAGAAAAAGGCTATGTGATGGTGGAGCTGGAGCGAGGGCGGGCGCGGTGGGAATTTTGCCCTCTGCCCGTGCGGGTATTTAGAACGATTGAAGTGGATATTTCCCAAAAAGAAGACCCGCAGGCGGCGTTGATGAAAGCGATCGGGAAAAAAGAGATTGCAGATGCCGTGGTGCGGCTGATTTATAAAATTCGTTCCGAGCAACTGGACGCGATCGACAATGCCGCCGTGCATCAGGCACTCAGTGAAGCGCACAGCTACACGATTCAACCGGAATTAGTCAGCCAGCTCGCGCGCCCGAGAATGCCGGAATTGGGAGCGGGTGCGATCGCCGATCCTTTGGAAGCGCTGAAAGCCTATCTCGCCAATCGAGAAGACCTCAAAGATATCGAAACCGATTTGATGGAAGCGGCGCAAACCTTGCTCGGCGGCGATGAGGAAGGGTGGAGCGAACCCGTAAAGGGTGAGGAAAAGCCCGCACCCGTGGCGGATGCAGGCAGTCAGTTGCGATCGCTGTAAAAGTGAAACCGAACCCGCTGCTGAAACCGAGCGATCGGAACCGCCCAACTCAACGCCTCCATCTGCCGAAACATTTCTTCTGACGGCATCGTGCCGTCAGAAAACGCAAATACGGAAATCCCTTGCAGGGGATATTTCAACCGCCCGTTAATGCCAATTAACCGACCGTTTCTATCTAAAACCGGCCCCCCACTCATGCCATTTTCGATATCATTGGTGTAGCCAAGTTGGTATCCGCCGGGGAGCGATCGCTCTGGCAGCATTCCCACCGTTCCCCTCGTCAATCGAAAGGCTCTCAGCGCCCAATCTCGCGTCGATTGTATGGCATTTTCGCTCGCCCAGTGCCAGTTGGGAAATCCTGAAGCATAGACGGGTTCTCCAACGGCGAGGGCTTTTGAGTCTGCGATCGCGGCGACTTGATACGACTGAGGGCTGCGAAATTGTACCAGGGCTAAATCGGTGTCTGGAAACCGAATCGATCGCAACCATTCAGCCGGATGCGTCACCCCATCGGCTGTCAGCACGGTGTAGCGATAGTCTCGCGTATCTGCCACGACGTGCTCGCAGGTTAGAACGGTATAAATGTCACCTTGGCGCGCGACGATCGCGCCGGAACCCACCCCCGGATTGGTGAAGATTCGCACGGTTACGAGGCGGGCGATCGCTGCCACAGATGCCTCAGTTTGCTGGGAAATTGTAGCGGTTTGATTGGTATCAATACACGGAGAAGGGCGAAGCATTCGCGAAGGAAAATTCAGCGTTCGACTGAAAGATATATCCGCCAATGCCTCGCCCCTACACAACTCAGAGGGTTGCGATCGCCCTGTGGAAGCCGCCACAGGTGACAGCCCCCACAACAGCGGCAGCCCCGCCAAAATCCTCAATAAAATGCCCTGGATTGATGAAGAAACCACGCTTATTTTTCAGTCATTTTTTCCATTTGGCAACGCCATTTAACCCCGGCGGGCTGCAATATTTCCGCTAAAACATGCTACCCCCTGAAGAATTCGGCGCGGGATTGGATTGGGCAGGCGCTCCGCCAGAACCCGAATTTCCGGGAGTCGCTTCCGATTCCGAGCCAAATGCTTCTTTTTCCCAGGCTTCCAAACTGACTGCCCTGCTCGGTATTTCCTCCGAGTCATCGGAGGATTCAAAAATCGGAGAACCGCTTCCCGTCTGGCTGAATTGTTTTAATTTTCCGAGAATTTCGCTGGCATAGGGGGCATTTTCTGGTTTGAGGGTGAAGACGACATTGCGCGCAGTGCAGCCTATTTGGGAGCCGTGATAAACGCAAATGGCAACCTGATTGTTGACGGTGCCGTAATCGAGCCAGAGGTTGCCGAAGCTTCCTTGCCCTAATGCTGAGGTTAGATTGGTGAGGCGGGTGGATACCGCACCGCAGCGGCGCTCGGGGGTATAGCTTCCTTCTGCAGTGTCGGAACTCAAACTCGTCGTCCAAACTATCAGGGGCGTTGACGTTTTATCGCCCCGTCTGGCAACGGTTGCCCAGTTTCCATCCTGCTGAATGCAATCAAAAACTGTTTTGTTGGCAGGAGTTGATTGCGCGTTTGCCGCGATCGCTCCAGCCCCCGAGAGCGCGATCGCCGCCAGTAAAACTTTAGCAGTAAAATAGGCTTTCATTGTAAACTCCTTTGCTTTATTCACCTGCACGGAGCCAAGACGACTGATGCAGTTTTTTTTGCATAAATGTTTCCTTCTGGCACGCGAATCTACAGCGCCTTACTCCCAATCGCACGTCTCTCGTTCGTCTGCATCCCTTCATCTTGGTTCTCTGTTTTGGTTATATCTTCTCCTTTCTCTAGATAGGGTAATTTTAACAAAAATTTACAAGTGCGGTTTGGCTCGGTCGCTCGTGCCTGCTTGCAGCGTTAGCAACCAGGAGTCAGCGATCGGCTGCGATCGCAAACTTAGCGTGCCAAAACGGCAAGGAGATGACTTTCATTCTCACTGCGAACCAAGGAGGGAGGAGGGAAGAACGGGGAAAATAAAAGGGCTAAAGAAGAGAAAAAAATCATCTCCCCCCCTCTCCCCCTCCCCTCCCTCTCCCCCTCTCCCCCTCCTCTTTTCAAGGAGGTTCGGTTGCTCAGTTGACTATTTTTTGCTTGCCGAGACTCAGCACCCGTTCCATCTTCTGAATTAGGCGTCTGAAATCTTGGTGGTTGACGGATTCTTCCAGTTCGGCTAAAGCTCCTTCGACTCGTTCGATCTTTTGAATGAGCGATCGCGCTTCTATCGCATTCGAGTTCTCGGTGGAGTCTGGATGATAGACTGTAAATTTTAAGTTTTGACGTTTCACCAGTTCTTCTAACTCGGCGATCGCACCTTGTGCCCGTTCTATTTTTTGCACGAGCGATCGCGCCGACTCCGCGCCTTCTCGCGCTGACTCGGTGAGTTCCTGAACCCGCAGTTTAAACCGATTCGCCAGTTGATCGAGCCGACGCCCCGCCTCGAAGGTTTGACTGACTAATTTGCCAATTTCAGACGCCACTTTACTGAACTCGCTAAACGAGCCGCCGGAGCGGTTCGCCACAACTGCCGCCTGTACCGCTAAGTAGCGAATCTGCTGGCTCACTCTCGCAATCAGTCGAGAAGCGACATTCACCATTTCTAGTTCTTTAGCGAGGGCTTTGCCGATATCGACAATTTGGTCGGTGTGCCGGCAAATGGCATTAATTCCGATAAAGGTAGCCTGAAAAGCTTTTCTTCCCTCCACAGAAATAAGCTTGCTAATTTCTATCAATTGCCGATTCAAGCGGATGATTTCCTGGGCTTGCCGGATCAGCTTGTGCTTTTGCTTTTCTAACAGATTGTTTTGCTTTTGAATCTCGATTAAATTGAATTCCAAAAGCTGAGAATAACTCCGGCTTCTTTCTTGCTCTTTTTTTAGCTTGGCTAAATAACCCTGCGCTTCTATTTTTTGTAATTTGATAATCTCCGTGGCCAAAGTCAGCATGTGGGATTGGCCTAACAGCAAAACTTGCATGTCAACCAAGCGAAAAATTTTTTCTTGACAAACAATGACTAGAGGTTCGTAAACTAAATCATCTGGACGATTGAGGGCAAGTTTGGCCGCTTCGTCAATTTGGCAAGTATCGGCCAGTTGTAAAGGAGGGATTTTAATAAAATCTAACAGCAGTTTTATCGGGCGATTCATGTAAAGCTCAATGCTGTAAGGCTGGCTCATCCACTCGTTAAATTTTCGTCGAGAAATCATGCCAGCCAGCCGGGAGCCATCCATAATAATGACTCCGGCAATTTCTGGTTGAAGGGCGAATTTTTGCGCCACTACATGACCGGGCGTGTCGAGACTCACTTGGAAGTTGTGGCTGGGAAGGTTGCCGACGGTAGACTCTGGAGTCAGTTGTGATAAGTCAATCATGTACCCTGATATTCCCTAAAAATGCACTATTGATATTCAATATATTTATCACAAATGTCACAAAGGTTGAACTCGCCGATCGATTTCTAGAGATGTGGCCATTCATCATAGTCCTGGGGGAGTAGGGGGCGAGAGGGAGCAGGGGCGAGAGGGAGTGGGGGCGACAAAGAAAAAATAGATGCACTGATGCCAAAGGCGTCGCGTAAAGCACGAGCGCCTGAAGCACGAGCCAAGCGCAAGGGCGAAACGATAGGAAATCGGCTGCTATTAGTATAAAAGATACGAGTTAAATTTCTTTTTAAATTTCTTGAGTGGTCTGGGGCAGAAGGGAGAGACTTTGACGATCGAGAAATTTGAATTTTGAGGGCAGCGAGAGTGCTGGCGTTTTCGGAGCGGCGACGGAGAGCGATCGCCTGAAAGCGATTCGCTTGCGCGATAGAAAAGCGGTTCGCGCGCGTCAACCAGGCAACCAACCGCCTCTGTAATATGAAATCCGGTTGATTGCTGAAACAGAAAGCCCTTTTTCAACTCTCAAATCTAAAATCTACAATCGAGAAGGTGCCCTTTAAACGATCGGATCTTATGTACACGTTTTTCCTGACAGTTCCCCTCGCTGCTGCCCTTCTCCTCGGTTACGCGGGCAGTGCCAACTTCGCACTCGCGGAAACCTGCGCTTCCCAATGCGGCCAGTCAGAGTTGCGGTTTAAACCGGGACAGCGCATCAAAATTGAAGTCATTAACCGGACAACCGGCTTGATTCTGTTTCAAAAAGTGCTGGGGACTGACCCAATTCCCCTGCAACCGAGTCAAGAACTGCAGTTCGAGCGTTCGGACAGCACCAACCCGAATCTCTCGGTGTTCTTTTGGGACGAGACGGGCGTGGGGGTGCAGGCGCGAGTTTCCAAACCCAAACCCGACACGCTGCGGATTGAAATCCGTCCCGGCGGGCGCGTGAATGACCAGTCGGTTTACATTCAAAATGACGGTCGCGTTACGGTTTTTTAGAGAATGCGATCGCTCTCCCTTGAACCCTTCAACCCCTGAACCCTTCCACCCCCCCTCCCCTAAGCCCCCTCCCCCTCAAGCCCCCTATTCTTATCATCAATCTTAACAAAAAAATCAAGGTGCAGCAGTTTAAAATAACGGTCGTTCGCGCTCGTATGCTATCCTTTAGAGAAGGGGTGCGAACGAAAAATTTAGATTTGCTTCATTTTTGACATCCCTGATGAATCAACAGAATAACTCGCCAGAAAAAGCTGCTACTCCTGTTGCAGAAAAGCGTCCTTACCGACTTTCCCTGCACGGAGACGATCGCGCAGATGATTACTTCTGGATGCGCGATTCCCGAGGGGGAGCGGAAGCCTCAATCTCTGACGCGAAACTCGCGGCTTATCTGGAAGCCGAAAACGCCTACACCGACGCGATAATGCAGCCGACAGCAGCGCTGCAAGACACCCTTTACAGCGAAATACTCGCCCGCCTTGAAGAAAGCGACCTTTCCCTCCCTTACCGCCAAGGCGATTTTTACTACTATTTTCGCGCCGAAGCGGGGAAGGCTTACGAAATTTTTTGCCGCAAGCGGGGCAGTCTCGACGCGCCAGAAGAAGTGCTGCTCGACCAAAACGAACTAGCAAAAGGCTATGAATACTTCTATTTAGGAGTCTGCGAAGTCAGCCCGGATGGTCAAATATTAGCCTATTCTGCCGACACGAGCGGCTCGGAGCAATATACGCTTTTTTTTCTCAACCTAACCACCTTAGCACATTATCCAGAAAACATCGCCTTCGTTTCTTCTTTTGCGTGGGCAAATGACAGCAAAACCTGTTTCTACACGCAAGTGAACGCGGCGAATCGCCCTGACAAGCTGTTTCGGCACGCCGTCGGGAACGAGCCCGCTCTCGACGTGACAATTTACCGCGAAGTCGATGAGGCATTCGAGCTGGAAGTTTCCAAAACGCGCAGCCAAGCCTACATATTAATGCGATCGGCTAGCATCACGAGTTCGGAAGTCCATTATGTAGAGAGCGATCGCCCCACCAATGCCTTTAAACTCATTCATCCCCGCACTGCCGGGATGCTCTACCAAGCCGAACACCATCAGGATAATTTCTACATCCTAACCAATGAAGACGCCCTGAATTTTAAACTCGTAAAAACCCCCGTGGCTTGCCCGTCTAAAGCCCACTGGCAGACGGTGATTCCCCATCGCGAAACGGTGACGCTCGAATCCTTCAGCGCTTTTGCCGATTACTTAGTCATCCGCGAAAGAGAGAAAGGGCTGCCGAGGTTGCGGATCTTACAAGTTTGTACGGGCGAGGAACATTACATAGACTTTCCCGATCCGATTTACGAGCTGCTAGAAGAAAAAAATCGAGAATTCAACACCGCTACGCTTCGATTTGGCTACCGATCTCTGGTGACGCCGGATTCCATTTTTGATTATAATATGGAAACCAGAGAAAGGACGCTCAAAAAACAACTGACTGTCAAGGGCTACGATTCAACTCAATACGCGAGCGATCGCATTTGGGCAACCGCACCGGATGGCACGCAAGTCCCTATTGCCCTGGTGTACAAAAAAGGGATAGAGAAAAATGGCAGCAACCCGCTTTTGCTATTTGGATATGGCGCTTACGGACTCGTGGAGTATCTCTACTTTTCGCCGCTGCGACTGTCGCTGCTCGATCGCGGTGCTGTCATTGCGATCGCGCAAGTGCGCGGCGGGGGAGAGCTGGGGCGTTCCTGGTACGAAGGCGGCAAATTATTGAACAAGAAAAATACCTTCACGGATTTTATCGCCTGTGCCGAACACCTGATCGCCACTCAGTGGACGTCGAGCGATCGCCTCGCAATTTCTGGCAGGAGTGCCGGCGGGTTACTCATCGGAGCCGTCATTAACATGCGTCCCGATCTCTTCAAAAGTGCGATCGCCGGCGCGCCCTTTGTAGACGTGCTGACGACGCTATTAGATACCAGCCTGCCCCTAACCGTTATCGAGTGGGACGAGTGGGGAAATCCCAAAGATAAAACTTATTACGACTACATCAAATCCTATTCTCCCTACGATAACGTCGAACGGCAGAACTATCCCAATTTGTTGATAACAACTGGCTTGAACGATTCAAAAGTCGGATTTTGGGAGCCCGTCAAGTGGACTGCCAAACTGCGAGAGCTGAAAACAGATGACAACCTCCTCCTGCTGAAAATCAATATGGATGCCGGACATTCCGGGGCGTCGGGACGTTACGATCGCCTGAAAGAAGTAGCGATGGAGTATGCGTTTTTGTTACAGCAGTGGGGGCTCGGCGAAAAGAGTGCGGAGAAAAAAGTGCTGAGTGCTGAATAGAAGCGGGTTCGTCTATCGACAAACCCGCCCCTCTCCGCCTGCGGCAGGGGCAAGGGAGAAAAATCAATTCTGGGCAATTAACACGGGATGATATAATGGGGAAAAATTGGCTGACCGCTTTCAATCAAATCAAATCAATAGAGCCCCTTTAACATTTCTGTGTTAGACTCAACCTCCCAACCCTCCCCGCAGCCGCACCGACTCCCGAATCAGCGGTGGCACATTTTCCCCCAAAAGCCAGAACTCGCCCAGCATCTGGCTGACGTGACGGGATTGCCGCCGATACTGGCTCAAGTTATCGTCAATCGGGGAATCGAAACGCCGGCGCGGGCGCGGACGTTTTTGAATCCAGACTCGCAGACACTGCCGTCGCCGCTGGATGAATTTCCCGATTTGGCAATCAGCGTGCAATTGTTGCAAGAAGCGATCGCCAACCGCGATAAAATCGCCATCTGCGGCGACTACGACGCCGACGGCATGACGAGCACGGCTTTGCTATTGCGGGCGCTGCGGTGGTTGGGTGCGATCGCCGATTATGCCATCCCCAGCCGCATGAGCGAAGGCTACGGCATCAACCGCCGCATTATCGAAGAATTCCACAGCGAAGGCGTCAAACTCATTTTAACCGTCGATAACGGCATTTCTGCGTTTGAACCGATAGAAAGAGCCCGCGAACTCGGTTTAAAAGTCATCGTCACCGATCACCACGATATCCCAGAAAAACTACCGCCCGCCAACGCCATCCTCAACCCCAAACTGATTCGAGAAGACTCTCCCTATCGGGGAGTCGCCGGGGTAGGTGTCGCCTATATTTTAGCAATTTGCCTCGCCCAACAAGCCAACCAATCCCAAGCTTTAGTCGCTCCACTGCGCGAACTGATGACCCTGGGAACAATTGCCGATTTAGCTCCTTTGACAGGGGTAAACCGCCGCTGGGTGAAAAAAGGATTGCAACAGCTCCCGCACTCGAAACTCGCGGGCGTACAAGCGCTGATTCAGGTAGCGGGCGTCAGCGGCGAATCCTCCTCAAAAAAAGCGCTGAAACCGGAAGATATCGGGTTTCGTTTGGGACCTCGGATTAACGCGGTGGGGCGAATTGGCGATCCTCAGATTGTCATTGAATTGCTGACGACGGATGATGAGGGTGTGGCATTGGAGCGGGCGATGCAGTGCGAACAAATCAACCAGCGCCGGCAACAACTGTGCGAAGAAATTGAGAAAGAAGCGATCGCCTGGGTGGAAAGCAGCCAAATCAATTTGCACGACGAGCGCGTTTTAGTCGTCGTGCAACCCAACTGGCACCACGGCGTCATTGGCATTGTTGCCTCGCGACTGTTGGAGCGCTACGGCGTCCCCGTTTTCATCGGCACTTACGAAGACGAGCATCTCATTCGCGGCTCGGCGCGGGGGATTCCAGAATTTCACGTTTTTGAAGCCCTGCAATTTTGCGATGACTTGTTGGGGAAATACGGCGGGCATAAAGCAGCAGGCGGTTTTTCTCTCCCGGCTGAGAATTTAGAAGCGTTTCGCGATCGCCTCAGTCAATTTGCCAATCGCTGTTTAGAAATCTCGCATTTAAAGCCCGTTATCGAAATCGACGCCCCGGCTGACTTCAATCAAATCGACATCCGCCTCTACCAGCAAATCGACGCCCTGCAACCCTGCGGAATTGAAAACAAACAGCCGATTTTCTGGACGCCAAACGTCCGAGTTGTCGAGCAGCAAATCCTCAAAGACAAGCACCTGAAAGTTACCCTAGGGCAAACGATTGACGGGCATTTGATGACTGTAAAAGCGATGGCGTGGCGGTGGCGAGAATACTTTCCCCTGCCGTCGCGCGTCGATGTCGCCTATCAATTGAAAGAAAATACTTGGAATGGCAACACAACCGTTGAGCTGGAATTAGTAGGCATTCGCCTTCCCCAAAACGACGCGGATAGAGGCAGCGCCCCCGTGCCCGCCCCCTCCCGCCCTC
>CAYOOD010000015.1:0-48540 GCA_964405435.1 uncultured bacterium
ACTCAGCACTCAGCACTCAGCACTCAGCACTCAGCACTCAGCACTCAGCACTCAAAACTCTATTAAGAGCGGCGGATATTGAAGCAGCACCAGTCTTGACGACGCCAGAGTGTGGCGACAATCCAGCCATGTTGCTCTAGGGTATCGGCAACGGGTTTGGCTTGCTCTAATAAAACGCCGCTAATAATGCCCCACGTTGTCGGTTTGGTGATGGCCTCCAAGTGCGGGATCAAGTCTACAATCACTTCAGCCAAAATATTGCACGCAATCCCGTCAACTGGCTCGTCGATCAGCTCTTTCAGGCGCTCCACACTGCCCAACTCCGCGATCATGCGCTTTTCGCTAATTTTGTTCATGTTGCGATTTTGCTTGGCAGAGCGCACCGCCAGCGGATCGGTATCGACGGCGTAGACTTTGCGGGCACCGAGGAGCAGCGCTCCAATGGATAAAATGCCGGAGCCGCAGCCGATATCAGCCACTACCGCGTCGGTTTTTTCGTAGCCCAGCCGCATTTCCAGCGCCTCGAGACACAGTTGCGTCGTGGCGTGGTTGCCGGTGCCAAAGGCAACGCCCGGATCTAAACGCAGTATGAGACGGTCGGTTTTTTCAGGCAGGGGCAACCACGCTGGGTAAATTAAGAAGCGATCGCCGATTTCTTGGGGGTGCCAGTTTTTCTTCCAACTGCTGCTCCAATCTTCCTCGTCGATCAGGTGCCACTGCATGGCGGGAGTCGGCAATCCCACCGATAGCGAATCTTGGCGCAGCCACAGAGACAGAGCCGCCAAGTCCAACAGTTGCGCCTGCTCTTGGGGCAAGTAAGTGCGGATCAGGCAAGAATTGCCTTTGATTTCACTCGCCATCCCCCGACAGCCGAAATTTTCCAGCCGCCAGAAGATTAAGTCTTCGTTGGCTGGATCGCAAAGAATTTGAATTTCCCACCAGCTATTTGCCAATGTAGCTGCCCCCCTAACAGTGCCGTAGGGGCGAGAAAGCGCGCTCGCCCTGGAGTGCTGAGTTTTGTGAAGGGTGAAGGGTGAAGGGAAAAGGGAAAACAGAGAGAGGAACTCTCACCAGGAGAGCCTCGACACTCCAGAACCCACTTTTCACTTTGCTCTTTTTAATTGTTACTTCTCCCTTCATACTTCACATTTCTGCGCTTTCTCACCTATGTAATCGCGCGATCGCTCCCTTCACGAATCCACCCTCACAGAGTCACCGTGTAAGCATCGCGGATGCCCGCTACTTTGGTAATCTCATTCAAGATGCCATCGGGTAAGGGGTCGTCAAGGCTCAGAACCATGACGGCATCGCCGCGCACGATTTTGCGGCCTACTTGCATACTGGCAATATTGACATTAAAACTGCCCAGAAGAGAACCGATTTTGCCAATAATCCCCGGCATGTCTCGGTGGCGGGTAAACAGCATGTGGTGGCTGGGGGGCACGTTAATCGGAAACTCGTCAATATTCGTGATGCGAATTTCCCCATCCCCTAACAGCGCGCCGGTAACGGCGTGGTCTCCCAGAGAGCCTTTCGCTTCCAAATGCAGAGAGCCGCTGTAGTCGCGAACCGAAGCATCCCGGGTTTCAATCACGCGAATGCCCCGCTCTTTAGCTTCGATGCTGGCATTAACGTAATTGACTCGTTCGCGCAGGGCTTGAGACAGCAAACCTTTGAGGGCAGCGACCACCACCGGCTTGCTTTCCATATTGGCCAGCTCTCCCTGGAGTCGCACGTTTAGCAACTCGACGCGCCCGCCTGCTAGTTGCCCGACCAAATTGCCCAGGCTTTCGGCGAGTTGCAAGTAAGGTTTGAGCTTTTCGAGGATGTCGGGGTACAAGCCGGGGATATTCACAGCCGATCGCGCCGGCAGTCCGAGGAGGACGTCGCGAATTTGTTCGGCTACGTCTATAGCGACGTTGATTTGGGCTTCGGCGGTAGAGGCTCCCAGGTGGGGAGTCAGGACGATCTCTTTCGCGAGCGATCGCAGCGGCGAATCCGCTTCCAGCGGTTCGTTATCGTATACATCCAGTGCCGCCCCGGCAATTTTCCCTTCTTGAAGAGCAACTGCCAGCGCCGCCTCGTCGATGATGCCGCCCCGGGCGCAGTTGACAATCCTAGCCGTGGGCTTCATCTTGGCGAACGCTTCTGCATCGATCAAGTTCGCCGTTTCCGGTGTCTTGGGAATGTGCAGGGTAATGTAGTCCGCTTCCCGCATCAGCAAATCCATATCCACCAGGCGGCAGCCCAGTTGTTCGGCGCGTTCTGTCGAGATGAACGGATCGTAGGCTATCAGCCTCATCCCCAGCGCTTTCGCCACCGCTGCCACATGGGAGCCAATTTTTCCCAAACCCACGATGCCCAGAGTTTTCTTGTACACCTCCGCACCGATATAACTCTTGCGATCCCACTTGCCACTTTTAACCGACTGATTGGCATCGGGAATGTATCTCGAAAGCGCCAGCATCATGGCGATCGCGTGTTCCGCCGCCGCGATCGTGTTGCCTTCCGGGGAATTGACGACCACAATTCCTTGGCGGGTGGCTGCGGGCACGTCCACATTGTCAACGCCAACACCCGCACGCCCGATGATTTTCAACTGCGTGCCAGCTTCGATAATCTCCTTGGTGACGCGGGTGCCGGAGCGGATCATCAGTGCGTCGTATTCCGGCACGATCCGCACCAGTTCTTCTACCGGGAGATTTGTTTTTACGTCAACCTGGGCAACTTGAGAGAGAATGTCTATCCCTGCTTGGTCGATGGGATCGGAAACGAGAACCTTTGGCATGATCGGCTTGGGGGATTGCAACAACGAACAGCAGACCTCGCGCCTGTACGGCAAAAGATGTCTAGTGGGGTTTTGGACAGGGAACCCCTTTCCCCATACCTTTGCCGGGGGTTTTTACCCTCGAAAGGGGTAAAAGTTTCCCTCCGGTGCGGCGGCGGGGTTATCTGGGCTTTTTCGGCTTAGCGGAGTCCTCTTTGAGAAGGGCGTGGCGGGACGCGCCCTTACAGGCTGGACGCAATTTTTGCCCTCACGCGCGTTGTTCGCTTTGTTTGGGGTTGGCGTCACGTCCTACTCGCTACTCCCACTTTTGGCTGCAGTAGGTCATTTTAACTGGTATGTGTCCGAGCGCTGCCGATCCTATCGAAAGTTTTTACGTTTTCCGGCAGGGTTTCAGGGGCGATCGCTTTCTCGCTTTCTCGCCAAGGGCCTTCCCGACTTCCCCAGGGCCTGAACAGGTGCCCTCTATCGTCCCTGGCTGTTGCCAGCCGGGGACGCGAGTCTCCTCGTCCTGCTGGCGTTCTAGCGATTTTTAGGGCTCTGTTGCGTGATATTCTAGATGAACCCGGTGGGGCCTTGCCTGACTGCATCCCTATTAAACGCTGAAATAACTCACCCGACCGATAACTCCAATATGAATTATCTCGTTGCCGTCCTGCCAGACCGCATCCGCGCCGAAGCCGCTTACGTCGCCCTGGAAAAAGAAGGCTTGCCGGTGGGGCAAGTCGCTATTCTGGGCAAGGGCTATAAAAGCGCTGACGAATATGGCTTGATCGATCCCAACGAACAAGCCCGCAAACAAGCGAAGCTGATGGCCACCTGGCTCGTGCCGTTTGGGTTTGCCGCCGGCGTTACTTTCAGTCTGATTACCGACTTGCAAACTTTTGCCTGGGCGGGCGAATTTGGCAATCACGCGATCGGCGGCTTGCTCGGTGCGATTTCCGGTGCAATGGGCAGTGTTTTTGTCGGGGGCGGGGTCGGCTTGTTAGTAGGCAGCGGCGACGCTTTGCCCTACCGCAACCGCCTAAATGCCGGCAAGTACCTGATTGTCGTCAAGGGTTCTGAAAGTCTCACCCGCCAAGCTACCCGCATCTTGCGCCAGTTCGAGCCGGAAAATCTCCAGGGCTATGATGCTCCGGGCACTGTTTGAGTCCGATCGCCCTGTTCTCTCTCCCCAAGCCAACTCGAGGGGTTCCCTAAATCTCCGACACTTCAAGTGTGGGATTTTACCCGATTGTTTTCTTCCCGTCAAGGGAACGGGCTCGCGGATGCAGGGGAGGGCGGTTCGCGCCTGTCGGGCGATCGCCACCTTTCCACTCTCTCCATTCCCTCGCTGTTCAATTGTTCGATAAAATCAACAAATTTATCAATTTCTTTAAAGAATTTCCAATTTTAACAGATGAGAAACCCGTCGCGCGGAAAATTTAAGCATTAAAACTATCCAAATGTTAAAGAAACCGAGCGGCGCTGCTGCAGGTGGAGCGTGCTAAATTAATCAGTAAGGATAAAAACGCCGGCTCTCCTAATTTTGTGGTAAAAACAAAAGCTTTTCAGGGCATTGGGTAAAAGGGCATCGGGCATCGGTCATGGGAAATGCTTTTAATCCCAGCATTTTAGCATCTGATAATTTTTACTTATCGCCAGAAAATCAGGAGAGCCAAAGCGCCTCGCTTCCCTCTAGAGAAACCAGCAGACTTTGGATTGAAAACACCAGAGCGGTTTCAATTCGGAGTGGGTTGCTGAAACGTACCGAAGGGACTGAACGTTTTTTGTCAAAACTGCCTGCTTGCCAGCCCTCTAAAAGCGGGCGTGGGGGCAGGCAACCGTCAAGGGGCATCAGCGAGCGATCGCAAAAACTTTAGCAATTCGGCAAGCAATGAAAATTCAAACAGAAGGTTCCCTTACTTCAACTCGCACGCCAGCAGAGGGGAGAGATGCCAAAAACAAGCTCCTGAAAGCGCCCCAGCAACTGGCCCAAACAATCGGCAATGTCTTGAGGAGCGTTTTATTTCTAGTTTTATTAGTCGCAGTCGCTTTGCCTCTGAGCTTATTTGCCATGCTAGTCCCCGATAAGAACGAGAATGAGTAATTCAGTGGATGGCAATGGGTGACAAAGCTGTCCCCCTCTCAAAAGGTAATTAGGGTTCGTGCGAGACTTCTTGCCCCGCGCCCGCTTCCGCCTCTGTCGATTCGGCGAACTGAAGCATCAGTCCCACTCGGTTGATGGCCACGGCGACGGCTTGGTTGATGGGCATTCGCGATCGCCCGAAGTAGGGATCTGCCGCCGCGATCGCCCGGGAGAAATCGGCAAAATTGGGCGCTCTCAGCCCCGCCGCGATCGCCGCCCGAGTCGTGCCGACGATCTCCGGCACTATCTGCTTGTGGCGGGCGCACGCCGAAAATTCTGGGCTGCCTTGCTTGTCGTTCGCCGTCGCAAAGCCAAATAACCGGCAGGTAGTCGGACGCCAGGAATACGCCAAACAGCGACCGTTGCCTCTGATGAGGGGATCGGGACGGTAGAAAGCGCAGAGGGAGCCTTCGCTTTCCCCCACCCTTTCCAACCACGCCCGAGCTTCTCCTTGACGGAACAACTCCAAAGCCAAAGGCAACACCTCCAGGGGCGTTGCCTCAATTTCAGGATTTTCGCAGCACTGACCGCATCCAGAGGGACATTGCAAGCCGGTTGCTGCCTGCAGCGCAGCCGTTTGCTCGTCCATTTGCCGGTACAGGGCTAGAACTTTTTCCGCAAGGAAGCGAAGTGAAGCGTCGAGCAACTAAAGGCAACCTCCGACGAGAAAGAAAAGAGATTTCAGCCCCTCATAGGGATTGAGAGATCGGCGAAAACGCTCATTCACAACCGATCGCCGTTGCGGGCCTAAAAGGCGCGACGTTTGGGGAAATGCCCCGGGCGCGTTTTACGCGCTAGTAGGTAGGCCAAGCTCGCAGATGTCTGCTGCTTTCAATTCTAATCGGTGCAGGTGCTTGTGGCGGAGCTGTCTGTTGGGTACAAAAGCGCTATAGCGGTTTTCTTTTCTAGCGAGGGACTTAAGAAACCCGGCTTCTTTAAGAAGCCGGGTTTCTGAGCGTACTGCATCGGACTGAAAAACGCTCTATAACTGAGTTAAAACAGTCCGTGCAAATCTTGGCGGTTGGCGCTCAGTCTTGCCGCCGCCGCGATCGAGCAATGGGGATCGCTGAGGGGAGCGTGTTTCGCTCTATAAACAGCGGCGGGTTGCGATTGTGACTTTTTGTGAATTCAGCGGGCTCCTCCATGAGTTCTGCATATTGCGCGGCTACTTTGAACTCTGAATCCATTGAGTAGTGGGGGAGCGTTTCAAAACAGAACTCTAATATCTTGGCGAGAGGCGCGAAGCCAGCTAACACCAGGCGCTAGCCCCCCGGTGAGACGCGCGAGTGTACCGCAGATTGCTTGCAGGGGCTTGACACTATCAATGCGGCGATCGCCTGCCGCCCTCGGCTAGCACGAATTGTCAATTCACTGAGGAAAATCAAATCCAATCAGCTTACAATTTTAGCAGGCGCAGAATTGCGAACGTGCTGAGCAGGAAGGGTTGGCAGCAGGAACGAACGGGCGAGGCGTCTGTTTAAAAATAGCACAGGCGATATAGGAAGCACTGTGATGGCCAAAATTTTAATCGTGGACGACTCCAATATGTCCAGAAAGATGATGCGCAAAATTCTTCAGGCAGACGGGCATGAGGTAATCGAAGCGCCAGACGGGTTTGCGGCGATCGAGACTTATTTGCTCGACAAGCCGGATCTGGTCTTGATGGACTTGCTCATGCCCGACATGCAGGGAACGGAGGTCCTGGCAAAATTGCGCGAACTCGATGGCAAGGCGCAGGTGATTATCGCCAGCGCCGACCTGCAGGATTTGACCCGCGCTAGCGTTGAAGCGGCTGGGGCGGTGGGTTACATCACCAAGCCGTTTGTCGCCTCCAACGTGCTGCAAGCAGTTAACAGCGTACTTCAAGGCATCACAAAAGTTGTATGATTATACTTACAGAAAAACAGCGGGATGCTTTGAGCGAATTAATTAATATCGGCTTTGCGCGCACCGCTGCCTCGCTCTCAGATCTCACGGGCCACCGCGTTTTTCTGGAGGTGCCGCAGGTTTCTATTATTTCCATTGAGGAACTCGCTTCTAAACTTGCCACTTATGTGCAGGGAGAAGTCGCCACCGTACAGCAAATTTTCACCGGCCCGGTATCGGGCAACGCCCTTTTGCTGTTCAACTATGACGGGGCGGTGACGCTTGCGGATTTGGTGACGCCGGAGGGTGGCGGCATCAGCCGTCGCCTAGATGCTTCGGCAGCCGAGGTGCTGACCGAAATCGGCAATATCTTGCTCAACGCCTGCCTGAGCGTATTTGGCAATCTGCTGCAGATTCAAATCTCCTTTGCCGTTCCGCATTTACACTTAGACGCCCTGGACGGGTTGCTGCATTCTTTAGTAATTGGCCGGGAGGAAATGCGCTATGCAATGGTGGTATATACTGGCTTTCGGCTGCGGGACAATTCGGTGAATGGCTATCTCGTCCTGGTTTTAAGCGTTGTCTCCTTAGAGAAATTACTATTAGCAGTGGAGAACTGGGCAGATGTGGAGATATAAAACCCCAGCACTAGGGAAAAATAAAGAAGAATTTAAGGCAATTGATGAAGAAATCCCTAGACAAGAAATGGGCAATGAGGACGTACAGTACAATCAGGCATTGCTGCACTGGCTGAACGATTTGGCCGATCGAGGGATTGTGGCGACCGATGCAAATCTAAAAATTCTCAGTTGGAACCGCTGGCTGGAAATCCACAGCGGCTTTAGTGCTAGGCAAACCATCGGGCGGGAGTTGTTTGATATCTATCCCGAACTGATCGAGCGGCGACTCGATCGGTTTTACCATCAGGCGCTCGGCGGGCAGGTGGCAATTCTCTCTCAGCGCTTGCACCGCTATCTGCTGCCGATGCCGCCTTCCTCGGGCAGCGGGGAATCGCCGCAAATGCTGCAAAGCGCTCGGATCGTGCCGCTAACTGAAAACGGACAAGTGGTGGGCACGATTACGGCGATCGAAGACGTGACGGAACGGGTACTCCGAGAAGTAGAACTCCAACGCCAAATCCAGCAGTTAGAACGCACGGAGGCGGCACTGCGATCGACTCAGGCAAGGCTGCAGCATTTGCTTTCATCCAGCCCAGCAGTGATTTATACCTGCCAACCGGAGGACGATTGTACGCCGACTTTTGTCAGCGATAACGTTACCGATCGCCTGGGATACGAACCCGACGAGTTCCTCGAAAACCGCCGTTTCTGGCTCGATCGCGTACACCCTGACGACGCGCCGCACGTTTGCGGGGAAATCTCCCGCCTCATGGAACAGGGACATCACCTCATCGAATATCGCTTTCTCCACAAAGACGGCTCCTATCGCTGGATTTGCGATCAAATGAAGTTGGCATACAATCCAGAGGGTGAGGTTGAGGAGATTGTGGGAACTTTTCACGACATCACCGATCGCAAAATCGCTCAAGAACAAATCCGAGAACAAGCTGCCCTGCTCGATATCGCCACAGATGCTATTTTCGTTCGCGATTTGGAGAATCGCATTTTATTTTGGAACAAAGGGGCGGAAAATTTGTATGGTTGGAAAATCTCTGAGGCGATCGGTCAGAAACTCAATGAGCTTTTGGAACGAAAAAATTGGAAGAATTATGAAATTACAACTCTGCCAGATGCCGATAAAATTGTCCTAGAAAAAGGCTTTTGGGGAGGAGAATTGCGTCAAGTGACGAAAGAGGGCAAAGAAGTTACAGTATCGAGTCGCTGGACGCTGGTACGCGATCGGGCGGGCAAGCCAAAATCTATCCTCGCCGTCAATACGGACATCACCGAAAAGAAACAACTCGAATCCCAGTTTCTGCGCGCCCAGCGCCTGGAAAGTATCGGCACTTTGGCGAGCGGCATCGCCCACGACTTAAATAATATTCTGACGCCGATTTTAGGAGCGGTTAAACTTCTCGAATTTGACATGCCTGCGGAAAAGCGCCAGCAACTGCTCGACATGCTCGAAAGCAATACATTACGCGGAGCGGACTTAATCAAGCAAGTGCTGTCGTTTGCTAAAGGATTAGAGGGGCAGCAAACCTTGGTGCAAGTCAAGCACTTAATCGGGGAAATTCAAGCGATCGCTCGCGAAACGTTTCCAAAATCTATCGAATTTACCACAGACATTCCTTCAGGGCTTTGGCCAATTTTTGGCGACCCAACCCACCTGCATCAAATCTTGATGAATCTCTGCGTTAACGCTCGCGATGCCATGTCTGAGGGCGGCACACTGACAATTTCAGCTCGCAATATTTTTATTGACAGTAATTATGCTTCAGTCAATATTGATGCTAAAATAGGTTCCTATGTTGCCCTGCTCGTTTCCGATACGGGGAAGGGCATCGAACCGGAAATATTAGAAAGGATTTTTGAACCCTTTTTTACGACAAAAGAATTTGGCAAAGGAACGGGGCTGGGCTTGTCAACGGTTCGGGGAATTGTCAAAAATCACGGCGGTTTTGTGCGGGTGTACAGTCAAGTTGGCAAAGGAACTGAGTTTAAGGTGTACTTGCCGGCAGCAGAAACGTCTGAAATTCAGCTAAAATCAGAAGTTGAGCTTCCCTGCGGAGACGGAGACTTAATTCTCGTGGTTGATGACGAAGCAACGGTTCAAGAAATCGCTCAAGCAATTTTGCAAAAATACAACTACCGGGTTTTGACGGCTAGCGATGGCATAGAAGCCTTGGCAGTCTACGCGCAGCATCAGGAGAAAATTCGCGCAGTGCTGCTCGATTTGATGATGCCGTGTCTGGATGGGAAAGGCACGATTTGCGCGCTGCGCAAAATCAACCCGGACGTTAAAATTATTGCGGTGAGCGGGCTTTCTTCAAAGGGAGTGGCTGCTGAGGCCGTGAATTTAGGGGCGATAAACTTTTTGCCGAAACCTTATACGACTGGGGAATTATTAAAAGCGTTGCAGGAAGCGTGTAAGAGTTAGGGAGTGCTGAGTGGGCAATGGGCATCGGGCACAGAGCGAATGGTTAATGGGTAATATCGCTCTGTACCCAATGCGCCCTATCCCCATGCACTATACCCAAATTTGAGTTATAATAAAAGTTTGTGCCGGTTATGGCAAAAGTGAAAAATAAAAACTGCTGGCGATGCTACCAAAGGAAGAACTGTTAAAGGGCGTCGAAAATCGAGAATGCGTGGCGAGAGTCATCGACAAAGCCGAGCAGGCTCTAAAAACGTGGGAAGTGGTGCTGACCGATTTTCTGTCGCCGCCAGAGGCGATGGAAAGTCAGCAGGCTCTCAAGCGGCTGACGGAGATACACTTGCTGTCGTGGGGGGGCTATCCGCAAGCGGAACGGCAGCGGTTGGCGATCGCGCGGGCGGAATTGCCCCTCGATCCGGCGCAGGTGCAGGTGGTGGTTTTGGAGATTGCGGGTAATTTCCTCTTCGATCCCGCCAGCCACCGGGATTTTCTGGGGGCAATTTTGGGAACGGGTATCGTGCGGGATAAGGTGGGCGATATCATCGTACTGGGCGATCGCGGAGCGCAGGCGATCGCCGTGCCAGAAATGGCGGAGTTTCTAGAAATGGAACTCAAGCAAGTGCGATCGGTTCCGGTGAAAACTCAGCGCATCGACGCGAGCGAGCTGAAAGTTAAAGAACCGAAGAAAAAGGAGATGACGACTGTGGAGGCGTCCACGCGCCTCGACGCGATCGCCTCGGCTGGTTTTGGCATGTCTCGCAGCAAAATGGCGGATTTAATTGACGGCGGCGACGTGCGCGTCAACTGGAAAGAAATCACCCAAAGCAGCTATCAACTCAAACCGGGAGATTTAATCGCCATTCGCGGTAAAGGACGCCTGGAAATTGGGGAAATCTCTGTGACGAAAAAAGACCGCTATCGCGTGCAGCTCACTCGTTATATGTAAGAAGTGGTAATGGGGCAAAAGGGCAAAAGGGCATTGAGGGAATTTTGGTATAGATTGAGCTTACCCATTACCCATTGCCGCTTGCCAATTACCAGTTACCAATTATTTATTACCCACCCTACCCAATGCCCCATGCCCCATGCCCAAATTTTTAATGATTTCCGGCCAAAAACTGACTAACCTGTTGTAAACAAGGCTTTCCGCTGTCCAGCCTTTTTTGGCGCAAATGTCGTAGAGCCGATAAGCCAAAAAACGCGCCAGTTCAGCGCGGTTACTGGCAGACGAGAAGATTCGCGCTAAAAACTCTCCTGCACCCTTTTCTCCGCTTTCATCTAAAGCTCGAATCAGGGATTGGGTAGCTTTCCAGAGGCTTTCTTTCGCCAAGTTTCCCCCTTCCCAATTGCCGAAAGGCAATTCTTCGCGTTTCAGGAGTCGCACCCTGTCACTCTGCAAAGATACCAAACCTGCCTCGATTAAATTGTGAAGTGAGGTCTGTTTGATATGGCAGAGGGTTTCAGCTTCAGTCAATAACCCTTCGTTAAATTGAGACTGTTCAAACCAAGCTATTGCCCAGCGCGTCTCGCTGTCAAATTCTTCCGATCGCGCGGCTGCGAATGCCTCGGAAATTTCCGCGATCGCCTGGAGGGCAGCCCGCACGGGCATGGGAGTGCCGTCTGATTCGAGAACTTTTTCGTAGCGGGAAAACACCACCATCCCCGCTCCGATGCTGGCTTGCGACAAGTCTACCGGGGGAATGTTTTGAGAATGCAGGGTTTTGAGGGCGTCGGGCAGGAAGGATGCCAGTTCGGCTCTGAAGCGATCGCGCGCTGCGACGGGTGCCGGTTCCGGGCGCGGGCGGCAGACGAGAACAATGGAGGAGGTGAGGGCGTTGGTGCCGCTGGCAACCGTGCGATTGCTCATTTCTGTCCGCACCGGCCATGTCGCCGTAATCGAAAAGCCTGCTTGAATTAAGGCTTCTAGCATGGTTTCCCATCCGGTTGAAGAAATCACATTTTTTGTTTGTGTCTGTTTGAAGGCATAGTAAACCGTCAGCGGACAGTCAGACTGAAAGACGAGGCGCATTTGAGTAAAAACTTTTGTCAGCCCTTCTCGGAAAAAGGCATCAGACTGGACGCGATCGCCTCCAAAAAAATAAGGTTTGGCAACGATTTCTCGATTTTTCCCAACCAGAGCAGTTTTGAAAAGATCGGGATAAAGTGTACCGAGAGAGCGCCGCAGCCAAATATAGAAAAAATCGCTCAAATCCGCATAAGCAATATTGGAACTGTAGGGAGGATCGGTAGAAATTAGCAAACTAGCGGAACTCTCAATCGGTTCCGTGGCGTCGCGCTCGGTGACGCAGCCGCGAGTCGCACCGGGCGAAAATTGCAAGACTTTTACAATCCAATTGAGCGCCCCTAAAAAACTGCCCGTGGAGTCGCTGAAAGGATTGGCTTCTGCAAAATCCCAGCTCATGGGAAGCGCTTGTCGGGCAAAAGTATTGCGGATTTTGAGATACCCGTAATCCCAAGTGCAAAGGGCTGAATTGCGATCGGCTAAGCGATCGACGGCGAAGGCGAGATAGGTGGCTACGGCGTCGGCATAGGCGAGAGCGCCCGTACCGCCCTCGGCGAGGTGAGAATCCTCAGACATGCCGCTGCGTCGGGCATCGTGCAGCACCAGCTCTCGCGCCTCGGCAATCAAATCGCTAAAAGTATTCAGGGCGACGAGCTGGCGGGGCGCGAACAAGTCGGCAAAAGTCCGCATCCCGTAATTAGATGCTTTAAAGTCTCGGGGATTGTGCGGCAATTTTATTTCAGGTTTCCACTCGGGCTGGGCATTTAGGGCGATCGCTTCGTGTTCCTCGCTCGGTGCCGCATACAGCCGCTCGCCCTTTCCCCGCGCGACGATGGCCATCAACTGCACCCCCATCCGGGATGCTTTTCCCTCACTGCGCACGCGATCGAGCGGCACGAGCAATCCGCAACAAGTACAAGTGGCACCCCGGCGCGTCACGGTTCCGATCGCTGGCAGTTCGCTGCCCGTTTTCACTTCAAAGCGCACCTTTACTCCCGGTTCGATGACGGGTTCAACCCAAGCTTTTTTTCCTTTTTTTTTCGAGAGGGTGAAAGAATGTACCAGCGGCATTTGCGCCCCGCAAGCAGGATTCGGACATTGTATCGTCCTCGCCCACAACCAGGCAATAACCGTGGCTTTTCCACCGTCGGGAAGGGTTAATTCAGGATACAAGTGGGCGATTTTGGCTTTGGCGCGATCGCACATCCACTGTCCGTAATAGCGCGCGTCTTCCGCCAATCCCCGCGCTCCCTCCCAACTGCTCGAAACGCGATCGCCCGGGTTCACGGGCGGGCGATCGGCGAATTTCGGCGGAATCTCAATTAAGGCTTTGCTAATCAGTACCGCTACCGGATTCAAATCGCCGCCGATCGCCTCTAGCCCCAACCGCTGCGCTTCCAACAGAATCGATCCGCCGCCGCAAAACGGGTCAAATACAGGCGGGGGATTGTGATTCGTCGATTTGAGAATTTCTGCCCTCGCTTCTGCTAGAATTTCTCGGTTGTTGGCATTTTCCCACTTCACCAATTTTTCGAGAATTGCAAATAAGCGGGCTCTCTCTTGTTGCTGTGCGTCTTCAGTCGGAAAGCGATCGCGATCGCTGGAAGGGTCATCTACCAAGGAAGCAAATAGCACCGCCCGACACGCCGCTAAAGGTCGGCGCGCCCACCACAGGTGCAATGTCGAGGGGTGCCCGTGGCGGAGGGCTTTTTCCCGTGCCGACTCCTTATTAATCGCTTCCAGCGGCAGCCCGACTTCAATTAATTTTTTTTTTGCGGTCACTTCTGCATTTGCTCCCTCACCCAAACCCGGAATGCTCTCATTGTACCATTTCTCCCCTCAGTTTGGCTGCGCTCTAGATACTGAGGAATGACCTCGCGAATCGGAAAATTAGGAAATAGCCGGCTTTCGGCAGACTCGAAATATTTTCCCGATCGCAGCACGTTGATTTGCAGGTTGCGCCCATCCCACCGCCACAGTTCTGAAACGCCCAACGCTTCATAATTATTAAATCGAGTTCTGGAGGTTATATCTATTTCGATTGCCAAATACGGCGGCGGATCTGTCTTCAAGTCTATCCGGCGTTTTCCCCTGACTGCCGCTTCATTTTGGATGTAAAAACAGTCGTCTGGTTCCACTCCTTGCTGCATACTTTCGCTCTCGAAGGTCGTAGAGCCCAAACTCCAAAAATCAAGATTGAGTTCTTCCAGAAGCGCTTTCACTAAATCGCCTATAATCACTTTTCCTACTTCGTGTTCTGGCAGCGGTGTCATAATTTCTAAAATCCCCTGACTGTAGGATACTCTGCTGTTCCGAGCTTCTCCCAAATCTTCCAATATTTTTTTATACATGCTCCAAGGGACATCTTTAAACAGCACTTGATGTCCGGGCGGAACGATGATTTTGCTCAGCTCAACTAGCATAGCCTGCCTCCGGTGACTCTTTCTTCTATAATTATCACAAAATCTGTCTGAGGCTGTACTGAGTGAGAAACCCGGTTTCTTCAAGAAAGCGGGTTTCTGATGGGCTCTCCCGACTCCTTGGTGATAAGAAAAACTAATATCTTTGGTGAAAGCCTTGCAGGAAAAGCATTTTCCATGCCCCATGCCCCATGCCCCATGCCCGGAAAAGCCCGGTTTTCCACCACAAAGTCAGGAGAGCCTTCTGATGTTTCAGGTTTCTTCACCCGCTATCTTGCCTTTCAAAAAAAGGAGCGGCAGCAGAAACCCGGTTTGTTTCTCGGTTTGGGAAAGATGCGCTTGGCTCCCCGGCAAACGACGGAACGAGCCGGGGAACGAGACAATCAGGAGCGCTTGAGGGCACCAAACTGTTTTTCTATCAGATTGACGATACTTTCTCTCGGCAAGAATCGGTGCAAGTTGACTATCACTTGATTGGCAAAGCCTCCAGTGATGACGTTGGGCTGATTGTTTTCCAGGGCGGCGAGGGCTTCGCGAACGACTTGTTCTGTAGAGGCGAGCTGCTGCGCTGAAGTGCGATTTTCCGAGCTGGGAAATTCGGCGACTTTGAAAAAGTTGGTTTCTGTCGCTCCCGGGCAAACGGCAAGCACGCGGACGCCATAGGGACGATTTTCTGCCCAAAGTGCTTCGCTGAAACTGAGGACAAAAGCTTTCGTCGCGGCGTACACTGACAGGTATGGCATGGGTTGAAAGGCTGCGATCGAGGCAATATTGACGATGCTGCCAGAGCGCCGCTGCTGCATTTGCGGCAAAAATAGGTGAGTGAGTTCTACTAAGGCGGTAATGTTTAATTGAATCATTTCGCTCTGCCGAGTCAGCGGGCGATCGCTGAAGGCTCCGTAATCTCCAAATCCGGCATTATTGATTAATAGCTCTACGCTGAGATTTTTTTGGGCGATCGCTTCGTATACGGCTGAGGCGGCTCCCGGCGCAGTTAAGTCTTGGACGATTACTTCTGTCTGAATTTTGTATTGGGCTTGCAATTCGCTAGCCAACTGCTCCAGTTTCGCTCGCGATCGCGCCACCAAAATCAGATTCATCTTGCGGGCGGCTAATTCCCAGGCAAAGGCTTCCCCGATTCCAGAGGAAGCACCGGTAATTAATGCGGTTGGCATTTGACTGATGACTCGCAGGTAAAGTTCTTTACAAATCTTAACTGATCGCGGCAGCTTCAGGGGTGGAATTGCTCTAGGATGCCTGCTTTCCCCGCCCCTACGACAGACAATCGGGAGATATTTTGCGCTTCACGGGCGCGAAATCCCTCCCGATCGCCTCGCTCACCTCACCTCACTTATCCATCAGATGCCAGCCAAGATGATGTAACCCGACGCTTCTATCTGCTGGAGGACTTTTTGGATGCTGTCTTCTGCGGTTTCCTCTGCGGTGCGACACTCCACATCTGGGTGGAGCGGCGCTTCATAGGGATCGTCAACGCCGGTGAAGTGGGCGATCTCTCCCGCGCGTGCTTTCTTGTACAACCCTTTGGGATCGCGCTGTTCGCAGACGTCCAGAGGCGCATTGACGTAAACCTCTATAAAGTCCCGAATTCGTCCCTTGACTTCCTCGCGAATCTCGCGGTAGGGAGAGATGACCGAAACCAAGACAATTACCCCATTTCGGGCCAAAAGTTGCGCGACAAAGCCAATGCGGCGGATATTTTCGTCGCGGTCTTCTTTCGAGTAACCCAATCCTTTCGTTAAATTCTGGCGCACGAGATCGCCGTCGAGCAACTCGACGGAGTAGCCGCGCGATCGCAGTTCTTTTTCCACTCCTTGAGAGATAGTGGTCTTGCCCGCACCGGGAAGACCTGTAAACCAGACTGTCACACCACGCTGTTTCATTGTTGCACTCGAATTGAAAAACTCAGTTTCTTTGAGAAACCGGATTTCTCTATTGTGTATTTTTTTGTACCTGCGCGTTGATTAAAAAGTGATTAAGTTATAAAATGTTAACGAATGGCTGCCGCGCCAAAGCAGGCAAATATAATAGAATCAGTTGTGGGATTTGTGATATGTATCGCCTGAACAATCGAGCCTTCAACATACTGCGTGCGGAAGTCTTCAAATGTACCGGAGACGATGCGGCTGGCAAAGTGCAGCGGGATATCGTCCTTAAACGGCTGGAGAAACTGCGAGATCAAAGCGGTTCCCCGGCATCCCTTGAAGAACTGCGGGCAACCGTTATAGATATGTTGCCCAATTTCAGTCAGGAAGCACTCAAGTCCGCTGCCCAGAGCAATCGTCCGGCGGGAATGTGGGGGCTAATCCCGGCAGTGGGGGTATTGCTGGCGGGCGCGGCTGGGTTGGTGTGGTTCGCGAACCTGCCCTTCCCGATGATTCGCAAGCCGGTCGCGAAAGTCGCGCCGATTTTGCTGTTCCCCAGTTATAGGAGCATGGATTACAGCTACCGTCAAGCGATCGCCCTGGTAGAGCAGGCAGATCAACTGGTAAACAAGGCCACTGGCCCAGCCGACATCGATCTGGGCGAACAGAAAGTCAAAGCAGCGCAGAAACATTTAGACAGCCTGCCGGTGTGGTTTTTAGGATACCAGCCGGGATTGTACTGTAGTTTTTTTAGCTGCAGTTGGAAGTTTACGCTAGACGAATTTGAAACAGCCCGCAAAAGTATCGGGCGGATGGAAGCAACAGTTTTTCAAGAACAGAATGCGCAGAAACAACTGAGCGAAGCCGAAACGGCGCTGGCGAGTGCCCAACAGCAGTATCAGCAAGCCAAACCGGGAACAGAACAACAACAAGCGATCGGCGCGTGGCAAGCCGCGATCGACCAAATGCAGCAGCTTCCCGAATCAACGCTCGCCGAACGAATGGCACGGAAAAAACTGCTCGCTGCCCAGAGAGATTTTAAAACCGTGGTGGGGGATACCAGCGGCAGAGCGCGAACCAATACCTTAATCGAAGCCGCGAAAAAATTTGCAATGGTGGCGGCGCAATCTTCACAGAATCCCCCCCACACAGCCGAAGAATGGGGGGTGATTGTCGAGCAGTGGGAACAAGCGATTAGAGAACTCAAATATGTGCCCCCACAAGATGCGGGGTATGTGGATGCAGTCGAAAAAATAGCCGAATATCAGAAGAATCAGGGAATTGCACGAGCGCGACAGAAAGCCGAGCAAGAAGCAACAGAAGCGCTGAAAGAGGCGAAAGAAACGCTCGCCGACTTGCAGAAGATGGCAAGTTCTCCCCGCACCACTACAGGCGAAATCACGAGCAAATTGCAAGAAATCATCAATAAATTGGAAACGGTGAAAACTGGTACAACGACTTATGCAGAAGCGCAAAATTTGCTAAAATTTGCGCGGGAAAACCAGCAGAAATTGCAGGGGAATTAAAAGAAAAAACGGGGCGATCGCCTCTCCCTGGCAAGGGCTCCGGAGGGAGAGCGATCGCCGTATCGAAATCGCCTCGAAAACCTTCTCTGACTGGGTTTTGCCAGCGCCCCGACGCGACGGGGGAGAGCGCCACAGCACCCCAAAGCGCCTTTTAGCCAGCCTCGGGGCGATCGAAAAGCGAACCCGATAACCGTGCAACCATCAGTTATTTACGCCATCAGAAAGATAAAAAAGCTCAGCTATTTACGCCGCCAGAAAGATGAACCTCCTGTCAGAGCCGGTCATCATAAAAATGTAGAGTTCGGAGGGAAAACCTGTGAACAATTCTAGAAATGTTTGGCAAAAATCTCTAGCAATAACAGCCAGCCTTTCCCTGGGCGTCCTCGCCCTAAGCAATCCCTCGACTGCCGCGCCAGAAACGAGATTACCGCAGAGCCAGAGTGAATATCAACTGGCACAAACAGGAACCTGCCGCCAAATCGAGGCAAGCGAAATGGTGAATATTCGAGAAAGCCCTTCCAATGACAGCCGCGTCATTACCGTATTAACCGACGAACAAATGGTCAACATTATCAATCGGGGCAGCAATGGCTGGGTGCCGATAGAAGCGCCAGTACGAGGCTATGTAGAGTCTAGATTTCTCACTGCTTGTATGGGAGCCATTCCGTCTGCGGCGAATAACAGTTGCCGCAAAGTTGAATCAAGCAGAGGTTTGAACGTGCGAGAACAACCTTCCGTTAACAGTCGCGCGATCGCCGGCTTAGCCGACGAACAAATCGTGAGAATTGAGAATCCGGGCAGTAATGGCTGGGTGCCGATTACCTCGCCAGTCCAAGGGTATGTAGCCTCAAATTACCTCACTTATTGTTCCGCCGGACAGGAACAAGCATTGCAATAGACAATCTCGCGAATTAAGCCACCAAGGCGCGATCGGCCAGCGCCTTGGATTGGCAGCGACGCCATGCAACACTCAGGGAAAAACAAGATAAAAAAACAGGCGAGGCAACAGGCGCTACTCCCCGATCGCGCAGAAACAGCGTTAGGTTATCTGGGGAAGATTTACCATAGATCTGAGCCCCGATCGCCTTTCTCCTATGAGCTACTGCTTCAACCCCGACTGCCAGAAGCCCCAGAACCCCGACAGTAACAAGTTTTGCCAGAATTGCGGGTCAAAATTACTCCTCAGAGAACACTACCGCGCCATCAAACCCCTCGGCAGCGGCACCCTCAGCCGCACCTTCCTAGCAGTAGACGAGGACATTCCCTCCAAACCCACCTGCACCATCAAGCAATTTTTGCCCCCAGACACCGCGATCGGTCAAGTGCGGCAGACAGCAGAGCGATTTGAGCGGGAAGCACTGCAACTGGATACCCTCGGCAAAAATCCCCAAATCCCCCGACTGCTGGCATATTTTCAACAAGAGCAGCGCCTTGGGGCTCTTGTCGTGACGGCGCTGTATTTAGTGCAAGAATTCATCGAAGGGCAAAACCTCGCCCGAGAGCTGGAACAGCAAGGGCCATTCAACGAAAGCCAAATCCGCGCCCTGCTGCTGGACGTGCTGCCGGTGCTGCAATTCGTCCACAGTCACCAAGTCATTCATCGCGATATCAAGCCAGAAAATATCATTCGCCGAGCGGCGAATGCCCCGGCTGTGGCAGGAGGGAGAGGCAAACTCGTCCTCGTAGACTTCAGCGCCTCTAAATTTATCGCCCAAACCGCAGCCCTGAGAACGGCAACGATTATTGGCTCGCCCGAATACATCGCCCCCGAACAACTCGAAGGCAAAGCCGTATTTGCCAGCGATTTGTACAGCTTGGGCGTGACGTGCATTCACCTGCTGACACAAGTGCCGCCGTTTAACTTGCGCGATCGCGATCGCTGGGTGTGGCGGCAGTATTTGCCCCGCCCCGTCAGTGCCTCCCTCTCCCGCATTCTCGACAAAATGCTGCAACTGTCAGTACAAGAGCGCTACACTTCTGCAGCGGAAATCCTCAAAGATTTGACACAGGAAACCCCCGCAGCTTGGCAGTGCGTGCAGGTACTCTCCGGTCACGCAGGGCGGGTGCGGTGCGCGGCCATCAACCCCGACGGACAAGCCGTAGCGGCAGGCGGAGAAGATAACGCAATAAAACTGTGGAATTTAGGGATAGGAAATCAGCCAAAAACCCTGGGGAACTTGCTGACGCAACATCTGGGATGGGTAAACGCGATCGCCTTCAGCCCAGACGGGCAAATTTTAGCAACAGGGAGCTGCGATCGGAATATCAAAATCTGGGATATGGGGACGGGAAAATTGATTCGCACCCTGGGGAGCCTGTTTGGCAGAGATGGGGGCTGGGTGTACGCGATCGCCGTCAGCGCCAACGGACAATTTTTAGTCAGCGGGCACGGAGACAAAACCGTGAAAATTTGGAACTTAGGAACGGGAAAACAGTTGTGTACGTTAGCGGGACATGCTGCCTGGGTAGAAACGGTCGCGATTAGCGCCGACGGGAAACGAATCGTTAGCGGCAGCGGCGATAAAACGCTGAAAATTTGGCAATTGAGAACCGACGGGAGGATTTCAGGCGCGATCGGAGAGACGATAGACGCTCATGCCGATACCGTCAAAGCGATCGCCATCAGCCCCGACGGGAAAACGATCGCCTCTGGCAGCAGCGACAAGACTGTAAAACTGTGGCAAATAGACGCCAATACGAGCGTGCAAGAGATATACAGCCTGACGCATTCAGATTGGGTAAACGCGGTAGCGCTCAGCCCAGACGGACAACTGCTCGCCAGCGGGTGCCGAGACGGCAGCATCACTTTGTGGAATCCCTACACGGGGGAAGCGATCGCGACCCTTCAACACGGAGCCGCCGTGAATGCCGTCACTTTTAGTGCCAACAGTCAGGCGATCGCCTCTGGGGGAGCAGACGGCACCGTCAAAATTTGGCGAGCTTCTTCTTGAGAGGATGGAGAGCGCCCAGCACTTGAGTTTGTTTGCGATCGGGGCGGAGCAGTGCCGCTCCGCCCCTTGTTCTGGCCAAATTGTAGCCAATATCTGGCCCTCTCCCCTGGAGCGTCGGAAAGAAAGGGGTGTAGAGAGGGAAAAAGGCTATAAAAAAAAATTATCAATTAAACCCTTGCGTTTTTGGGGAGAGTGGTGCTACATTAAGAACTTGTGAGACGGACGCATAGCTCAGTTGGTTAGAGCACTACGTTGACATCGTAGGGGTCACTGGTTCGAGTCCAGTTGTGTCCATAGGGCGAAAGCGAGTCAGAGAAAAGATTTCAGCGATGAAACGCTGAAGCTGGCGCATAGAGCGCTCGTTTCCGGGCTGAGTCCGGGAACGAAGGCACGGGAAGCGCTGCTAAAAATTAGATTGGCTTGCGAACGCTATAGAGAAATCGGCAACCGAACGATAAATTGAGTGAGATTGTTTGAACTTTCAACAGCGATCGCGCCGCCGCTTTGTTCGACCAGTTTTTCCACCAATGCCAAACCCAAACCAGTCCCGCCATATTTCCAGGGATCGTTATTGGGGATGCGGTAGAACTTATCGAAAATGCGGGGCAGTTCTTCCGGGGGAATTTCTGCACCCGTGTTCGCGACGATTACTTGCAGGCAACAGGGTTGGGTGGGCAGAGCGTCAGGCGTTTCGTCGCGAATGATGTTGACTGCTAGGGAAATCGTTTCGCCTGCAGGCGTGTATTTGCAGGCATTGCCCAGCAATTCGGTGAGAATGCGGCTGACGCCGATTGAATCGATGTCTGTGGTTGGCAAGTCGGGGGCGAGATTGACGCGAAAGTTTTGCTGCTGGTTTTGGGTTCGGGCGTGAAAGGGCTCGATGACGTGTTCAATCCAGTTGTGAAGGTTAATTGATGAGAGTTGCTGGGGATATGTCCCTGCTTCCAGATATTGGAGGCTTAACAAATCTTCAACTAAACTTAACTCGCGATCGCACTCTTCCTGCAAAATCTCCAAATACTGCATGGTTTTATGGCTCTGAAACACGGAGGGCAATTTTTCTGCAATCAGATCGCGTTCTTCCTGAATCGTAGAAGTCAACAGCTTAATCACCATCTTCATACTGGCGATCGGAGAACGCAGCTCGTGGGAAATCGTGCTGAGAAAGTCGTCTTTCAGTTGGTTGAGTCGCTGAAGTTCCCTAACTTGGGCTTGGGCGGCTTCGTAGAGACGGGCTTGGCGCAGCCCGATCGCGCACTGGTTGGCGACTTGCTGCACCAGGTGCAGTTCCATTTCGTCAAAGCTAGAACCGGTTTCTTTAAATAACCACAAGTCGCCTAAAATCCCCGTTTCTTCCACGCGATCGTCAAAAATAGGACAGGCGAGAATCGCTGAATGGTTGCGAATCGGTGTCGGTTGAATTTGACAAAAAGCAAAACAACATTTCCGCTGTTGCAATTGTTCGTAAATTTCAGGAACATCTGCCATGTAGAGCTGTTGTCCCTGCGTCGCGGGTTGCCCTGCTGCAACAGATTGGTAGCAGATGGCTGACGATTGACGATCGCAACTGTAAAGCACGGCATCGCAGCATTTCACTTTCAGTACGGCAGTTAATTCTTCTACAGCGTATTGCAAGATTTTGTGGCGATCTAGCGAATCGCGAAGTCGGTCAGAAATTCGTTTAATTGTCGCTTCAAAGTTTAAGGCTTGCTGCAATTCAACCGTGCGGGATTGCACCTGTCGCTCTAAATCGCCGTTCAATCGCTTGACTTCATCTTCAGCCTGCTGGCGTTCTCGCACCTGTTTTTCTAATTGGTGATTTTGTTGAATCAGCAATTGCTGCTGTTGAATGAGTTGTTGGCGCTGTTGCTGAATAATCAATTGATTTCTAACGCGAGCCAATACCTCTTGTTCTTGAAACGGTTTCGTGATATAATCCTGTCCTCCGAGTTCAAAAGCGCGGACTTTATCGCTCACCCCATCAAAGGCGCTAATAAAAATAATCGGAATGTGCCGCGTGACTTCGGAAGCTTTCAAGTGCTTGCAGACTTCATAGCCGTTCATTAAAGGCATATTAATGTCGAGCAAAATCAAATCCGGCAGCACTCGATGGGCTACTTCTAAAGCCATTTGGCCATTCAGCGATTTCCGGACAAAATAACCCTGTGCAGCTAAGATATTGCTGAGCAAACGCACGTTATCGGCGTTGTCGTCTACAACTAAAATATGGGTGTCTCCGGCGGGTTTGAGTAAAACAGGCATAAGAGTTTAAATTCAGGAAGGACTGAATCGGCTGTCTGACAGGTTGGCTGCAAAATTTGATATTTGGCAAGCCCAGAAACTACAATCCATATTATTTATTTTTTTGATTTCGAGCAAATTCGATAATTTTCTCGAACTGAAAATTATCTGCAAGGTTGGTCATATAGATAGCCAAATCGACGAGCGAGTCAGGCAGTTTTGCTACCATTTCGTCGATGCCGTCATTGTCCCCACACGAGGCGGTGAGTTCCAGTTCGCTCAACCATTCTTCAGATAAAGTTGCTAAAGAGGTTAAATCCGAAAGATTCAGCAAATTCTCGCTGTACGGCTTGCAGAAAGAGTCCGATCGCTCGTCCGGCATAACTTGGGTTTCGGCGTAGATGTATTCCAAGCCCAAATATTCCGCCATCTTGAGCAATAAAGTTTCTTCGTGGAAAGGTTTGGTGATATAATCGTTGCAACCGGCGGCAAGGGCGAGATCGCGATCGCTCTGGGAAGCCTGGGCAGTTAGCGCAATGATAATACTGGACTGACCTTTTTCTGTGGCGCGTATTTGCCGCGTCGCTTCGTACCCATCCAGCACGGGCATCCGAATGTCCATCCAAATCAGATCGGGCTGCCATTCTTGCCACAGTTGCAACGCTTCCTGCCCGTTCGTCGCTTCTCTAACGTCTAAACCTAGCTGCATCAATAATTTAACCAGTAACAAGCGATTTTCCCGCCGATCGTCAACAACTAAAATGCGGTGCTGCGGCTGATTGGGTGCTAAGCCGATGACCAACGGCTCTGGCTGTTGGGATTCAATATTAACGCCACTGATGGGGCGAACAGGCATCGTAAAAGTAAAAATACTCCCCTCTCCGACGGTACTGCGGACAGAAATTTTACCCCCCATGAGTTCGATGAGTTTGCGGCTGATCGTTAACCCCAAACCAGTCCCATTTACAGAAATTTTTCCTGCTTGCGCCTGAACAAATGCATCAAAAATGGTATCGAGTTCTTCAGCAGCAATCCCTACACCCGTATCGGCTACCTCGAAAATCAGAACCTTTCGGGACAGCTCCGAGGATGAAGCTTGACTGGTTTCTGACTCCACTGCTTCGATTATATCTTCTAGCGTGACTTTTAACGTGATGCTTCCCCGATTGGTAAACTTAATGGCGTTGCTCAACAGGTTGAGCAATATCTGACGCAGTTTTTGCTCGTCGGCTGTGATAAATTGCGGGACATCAGCAGCAATCGAAAGGTGAAACTGAATTCCTTTAGAACTCGCCCGTTCAGTTAACATCATTCGCAGCGCTTGCAGGAAGCCAATTAAGTCAAATGAAGTCTCCTCCAAAATGCAGCGTCCGGCTTCGATTTTCGAGAGATCCAGAACGTCGTTAATCAGCCCGAGCAAGTGATCGCCACTGCTGCGAATCGTTTGCAAGTCTTCCTGTTGGCTGGGGCTCAACGAGGGATCGCGAGCCATGACTTGCGCAAATCCTAGAATAACATTCAGCGGGGTGCGGAGTTCGTGGCTCATGTTGGCGAGGAAAATGCTTTTGGCAATGTTGGCAGCTTCGGCAGCTTCCATTGCTTGCCGCAATTGCAGGTCGATTCGCTTGCGATCGCTAATGTCCTTCATAAAGCAGTGATGCCCGATCGCTTGTTTCTCCTCGCCGTAGATGGCAATCATCACCAGGTGCTTGTAAAAAATCGAGCCATCCTTGCGAATTCCCGTTGCTTCGACTTCTACTTTGCCTTCTTGCAACATCTGGTGATAAGCCGCAATTAGCTTGGGTAAATCGTCGGGATGCAGCGTTTTTTGCCAATCCATGCCGATCATTTCTTCGGGTTGGTAGCCGGCAATGCTGGCATAGGCTTTGTTGACATACAAGTAGCGCCCTCGGGCGTCGAGTCGGGAAATGCCGGAGACGGCGTTTTCGAGCACTTCACTCATCTGTCGCAGTTCGGTTTCTGCCTGTTGCCGTTCGGTTATGTCGATCGCTATCCCTCCCACAAGCTGGCGATCGCCTCCTTCAAACACAGGAAACTTGTAAACCAGGAAGTTTCCCGACGTGCCATCCGCTCGGATAGCCGGTTCAACAGCTTCTAAGACTTGTTGAGTGCGGATAGCGGTTTGGATACTTTCGAGATAACGTCGCGCGATTTCCGACGGATAAATCTCGAATATCGATTTGCCAATCAGCTCGCGAGTGGGAAGTTGAAACGTGTTGAAATACGTCTGATTGGCGTAAACCATAATGCCATCCCGATCGCTAATCCAGGCTGCCATCGGGCTGTAGTTCATAAATGCCTGAAACCGAGCTTCGCTCTGCCGGAGTGCCTGTTCTGCTTGCAGGCGCGGGGTGATATCGCGCAGAAACGTTGTAAAAATCACCTCACCGTTGAGATCGAGTTTAGAAATCGAGGCTTCTGCCGGAAACTCCGTGCCGTCTTTTCGCTGTCCGAAAATGGCTCCCCGCTCTCCCATTTGGCGCGCGGCATTCCCTGCCTTAGCGTAGTGGCTGACGTGCCGCTCGTGAGCCAAAGCAAAGCGTTGTGGCATCAGCAGGCTGAGGGGCTGCCCTAAAACTTCTTTCGCTGTATAGCCAAAAATTCGCTCGGCTCCTTGGTTGAATAGGGTAATGCGCCGATCGCCATCAACCGAGATGATCGCATCGCTGGCTATTTCTAGAATGCCCGCCAAGCGAGACTGAGAATTTTCTAAGGCTTTTTCGATTTGCTCTCGCTGGTTGATTTCCTGTTGCAACTGGCGAGTGATTTGTTGAAATTGATGCAGGCGGCAGTAGCCGAGCTGCGCTAGGTACAAAACCAGAACAAAGAGCCAGACTGATACCAAGCCACCTATCAAAATCACCGCTGGCAAGGGCGATCGCGCATTGTTTAATAATGCCGACGTTGCGGAAACCTCTAGCCGCCAGTTCAATTCGTATGGGGCGATCGCCACCGTTTTTCGGAGTGTCGAGCGGGGAGAATCCCCCCGGCTGTAAAGTAAATCGGCACCGTTATAAATGCGGACGCTGTACCCGGGCGGTACGTTTAAAATTTTCTCAAGTAAAGAGTTAATTTGCCAGACTCCAACCAGAAATCCATCAAAGCGATCGCCCGCGTACAGCGGAACGCTTGCCTGACAGTTTTGGCAACATTGAATCAGTGAAAGGGGAGGCGTCTGCAAGGGTTGGATGAGGCTGCGCGCACGTTGCAAAGCCGTCTGGCAAGCATTCTGCTCGGAGAGTTCGGTGTTTTTTGCCGCCTCGTCTGCCGCCACACTCATAACCCAACGCACTTGCAATGAAGCATCAACCCATTTAATACTCTGGTAGCCAGCGTAATCTTCTAAGTAGGCGGCGGCATCTTTTTTCCAGCTTAGCTCTGATGTTCCGCCATTCACTTGCCAGCGCTTTGCCATGCGCTTGAGGGCCAAAATCCGGGTTTTCAGTTCGTTGGTTAAAGTGGTTTCGATCGCTGCAGTTTCTTGCTGAATTAATTGTTTTACTTGAAATTGCTCTTGTACCCAGAGCTGATGCGACAGCCACAAAACGCCCAAAGAGGCGATCGCCCCCAACAGAAGAGGCAGAATGGCTCGACCTGACCGACAACTGAAAGCTTTTAGCCACTTTGACAGCCTCACAGCAATCGTTCGCTGCTTCGACGCGAATGTCTGGCATTCATTGGAGGAAATATTATTTTTCATATCTGAACCTTTGAATCCAGCAATCAGGGGTTAAGGGCATCTAAAATCTTACTGATGGGTTGTCTTGCTAGAAGGAAGCACTTTTTTACTTCAAATCCGGGCTCCTGCATAAATGCGCTCTTTGAGCGGTGACTGAATGAGTGCAGACAGACTTGAAAGGCTCGCGTTTCCTCCGCCATCCAGATTCGGTATTTCTTGCAAGGAATGGCGGCAAAACCAGTACGTTTCGTGCGATCGGACGTGACGCAGCATTTGATTGGCGCAGCAAGGGCAGTTTGACATAAAATGATTCTGTTCTTCAAAACAATACAAAAGGTTGGTTATACCATTTTTCAAAAACTCCGATCGCTCTTCGATCCCCCCAACCCCCCTTAAAAAGGGGAGCTAAAGAGATCCCTCTCTCTCAGAGTTATAAAAAAACGGTATTAGCTGGCCAACAACCAAACCCCCAGCCTCTTCAATTTAAAAAGAGAAAATAAAAAACTGATAAAGAAAAGATATTTCGCAATAAAACTTAATTTATCGCAATTTTTCTTAATAAATTGCCAGTCGGACAAGTCGCAGGTGCCTGCCGATGGCCAGCGATCGCCCGCAGGAACAGTTTTAGGAACAGTTGAACGGTATGGCGAAAAACCCGGTTTCTTCTGGGAGAAACAGGGTTTTGACACGTTGAAAAAGCCGGCGATCGATTTAACCCCCAAGCGAGGGGGAATCCCAGCCCATGAGCCCAGCAACCTGAATAGAAAGCTTGGTCGGATCGAAAGGTTTGGAAATTGCGCCCGCGACTGCATATTTCCGCAGCAGTTGCGGATCGAGCCACCGCGCGTTTGCGCTCAGCAGCACCACCGGCATCGTTTGAGTTTCTGGATTGTTTCTGAGTCGTTCCAAAAATTCAAACCCGTCCATCTCCGGCATTGAGATATCCAAAACAATCGCATCAGGCGTGTCGCTGGCTGCTCTGTGCAATCCTTCTAAGGGACAATTGACGACAGACACGTCCCAACCCCCTAAATCCGACAGACAGAATTTCACGAGCTCGCTGACAGACAATTCATCGTCGATGACTAATATGGTTTTAGTGGACATTCTAACCCGCTGTAAAATCTTCATTGGATTGTTTTTCAAAAATTAAATTTTTAGCAGGGATTAACTCCCGATCGGGCGGCGAAATCATCGCGCTGGAACGTCCCAGATCGAGCCTAATCCGAGATTGTGCTATCAATCCTTGCTTGCGGAAGCGAACTTTCAAAATATCATCTTTGAATTCAGCTACAACGGTTTCAGGAAAAACCGGATGGGGCAGGGGGACGATACTTTGAAAGCGACCGGGATGAAAATACCCTTCTACGCCGTTTTTTTCAGCCCATTTCCCCCGAAACAAAACGGTTTCCTGAGTGAATTCAATCTCTAGCGTTTGCCTGTCAATATCCGGAATGCGAACTTCGATGAAAACTTCATTGGCGGTTTCGCGAATGGCAAGCGCGGAGATCGCTTCCTCACCTGTATGGCCAATCCAGAAGGTTGACTGCTGGCAATCTTCGATAAAGTTGGCCAAAAAATTCTGCATGAATTGGCTGAACTCGTGCAAGCTGTGCAGTGCCGTCCAATAAATCGATCGCATGGGGTTAGTCGTATCAGAGCTTCAGGGGGCTTACTCGATAAGCTACCTGATAAAAATAAAAAACTGATAAAGGAACGGCTTCTTTAGAAAAATTTAATATTCTGTCGGCCAGCCGAGAATAGCGGCCACTTCCTCACTGATAGTCACCGGATCGAAGGGTTTGGCAATTACCCCAGCAATCCCCATTTGCGCAAAGCGGGCGCGATCGCTCGGCAGCACTTTCGCCGTCAGCAAAATCACCGGAATCGATCGCGTTGCTGGGGAAGCCTGAAGCTGCTCGAACACCGAAAATCCGTCCATATCCGGCATCGAGACGTCCAGCACGATGGCATCGAGCGCTTCAGTCTGAGCCACTTTCAGCGCTTCCAAGCCCGATCCCGCCGTCAGCGTCGCCCATCCGCCCAAATCTTCCAGGCAGGCTTGCACCAGTTCCCGCAAGCGTTCCTCGTCATCGACGATTAAAATTTGCTTGCTAGTCATATTTTTGCTCCTTTTGAGACTGTTTTTTATGCTGCGGTGATAGGGGTAAGGTGAAGCAGAAAATACTGCCCTCACCCAGAGTGCTTTCCGCCCAGATGCGCCCGCCGTGCTGCTCGACAATACTGCGACAGATTGCCAATCCCAACCCGGTGCCGCCTTTATCGCGAGAGTCGGAAGCATCCACTTGCTGAAAGCGTCCGAAAATTGTTTCTAGTTTATCTGCGGGAATGCCGCGCCCGCGATCGCGCACTTGAAATAGCACCCGATCGCCTTGTTGCCGAACGCTCAGCGCAATCGTGGTGTCGGGAGGTGAAAATTTCAAGGCATTGCTCAACAGGTTGGTGAGCGTTTGCACGATCGGATCGGCTGCTGCCCAGACTTCGAGATCCGTGGCGTCGATAGAAAGGTGAATGTGCTGCCGGTCGGCGATCGCGCGCGCCACCTCGACTGCTTGCTGCATGAGATCGGCTGCTTTGCAAGTGGCTTTTTCCAGCACGGCTCGACCCGATTCTAACCGTTCCAAATCGAGAATATCGTTGACGAGACGCACCAGGCGATCGCTGTCTGTCGCCGCAATTTCAATCATGCGCTTGAATTTGTCTGGCTTTTTGTCGTAGATGCCCGTTTGCAACAATCCCAGGGAGGCGCGAATCGCCGTCAGAGGGGTGCGGAGTTCGTGGCTGACGATGCCGATAAACTCATTTTTCATCTTCTCGATTTTCTGCCGTTCGGTAATGTCTTCTCCGATCCCGATTAGCCCGATTGTCTTTCCAGACGAATCTCTTAAAAGCGTATTATTCCACGCAATCAATCGTTCTTCTTTCAATTTTGTCAGAATACAATTCTCATAGTAGGTGCGCTCTTTCGACCCCATAATTTCCGAGAAAACCGTTTGCACCTGTTGCCGTTCGGAAAGCGGCACAAAGCTTTCAAACCAGTTATGGCCCAACGTTTCGGCTTCAGAATATCCCGTCAGTTTCAAGAAAAAAGGATTCGCGTAATTCACCCTCCCCGTGCAGTCAAGCCCAATCACGAGTAATTGCACGTTGTCGAGGAGAAATCGCCAGCGCCTTTCGGACTCGATCGACGTCGCTTCTGCTTGCTGGCGTTCGTGCAGTTCCACCTGAAGCTGCCTGTAGAGTTCGGATTGCTGGATGGCGATCGCCAGTTGGTTGCTAATTTGCTCGAGCAATTCGATCTCCCAAGATTGCCAGTGGCGGGGGGCGGCGTTTTGGTAGATGGCGAGCAAGCCCCAGAGCGCCTCTCCTGAAAAAATCGGGGCGATCGCGTAAGCTTTCGCTTGAAATTGCTCCAAGAGTTCGACGTGACACGGCTGCAGTCCAGCCGCGTAAATATCTGCCACCACAAAGGTTTCGCGATTGCGGAAGCGACCGCCTTGCGTTTCTTGCAGGTAGGTGTCTTCCCAAACCTTTTTAACATCGGGAATCACCAGTTTTACCCAATCTGGAGTCACGGACTCCACGATAAAATCACCGCTCCAATCGGGATTAAAGCGGTAAATCGCCGCCCGATCGACTTGCAAAGTCTGCCAAACTTCGGCGACGGCAGTATTGAGAATCACCTCGAGTTCCAACGACTGGCGAATCGCCCGGGTAATCGAAAAAAGCAACTGTTCCTGTTTGGCTTGCTGTTGCAAGAGTTCTTCAGTGCGTTTGCGTTCGGTGATGTCTTGCTGAACCGCAACCAAAACGTTGCCGTAGTCGGGATGTTTGAAGACCGAGCAAGTCGCACTGCACCAAAATGGCGTGCCGTCTTTTTTGACATTGTGGACTTCATAGGTGAATTCGCCGTTTTGCAAAACAGCAGACCGAATGGATTGAGTAACCTCATCCGCCGTAACCAATTCGCTGGCATAGTTGAGAATCGAGACGTGCTGACCGTTGAGTTCGCCGGAGCCGTAGCCAAACATCTGCTCGAATTTGGGATTCGCGTGAACGATGACGCCATTATCGGCTCTGACTAAGCAAACGCCTCCCGCCATATTGCGGAGGATGACGGCTTGAAGCTCCAGCATTTGCTCGGCTTGCTTGCGATCGCTGACATCCAGCAGCACCCCCAGCGATCGCGCGGGTTGCCCCGATTCATCGTAAATCGCTTTGGCGCGCCCCAGCACCCAGTGAACGGAGCCATCGGGATGCACGACGCGATATTCGGCTTCGTAATCGATGCCAGTTTCCAGACAATAGGCAAACAGCTTTTCCACTCGCTCTCTATCTTCAGGATGCAATCGCTCTCGCCAGAGCTGGTAACTCGGCGCGATCGCTTCCGGCACTAAACCCAGCAACGTGAAGTGATTGTCATTCCAAATCAGGTTTCCTGTGGAAATATGCCAATCCCAAAAGCCGATGCGGGTCAAATCTAGAGCCAGTCGCCGCTGTTCCTCGCTTTTGCGCAGCGCGGCTTCCACTTGTTCTCGCTCGGCTTCGGCACGCTTGCGATCGCTGATATCGAACAAGGTCGATCGGCTCATCAGAAACTTACCCGCCTCATCTTTTATCGCGGTTGCATTCAGGCTAAACCATCGGCTTGAGCCATCTTTGCAGAGCATGTGAAATTCCAAATTTTCTATCCAGCCTTGTTGCTTAAACTGGGGGAAATTTTGGTAAAAAACTTGCCGACTTTCAGGGGCCATGAATTCCACAAATTTCTTTTTGTTCAGGACTTCCTCGCGGCTCATGCCCAACCATTGCAATTCTGTATCGTTCATGCGAACGATTGTCCCCTCTGCATCCAGGGAGTGATAGCCACACGGAGCATTATTGTAGAGGTCTTCTACTTCGCGGATATAGTGCTGCAAAGCCAAATCCGCTTGTTTTCTCTCCGTAATATCGTTGTTGATTTCCAGAATCTTAATCGGTCTGCCTGCCTCGTCTTTTTGGAGAACCCAACGGCTGGCAACCGCGATCCGGCGGCTGTCCCGAGTAAAATGAATGAGTTCCCCTTGCCAATATCCGTTGTCTAACAGTTCGGCTTGAATCTCAGCCAGCGGAGCGGGAAACTCGGTTTTGAGGAACTCGTGCGACACCTGCCCGAATGCCGCTGCTTTTGACCAGCCATACATAAACTCGGCTCCCTGGTTCCAAAAGGAGATAACCAAGTTGAGATCGCAGGTGAAGATGGCATCGTGGGCGAGATCGAGCAGTTGCGCTTGTTCTTCTAGCAATTGATAGGCGCGTTTTGTCTCTAGGAGGGTGACAGAGAGGCGATCGTTTACCTCGGTTAGTTCGGCGGTTCGCGCTCTCACCCGTTCTTCGAGTTCGGCATTCAGTTGTTGCAGGGCAAGTTGTGCCAGTTTGCGATCGGTAATATCTTCAGTGAAGAGAACGATGCCGCCAATCTCGCCACCCGCTCGATACCAAGGGTGAATTTCCCAGCGCAACCAGTGCGGCGAACCATCCGGGTAAACCCATATATCTTCGTCGCATTTTTCGACGAAGCCCGACAGCCCGCGCTGGTGGCTTTGCTTCCAGCGATCGGGAATATTGGGAAAAATTTCGTAATGCGATCGCCCGATTATCGATTCTGTGGAAGTTTCTAAAGGGAGGCGAAAATCATCGAGCCATCGCTGGCTTGCCGCCAAGTAGCGCATCTCGCGATCGAACATGACAATACTGGCAGGGGCATATTGGACGAACAATCGCAGTTTTTCTTCGCTTTCCTGTAGCGCCACTTCTGTCTGTTTGCGCTCGGTGATTTCCTCGCAAACTGTACTGATACCGATCGCGCGATCGCCATCTTTCAAGGGCACAAAGCTCTCTACCCAAATTCGCTGCCTTCCGGGTTGGGCTGGAGTTTCCCCTGCGATTTCTACATTCAGGAGGGGTTCTCCCGTTTCTAGGATACGGCGCAACAGTCGCTCGGCAGTATCGGCTAAATCCGGCAATAATTCCCGCACTGTGCGACCGATATGTGCTTCAACAGAAAACCCATTCATTTCTGCCAGTCGCTGGTTAATCCGGACAAAGCGGAGGTCAGTGTCTAAAACGTTCAAACCAATCGGGGCTGACTGGTAGATGGCTTCAATCTCAGCCAGTTGTTGCTGAAGCTGCATTTGGCTGTCTCTCAGAGCAGCTTCCGCTAGCTTGCGCTCCCTCAGTTCTGCTTGTACCCGCTCAAATAAATCGGCTTGCTGGATGGCAATTCCGGTTTGTGTTGCCAGTTGCCGCATCAATTCAATTTCTGAGGGTTGCCATTCGCGAGGGCTTGCACATTGGTGGGCGATCAGCAATCCCCACAGTTCTTCTCCTTTAGGGATGCCAACAACCAGGTTGGCTCTGACTTGGAAATTTGCCAGCAATTCAAGGTGACAGGTATCGATTCCGGCAGTGTAAATATCTGATTTAGCGGTGACTAAGCCTTGTTTGAAGGGCTCGACATAGCTTTCCCCAAAGCAAGGATCGTATATCTGAGTGGATAAAATTGCTGTCCATTCGGAACCAACCGACTCTACCACAACGGTTCCGCTCCAGTCTGGGGCAAATTGAAAGATAATTACCCGGTTGCACTGAAGAAATTGCCGCATTTCATCGACGGTGGCTTGGAGAATTTTCTCTAAATTCAGCGATTGGCGGATGCGCCCGCTGATTTCCATCAGCAGCCGCTGTTGCTCGAATTGCTGGTGCAGCAGGGTTTCTGCCTGCTTGCGCTCGTCAATGCTCATAATCGTGCCGGTCATTCGCACCGGCTGACCGGCTTCGTTATAAAAGCCGCGCCCCCGTCCCTCCACCCAGTGCAGGCTGCCATCTGGCCAGATAACGCGAAACTCGTGCTGGTAGATGCTGCGCGTTTCCAGAGCCTGCTGCAGTGCCTGCTCCAAAGCTTCGCGATCGTCTGGATGGAGGCGATCGTCAAAGGTTTGATATCTGCCGTCAAACGTACCCGGCGCTAATCCCAATAACAGCGCGTGTTCCGGCGACCATTTAATTTCTCCCGTGACGAGATTCCAGTCCCACATGCCCATCTGCGCTGCTGAAAGAGCCATCCGCAGTTGCTCGGCATTTTCCTGCAGTAATTGCTGGCTGAGTCGTTCGAGCTTTTTTTTGCTCTCCTGAAAATTGTCTACTATCAGGGCGATCGCGAGGGCAACGGCTAGGAAAAAACTTAACTGCAATAAATCTTGTGTTTTGTCGAGCAAAAAAAGCTGGTATGGGGGGTCAATCAAGAAATAATCGATCGCCAGGGTTGAAAGCACAACCGCAACGAATCCCGGTCTAAAGCCGCCATACCAGGCACTGACAATAACGGCGATGTAGAAAAGCGGACTGACGAGCTGTGATAGAAACGGTTTTAACCACAGAGTCAGGAGGAGGGCGATCGCCGTCGAGCCAATCGCCACCCCATAGGGCCAATATTGCCGATAAACTCTCATCATTTCTCTGACCCCTTCCTACTCCTTGGCTGATTATTCCCCAATGGTACGCCCGCCTAGCTGCGGAGAATTGCGCGATCGCGATCGCTCAATTCGGCTGAGTACCCGCGTCACTAATTCTGGCCCTATGACTGGCTTGGCAATGAAATCATCAGCCCCAGCCGCAAAAGCTTTCTGGAGGGAATCCGCATCCGCATGAGCCGTGACTACCAAAATCGGGATATCGCCCCAGCGCGCGTCTTGCCGCACCACCTGACACAATTCCAATCCACTGACGAGGGGCATTTCCAAATCCAGCAGCACTAAATCTGGGGATGCAGACGTGAACATTTCCCAAAAGCGCTGGGGTTCTGTCAGCCCTATCACCTCCAGTCCCCAAGGAGTCAGCAACTCGGACAAAAAAGCCACAATTGCGGGATCGTCATCGACGAGCAAGACTTTTGCTTCTGGGGGTTTGGGTTGCGGCAGCACGCGGGCGATCGCTTGAAAAATCTCCCGAGTTGTCGCGGGTTTGTGCAAAAATTGTTTGGCACCCAACCGCGATACTGCCAAGCGATCGGCGAGGCTATCTCGTGCCGTAAAGGCGACAACGGGAATGTGGGGCGATCGCTCGGTCAGTTCCCGCAACAGCGTCAAGCCATCTTCTTCTGTTTCCGACAAACTCAAATCGAGGAGAATCGCATCGGGAGCCGCCAGGGCAATTCGCGATCGGGCTGCTGCCAAATCGGGCGCGATTTTCAGGCGAATTCCCCAAGCATCTGCCTCCGATAGCAACCGTTCTGTCAGGGCATTATCGTCATCGATCGCCAGCACGCGATGAGTTTTAATTTTAGATACTGGGCGATCGGTGGAAGTATTCGGAGGTTTGGCTAATTCCTCTTGCAAAGCGGTCACCAATTGGCAAAACCGGGAAATCTCCTCTCCTGCCAACACGCGATCGCCTGTCAGTAAATGTTCCGCTTCTCGCGCTATCTCAGACCCCTCTGGATAGCCAAAAGTCCCCATCGAACCAGCCAGTTTGTGGGCTTCTCGCTCTGCCGAAAACTGCCACTCTTTGGTAAAATTTCCTTCCAACAGTGCCGTTTTTGCTCGCGCCAAAAAGCCGACCTGTTCTACCAAAGTATGGCGGAATTGCTCCATCACCCGATGCACCGCAGTCATGTCGGGAGGTGCAGTTTTTTTGTGGCTATTTTGGCGGCTTCCAGAATCGGTTTCGCCATTTGTAATGGGGCGACTGGGCGCGGATTTTAAGCGATAACCCATGCCGTAAACGGTTTCTACAATCTCTTCGCTCAACCCCGCTATTTTCAGTTTTTTGCGCAAATCTTTAATGTGCGTCGTCACTGCATTTTCAGTCGGCGGGTCGTCAAAACTCCAAAGGCGATCGAGAATGGCGCTGCGGCTGAAGATGCGATCGGGATTTTGTAAAAACAATTCCAGCAATTTGTATTCCGTTGCCGAGAGCGGAATCCCCTGCTCTCTATAGGTGACTTTGCCAGAGGCAGAATCCAAACAGAGTTCCCCCCAGCAGAGCGCCTGCTCTCTCAAAATCCCGCTGCGGCGCAACAAAGCCCGAATCCTAGCGGCAAGTGCTTCCGGGTTGTAGGGTTTGATAACGTAATCATCCGCCCCGGCATCCAGCCCCGCTACAATATCGGCATTAGAATTTTTGGCCGTTAGCATCAGAATAGGCTTGCTGTAGCCCCGCGATCGCAGTTCCCGGCAGAGGCTGATTCCGTCCAGCTTGGGAATCTGCCAATCTAGTAAAATCAGATCGTACTCGCCCGCTGTGGCTAAGGAAAGCCCGGTTTGACCGTCGCTAGCCAGGGCGATCGCGCAATCCGAAGCTGCCAGCACCTCCGCCAGTGCGGAACTCATCAAGATATCGTCTTCGACCAACAGAATTTGCATAAACCGCCCAGTTTTTTGGCCCTACTTTGGCCTGCACCAGTTTTCTAGGCCGCGCGATCGGACAGGAGAGTTATCTGATTTCCGGTTGCATCGGCATTGTTCCGCTCGCAGGGTGACAAAGTAGAAAATTGACATTCCGGTGTCGGCGGAATGCACATTACGTTCTATTATTGTACTATCTTAGGTATAATCTGTTACATTTTCCGTTTAAATATAAAATTAACTTATCAAAAAAAAATTATTCATAAGCATTTTGGGAATTTGTATCGAGGACAGAGAGGGGGAGGAGCATTTTGTAATACAGCCGTAGGCTGAGAGTGAAGTAATCCCGCATAATATAAGATAGCTGTAGAGGGCTTTCTAATCGCTAGAATCAGCACGACTTGCACGGAGGCGATCGACAGCGGAACGCACCCTACTAACACTTCAAGGAGGAATAATTTATGTCCGCCTCGGTTCAATCACCCGCCCATATTTCCCTAGAAGAGTTCTTGCAGTTGCCCGAAACCCAACCCGCCAGCGAATATTTAGAGGGAGAAATTTCTCAAAAGCCTATGCCACAAGGAAAACATAGCACTCTTCAACTTGAACTAGCAGCAGCTATTAAGCAGGTTGGTAAACCGCAGAAGTCAGCTTATGCTTTTCCCGAGTTGCGCTGTCCGTTTGGCGGTAGTTCAATTGTTCCTGATATTGCAGTGTTTGAATGGCAGCGCATCCCGCGAGAAGCTGATGGAAAAATTGCCGATCGGTTTGAAATTGCGCCAGATTGGACAATTGAAATTCTCTCTCCCGAACAATCTGCTAATCGCGTCATTCGGAAAATAACTTTTTGTCTGAAGCACGGTACACAGATGGGTTGGCTCGTCGATCCTGAAGATGAATCGGTGATGATTTTTTTAGGCGATCGCGCGCCAGAACCCAAGACCAATGATGAAATTTTACCCGTTCCAAGCTTTCTAGGTGACTGGCAAATTTCCGCAGCCGATTTATTTGGGTGGTTGTATGTAGAGTAAAAAGCGATCGCCCCCTAAAACAGGCACGGGCAAGAGAATTATTTATTCTCCGGATCGAGTAAATCCACGCGATCGCGCAAACTGTCCAACTCCTGCCTTAACAGCTCAAACTGGTTCGCCGTCGCCTCAAACTCTTCTCGCGTCACCCCTTCAAATTGTATATTTCCAGCGCGATCGATTTGCTGCAAGCACGCATTCAAAACCGCAGCGAATTCGTAGCGCGTCACCGGGCGATCGCCCCGAAAGCTGCCGTCAGGATAGCCCGCAAAGCAACCGTAGCGATCGCCTAAAGCCGGCACAGCCTGACTGGTTTGCTGCACGGGATTTGCCAGTACAGAAGGAGCGATCGCTGCAGTCATTCCCAGCACGACGAAACAGGGCGGCAAAGCTTTTTTAAAAAAAATTGACATAACTTGTCCCCTCCGATCTGAGATAAGTAGATATCTGTAGGAGATGAAAGCATTCGCGTATAGATGTTTTCGGGTGGTTGGACGGATGTATGCGCGAATGCTTTCATCCCTTACAAAAATGGGATGCTCCCGGTAGTTGAGAGCGCGCCTAGCCCGCAACCCATCCTACTCCTGAGATTCGGGAGCATCTCAGTTTTGTAGTGCGGGGGTCCCGCCCGCGATCGGGTCATAGTTCTCGGGCTTTCTGGCCCGCACTCCTTAGTCTTTTTACAAAACTGAGATGCTCCCTGAGATTCCGCGCTAAAAGCGAATGTCGCCATCCGGCATCACAGTCATTTCAAACCGAGCCTGAGAGAGAATCGCATCTTCCAGATTGGCTGTTTCCAGATTAGCATCCGCGAGATTGACTTTGCTAAGATTCGCTTTGTTCAGATTCGCCCCTCTCAAATCAGCCCCAGCGAGAACCGCATTGCTCAGATTCGCCCCCGTGAAATTGGCGTGGCTCAGATTCGCTCCCGCCAGATTCGCCTTGCTGAGATTCGACCAGCGGAAGTCAGCCTTATAAAGATCCGCCTCGCTCAAGTTTGCCCAGAAAACATAAGCGCCGCTGAAACGAGCTTCGCTCAAGTTTGCCTTGTGCAAGTCAGCTTTATAAAGGTAAGCGCCGTGAAATCTAGCCTCGTGCAAGTTCGCACTGCACAGATCGGTATGGTTGAGGTTGGCTTGGTACAAATCCGCATCGCTCAGATTCGTTCTTTTCAGGTTCGCCCCGCTCAGATTTGCGCCTCTGAGGTTCGCCCCTCTCAGCTCTGTGCCAATGAGGTTCGCCTCGTTCAGATCCGCTCCCCTCAAATCTGCACCTCTGAGATCGGCTCCGATGAGATTAGCGTGACTGAGATCGGCACCTCTGAGATCGGCATTGACGAGCTTGGCATCCACGAGAGACGCTTCTGCGAGGTTGGCATCGAGCAGGGATGCTTCTTGTAGGTAAGCCGTATTCAGATTAGCCCCGACGAGGTTAGCGGCGATGAGGACGGTTTGCCCGATATCGCAGCTTCGCAGGGAAACCCCTGCCAAGTAGGCACCTCTGAGGTTAATTCCGCGCAGGGAAACTCCGCTGAGATCGGGTTCTATCTGTGGGTTTTTCGTTCTCCAGTCAATCCACTTGATTGCACCTTGCTTGAGTAACGCAAGATGCTCGATATTTGCCATACAAGAGCCTCCGAGTCACAAATCGGGCAGTGCAAATTTTTGATTTTAGTTTGATGCTGCAAATAAAAAAACCAAATATCTGGCGAGGCAGAGGCGATCGCTATTCCTTGCGCCCGCCGACGTCAGTATTGTTGCGTCCGCCCAAACTTTCGATCGCCGCCAGCGCCCCGGCAGAGCCCGCCAAAATATCCCGCTCCTCTCCGCCCAGATACAAGCGTCCGAAGCTTCCCACCGGCTGAACCTCTAGAATATTAATTGACGCCGCCTTTTCCGCCTCGTTCGCTGCCAGCGCCGCATAAGCCGCCGGCTCGACTTCCAGAACGTAAAGGGTTTGCCCCGCCAAAATCAACTGCCCGCGCCGAGTCCGGTTGATCAGTTGGGTTTGGTGAGCGTCGATATTGCGGATAATCTGGCTGGAAATAACGCGCGGTTTGAGACATTCGCCCTGACTGACGCCGATCGCCCCTAGAATCGCCTTGCCCGCCGCCAACGTCTCCCCCTGACGGCTGGAATGAATTTCCAGCAGCCCGTAAAGCCGTTCCACAATCTGCACGCCAGGACGTACAGAGGCGGCTTTCAGAGCGATATCGGTAATTCGGTTAATTTCGATTCCGGGAGAAATCTCGATCCACAGGGACGAATCCCCCGGCAGCGGCAAAAACCCCAGCGCCACCGTGCCAATGTAAGCCGCGTGCTGGGGCTGCAATCTGTCTAGATACACATAACTTCGCAGTTCTATACCCAAGAGTTCCAGCTCCGTATCTCAGAGGAAAGCAAGCAAGAGGTGCAACCTTCGAGTGTACCGCGCTTCGAGCCCCGCCAGAAACCCGGTTTCTTCAAGAAACCGGGTTTCTGGACTTCTCCTGGCCAATGAGCGCTGTGTCAAGATAAAATAAAGAACAAGAGTAACTACCACACACCCATGAGTGCTGAAGTTCTGGTTGAGAAGAAAAAGTTGGACAAGCCGCCTTTGGAGATTCACTACCTGGGCGATCGCGTCTTGCGCATGAGTGCCAAACGGATTGCCAAAGTAGACCGCGAAATCCGAGATCTGGTGCGGGAGATGCTGCAAACCATGTACAGCGCTGATGGCATCGGTTTGGCAGCCCCCCAAGTAGGGATTCAAAAACAATTGATTGTGGTAGACTGCGAACCGGACAACCAGGCGAAGCCTCCCATCGTGCTGATCAACCCCACGATTAAGCGCAACAGCAGCGAACTGTCCGTCTATCAAGAGGGATGTCTGAGCGTGCCCGGGGTTTACCTGGACGTCACCCGCCCCGAGGCGATCGAAGTTTCCTATAAAGACGAGTTTGGGCGTCCTCAAACCTTATTCGCCACCGGCCTAGTCTCCCGCTGCATACAGCACGAAATGGATCACCTCACCGGGGTGATGTTTGTCGATCGCGTTGAAAATAAACTCGCACTCACCGAGGAACTCACCAAACACAAATTCTCCACTCGCGATGTTAAATCAATTGTTTAACTAAAGAGATAAAACACAGCGGGAAAAAGGGAAAGAAACCCGGCTTCTTGAAGAAGCCGGGTTTTTGACTGCTTTTCGGGGTCTTGAATTGTCCCTAACTGCGGAATTTTTATCAGAGTATCTTCCTGAGATCGCTGCTCTTTTGGCTTTTTCAGAAATTGGTCAAAACCCTTTTTAAAAAAAGTCTGCCGCCTGAAAATGAGGAAAAGTAGGGAACCAGTAATGACAGTCAAGTAATGGATAATGGAGAATAAGCAGCAATCCTCCAACCCATGAGTAATTACCCATTACCCATTACCCATGACCGATGAAGAGAAAGTCTAACGAACAATTTGAGTTATTCTAAAATAAATCTCGATCGGAAATTGCCAAATGCCACTGACTCCAAAGAGTGCTATTTTCTTAGGTGCATCCTGCGTAGCCGCGATCGCGGCAGTGGGCTCGATTTTCGAGCTCTCCTCTGGCCAACCCCAACTCGGGAGCTTGACCACTGGCGTCATCTTGGCCCTCAGTTTGCCAGCAGTGGGATTGCTATTTTATGCGGCGGTACGCAGCGCCAACGCCAGCGAATAATCCGCCAGCGTGCAGGATTATTGCACAGCTTTCGCTGGCCGCTTTACGCGCCCGTACACTGGTAAGTGGTGGCAGTAGAGACGTTGCCTGCAACGTCTCTCTCGCCGAGCCAATCAGTCTGATAAAAAAGCATCCCAAACGCATGACGGGCAACGCGACGTATCGTGGATTTTTGCGGCAACTGAACGCTCCGGGCGCAACTTCAAATCAGCCACAGCCCCTCTACCCGCTGTCGGAAACCCAGGAGGTGACGATCGGGCGAGATCCGAGCTGTGAAATCATCTTGGATTCAAACCAGTACGGCGGCGTTTCCCGACGGCACGCAACCGTTCGCCCTTTCGGCACGACTTCAGCAGGTGCCGTCCCCACCTGGCAAGTGTGCGATTTAAACAGCGCCAACGGGACTTATGTCAATGGCCAGCGCCTGCTGGGATGCCGCAGGTTGCAGGCGGGCGATCGCATTACCCTGGGCACGAACGGGCCAGAATTTATCTTTGAGTACCCCTTGCCGAGCGCCAAACCCCTCACTGCCGCCAGCGCCAGCCATCCAGACAGCGTGACTCTGACGCAATTATTCCCGATTCTCTCCACCGGGCGAGATTTGACGCGCAAAGCGTACCTCGTGCCGGCGGCGATCGCGATAATTTTTGTCGTGTTAATGTTCGCCGTCATCGGCAATTCCGTTGCTTTTAACATGCTGCTGGCGGCATATCTATCGGGAATCGCTTATTACTTTGTCTACCAACTGTGCGGGCAGCGCAAACCGTGGTGGTGGCTGGTCGGTAGCGCGATCGCCACCGCGCTCATCCTGCTGAGCCCCCTGCTGAGCGGCTTTGTACTGGTGTTTCGGGGTATCCTGCCCGGGCGCATCCCTGCCGACAACGAGCAGATAAGCTTTGCACTGCTGTTAGTGCGGATGTTCTTCGGGGCTGGGTTGATGGAAGAACTGCTCAAAGCCCTGCCCGTGCTGGCGGCATTTGTCATCGGCTGTTTCCTGCGATCGCCCTGGCGAGAGCGCCTCGGAGTCTGGGAACCCCTCGACGGCATCTTATTAGGAACGGCTTCCGCAGTCGGGTTTACCCTCTTGGAAACCCTCGGGCAATACGTCCCCGACATCATGCAGAATGTCACCTTGCAAGCCGGCAAAGACATCGCCGAACTGGTGGGCTTGCAGTTGCTCATTCCCCGCATTCTCGGCTCAGTCGCCGGTCACATGGCATATAGCGGTTATTTGGGATACTTTATCGGTCTGAGCGTCCTCAAACCCCGCAAGCGCTGGCTGATTCTCACTGTCGGCTACCTCACCGCCGCCTCCCTCCACGCCCTCTGGAATGCCACCGGCACCGTCAGCGTCTTGCTGCTGGCATTTGTGGGCATTCTCTCCTATGCCTTCTTAGCCGCAGCAATTCTCAAAGCCCGCGCCCTGTCGCCGACGCGATCGCAAAACTTCGCGACTCGCATATCGGGACCGCCATAAGAGAGGGGGAGAGTGGAAGAGTGGGGGGAGGGGGAGAGGAGGGGAAGGGAGCAATTCCTCTCTCAGCACTCAGCACTCAGCACTTTCTACTCCACTGAGCACTCAGCACTCCAATTGCGTCAAGGCATGGCAAGCGGCTGCCAAAATCAGGCGAGCTTGTTCAATTTCAGAGAGTTCCGCCCACGGGGCAGAAGCAGCGATCGCGAAAGTCGATGTCGTAGCGGCGGGTTCGCGTCCCCGCATCGCATGGGCGAGGGGTCGAGCTAAAACGTGCAAGTCTTCCTCAGCCCAATGGGGCAACAACTGACCGGCGATCGACACTATCCGGTCGGCTAAACTCTGGTTTGCAGGCAGGAGCGATCGCGCTTGAGAGGCGATCGCATCGAGAAGCCCCGCAGGCACGAAAGCGGCAAAGCGCTGCTGCAAAGACGCCCGCACAGCATCAGATGCCCCTGCCGCCCCATCCGCCGCAACAATAGCGCCCCAGCACGCCTCTATCTGGGCGGAGAACGCTTGCGCCCGGGCAGAGAGTTCCTCTGCTGCCCAATCCTCCAACCTCAAGGCTTCCTCTGAGGTTCTCCAGTAGGTTTCTGACTCAGAAGCAGCCGGATTCCAAGGGTAAGGAACGTCAGCCAGCAGGAGAGCCTCCAACAGTTCCAGCTCGAGGAGCGATCTCGAATCTGGGGAATCTTCCGATGAAATGCGTTGATTTGCCATATTCAACCGATCCGGACTGCATTGAGAGATTAGCTTGAATAAGGGTAGCTACACTGGGCAAAAAACCAGTTCCGCAATCAAAAGCAATCTACCTCAATTAGGAGAGATTTAACTAGACTGCGGCGATCGCTCGATCGCCACCTCAAAAGACTGCCCGAAAGAACTGCCAAACTTCACCTGCATCCCCGATTTCAGGGCAATTTCCTGGTGGTGAACTTTTTGCCAGCCGTCAGATCCCAAAATCAGGGTGCCGTAGCGCGAAAAATCCCGCAAAAAATAGGTCGGTTCCCCCGTGCCGTCCGTGAGGGTTTCTCGGCAGAATATTTCCGCGTGTCGCTGAGACACCCACCGTTCCTGAATCGCCAAATCATTTTCCGACAAGCGCCCGACGCGCATCAACCCGCCGCGAATGGGCCATACTCGGTTTTCGCCTCCGAGCGATCGCAAATACGCCACCGGAAACCCCTGTATCCTCCCGGTTGGAGAATTTGGCGGCAATTCCGTACTCACTTCCTCCAAGGGCTGAATGAGTTCCCCGTCAAACTCTGGGTGCAGGTACAGCACCGGCAGCGTCCAAGCCGGTTGATTGTACTTGTACAGTGCCAGCAGTTGCTGTCTGGCAACTGCCGCCGCCCGATCGACCGGCATCCGCTCCGCCAGAGCTGTTGCAAACGCTTGAATAAAACTCAACGCTTCCCGATCGGCGATCGCGTCGCGCATTGCCAAAACCGCCGGCACGCCGTGGTGAATCAGCACCTCCGCCAAACTGCTGCGCTTCACCGTTTCTGTGCCGTGCCGCTCCGGTTGCGCGCCCCAACAAGCATTAAAAACCGCCAATTTCACCCCGCGCTCCACCAACACCAGGGCCAATTCCCTGCCGCTGAGGGTCGTACCGGGGCGCAAAAATAGCTGCCCGCCTTCGTGGGCGCTCTCTCCGTGACCGGCATAAAACATGACATTATAATTGCCCGCTTTCAGGCGATCGATCAGTTCAGCCGAAAGCGGCTGAACCAGCGTTTCCACTTTGCACGGCACGCGATCGCCAATCTCCTCGCCGCCCGCCTCCCCCTGCCCAGACGCTTGCAAAACTTCTGCCAGCGCTGCGGCTTCTCGTTCCAACTGCAGGCGGGGCAAGTTGCCGCCGATCCCGCTGAGCGCATCCTCGCCCAAAACCAACAGAATATTTAAAAAACCATCACTGCTCAGGGCTGGCAGGGGGTCTACATCGCTCGTCGTGCGGCTGAAAAGTACCTGCGGATTCAGAGAAATCGCAGGCAGCCCTGCCTCCGGCTGCACGATTTCCCACGGCAAAGCAATCAGATCCGAATCGCGAATTTCCAAGCGCAACCGCAAGGGTTTGTCTTGCCCGATCGCAATGCCCCGACTTTGTGCCAAACTGCTCTGAATCGGGCCATCAAATAACCACTTCCACAAACTCAGCCCCAACTGCTGCATCAGCCGGCTGCTGAACGATCTCCCAGAACTGCCGTCAGAGAGCGGATAGTCAATCGCTGCGGAGCGATCGCCGCCACCCATCGCCCCATCGGTCGAAAATAGCTGCTGCCAAGCCTGCCAAATTCGCTCTAAATCCGCCGGCCAGATCGAATCGTGGTGGACGTAGCCGCCCGGATAGGGAGCCTTGACAACCCAGATCGCAAAGTGTTCCGAGTGGGTGGATTTGAGGCGCTCTACGCAAATGCTCAGGCAAGGACTCTCTTTCAGTCCCGCGAACTGGATGTTTTTCATGCAAAGCACGGGGAAATTATACATGCTGCGGCGATCGGGTACATTTTCTCCACCTTCTTCTCGCCTCTACCAGCCAGAACGCCCAACTTAAATCTATAGCACGCTTCAACTTCTCCTGTCTATAGCTACTTGAGATTGCCTGCTTTGGGCTGACCTGCCTAATTCCTCCCCGATCCCAATTTTTTTAGCGCAGTTCTCTTTAAAAAGCAAACGGCTGGACTGAGGAACCCCGGTTTCTATAGCAGTTTTCAGTCAGATGAAATACAGGCCAGAAACCCGGCTTCTTCAAGAAGCCGGGTTTATCATGTCCCTCACTCGTTTGAAACCTGCTATCAAATCAAATCAACACAATCCCTCTCTTATCTCTTCTTTCTTCTCTCTTTTTTTCTCTTCTCTCTCTGCGTTCTTTGTATCTTCACGGTTTGTAAAAAAAAGTGAAATCTTCCCCAAACTCTTCTTTCTTCTCCCTTCTTTTTTCTCCCTTTTTTTCTCTTTCCTCTCTGCGTCCTCTGTATCTTTGCGGTTTGTAAAAAAAACGGAAAATCCTCTCCAAACGCTTCAATTCATTCTCACTACAATAAACTGCACCAAATCCGCAAAAATATTTTTTGTTTTTGTAGTGTAAAATACAGACAAAACATTTTTGATAGGATATATGAGGTTTGCCTTCGTCCGGGAAAAACCAGGTGAGCGCTGGCCAAAACTAGCGTGCTTAGCCATCGCACGAGATATGTTAAAGTACGATTGGGAAATCAGGTTCGGTTGACGGCTGTGTTTTTTGCTACAGAATCATCAAAAAGTCATTCTTCTGTATCGGCAGGCATATCTCCGAAGCTGACGCATCTCGACTCGCTAACTTTGGAGATATTTTATGTCGATCTACATAGGCAATCTTTCCTACGAAGTGACGCAAGAAGACCTGATTACGGTCTTTGGCGAATACGGAACAGTTAAACGGGTCAACTTGCCCACGGATCGCGAAACCGGTCGTCCGCGCGGTTTTGGGTTTGTAGAAATGGAAACCGAAGCGCAAGAAGACGCGGCGATTGAAGCGCTTGACGGAGCGGAGTGGATGGGGCGCGACATCAAAGTGAATAAAGCCAAGCCTCGCGAAGAGCGAAAAGGGGGCGTTCGCAGCGGCGGCAACCGGGGAGGCGGTGGCTACGGCGGCGGTGGCAAATCTTTTCGCGATCGCGATCGCGACCGGTATTGAAGCGGCGGCGGGCGCGGGAATCGCAGCCAGGGCGAGCAGCGGTTAGGGGAAAGGGGGCAGCGAAAATTAAACCCCTTTCTCACTGGAAAATAGCGAATGAATCCCTATCAGGGACTGCAAGAAAGAAAGATGACCAGAGTAATTGGTTTAATCAGCGGCACGTCAGTGGATGGCATTGACGCAGCCCTCGCGGACATCAGGGGCACGGAAGGGGACTTGCAAGTCGAATTACTGGCTGCTGCGACGTACCCTTATCCCGCAGAATTGCGATCGCGCATATTGGCCCTTTGTGGGGGCGCAGCGGTTTCGATGGCAGAATTGGCAGAGATCGACGATGCCATTGCCGAGCAATTTGCCCTCGCTGCTCTAGCCATCAAAGGCGATCGCCCTGTGGAGCTGATCGGCTCTCACGGACAAACGGTATACCACCGCCCGCCGGGTAACGGGAAGCTGCACGCAGAAAAATTCACGCCCTCCGGCTTGGGCTACAGCCTGCAAATCGGTCGCGGAGCTGCGATCGCCCGCCTGACGGGCATTCCCACCGCGAACAACTTCCGCGCCGCCGACATCGCCGCTGGCGGGCAGGGAGCGCCTTTGGTGTCCAAAATTGACGCCTGCCTGCTGACGCACCCGACGCTGTATCGGTGCGTGCAAAATATCGGCGGCATCGGCAATGTCACTTATCTCCCCTCGGCTTCCTCCCAGAGCCAAACCCTCACCGGCTGGGATACCGGCCCGGGGAATGTCCTGATCGACATGGCGGTACAGCAGCTCAGCAACGGGGAACAAACTTACGACAAAGACGGCGCGCTGGGCGCGAGCGGTACGCCCTGCAGGGCTTTGGTAGAAAAGTGGATGCAGCATCCTTTCTTCCGCCAGACGCCGCCGAAATCGACTGGGCGGGAGTTATTTGGCCCGAGTTTCTTGCAGGAGTGTCTCGCGGAGGCGAACAGTTATTCCCTCAGTCACGCCGACGCGATCGCCACCCTCACGGAACTGACTGCCGCCTCGATCGTCCACAGCTACCGCACTTTCTTGCCGCAAATGCCCGATGAGGTACTCTTGTGCGGCGGCGGCAGTCGGAATCTTTATTTGAAGGAGCGCTTGCAAGCGCTGCTCGCTCCGGTGCGGGTGATGACGACTGATGAGGCTGGGTTGAATGCTGATTTTAAAGAAGCGATCGCCTTTGCCGTCCTCGCCTACTGGCGGCAATTGGGCATCCCCGGCAATCTTCCCCTGGTCACTGGTGCTCGCTGTCCTGTTGTGTTGGGAGATCTTCACGCCTGCGTGTAAAACGTCATAATATAGCATAGAAAGCTCTTCTTCGGCAGCAAGCAGTTGAGGCAAGGAATCGTGCCGTGAATCACTCTTTTTTAATGCAACCCGGTCGGTGGACGCTGGAAGGCACCTGGCTGCAGCGCAATGGGATGCCGATTTTAGTTAAAGGCAAAACGATAGTGGCCTGGAATCAAGAAAACTGGTTCACTATGGTGACTAAGCTCGTATTTCCCGGCGGCGATCGCGATGAAATTACCTTCCAGTATCGGGGGCACCTCGATGCCGGTGAACGTCAGTATACTTTTGTCCTCCAGCACAGCGAACTAGGGCGCGTCGAAGGTGAAGGCTGGATTGCGCCGGAGACGATCGTGCAGCGCTATTGGGTACTCGGCGATAACAAGTTACGCCGCACCGGCTTTGAAACGCTGCACCAGCTCGGTCATAATAAGTATTTCCACTCTAGCGGCATTATGGCCGGTCATTACCTGACGAGTACGATGGAAGCGACTCTGGAGCGTCAGCCAGATTAATCTGCGCCGCTTCACGGGCGATCGGGAAATGTGAGGTTTGTTCGGAAAGGAATCAGGACAAAAATTTCCTCCTGAATTCCAATGACTCACGACCAATTCTCGCGTTAAAACGGATAATGGCAGGCGATCGCTCCCCCAATTACAGGAGGGCGATCGCCTTTTCAATTAACTGGTTTGAAGAAACTGCCAAAAGCAGTTACAACAACAGAAGTATTTTTACGCTGTTGACCTTTACAGAGGCTCTATGACAGCGACTTGCCCAAGACTAGCTGCTGCTCTGGCGTTAATTTCGCGCCCGTGAGGTTAGCACCTGTTAAAACTGCTCCGGTCAGATTAGCACCGGTTAAATCAGCGTTGCTCAAGTCAGCTCCCACCAAGTAAGCATAACTCAAATTCGCATAACTCAACTTGGCATCTTTCAGCTTGGCATATCCTAAATAAGCGTAGCTGAGGTTTGCATGAGTGAGAGTAGCATCAGTCAGATCGGCAAAGGCTAGATAAGCGTAAGCCAAATAGGCATAGCCCAGATAGGCATAGCCCAGATAGGCATAACACAGGTAGGCGTAGCCAAAGTTCGCTGCCAATAAGTTGCTGGCCGCAAAATTGCTGCCCAACAAGTAGGAGAAACTGAGATTGATATACCTGAGATCCTTCAAGCTCAGGTCAACCGAGTAGAGATAGCTATAGGAAAAATCTAGCCGCGCTTTATAGTAGTACAGCCAGAGGAGAAGCTGCACGAAATCGCCGTTCTTTAAGGGAAAAGGCCACTTGGCGTCCCCCCCAGGGGGTGCCGGGACTGGTGCCGGGGCTGGCGTTGGGATTGGTGCCGGGATTGGTGCCGGGATTGGTGCCGGGATTGGTGCCGGGATTGGTGCCGGGATTG